>NZ_AEJF01000211.1 GCF_001028175.1 Caballeronia mineralivorans PML1(12)
CTCTTCATCCGAGAGGATGGGGGGCTACCCTACAGCCGCCAGCGGGTTGCGAGCCCCGGGCGGCATAGTGCATCGCGTGCCGCCACAAGCTGCTTGTCGACACGCAATCCGGGGCGTTTTGCCTTGGCCTGATGGCCATAAGCTCACACGATTCCGCCCAAACCCGCCTCTATCCGGCGCATTTTCGCTAGACTGCCTGTTCCGCGTCGCTACTTAGGGTTTCTGTGTGGTGTCCGGCCCGTTTCGACGTTTTTTCGCGCTCCGCGTCTGAAGCGCCCGGCGAAAACGGCGGCGCGGCCTGGTTCGTCCTGATTGGAACCTGACGCGACGCCTTTATTTGCCGGTTTTTCCTGATTCCAGAGCCTGATTTCCAAGTAACCCAGTGAGTTTTCCCGCCGTGAAACCGATTCTAAAATCCAATAAATTACAGAACGTCTGTTATGACATTCGCGGGCCTGTGCTCGAGCACGCGAAGCGGCTGGAGGACGAGGGCCACCGGATCATCAAGCTCAATATCGGCAATCTGGCGTCGTTCGGCTTCGACGCGCCGGACGAGATCATTCAGGACATGATCCGCAACCTGCCCACGTCGTCGGGTTATTCGGACTCGAAAGGCGTGTTCGCCGCACGCAAGGCGATCATGCATTACAGCCAGCAAAAGGGCGTGGCGGGCGTGGAACTGGACGACATCTACATTGGCAACGGTGCGTCCGAGCTGATCGTGATGGCCATGCAGGGGCTGCTCAATGACGGCGACGAAGTGCTGCTGCCCGCGCCGGATTATCCGCTGTGGACGGCTGCGGTGAGCTTGTCGTCCGGGACGCCGGTGCATTATCTCTGCGACGAATCAGCCGGCTGGATGCCCGACCTCGACGACCTGCGCTCGAAGATCACGCCCAATACGAAGGCGCTGGTCATCATCAACCCGAACAATCCGACCGGCGCGCTGTATTCGGACGAGCTGCTGCTGGAGATGATCGAACTGGCGCGCAAGCACGGCCTGATCATTTTCGCCGACGAGGTCTACGACAAGATCGTCTACGACGGCCGCAAGCACACGGCGGTCGGGGCGTTGTCGGAGGATGTGCTGACGGTCACGTTCAACAGTTTGTCGAAGAGTTACCGGGCCTGCGGGTATCGCGCCGGCTGGATGTTCATCTCCGGCCTGACGGGTGAGAACCGCCGCATTGCCAACGACTATATGGAAGGGCTCGGCATCCTGGCCTCCATGCGCCTGTGCGCGAACGTGCCGGGGCAGTACGCCATTCAGACGGCGCTCGGCGGTTATCAGAGCATCAACGACCTGATCGTGCCTGGCGGGAGGCTCTTCAAGCAGCGCGAACTCGCATACGACATGCTCACCGCCATTCCGGGCGTGAGTTGCGTCAAGCCGCAGGCGGCGTTGTACATGTTTCCCAAGCTCGACCCGAAGATGTATCCGATCGTCGATGACCAGCAGTTCATCACGGATCTCTTGCTCGAAGAACGCACGCTGCTCGTTCAGGGCACGGGCTTCAACTGGCCGACGCCCGATCATTTCCGCGTGGTGTTCCTGCCGAACGTGGACGATCTCGCCGACTCGATCAACCGTATCGCGCGTTTTCTCGATGGTTATCGAAAACGTCACGCTGTCTAAACCCCTCTTATAAGAATCACGCTGCAATGGAACCGATCAAAGTTGGCCTGCTGGGCTTCGGCACGGTCGGCAGCGGCACCTTCACGGTGCTGCGCCGCAATCAGGAAGAAATCAAACGGCGCGCCGGACGGGGCATCGAAATTACGCGCATCGCGGTGCGCTCGCCGTCGAAGGTGCAGGGCGCCGCGGGCATTGACGTCACGACCGACTTCAACGCGGTTGTCGACGATCCTTCCATCGACATCGTGGCGGAGATGATCGGCGGCACGGGTGTGGCGCGCGAACTGGTGCTGCGCGCTATTGCCAACGGCAAGCATGTGGTGACAGCAAACAAGGCGCTGCTCGCCGTGCACGGCAGCGAGATTTTCGAGGCGGCGAGCAAGAAGGGCGTGATGGTGGCGTTCGAAGCAGCGGTCGCGGGCGGCATTCCGATCATCAAGGCACTACGCGAAGGGCTGACGGCCAACCGGATCCAGTACATCGCGGGCATCATCAACGGCACGACGAACTACATCCTTTCCGAGATGCGCGACCGCGGGCTCGACTTTGCGACCGCGCTGAAGGCGGCGCAGGAACTGGGTTATGCCGAAGCCGATCCGACCTTCGACATCGAAGGCGTGGATGCTGCCCACAAGGTCACGATCATGAGCGCGATCGCGTTCGGCGTGCCCGTGCAGTTCGAACGGGCGTACGTGGAAGGGATTAGCAAGCTCGACGCAATCGATATCCGCTACGCGGAAGATCTCGGCTACCGGATCAAGCTGCTGGGCATCGCGCGGCGCACGGAGAAGGGCATCGAATTGCGCACGCATCCCACGCTGATCCCGGAAAAGCGCTTGCTGGCAAACGTGGAAGGCGCGATGAATGCGGTTGTCGTGCATGGCGACGCCGTGGGCACCACGCTTTATTACGGCAAAGGCGCGGGCGCAGAGCCGACTGCATCGGCCGTGGTCGCCGATCTCGTGGACGTGACGCGCCTGCACACGGCAGATCCGGAACATCGCGTGCCGCATCTGGCGTTCCAGCCGGACAGTCTCGCTAACACCCCGATCCTGCCGATCGAGGAAGTGACGAGCGGTTATTACCTGCGCCTGCGCGTGGCGGACGTGACCGGCGTGCTTGCCAACATCACGCGGATCCTCGCCGACGAGGCGATTTCCATCGACGCGTTGTTGCAGAAGGAATCCGAGCACGTCGACGGCGAGGACAAGGGCGAAACCGACATCATCCTGATCACGCACGAGACGGTGGAAAAGCAGGTCAACGCGGCGATCGCACAGATCGAGGCGCTCTCCACCGTTGTCTCGAAGGTAACGAAGCTGCGCATGGAAGCGTTGAACTAGGGCTTTGAAATGAACTACATCTCTACGCGCGGCGCCGGTATCGGCGAGCGCCATACTTTTTCCGACATCCTGCTCGGCGGTCTTGCCAAGGACGGCGGCCTGTATTTGCCCACGGAATATCCGCGTGTCACGGCGGACGAGCTGACCGCCTGGCGCACGCTTTCCTACGCGGATCTCGCCTACGAGATTCTGCGCAAATTCAGCGACGACATTCCTGCCGAAGACCTGCGCTCGCTCACGCACAGCACTTATACGGCCAGTGTCTACAGCAATGTTCGCGATCACGAGAGCGCGGTGCAGATCACGCCGCTGAAAACACTTGGCGAAGAGGGCGGCACGACTGTGTCGCTGCTGGAATTGTCGAACGGACCGACGCTCGCGTTCAAGGACATGGCGATGCAGTTGCTCGGCAATCTGTTCGAGTACACGCTGGCCAAGCAAGGGCAGACGCTGAACATTCTCGGTGCGACCTCGGGCGACACCGGCAGCGCGGCTGAATACGCGATGCGCGGCAAGCAGGGCGTGCGCGTTTTCATGCTGTCGCCGCATCAGAAAATGAGCGCGTTCCAGACGGCGCAAATGTTCTCGCTGCAGGACCCGAACATCTTCAACCTGGCGGTGGTCGGCAACTTCGACAACTGCCAGGACATCGTCAAAGCGGTGTCGAACGATCACGCGTTCAAAGCGGCCAACAAGATCGGCACGGTCAATTCGATCAATTGGGCGCGTGTGGTGGCGCAGGTCATTTATTACTTCAAGGGCTACTTCGCCGCGACGAAATCGAATGCCGAACGTGTGTCGTTCACAGTGCCGTCGGGCAATTTCGGTAATGTCTGCGCTGGCCATATCGCGCGGATGATGGGCTTGCCGATCGAGCAACTGGTCGTCGCCACAAATGAAAACGACGTGCTCGACGAGTTTTTCCGCACCGGGATTTATCGCGTGCGCACGGCCGCCGAAACTTATCACACGACTAGTCCGAGCATGGATATCTCGAAAGCATCGAATTTCGAGCGTTTCGTGTTCGACCTGCTCGGTCGCGATCCGGCGCGCGTGCTGCAACTGTTCCGCGACGTCGAGGAAAAAGGTGGATTCGACCTGGCGGCGAGCGGCGACTTTGCACGCGTCAGGGAGTTTGGATTTGTGTCGGGACGCAGCAGCCACGCGGACCGGGTGGATACCATTCGCGACGCATTCAAGCGCTACGGCACGATGATCGACACTCACACGGCCGACGGCCTGAAGGTGGCGCGCGAGCACCTGAAGCCGGGTGTTCCGATGATCGTTCTGGAAACCGCCCAGCCGATCAAATTCGGCGAAACCATCCGCGAAGCGCTTGAGCGCGAGCCGGAGCGGCCGGCGGCGTTTATCGGTATCGAAGAATTGCCACAGAAATTCGATATCGTCGCGGCGGATGCGAGCGTGGTGAAGGCGTATATCGCGGAGCGCATCTAGGCTCGGGACGGGGGGCATCGGGCGGTCCGGAGCGAGGTTCCGCCGCCCGCGCATTGCAGCTTTCCGCTGCAATGCCGCAATTCGTCCCAAAAACTGCTAAAATTATGGGTTTTTCGCCGTACACCATTCAAAAGGACGCGCTGTGCTGTCTACTGCCAACATCACCATGCAATTCGGGCCGAAGCCCCTCTTCGAGAACATTTCGGTCAAGTTCGGGGAAGGAAATCGCTACGGCCTGATCGGGGCGAACGGTTGCGGCAAATCCACGTTCATGAAGATCCTCGGTAGCGACCTGGAACCGAGCTCCGGCAACGTGATGCTCGAGCCGAACGTGCGCCTGGGCAAGTTGCGTCAGGATCAGTTCGCGTATGAAGATATGCGCGTGATCGACGTCGTGATGATGGGACACACGGAAATGTGGAACGCGATGTCCGAGCGCGACGCCATTTACGCGAATCCCGACGCCACCGACGACGACTACATGCACGCCGCCGAGCTCGAAGCGAAGTTCGCCGAATACGGCGGCTACACGGCGGAAGCGCGCGCCGGGGAATTGCTGCTGGGCATCGGCATTGCAATCGAGGACCATACCGGCCCGATGAGCAACGTCGCGCCGGGCTGGAAGTTGCGCGTGTTGCTCGCGCAGGCACTGTTTTCGAAGCCGGACGTGCTGTTGCTCGACGAACCGACCAACAACCTGGACATCACTTCCATCCGCTGGCTCGAGGACGTACTGAACCAGTACAACTCGACCATGGTGATCATTTCCCACGATCGACACTTCCTGAACCAGGTCTGCACGCACATGGCGGACATGGATTACGGCACGTTGAAGGTGTATCCGGGCAACTACGACGACTACATGCTGGCTTCCGCCCAGGCGCGCGAGCGTCAGGCGAACGCGAACCAGAAGGCGAAAGACCGTGTGGCCGATCTGCAGGACTTCGTGCGCCGGTTTTCGGCGAACAAGTCGAAGGCGCGTCAGGCGACGAGCCGTGCGAAACAGATCGAAAAGATCAAGATCGAGGAGTTCAAGCCCTCGTCGCGGCAGAATCCGTTTATTCGCTTCGAGTTCGAGAAAAAACTGCACAACATCGCGGTGGTGGCGACCAACATCACCAAGAAATACGACCGCACGATCTTCAATCATTTCAGCCTTAGCGTTCAGCCGGGTGAACGGATTGCGATCATCGGCGAAAACGGTGCGGGCAAGACCACGTTGCTGCGTGCGTTGAAGGGTGCGATTGAACTGGACGGCGGCACGGTCAAGTGGGCGGAAAACGCGCTGGTCGGCTACATGCCGCAGGACACGTACGAAGAGTTTCCGAAGGACGAGACGCTGACCGATTGGGTCGACCAGTATCGTCAGGACGGCGACGACGACCAGATGGTCCGTGGCACGCTCGGCCGTTTGCTGTTCAATGCCGACGACATCAAGAAATCGGTCAAGGTGCTGTCGGGCGGTGAGAAAGGCCGGATGATCTGGGGTAAGCTGATGCTCGGGCGCCCGAACGTGCTGCTGATGGACGAGCCGACGAACCACATGGACATGGAATCGATTGAGTCCTTGCAGATTGCGTTGGAGAAGTACGAAGGGACGCTCATCTTCGTGTCGCACGACCGTGAATTCGTGAACGGGCTGGCGAACCGGATTATCGAAGTGAAGAACGATGGCACGCTGCGCGACTTCGGTGGTACGTACGAGGAATTGCTGGCGAGCCAGGGCGTTCAGTAACATCACAGGTAACGCTGCGCGCAACACAGCAGTCAGCCAATAGAAACAAGCAGCAACAAGTAGCAAGACAGACGGCCCGCTTCGCAAGAAGCGGGCCGTCTGCGTTTCGAGGCAGGTTCGGAAAACTGAAACACAGCACAGTCGAACTTGCTTGATAAAACGCAACGCGTACTTGTCCAACCTCCTGCAAGCTCAAAACTTTGACTCTGGAGATGACCCTTCGATGACGCCTCTTTCCCCCCTGATCATTCGCGGCCGCACCTTGCTCCCTATCGTGCAGGGAGGCATGGGCGTGGGTGTTTCAGCGCATCGCCTGGCCGGCGCGGTGGCGAGGGAGGGCGCGATGGGTACGATTTCGAGTATCGACTTACGGCATCACCATCCGGATCTGCTTGAGATGTGCAAACACAATCCGGTTCAGGCAACGCTGGAAGCCGCCAACCAGACGGCTTTGCAGCGCGAGATCGTTGCGGCCAAGGCGATCAGCGAAGGCCGCGGCATGGTAGCGGTGAATGTCATGCGCGCGGTTGCTTCGTACGCGGCATCGGTGCAGACCGCGTGCGAGAGCGGTGCCGACGCCATCGTCATGGGGGCCGGGCTGCCGCTCGATTTGCCGGACCTGACGCAAGGCGTGGATATCGCGCTGATTCCGATCCTGTCGGATAGCCGCGGTATTGCGCTGGTGCTGAAGAAGTGGATGAAAAAGAACCGCTTGCCCGATGCCATCGTGATCGAACATCCGGGGCATGCGGGCGGCCATCTCGGCGTGGCGAGCGTGGCGGACATCCCGAGCGAGCGTTTCGACTTCGCTCGCGTGATTGAGGAAACGATGCTCACCTTCGATACCCTCGGCATTGGCCGTACGCAGATTCCGCTGATCGTGGCGGGTGGTATCGACGGTCACGCGGCGGTGCGTC
>NZ_AEJF01000212.1 GCF_001028175.1 Caballeronia mineralivorans PML1(12)
TTCGCGGTGACGCAAGAGTGTGACGCGCATCCCGAGTTCAAGCGGATTCTCGCCGACGCAACGCCGGAAGACATTGTCGAATTCGTGAGTGTGACCGGTTTGCCGGCGCGCGCGGTGAAGACGCCGTGGCTCGTGCGCTACATGCGCCAGGAGCAACGGATCCGCGAGAAGATCGGCACGAAACCGCAAACGTGTCAGTCGGGGCTCAACTGCCTGAGCGCGTGCGGCTGGCGCGATGGCATCGAAAAGTTCGGGCACTTTTGTATCGATACCCGTCTGGCCGCCGCGTTGCGCGGAGATCGTGAGACTGGGCTGTTCTTTCGGGGGCGCGAGGCGCTGCCGTTCGGATCGGCGATTCGCAGCGTGCGTGAACTGCTCGACTTGCTAGTTGCAGATATCCGGCCCACGGCGGAGGCTTGAACGGCGCGGGTGCTGCTGGCTTTTGAGATAGCAGTTTGCAATGCCCTGCGCCGCATCTCAATCTGATTCCAAGCCCGAGTCAATCCGCAATCAAACCTTGTCGCGCGTGAAGCGCATGGCCGTGCCCTCGCGGGTAATGCGTTCCCAGATCGCGCGCTTTTCGTCATCGCTGAGAAATACCCAGTTGGAGACTTCGCCGGCCATGCGGCCGCAGCCTTTGCAGACGTCGTCGAAGAGGGTCGAGCAGACTCCGATACACGGGCTGTCGGGCAAGTCATGAAGGTTCGATGCCATAAAACGCCTATAGTCGGGCGCGGCATCCAGTGAAGACCGCAACGCCCGCAAAAAATGCAAGTTTAACGCGCGATGCTGTAGCCGATCCGCGCGATCCAGTGTTGTCGCCGGTTGTAATCGAGGATGTCCTCGCCGTAGCCGTTGAAGTAGCCTACCCACAAATAGCCGCCCCACGCGCTGTTGATCAGTTTAGCGAGCGGATAGGTGAACTGGGCGTCGACGCTGCCGTATCCCGCTTTTGTGCCCTTGCGCAGCGTCGCGGCGAGTTGCCAGCTATCGGGGCTGCCGTATTTCACGAGCAGGTCCACGTAACCGCGATAGTCCTGGATGTCCTCGTTGCCGCTCTTCGTGATGTAGTAGTAGATTTTCGGCGATATCGTCAGGTGGTTCGAGTTGATATCGCCGAAATCCCAGGTTGGGCGCACGAAAGCGATGTTGATCCCGCGAGAATCGGCGCCGGCCTTGCCGTTGGATTCGTGTCCGATACCGGCCGCGACGCCCATGCGCGAAAACAGCGAGCTTTTCCAGCCCGTGTTCTCCAGGTAATAGAACAGTTGCGGCTCGTAGCTCGTGTCGCGAAAGGGCGCCGATTCAGCCGTCAAATCCCATATCGATGTTTGCGTGTACGCGAAATACAGGTTGTCGAGGAAAGCGCGCGAGCGGGGATCGTCGGGCAAAAGCACGCGATACTTGAAACTGAACTGGAATTTCGCGAGGTTATCGCCGTTCTGGCCATCGGCGAAATACATGGGTTCGAAGGTCGATAACCGGCCGCTCAGCATGCGGTCGCTCGTGGTCGTCGGAATGGCCGACGTGTTTGCCGCAGCTTCGGCGCTGGCCAGTTGCTGCGGTGTTTTCGCCTGTGTTTCAGCGTTCTCCGCCGCCACGACTTGGCCCTGCGTCTTGCCGCGATTGAGCGTGATCAGCATAGGCGACGAATCGAAGCCGACCGGATCGACCTTCACCACGCCGCGAGCGACGTCCGGCCAAGGCGCTGCATAACGAATCTTCCGATACTGGCCGGGGCGTAGCGTCAGCGTGTCGGGAACGTTGGGCTCACGTTGCAGCGAAAGCGGTTGCGGCGGCAGATCGCCGTTGGTCAGCGTGACGTTGAGCGCTTTGGGTACATCGACGGTGAGCGGCTGCTCGTCGTCGTCGCTATAAAGCAGCGTCAGTTCGAGCGGCTGCTGTGCGGCCGCCTCGCGCACGGGTTGGAGCACGGAAACTGTTGCCTGGGCGAGGCTGCTCCCGAGGCCCAGGCCAAGGGCGACCGTGAGCGTAGTCAGGCGATAAACCATCGCGACATCGCGTTGTCGGAAACGGGTGGAAAACGTCAGAGAGCCTCCGGCCATGAAGCGATCGTCCTGGTTGCGTTGAGTAGCGTCGGGCGCGGGCGATGCGGCGAGGAGGTGTGTTCCGGGCCGTCCATGTTGCGCAGTTCGCGACCGCTTGTTTGCCAATCTGCCTCCGGGTGAAATTCGCGAAACATATAATTGTAAACATGCGAAGGGATCATCTCGAACAAGCGGCGCAGAACGGGCGGCTGCAGCAAAAAACGATCCTGACTTGCCGTCACGCACAGTGGCTAACAGTGATAAAGAGAACAGCCAACATATAACGACCGAAGACCCAAGCGGCAGCAACCCGGCATCACCCCCGGGCACCACCACAACCTCACCAGTAAAAACCCTCTCCACGATCCGCCGAGAACCCCTCCCAAACTCAGCGTCAATCAAACGGGTTTCCTTGTGCCCTTTGCGCGACAACCCTAGCCGATTGTTTTTTGCGAAGATACCTTTTGATGATAGTTTTCGTTTTTTTAAAGAGCGTCTCGACTGGGCTGAGCAGGGGAGATAAGGGCGCATCGAGATGTGGAAAGTAACGGTCGGCAAGACGAAAGGACGGAGAAACTGAAATGACAGAAAAAGTGGCGGACCGGTTGTCGAAGCGCTCGCGGGTACCGGGCGTGGTTATATCGATCACCATGGCTATCGCGGGCGTGGCGGCGATAACAGCACCACTGGCGGCATCGGCGAAAGACACCCAGCTCAACGTGTACAACTGGTCGGACTACATCGCCAAGGACACGATTCCGAACTTCGAGAAGCAGGCAGGCGTCAAGGTCAAGTACGACAACTACGACAGCGACGACACGCTGCAAGCCAAGCTGCTCACCGGCAATTCGGGTTACGACATCGTGGTGCCTACCAGCAACTACGCCGGCAAGCAGATCGCGGCAGGCATCTTCGCCCCGCTTGATAAATCCAAACTCCCCAACCTCAAATACCTCGATCCCGACCTGATGAAACTGGTCGCGGGCGCCGATCCGGGCAATAAGTACACGGTACCGTGGGCATACGGCACGACGGGCCTCGGCTACAACGTAACGAAGGCCCAACAGATCCTCGGCAAGAACGTGCCGCTGGATAACTGGGACATCCTGTTCAAGCCGGAAAACATCTCGAAGCTCAAGGCCTGCGGCGTCTCGGTACTCGACGCGCCCGACCAGATGTTCGCCGCTGCGCTGCACTACATCGGTAAGGATCCGATGAGCACAAACCCGGCCGACTACCGCGCCGCGCTCGCGATGCTCAAGAAGATCCGCCCGTACATCACCCAGTTCAACTCGTCGGGTTATATCAACGACCTGGTCGGCGGCGACGTGTGCTTCGCTTACGGATGGTCGGGCGACGTGGTGATCGCCAAGCATCGTGCGGAAGAGGCGAAGAAGGCGTACAAGATCGAGTACTACATTCCTAAGGGCGGCGCGCCGGTCTGGTTCGACGTGATGGCGATTCCGAAGGACGCGAAGAACAAGGAAGCCGCGCTCGAGTGGATCAACTACATCGAGACGCCGCAGGTTCACGCCGCGATCACGAACGAGGTGTATTACCCGAGCGCGAATAGCGAAGCACGGAAATACGTATCGAAGGATGTCGCCAACGATCCGGCCGTGTACCCGCCGCAAGACGTGATCAAGACGCTGTTCCTGCTCAAGCCGTTGCCGCAGGACATCCAGCGTTTGCAAACGCGGCTCTGGACGGAATTCAAGTCGGGGCGCTGATCCCGGTTCCGGTAAAGTTGCACGACGCAGTCGATAAACGTGAAGCCCCTGGTCCTCCGGGGGCTTTGTTCGTGGACGGCTTGATTCGTTTCGGCACGGCCCGATGTGGAGGGCGGCCGGATCGAAGAACTGGAAGAACCGGAAGAACGACGTAGAGAGTGAAGTGAAAAAAGGCAGCACGAACGCGCATAGCGCAGGAGCCGGGCAGCAGATCATGAGTGAGCAGCAGTCGAGCGCAGTGCCCGCCGGACCGGGCAGTCAAAGCGGCCAGGGTGGCCAGTCCGGTGCCAACGGCCGCAGGCCGGAACCGGGTTTGCGGGACCCGGATTGGGCCGACGAAAACTTCGTGCGGATCGTCGATATAGTCAAGAAATTCGACGAAACCGCCGCAGTGAAAGGCGTGAACTTGTCGGTGAAAAAGGGCGAGTTGTTCGCGCTTCTCGGCAGTTCGGGATGCGGCAAGTCCACCTTGCTGCGCATGCTCGCGGGGCTCGAGTCCATCACGTCGGGACAGATTTTTATCGATGGCGAGGATCTGGCGGCCATGCCGCCCTATCGGCGACCGGTGAACATGATGTTCCAGTCGTATGCGCTGTTTCCGCATATGTCGGTCGAATCGAACGTGGCGTTCGGGCTCAAGCAGGAAGGCGTGCGCGGCGCGGAACTCAAGGAGCGCGTGCACGCGACGCTCGACCTCGTGCAGATGGCGAAATATGCGCAGCGCAAGCCGCACCAGCTGTCGGGCGGCCAGCAGCAGCGCGTGGCGCTGGCACGCAGCCTGGTCAAGCGTCCGAAGCTGCTGTTGCTCGACGAGCCCATGTCCGCGCTCGATAAACAAATTCGCCAGCGCACGCAGATCGAACTCGTGAACATCCTGGATAAAGTGGGCGTCACCTGCATGATGGTCACGCACGACCAGGAAGAGGCGATGACCATGGCCGGCCGGATCGCGGTCATGAGCGAGGGCGAGATCGTGCAGATCGGCACGCCGCACGAGGTCTACGAATATCCGAACAGCCGGTTCACCGCGGAATTCATCGGTTCGACCAATCTGTTCGAAGGTACGGTGGTCGAGGATGAACCGGATCACGTGTTCGTGGAGTCGAAGGAATTGCCGTCGCGACTGTATGTGAACCACGGCATCACGGGTCCGCTCGGCATGCCGGTCACCATCTCGGTGCGGCCCGAGCGCATTGCGCTGACGCGCAAGCCGCCCGAGGGTTCCTACAACTGGGGCCGTGGCAAGGTGGCGAACATTGCGTACATGGGCGGCTACACGCTGTATCACGTGAAGCTCGACAGCGGCAAAGTGGTGGTGGCGAACCTGTCGAGCCTTGCGCTCGGGCAGATCGATTCACCCACCTGGGACGACGAAGTGTTCGTGCGCTGGACCGCATCGGCAGGGGTGGTGCTCACGGCATGAAAACGCTGCATTTACTGAAGCAACGCTTCGGCCTGACCGGAAGGACGGCGGTCGTCGCCGGGCCGTATCTCTGGCTCGTGCTGCTGTTTCTCGTGCCGTTCCTGCTGGTCGTCAAGATCAGTTTCTCCGATGCGCGTCTCGGGATTCCGCCTTATACGGAATTGACGGCGATCAAAGACGGCGTGCTGAATATCGCGCTCGATTTTTCGCATTACGCGTTCCTGCTGACGGACAGCCTGTACTTCGCGACCTACATGAACTCGCTGCTGGTCGCGGGAGTATCGACGCTGCTGTGTCTGCTGATCGGTTATCCGATGGCGTATTACATCGCGCGTTCGAGTCCGGCTACCCGCAATCTGCTGATGATGGCCGTGATGCTGCCGTTCTGGACGTCGTTTCTGATTCGCGTGTATGCGTGGATCGGGATTCTGAAGAACAACGGCTTGCTGAATAACTTCCTGATGTGGACGGGGATCGTTCATACGCCGGTCGAGCTGTATCACACGAATATCGCGGTTTATATCGGCATGGTGTATTCGTATCTGCCGTTCCTGGTGATGCCGCTTTACGCCCATCTTGTGAAGATGGATCTCACCTTGCTCGAGGCCGCTTACGATCTCGGCGCAAAACCGTGGAAGGCGTTTTTGCAGATCACGTTGCCGCTGTCGAAGAACGGGATTATCGCCGGCTGTCTGCTGGTGTTTATTCCGGCGGTCGGCGAATACGTTATTCCGGAATTGCTCGGCGGCGCGGATACCCTGATGATCGGCCGCGTGATGTGGAATGAATTCTTCGATAACGCCGACTGGCCGATGGCTTCCGCCGTCACCTGCGCGATGGTGTTGTTGCTGCTCGTCCCCATGGCCGTTTTCCAGTATTACCAGGCCAAGCAACTGGAGGAGAAGCGATGATCCAACCCAGTCGCTCGCTCCGGTTCACCTTTCTCGGTATCGGATTTCTGTTTCTCTATATTCCGATCATCAGCCTGATCGTGTATTCGTTCAACGAGTCGCAGCTTGTGACGGTATGGACGCAGTTTTCGCTGAAGTGGTATCGCGCGTTAGTGCACGACGAGGAACTGATCAACGCCGCGTGGTTGTCCATTCGAATCGCGGTATTCACGGCGTGCGCGTCGGTCGTAATAGGAACGTGGGCAGGATATGTGCTGGCGCGAATGGGGCGGTTTCGCGGCTTCACGCTGTACGCCGGCATGATCAACGCGCCGCTCGTGATTCCTGAAGTGATCCAGGGGATATCGCTGCTCCTGCTGTTCGTCGAAATGGCGAAGGTATTCGGCTGGCCCGCAGGGCGCGGGATGTTCACGATCTGGATCGGCCACGTGATGCTGTGTATTTCCTACGTTGCAATCATCGTGGAATCGCGGGTGAGGGAATTGAATCCATCGATTGAAGAGGCCGCTCTGGATTTGGGTGCGACACCATTGCGGGTGTTTTTCTCGATTACGCTGCCGTTGATATCGCAGGCGCTGGTGGCAGGGTGGTTGTTGTCGTTCACGCTGTCTATCGACGACCTGGTGTTGTCCGCGTTTTTGTCGGGGCCGGGATCGACAACCTTGCCGCTCGTGGTGTTCTCGCGCGTCCGGCTCGGCTTGAATCCCGAGATGAACGCGCTCGCCACGCTGTTCATTGCGTTCGTGACGGTTGGTGTGATCGCCGCGAATTACTTCATGCAGAGGAGCGAACGCAAGCGGATGACGAAGGTCTTGTAGCAGCGCTTAGTCGTCTTGAGCCGCCATTGCGAGATGTTTGTTCAACGTCGCCGGGTCGGTGTTCGTGCCGCACAGCAAGACGCCGACGCGCTTGCCCTGCAGGGTTTCGCGCAGCGGCCCGAGCAGCGCAGCGGTGGCCGCGGCACAGGCCGGTTCCACGGCCAGCTTGAGCTCGTTGAACAAATGCAGCATGGCGTGGCGCAGCTCGGTATCGGAGACGGTCACCAGCCGGTCGATATGCCGCCGGCACAATTCGTAGCTGTAGTCTTCGGTGTGCGGCGCCATCAACGAATCCGCGATGCCGTGCATGGCGCCCATCTTCACCGTGTGATTCGCGGCGAAACTCTGGCCCATGGCGTCGGCGCCTTTGGGTTCCACGCCGTACACGTGGATCGATGGATTCGCGAGCCGGAATGCCAGCGATACCCCCGCAGCCAACCCGCCACCGCCGATCGGCAGGATCACGGCGTCCAGATCCGGCGCTTGCGAGGTCCATTCGTATCCGAGTGTCGCCGTACCGACGATGGTCCGGTAGCCATTGAACGGATGCACGAAGTAGCGGCCTTCCTCGGCCTCGATCCGCCGCACGGTCTCGAACGCTTCCGCGCCGTTTTCCGCCATCACCACTTCCGCGCCGAAACGGTGGCACAGGCCCACGCGCGCCGGGCTTGCCGTCTTCAGCATCACGACCTTCGCGCTGATTTCGAGGCGCATTGCGGCATACGCGACTGCAACGGCGTGATTGCCCGCTGAGACGCAGGTCACGCCCGCGTCGCGTTCGTTTTCCGTGAGCGCGAGCAAGTGCGAAAAGGCGCCGCGCGTCTTGAACGTACCGCCGACTTGTAGCAGCTCGAACTTGAAGTTGATGGGCGTGCCGCCGAGCATCGGGAAATCGTGACGCTCGAAGGTCGGCGTGCGCGCGACCCACGGCGAGAGCGTCATGTGCTGGCCGGCGATATCGTCGAGTGTGGGAATCGGCGTGCCGTCGATGGTGTTATCGGAGTGATGGGCGGTGGACATGGGGTGTCTTCTGACCTCAACGAGCGATTTCAACGAACCTCAACGCGCCTGCGCCTCGACCGACATGCTGTGAATAAACTTGCTCAAAAACGCTTCGCAAGCAACAAGCTGATCCAGCGATACATATTCGTTCGCTTTATGCGCCTGCTCGATATTCCCCGGCCCGCACACGATGCTTGGCACGCCCGCGATCTGGAACAAGCCCGCTTCCGTTCCGTAAGCCACCTTGCGCTTCTCCTGATTCGCCGTGAGCGCGCGCACGAGTTGCGTGATGGCGGCTTGCTCGGACGCATCAAGTCCAGGCGCCGCAGCAATCTTCGAAAACTCAATAGCAGCGTTCGCGTGTTCCTTCTGCATTTTCGGCAGCAACTCTTCCCGCGCGTACTTCTCGATACGCTGATAGATCGGCTCCGGATCGAGTGTCGGTAAATTGCGGAATTCGAACGCGAAGTTGCATTCGGCGGGGACCGTGTTGATCGCGTTGCCGCCGTTGATCGTGCTGGTCTGGGCGGTCGTGAAGGGTACGTCGTACTGTTCGTCGAACGGGCCTTGCGCGCGGAATTCGTCGGCGACGTCGCGGATGAAACAGATCAGCCGCGCCGCATATTCGATCGCGTTCAAACCCTTCGGCGTCAGCGATGAATGCGCGGCGAACCCGCGCACGCAGCAGTTGTAGGCGTTGATGCCCTTGTGGGCGATGACCGGCCGCATGCTGGTCGGTTCGCCGACAATGCACCCGTCCGGCCGCAGCCCGCGCTTTTGCAAGTCGGTGATCATCAGCGGCGCGCCGGCGCAGCCGATTTCTTCATCGAAGGAAAGCGCGAAGTGGATCGGCCGCGCGAGTTTCGTCGCCTGCATCTTCGGCAGCAAGGTAAGCGCCGCGCCGATAAACCCCTTCATGTCGCACGTCCCGCGACCGTACAACAGGCCGTCGCGGATTTCCGGCTTGAACGGATCGCTGTCCCATTTCTGGCCATCGACGGGTACCACGTCCGTATGTCCCGACAACACGATGCCGCCGTTCGTCGCGCCGTCGTGCGCCGGCACGGTCGCGAACAGGTTGGCCCATTTGCCGGTCGGATCAGTGGTGAGCGTGCTCTCGATGCCGGCGGCGCGCAGGTCGTCGCGCACGGTTTCGATCAGGCCCATGTTCGGATTGCGGCTGACGGTATCGAAGGAGACGAGCTTCTTGATCCACGGCAACGATGCCGGTTCGGAAGAGGGTGTTTGCGCGACGGAAACCGTCGGTTCAGCGATCTGCGACATGACGCTCTCCATGGAATTTTTCACGTTCGATCATACCGAAAAAACCGCGTAAATACCGGTTACGCACCGCCGGACAAGGCGGTGCGCGGGTTTCAAGCTGGGTGAAACGCTCAGCGCGACGGCACTACGGCGGCCGTTGGTTTTGGCTGCCGCACGGGTGCGCCGAGCGCCCGCAGCGTTTCCTTGACCGTCGAAATCCGCACGGCAAGATCCGGGCTGCGCACTTCTATGCGCAATTTGTCCTGCCCCGCGAGCTTGATGTGTTTGTGCTTTTGCACCATCTCGATGATCTTCATTGCATCGACGGGTGGGTTCGGAATGAACTGCAGCGCGATCGCATGCTCGGCCGCATCGATCTTCACAATGCCCAGCGGCTTCGCCGCGAGCCGCAGCTTGTGCGTCTCGACCAGCGCGTTCGCCTGGGGCGGCAGCTTGCCGAAACGGTCGATCAACTCTTCCAGAATGGCGTCGATGGCATCGCTCGACTCGCAGTTCGCCATGCGTTTGTACAGCGACAAGCGCTCCTGAACATCGCCGCAATAATCGGCGGGAAGGATCGCGGGCGCGTGCAGGTTGATCTCGGTCGTGGCGGCCAGAGGCGCGTTCAGGTCGGGCTCGCGGCCTTCTTTCAGCGCCTTCACGGCGTCGTTGAGCATGTCAGTGTAAAGCTGGAAACCGATTTCCTGAATCTCGCCCGATTGTTTGTCGCCGAGCACTTCGCCCGTGCCGCGAATCTCGAGATCGTGCATGGCGAGATAGAAACCGGAACCGAGTTCTTCCATCTGCTGGATCGCTTCCAGCCGCCGTTGCGCCTGTTTCGTGAGGGCGGCCGGATCGTGAACGAGCAGGTACGCGTAAGCCTGATGGTGCGAGCGCCCGACGCGCCCGCGCAACTGATGCAGCTGCGCGAGGCCGAATTTATCGGAGCGATGAATCAGGATCGTGTTGGCGCTCGGCACGTCGATCCCCGTTTCGATGATCGTCGTGCACAGCAGCACGTTCGCGCGCTGGCCGACGAAATCGCGCATCACGCGCTCGAGTTCGCGCTCGTGCATTTGCCCGTGCGCCACCGCAATTCGCGCTTCCGGCACCAGCGCTTCGAGCATCGCGCGGCGATTTTCAATTGTCTCGACTTCGTTATGGAGGAAATAAACCTGTCCGCCGCGTTTCAGCTCGCGCAGCATTGCCTCACGGATCACGCCGTCTTCCTCGCGCCGGACGAAGGTCTTGATCGCCAGGCGTTTTTGTGGCGCGGTAGCGATCACGGAAAAGTCGCGCAATCCTTCCAGCGCCATGCCAAGCGTGCGCGGAATCGGCGTAGCGGTAAGCGTCAGCACATCGACTTCAGCGCGCAGCGCCTTGAGCGCCTCCTTCTGCCGCACGCCAAACCGGTGCTCCTCGTCGATGATCACCAGCCCGAGCCGCTTGAACACCACGTCGGTGGAGAGCAGCTTGTGCGTGCCGATCACGATATCGATGGTGCCGTCGTTGATCGCCTGAATCGACGCCGAGACTTCCTTCGTGCTCTTGAAGCGCGACAATTCGGCGATTTTCACGGGCCAGTCGGCGAAGCGGTCGGTGAAGGTGTTCGTGTGCTGTTCGGCAAGCAGCGTGGTCGGCGATAGAATGGCCACCTGCTTGCCGCCGAGCACCGCGATAAACGCCGCCCGCAAGGCCACTTCTGTCTTGCCGAAGCCGACGTCGCCGCAAACCAGCCGGTCCATCGGCTTGCCGCTCGTCATGTCGCCGATCACGGCCGTAATTGCCGCGGCTTGATCGGGCGTTTCCTCAAAGCCGAAGCTCTCTGCGAATTTTGCGTAGTCGCGCGCGTCGAGCGGGAATGCGTGACCTTGGCGCAGCGCCCGGCGCGCGTAGAGGTTGAGCAGCTCGGCGGCGGTATCGCGGATTTGCTGTGCGGCCTTGCGCTTCGCCTTGTCCCACTGGCCGGAGCCGAGCGCATGCAGCGGCGCGCTTTCCGGGTCCGCGCCGCTGTAGCGCGAGATCACGTGCAGTTGGGCAACCGGCACGTACAGCTTGCTTTCGTTTTGGTATTCGAGATGCAGGAACTCGGTATCGCCTTCGCCCAGATCCATCGATACCAAGCCCATATAGCGGCCGATACCGTGCTGCGCATGCACGACCGGATCGCCGATTTTCAGCTCGGAGAGGTCGCGCACCATCGAATCGACGTTGCTCGCCTGCTCCTGGCGACGACGCCCGGCGCGGCGCGCGAGCTGTCCGTATAGCTCCGTCTCCGTGATGATCGAGATGCCTTCGCCGGGCAGGGCGAAGCCGTTCGCGAGCGGCGCTACACCCAGCGAGAATTTGGCATCTCCGGTGAGCCATTGCTGGAACGTATCGTCGAGCGAGGCGCGCAGGCCGTTGTCGGAGAGCAGTTGCTGGATCGTCTCGCGTCGTCCCGCCGATTCGGTCGCGAACAACACGCGGTTCGGCGTCTGTTCCAGATAATGACGTAGCGCGAGCAGCGGATCTTCCGCGTGGCGGTCGATGGCAAGGCCGGGCAACGGCACGGCCCAGCCGCCCTCGGGCATGGCTGGAAACTTGATTTGCGCGAAGGGCTTGGCGAACGAGAAAAAGTCGTCGTCGGTGAGAAACAGGCGCTGCGGTTCGAGCAGCGGCCGCTCACGATCGTGCGATAAAAAGTTATAGCGCTGCTTCGTGTCGTTGGTGAAGCGCTTGATGGCCGCGTCCATGTCGCCGACGAACGCCAGTTGCGCATCTTGCGGCAAGTAGTGGAACAGCGTGGCGGTTTCGTCGAAGAACAGCGGCAGGTAATACTCGATACCCGCTGCCGGCACGCCATTGCCGATGTCCTTGTATATGGATGAGCGGCTGGGATCGCCCTCGAACACCTCGCGCCAGCGGCTGCGGAAGGCGGTGCGGGCGGGTTCATCGAAGGGAAACTCGCGGCCGGGGAGCAAACGCACATCGCGCACCGGATACAGGCTTCGCTGCGTATCGGGATCGAATGCACGGATGGAATCGACCTGATCGTCGAACAAATCGATCCGGTACGGCAGCGGCGAACCCATCGGATACAAGTCGAGCAGCGACCCGCGCACGCAATATTCGCCCGGACGCACGACCTGACTGACGTGCTCATAGCCCGCGAGCGTCAACTGGCTCTTCAATTTCGCCTCGTTCAGCCGCTCGCCCTGCGTGAACGAAAACGTGTACGCAGCCAGAAACGATGCCGGCGGCATTCGATACAACGCGGTCGTCGCGGGCACCAGCAGGATGTCGCAGCGGCCTTCGCCCAGGTCGTGCAGCGTCGCCAATCGCGCCGAAACCAGATCCTGGTGGGGCGAAAACGTGTCGTAGGGAAGCGTCTCCCAGTCGGGCAGCAGCCTGACGCGGGCATCTGGCGCAAAAAACGGAATTTCGACGGCGAGACGTTGCGAATCGACGGCGCTCGCGCACATCACGACCAATAACGGGACTTTTTCGCGGAAAGCGAGGTGATAGCGAGCCAGGGCGAGCGCGTCGGAGGAACCGGTGGCGCCATCGAAGGCAAAGCGCTGACCGGCTTTGACAAGTGCGATAGGAGACGTTGACTGCGAACTAACGGCTTTTGAAGGCATAAAGTGTGCGGGGAACCGTTCGCGTGCGAAAGTGCTCGCGGGACCGGCATGGTCGCGATGGACCTATTATAAAATCCGGGCTTCACTTTGACTTGGGCGTTTTCAACTCGTGACTTCCCGCCTGTTCGCCCTCATTCCGTGCGCCGGTTCCGGCAGCCGTTCTGGTGCACCGATGCCGAAGCAATACCAGACTATCGGCCGCCATCCGATGCTGCGTTATTCGCTCGCCGCTTTCGATGCCTGTTCCGAGTTCGCCCAGACGCTGGTCGTGCTGGCGCCGGGCGATCATCACTTCGATGACCGCCGTTTTGCGGGTTTGCGCTTTGCCGTGCAGCGTTGCGGCGGCACGACGCGGCAGGCGTCGGTGTTCAACGGCCTCGCGGCGTTGACCGGTTTTGGTGCGCGCGACGACGACTGGGTGCTCGTGCACGACGCCGCGCGCCCCGGGCTCACGCCGCAGATGATCCGCACGCTGGTGGGCGAGCTGAAGAACGATCCGGTCGGCGGGATTCTGGCGCTGCCCGTCGCGGATACGCTCAAGCGTATCGAGGCTGAGGGCGTGGCGCACGATGAAGGGCGCATTGCGCGCACGGAGTCGCGTAACGGGCTGTGGCAGGCGCAGACGCCGCAGATGTTCCGGCTGGGCATGTTGCGCGACGCGATCATGCGGGCGCAACAAGACGGCCACGATCTCACCGATGAAGCCAGCGCTATCGAATGGCTCGGTCACGCGCCGCGTCTGATTCAGGGCAGCCTGCGTAACTTCAAGGTCACGTATCCGGAAGATTTCGCACTCGCGTCGGCCATGCTCGGCGGGGTTTGATTCAGTGCTCACTCGTTCACTTATCTAGGATTATCGATGGACTTCAGAATCGGACAAGGCTACGACGTTCACCAGCTGGTCGAGGGCCGGCCGCTCATCATCGGCGGGGTGAGCATTCCTTATGAGCGCGGGCTGCTCGGGCACTCGGACGCTGATGTGCTGCTGCACGCGATTACGGACGCGCTGTTTGGCGCTGCCGCCATGGGCGATATCGGCCGCCATTTTCCCGATACCGATGCGAAATTTTCCGGCGCCGATAGCCGGGCGCTGCTGCGCGAGGCATTTGCAAGAGTGTCGGAAGCGGGCTTCGGGATCATGAACGTCGATTCGACGGTGATCGCGCAGGCGCCGAAGCTTGCGCCGTATATCGAGGCGATTCGCGCGAATATCGCGGAAGATCTGGAGTTGCCGCTGACTCGCGTGAACGTGAAGGCCAAGACGAACGAGAAGCTGGGGTATCTGGGGCGTAAAGAGGGCATCGAGGCGCAGGCGGCGGTGCTGCTGATGCGTACGGGTATAGACGCCTGAAACCGGGTGCATAAGAAGGTCGCAAACAAAAACGCCACGCTGGGCCTGCGTGGCGTTTTGTTTCGCGCTTCTAAGCCGAAGTGGCTTACTTCCCTTCAGCCGCAATCGCCAGCGCAGCTGCGTTGATCACTGCGGCAATCCGCCCAACATCTCGCAACTGGGTCGTGCTCATGCCTTCCCCAACCAGATTCTC
Organism: Caballeronia mineralivorans PML1(12); assembly: GCF_001028175.1. Lineage (GTDB taxonomy): Bacteria > Pseudomonadota > Gammaproteobacteria > Burkholderiales > Burkholderiaceae > Caballeronia > Caballeronia mineralivorans. The sequence continues at coordinate 14,363 of NZ_AEJF01000212.1, forward strand.
GTAGTGCGACTTCACGCAAAAGTGGCACTTGCCAACAATCGATGCCGCCAGCGCATACATCTCGAAGCGACGCTTATCGACACCGCCATGCGTTGCATACGCATTCATGCGCAACGCCGCCGGCTGGGTCTTCAGGTCGGCGTTATCGGCCATTTCCAGGTACGGATACCACACGTTGTTCATGCCCATCAACGCGGCAGCGGTCAACGCGCCATTCGTTTCCTCGGCCGACAACACGCCCGCGTCGCGAATCAAGCCGACAATCTTCGTGGCCTTGGCGGCATAAGCCGCGGCAAGCGCCACGCCCACGGCGTCATTACTTTCCAGCGATGAACGCGCGATCGTACCGTCCACGTTCAGGCGAATGTCCTTGGCGTAATCAGGAATAAGTTCTTTAATCGATGCGAGGAATTCCATAAATTTCTCCTATCTGATCAGCGATAAAAAAACCCGCCGGCTCGAGTATGACTCGGAAAGCTGACGGGCCACGGAGCCAAGCCACGAAGGGCCTTTAGCCGTACCTGCTTACAGCGTCGAACCGCCAACAGCGCGATTGCACGGGCACAGTTCGTCCGTTTGCAGGCCGTCGAGAATACGCAGCACTTCTTCCGGATTACGGCCAACGTTCAGGTTGTTCACCGAAACGTGTTGAATCACATTGTCCGGGTCGATGATGAACGTTGCGCGCAGCGCCACGCCAGCTTCCTTGTCACGCACGCCGAGCTGGTCGATCAGCTCGCCCTTCACGTCGCCGAACGCGTAGTGGTTCAGCTTGCTCAGGTCCTTGTGCTCCCGGCGCCATGCCAGCTTCACGAATTCGTTGTCCACGCTGCCACCGAGCAACACCGCATCGCGATCAGCGAAATCCGTAGCCAGCTTGCCAAACTCGACGATTTCCGTCGGGCAGACGAACGTGAAATCCTTCGGGTAGAAATACAGGATCTTCCACTTGCCGGGAAACGACTGTTCGGTGATCTCTTCGAACGCCGACACGCCATTTTCTTCGTGATGATTGAAACCCGGCTTTGCAGCAGTAACGGTAAACGCTTCAACTTTATCGCCCACGGTCTTCATATGAATACTCCTGTGTTCGTTGGAAGAAAATTAACACTACCTGATCGCTGTAACGCTCACATGACGCACACCAAACTCGCCGAGGAGCCGATGAATGCGTTGAACGAATCTCACTATACGTCTATTAAGTTATTTTTTCAATAGTTTTTAGCTAACGCGCTAGATAGCTTTTAACGAATGGACCGATAGCGTTCTCTGAGGATCGCTTTACCGGAAGGTGCGTTTTTCTATCGCCGGGAAGTCGATGGTGACCTCGAATCCCGCATGCGGATGCCGGTTGCGCAGGCGCAGCGTGCCGCGCTGCCGCGTGACGAGCCGTTGCACGATCGCCATGCCGAGCCCGGTGCCGTTGGCCTGCGTGCGGGCGGTATCCACGCGATAAAACGGGCGCGTAATCAGCGCCACCTGATCTTCTGGAATGCCGCGGCCTTCATCCATCACCGACAACTCCACGCGCCCGTGGTTCACATGCGTTTGCAGCGTGATCCGCGCGATGTCGTCCGCCGCGCTACGGCCGTACTTGCGCGCGTTCTCCAGCAGGTTGCCAATCACCCGCCGCACATCGGTTGGATCGCCTTCTATGATCGCGCCCTGCGCCAGATCGGTCTTCATGACCACGCCATCTTCCCCATAGAAACGCGCAGCCATTTCGCCGCCGATCAACGAAAGATCCACGGCTTCGGCCATGCGCTGCATCGGCCGGGCGTAGTCGAGGAAGCGCCCGATGATCATGTCCATCTGTTCGATGTCATCGACCATCGCGAGTTTCGTCGCTTCGTCGGAGGGGCTCATTTCGGTTTCCAGCCGCAGACGTGCGAGCGGCGTGCGCAAGTCGTGCGAGATGCCGGCGAGCATCAGCGCGCGGTCGGCATCGAGTTGCTCGAGGTCCTGCACCATCTGGTTGAAACTGCGATTGGTTTCGGCAGCCACGCCCATGCCGCGCTCGGGCAACGGTTCCGGCGACTGTCCCGAGCCGACCTTGCGCGCCGCCAGCGCCAGCCGAGCGAACGGCCGGTTCACGAGGCTGGTGATGAACGCCGCGCCGAACAGCGATAGCGCGAGCGCGAAGATGCCCCAGCCGGCCCATTGCAGGCCGGTGACGTTATCGAGTTGATCGCGGTCGAGCGCCACCCAGTAATCGTCGTCGTCGATCTTGAAGCTGATCCAGACGCCAGGAATGTCGTTGACCGATTGCGCGATTACCGTGTCGTTGCCAAGCCGGCCGCGCACGTCGCGCTCGATCAAACGGTTGAGCGATTCATCGGGCTGCAGGCGGTATTTATCGGTGGTCTCGCGCGGATACACGCGCACGCCTTCATTGCTCTCCAGATCCTGCAGCAAGGCGCGGCGCAGATCGGGATCGGAATAAAGGAGGGCGGTACGCGTGAGCTTGACGACCGCGACGAGTTGCAGCGCGACGCGTTGCGCGCGCGGTTCGCGTTCGATGACCCGAAAACTCTGGAACCACGCAGCAATGCTGACCGCGATCAGCAACGCGATCAAGGCGAAGGTCCGCCAGAACAGGCCGCCGAACGCGAGCGTCAGTAGCCGCCTGTCAATCCGCATGGGTCGTTGATGCTCTTGCTCGTGGCGCGCACGGGGCGCGTTTGTCGGTACTCAATCAGGACTCAAATCCGGAGGACTCAAATCTCACGCTGCGCCATCGGGAATGAAGACGTAGCCGAGACCCCACACGGTCTGGATAAAGCGCGGGCTGCTCGGGTCCGGCTCGATCAGCTTGCGCAACCGGGAAATCTGGACATCGAGGCTGCGGTCGAAGACTTCGTATTCGCGACCGCGTGCCAGCTCCATCAGCTTTTCACGCGACAGCGGCGCACGCGGATGACGCGCGAACACTTTCAGTACGGAAAATTCGCCGGTGGTCAGCGGGATTTCCTGGCCGTTCTTGGTCAGCGTGCGGGTAGCGAGATTCAGTGCGAATTCGCCGAATTCGAAGACTTCAGTGGTTTCGGACGGCGCGCCGGGCAGTTCCGACGGTGACTGGCGGCGCAGCACGGCATGAATCCGCGCGACGAGTTCGCGCGGGTTGAACGGCTTCGGCAGATAGTCGTCCGCGCCCATTTCCAGGCCCACGATGCGGTCGACATCTTCGCCTTTCGCCGTGAGCATGATGATGGGCGTGCGGTCGTTGCTGCCGCGCAGGCGCCTACAGATCGAGAGTCCGTCTTCCCCCGGCAACATCAGGTCGAGCACGAGCAGGTCGAAACGTTCTCGAACCCAGAGCTTGTTCATCGACGGCGCATTTTCAGCGACATAGACATTGAAGCCCTGTTCGCCGAGATAACGTCGCAAAAGATCGCGCAAACGGGGATCGTCGTCGACTACGAGTATTTTTGAGGGATTTTTGGTTTCCATGTCGGCATCTTAGCGCGATTAGAAAGATGTACGAGTTTGCCTGATTTCTGACGTAACAGATAGTTACAAAATTTACGGGGACTGTGGCACGACATAAAGGTTCTATGCGTACACTCCTTTACCTAAGCCCGTCATTCGGTGGATACTCCATTAGTACAACGATTGCGCGTCAGCATCATGGCGGATTAACCGTCACTCTCGCATGACACGCAAGCACGCCAAAGAGCCTGAGACTGTCCGGTTGTCGAGCAACGAAGGGAACAACATGAAGGGAGCGCGGCGGCGCATACCTGTGCGCACCAAGCGCATCATCCGACTAACGCTGATCGCTAGCGCGTTTTACGCCGTGTTTGCCACGCGCACAGCTCTTGCGCAACCATCGCAGTCTTCCAATCGCAGTTCGGCGGCGTTCGACCGGCCGGATTCGTCGTTGTCATCGTCGTCTTCATCTTCGTCCGCATCCTCTTCCCGGTATTCGAATCCAGAGGGCGACAGCTCTGATTCCAACTCACATCCACCCAAGAAACGCAGCTTCGACGGCCGCTTCATGCGCGCTCAGCATCGCATGCAAAAGCCGCTGGATGGCAGCCGCGACCTGCAGCCAATGCCGGCCATGCCTGCACCGCAAAGCGATCCGCAGCCACCCGCGCGGCCTCCGCGGCACTCTGTCATGACCGCAGATGAGCGGCGTCTGCTGCGCCAGCACATCGAGGAAGCGGTCAGGGATCTTTATAAGCGTTGAGCGCTTGCGTAGTTGACCGGACTCGCGGTCAAGGCAAGGCTTGGCGGCTTTCAGCTCCGGACGTGATGCGCAACGGCGTCGCCGTGGTCAACGGGCATCGGCTCCTCGCCGTTGATTGACTTAGCACGGCCACCGGACCCGCTCTTCGATGCCACTCTCCAGGCTTCTTCATTTCCACGCTGCTCGCGGTTCGCTGAATCGGCGCGATTTCCGCATTGGTATTGGTATCGGCACTGGTGCGATCGCGTTGTGCATGATGCTGGCCTGCGCGATGACGGCACAGGCGGCGCAGAACGTCACGCCGCACCGGATGCGCAATGTGCCTCGGACGGAAGAGGCAGCGGTCGATACTGATCCGCTGGATGCCACCGACGCACGTTTCCTGCTCACCCGAACCGGCTTCGCGACGAATGCGAGCGAGGTCACTCCGTATATCGGCAAAACGCGTGAGGAGGCAGTCGATGCCTTGCTCGCCGGCGCACGCACCGAAGCCGCTACGCCGCCGCCCGCGTGGGTCACGGAGCCCATCCCATCGGCCGATATACGCCGTGCATGGACAGAGGATCAGCGCCGTGACGACCAGCGCGAACAAAGCCGTCGATACGACGAGTTGCGCGGCTGGTGGGTACGGGAAATGGTGACCACACGCTCGCCGCTCACCGAGCGCATGACGCTCTTCTGGCACGATCACTTCCCGTCCGCCGAAGAGAAGGTTCACTATCCGCAGCTCATGTTCCGGCAGAACGCACTGCTGCGCCGCGACGCGCTTGGCAATTTCGGCGACTTGCTGCATGCGGTCTCGAAAGATCCCGCTATGCTGCAATACCTCGACGGCGCCGGCAGCCGCAAAGGCCGTCCCAACGAAAACTTCGCCCGCGAGGTGATGGAACTGTTCACGCTCGGTGAGGGACATTACTCGCAGCGTGACGTGACAGAAGCCGCACGGGCCTACACGGGCTGGACGCTCGATCCGAATACGCTCGCCTACCAGTTCAATCCAAAAATCCACGACGACGGCGACAAGACCGTCCTCGGCCAGATGGGCAATTTCGATGGCGATCAGGTTCTCGACATCCTCCTTGCCCAACCGGAAACCGCCACCTTTATCACGACCGAACTGTGGCGCGAGTTCATCTCCGAGACGCCGGATCCGGCGCAGATCGCGCCGGTCGCCGAGCGTTTCCGCGCATCGCACTACGACATCAAGACGGCGTTGCGGGGGCTGTTTTTATCGGAGGCATTCTGGGACGAGCGCAACTGTGGCGTGCTGGTGAAGTCGCCAGCGGAATTCGTGGTTGGCGCTGTGCGCGAGTTCGATATCGGTTACGCCGACCAGGACGCGACGCCGCTTGCCGTCCAGGTGCGCAATTTCGGCGAGAACCTGTTTTATCCGCCGAACGTGAAGGGCTGGCCGGGCGGTGAAAACTGGATCAACAGCTCCACGCTGCTCGCGCGCAAGCAGTTCATCGAACAGTTGTTTCGGGCGACCGAAGCACACGGCATGCGCCCGGCGACGGCCGCACGAGGGCCGGTCAATCCGATGGCAAGCACGATGGCAAGCCCGATGACGAACACGACGTCGAACATGATGTCGAACGCCGCCATGAAACCCACGCCGACGCCACGGCCGCGTCCTGGCTTGCGCTTTGATCTGGACGCATGGCTCGCGCAATACAATACGACGCCCGACGCGCGCCCCGATCTGTCGACGCAATTGCAGTTGCAGCGCGCGGTCCTGGCGGTTTCCCCGGCCGACGCCATCGAACCCGACGTCACGAGCAGCGCGTATCTGCGGGTCTTGCTGATGGATCCTGCGTACCAGTTGAAATAGGCGGCCACCATGAACCGACGCGACTTCCTTTCGATGACCGGTGCAGCCGGCGCTTTCGCCCTTGCGCCGTCGGCGTTTGCCGCAGCAAGTCAACTCCCGGTCGAGATGCGCACGACCGGTTATGGCAACGTGCTGATCCTGGTCGAACTGAAGGGCGGCAACGACGGCCTGAACACTGTGATCCCATTCGCCGATCCTGCTTACGCTGCGCTGCGTCCGAAGATTGGCATCAAGCGCGAGCAGGTCGTCCAACTCGACGACCGCACGGGCCTTCACCCCGCCATGCAGCCCTTGATGCCGCTGTGGAAAGACCGGCAACTCGCGATCGTGCAGGGCGTCAGTTATCCGCAACCGAACCTCTCGCATTTTCGATCCATCGAGATCTGGGACACCGGTTCGCGCGCCGATCAATATCTGCACGAAGGCTGGCTCACGCGTACGTTCCGCGCACAGCCCGTGCCGGCAGGATTTGCCGCCGATGCCGTGGTCATCGGTAGCGCGGAAATGGGGCCGCTCGCGAATGGCGCACGAGCGGTCGCGCTCGTGAATCCGGCGCAGTTCGAGAAACAGGCACGGCTCGCGACGCCGATATCGCTGAAAGAACGCAACCCGGCGCTTGCGCATATTCTCGATGTGGAAAACGAGATCGTGAAGGCGGCCGACCGGCTGCGTCCGCGCGCCGGCCAGTTCGTGCTGAAGACGCAATTTCCGGGCGGTGCATTTGGTACATCGATCAAGACTGCCATGCAAGTGCTTGCCGCCACTGATACCCCCGCCGGCGTGCCGCAAGCGGGGCAGGGCGTCGCGGTGATCCGCCTGACGCTCAATGGCTTCGATACCCATCAGAACCAGCCGGGTCAGCAGGCGGCGTTGCTCAAGCAGTTATCGGAGGGACTGGTCGCGATGCGTTCGGCGCTCCTCGAACTGGGCCGATGGAACGAGACGCTCGTCATGACTTACGCAGAGTTTGGCCGGCGGCCCCGTGAGAACCAGAGTAACGGGACGGATCACGGCACGGTCGCGCCGCATTTCGTGATGGGCGGCCGGGTGAACGGCGGACTTCATGGCGTAGCGCCGGAATTGGCACGGCTGGACGGGAACGGCAATCTCCCTGTCGGTGTTGATTTCAGGCAGATGTACGCGACTGTGCTCGGACCGTGGTGGGGACTGAATTCCACCGCGGTCCTCGGGCAGAAGTTCGAGACGCTGCCTTTACTGCGCGCTTAGGCGCGGGGTATCAAGAAGCGAAGCGACCTCCCTGGACTTATCTGACGCGCCAACTGATCCACAGTTTGCGGATAGGTGTCAGCGCGATCCGCTGATGGAGCACCTGGAAGTTTTCGCGTTCTATCTCATCGAGTAATGCCAACGATAAAGCCGCTTGCGCGCGCAGCACGCGCTGTGTCGTGCGTTCGCTCGAGGGGATCGCGGCCAGAGACTGCTTAAGCGCTTCGCGTGCGCGGCCGGTCTGGAAGCGCATGAGGTCAGTGAACGCATCGCTGTATTTGCGGTTGATGAGATCGGCCGCGGTGACATTGAAGCGCTGCAGTTCATCGATGGGGAAATAAATGCGGCCGTGGCGCGCGTCGTCGCCGACTTCCGCCACGCGCTCCGCCAGCATTAACGCCGTGCCAAGCGAGTTGGCCCAGCCCGGTGCATCATCAGGACGGCGTGCGCTCGCGCGGGCAACGATCAAGGCAAACGCGCCGCCGACGTTGTCCAGATAGCGCCGCAGACCCGGCCAGTCGAGATAACGTGCCTGATCGAGGTCCATGCTGAAACCGTCGACCAGATTTTCGATCGACTCCCGTCCTTGCTCGTCGAGAACCGGGGTGTTCACCTGATGCGCGGCGATTGCCTTCGTCACGGGGTGAGCAGGTTCGCCACCGAACAGGCTACCCAGTTCCTTTTGCCACCAGGCGTGTTTGGTGCGGCCGATGGTGGGGTCGCTGGTTTCCTTGACGGTGTCTTCCAGCTCCCGGCGCAATGCGTAAAACGCTGTCAGAAGCGGCTGTCTGGCGGAGGGGGCACGACGCAGGGCGTAGTACGTGCTGGAGCCATCGGGAGCGGCTTTTTGCTGGCAGTAGTCGTCGAAGTTCACGGCAATGGAAGGTGATGACGGCGTGAGCCGATCGGTCCGGGCCAGAAAAAAAGCCATTGAAACTCAATGGCTCGGGCGTGTTCTGGAGACAGGACAGGTAAGGGAGGACGAAGCATTGTATTTACCGGTGCAGCAGAAACCTGGCTGACTGCACGCGATGTTCAGGCCGAATTATCCCCCGGATGGGGATGTGCTGCAAGGCGGGGCGGAACCGGCGCCACCACGCGATGTGGCGAGCCCGTTTCCGCTAAGTAAACATTAATTAGCATTAGTTAGAAATCCAAAGTAAAACAGATTGCTACTGCGGTTTGCAAACCACATCGAATTTAAGCAGGGTCGTGGGCCCGAACGTGTTGCTGATAGCGACATCGGCGGCATCGCGGCCACGCGCCATCAACACGCGTCCCATCCGCGGCACGTTGTTACGCGCATCGAACGTCTGCCAGCTCCCGCCAATATAAGCCTCGAACCACGCGGCGAAATCCATCGACGTGTAAGGCGGCGGCATGCCGGCGTCGCTGATATAACCCGTGCAATAGCGCGCCGGAATATTCATCGCCCGGCATAGCGTAACGGCCAGATGCGCGAAGTCGCGGCATACCCCCTGACGCTCCTGATAGGCTTCCCACGCCGTTTTGGTCGGCCGCGCGTGCGCATAATTGAACACAATATGGTTGTGCACGAAGTCGCAGATAGCCTGTACCCGTGGGCGTCCCAGCGGCGTATTGCCGAACATTTTCCACGCGAAGTCCGAGAGCAGATCCGTCTCGCAATAACGGCTGCCAAGCAAGAAGACGAGGCATTCGTTGGGCAGGTTTTCAACCGGATGCTGCCAGCCATCCGGTCCGGGTTTTTCGAATTCCTCTGGCACCTCCAGCAACGCCGAGGTCGACAGTGCTATCTGGCCCTCGGGCGCGACGATCCGGCTGCACAGGTTGCCGAAACCGTCGCGATACTGCGAGATCGGCACAGGCGGATCGACCACCAGCAGATCGGCGAGCAAGACCTGTGGCGCGAACGAGAAATGCGTGTTCAGCATGAGAAGCATGGGTGTCGGTTGCGGACACTCGTAGACCAGCTCGTAACCAACGCGGAGTTTCATGGGAGTGGCCTTTCTATGGAAGAGGACATCAGCGGTTCTCGGTCACGCTGACCTCGACATCGAGGCCGCGGAACGAGCCGGGCTCGCCGTTCCAGGTTCCCCACAGCGGGAGGGCCTGATGGTGGTCCCATGCAACCGCGACGCGGATGAGATGGCGGTTGCCGATAATGCTGTTGGTCGGGTCGAAATCGACCCAGCCGGCGCCGGGGAGATAAATTTGCAGCCATGCGTGCGTGGCGCCGCCACCGCGCGTGGTGTCATGATCGGGCACGAAGATGTAGCCGCTGACAAAACGCGCAGCGAGCCCCAGCGAGCGCACCGCGTCCATCATGAACACCGCGAAGTCCCGGCAACTGCCGCTGCGCAGGCGCAAGGTATCGGCCGGACGATTCACGCCTTTCTCCGTGCGGCGCACGTACTTGAAGTCATCGTTGATCGATTGCGTCATCGCGCGCAGCAGCGCCATTGTGCCCATGGTTTTGCCGGGCATGACAAAGCGCTTGGCCCAGGCATCGACATCGCCATCCGGCTCCGGCCGATTGCGTGCGTTGACCAGATCCGACGCCTCCTCGTTCGTGTACGCAAACGGGAACGTGGCGGCGTAGCGCTCGAGCGCGTAATCCGGCTGCGGAGTTTCGAAGTGCTCGAGCGTGACTTCGCTCTCGAATGTCAGTTTTTTTGCCTGGCTATCGAACGTGGCGACGGCCACCGAGTTGTCGAAAATGTCGTGCAGCCAGCGCAACCGCGCCGGTTCTGGCGTGATCTTCAGTTGCATGGTGGCGAGGCGCAGATCGTGGCTGGACCTCGGCCGGAACATCATTCGATGCTCGCCGAAGTCCACCGGTTCCGAATACCGGTAGATGCTCGTATGCCGTACGGTAAAGCGCTGTGGCTCGTTCACCTGACTGCCCCGCTCAAGTGAAAACCAACAGGCAGGAGGCCGCTGGCAAACATGCTCCGCGACCCTACCGCGACTGTCGCGGCCTGATTGTTGAAAGCCATTGTGGATCCTTGATCGAGGTGGCCGGATTCTCCGGACACCAGTTTTCAGGATACACGAGACGGTTCGGGCGAAAGAATTCGTTTGCGCCGTGGCTGGCGGCCCCATGCGGGATTTTCCCCGCGATGGATGCCCGCAGCCGTGCGGCCGCGCAGCGCGTTATGCCGGCGTGAGACTGTAGCCGATGGATGCCCTTAACCGCGCGGTTACTTACGAAGAAAAGGCGTCATGCAGTCGCGAGAGCGGATACGCGCTCGTAGTCGACCATTACCCCCAAGTCGATACGGCCGATCCGAAGGCGTGCGATCAGCGCGCGAGTCAGCATGGCTGCTTGCCGTTCGGCGCATGCGACAGCTGTGATTGCCGCGATTGCCGGCGAAGCAGCAAGCGTCAACGCGATTAGCGCGCTGACGTCCTGGCGCGCGATGGCGTCGAGCAGCGGCTCGATTGCCTCGTTGCCTTGGGGCACACGTTGCGCACCATCGCGGGTCCGCTTGTCGCGCACCCGGCCTTTCGCGCGATGCACCATCTGCCGGCAATGCGCGGCGCTTCGGTTCAGGATCTTCGCGATGCTCGCGTAGTCCGCTTCGAATGCCTCGCGCAGCAGGAAGGCCGCTCGTTCTTCCGCCGACAGCCGCTCGAGCACGCGGCGCATTCCGTACGACAAATCGGACGTTTGTTCCGCGAGCGTCTGGGCCGAAGGGGAGGTATCGACGGAATCGAACCCGTCGATACCTCCGGCCAACGGCGTTTCATATTTCAGATGCCGCAGGCGGTCGATGGCCGTGCGTTTTGCGACCGTCGCGAGCCACGCGGCCGGCGTGTCCAGCGAGTCCAGCGAGTCCAAACCCGCCGCGCGTTGCTGCAGATGCCATTTCACGAATGTGTCCTGGACCACGTCCTCGGCATCCGCGCGCACGCCCAAAATCCGGTACGCAAGCGAAAACAGCCGCGCACGCGACGCCTCGAAGACGGCGAGTTGCGCCGCGTCGCGATCGATATCCGTATCACCAGTCATGCAGGTTCCCCTCCTCACGTGCTTCCGCTATGTAGCGGCCCGACTACAGCCTGACGGCTGGCATCGTGCGAATGTGACAGCCGCCGGCAAAAATATATCGCGGGAACGGGCGTCACGCACGGACGACGATGCGCGTCATATCGGGTGAGGCAACCATCTTCAGCCGATATCGGCAAAAACAAAGGAAACGCAACGATATGAATCCCCACAACCTTGGCCTCGTGCCGACCGTCATCGAACAATCCGGACGCGGCGAACGGGCCTATGACGTCTATTCGCGGCTGCTGCGCGAACGCATCATCTTCCTGGTGGGACCGGTGACGGACCAGACGGCGAGTCTCGTCGTGGCGCAGTTGCTGTTCCTCGAGGCCGAGAACCCCGACAAGGACATCGCGCTGTACATCAATTCGCCGGGCGGCTCGGTCTACGACGGCATGGCGATCTTCGACACTATGCAGTTCATCCGCCCGGACGTCTCCACGCTATGCACCGGATTTGCCGCCAGCATGGGCACGTTCCTGCTGAACGCGGGCGCCAAAGGCAAGCGGTTCGCGTTACCCAACGCGCGCATCATGATCCACCAGCCTTCGGGCGGTTCGCAGGGTACGGCTGCCGATATCGCCATCCAGGCCGAAGAGGTGCTGCATTTGCGCCGGCGCCTGAACGGGATCATGGCGGAGCGCACGGGCAAGAGCGTGGAGGAGATTGTCCGCGATACCGACCGCGATAATTTCATGTCGGCGGATCAGGCGCGGGAGTACGGTTTGATCGACGAAGTGCTGACGCAGCGCGCTGCCTGAGCAGGGCGGGGGCGCACGTCCCAAAAATTAACCCCGGAAACGACAAAGCCTCGCAGTTTTCACTGCGAGGCTTTGTTTTCAACCTGGTGCGTGAGGTCGGACTCGAACCGACACGACATTGCTGCCGTCAGGACCTAAACCTGGTGCGTCTACCAATTTCGCCACTCACGCGTGTCTTTGCGGCTAGTTTAAAGCGGGCAGTGCAACGCATGGGGCGTACGACCCATGACCGCGTTTGACCGCGCCTTAAAAACCTAAGGGAAACTGCGTTTCCCGCTGCGTTTCCCGATAACGCCAATGACGCGCGTCATGCCAAGCCCGGCATTCTAACCGATCCAATGGCCGATGTCTGTAGTGGGCCGGCACGTGGAAGGGTCTGGTTTTTGTCGGCGACCTCGCCCTTCATCCGCGTTGCCGACAGAACCCCGCCCGTAAAACGTTGGCGCGAACGAAACCCCCGAACCACATTGCGCACCACCTCCGACCTGCCTACAATCGCAACTCATTCTCGTTTGTCCAATCTCCGGCGAAGCTCGTCCTGATGAATCGCACCTCGCGCAATCGCTTCGTTGCTTGGCTCGGCATAGCCGCCATGTGGCTTGCCATTGTCGCGCCGGTGATCAGTCAGACGATCGCGTCGCGCCAGCAGAGTCTCGATCCGCAAGCAGCGATTTGTTCCGTCGATGCCCTCGCACAGATTGCGCTTGATTCCACCGCTCACGTCGAAGCCCAGACCCAAACCGACGAACACGCTGGCCACCACATGGCCGGAGCCGATTCGTTCGACGCCTGTTCATACTGCGGCCTGCTCGCGCACAACGTGCCGCTGGCATCGGCGCCGGCTGCCGGGCTGGTGCGCATCGAACGTGTCACGCGCCTGGCCGCGCGCCGTCGCGCAAGCCGTCCACGTCAAGTCATTCAACGCCGCCTCACCACGCGCGCCGCCCGTCGTTTCCTGAAGTCTGTCGTCAGAGACCGTTTGCCATGACTAGGTGCGCCGTCTAAGCGCGCGTAGCCGGCCGGTCTGCGTCCACTCATTCAGGATTTCTTCGATGCTCAAGCTCCTCAAGCGAGCACGGCAGGCCTCTGGCCGCCGTGCCGCCGTGCGTTCGCGCGCGTTCATATTTCATCGTCATGCCTGCTTGCCGCTGTCTTTGATGGCGCCGGCCTTTGCGCTTGCTGCGCCCGCCGCTACCGCAGCTGCACCGGAAAGCGCGCCGGATAACCGCGACGCCGATGCCATCCAGCTCGCCCCAGTTGTCGTAACCAGCACGGCGAGCCCATCGGCGCGTTCTCCACTCGATCCGAACCTTCCCGCCACGACCGCCACGGTCACGGCCGATCAGTCGCAATACTGGAACGTGGTCACGCCAGAGGACGTGCTGAAGTACGTGCCGAATCTGGCGGTGCGCAAGCGTTTTATCGGCGACGTGAATTCGCCTATTGCCGTGCGCGGCACGAGCAATTCGCAAACGGCGCGCGGATTGGTCTATGCCGATGGCCTGCTGCTCAGCAATTTCCTCGGCAACACGTTCACGTTCGCACCGCGCTGGTCGATGGTTTTCGCCGACGACATCGAACGCACCGACGTCATCTACGGCCCGTATTCCGCGCTGTATCCCGGCAACTCGATCGGCGCGACGGTAGCCATCACGACGCGCATGCCGCAGAAGTTCGAAGCCGATGCCCACGTCCAGGCGTTTTCCCAGCACTTCGATCTGTTCGGCGTGAATCGCAGTTTCAACGGGACGAATTCGTCGGCGACGATCGGCGATAAAAACGGCAATCTGTCCTGGCTGATTGGCGTCGATCACCTGGAGAACACGGGCCAGCCGCTGCAATTTGCGACGCTGGCGGCATCGAGTACACCGGCGAAGGCCACCGATCGTCCGGTCACCGGCGCGTATTTCTACAACGACCAGAACAACAATCGCACGGCGGTACTGGGTGTGACGTCAGAAGGGATCGAGCGGACCTTCCAGGACCAGTTCAAGCTGAAGCTCGCTTACGACTTCACGCCGACATTGCAAGCCGGCTTCACGCTGGGTTACTGGCATCAGAAATACAACAGCGACACACAGTCGTTTCTCCGCGATGCCGCGGGCAATCCCGTCTATAGCGGCCTCGTTAACATTGGCGGCTACGAATACAACGTGCCCGCCGCCACGTTCGCGCCGAGCCAAGGTTCGAGCGAAAACTTCCTGTACGGGTTATCGCTGAAAACGCGTAACGCGGCTGGCTGGAATGCTGAAGCCGTGGCGTCGTATTTCGATATCACGCAGAGCATTGCGCGCACGGCGAATTCGGGCGTGCCGGGCAATGGCGCGGGCACAATTGCATTCGGCGATGGCACTGGCTGGAAAACGCTCGACCTGCGCACGAGCTGGACGCCAGCCGCGCCCACTGCCGGTCTGGGCGCGCACTGGCTGTCGTTCGGCTACCACTACGACAACTATTTCCTCGACAACGAAACCTACAACACGCCCGCGTGGCGCGACGGCGGGGGGACATCGTTTGCGAACGCATTCGGCGGCCGCACCCAGACACAAGCCGTGTATGCGCAAGACGCATGGCGTTTCCTCCCGCGCTGGAAATTCACCTACGGTGCGCGCTACGAGAACTGGAATGCGTACGACGGCGCGCGGGCGGTCGGCGCGACCTTGTTGAATTACGGCGAGGTCAGCCAGAGCCACTGGTCGCCGAAAGCCTCGCTGTCCTTCGATGTCACACAAGACCTGTTGCTGCGTGCATCGATAGGACGGGCCTACCGGTTTCCGACCGTCGGCGAGTTGTTCCAAGGGCAGATCACGGGGTTATCGATCGTCAACAACAACCCGAACCTGAAACCGGAAGACGATCTCTCGAAAGAGTTGACGGCCGAATGGCAGCACGGCAACGGCGTGTATCGATTCACGCTGTTTCAGGACGACGTAAAGAACACGCTGTTCAGCCAGACCAACACGACGGTGATTCCGAACATCACGAATTTCCAGAACATCGACAGGGTACGTTCGCGCGGCATCGAAACAAGCTACGAAGGGCAGGACGTACTGATTCGCGGCCTCGATCTGACGGCGGGCGTGGCGTACACACAGTCGAAGATCATCGCGAACAGCGGCAATCCGGCGTCGGTGGGCAAGTACTTCTATCGCATTCCGTTGTGGCGCGCGAACGTGGCCGCTACGTGGCGTGCGACAAGCCAGAGCGCGGTCACGGTCGCCGCACGCTATTCGGGCCGCGAATACAACACGCTCACCAACACCGATACGAACCCGAATACCTACGGCGGCACGAGCACGTACACGGTCGTCGACGCCAAGTTCACCTTCCGTCCAACGAAGCGCACCGAGCTCGGCATAGGCGTGGATAACCTCTTCGATCACCGCTACTACGTGTTTCATCCGTATGCGGGGCGGACGGTTTATGTCGAAGGCCGTATCGGGATCTGACGCTGGTTTTTCCGGCTTATTTTCCAGCTTACCTATTGAAGGACATCTCACATGCAATCCGCTTCTCTCCCCGATGCCCGTGCGCTCGCGCGGCATCGTCTGCTGTGGCGCTGGCATTTCTATGCCGGCTTGTTTGTCATGCCGTTGCTGCTGGTGCTCGCGATCACCGGCACGTTGTACTGTTTTCAGCCGCAGATCGAGCCGCTCCTCTATCACGACCGGATGATCGTCGATGCTCGCACCGAGCCGCGTCTGAGCCAGCAGGTCTTGCTCGCGAAAGCGCGCGCTGCTGAACCACGCGATGCCACGCCAACCACGGCTGTTATCAACACCGATCCGCGCCGCAGCGCCGAGTTCGTGTTCCGTATGCAGTCGGGATCGAGCGAAAGTATCTACCTCGATCCCTACACGGGCGCGGTGCTCGGCAGGCTGAGCGTCGAGAACCGGTTGATGAAGCAGATTCGCAATCTGCATCGCGGATTACTGTTGGGAAAGACCGGCGAGATCGTGATGGAACTGGCCGGCTGCTGGACGCTTGTGATGATCGGGACGGGCATTGCATTGTGGTGGCCGAAGGCACGTCAGACGGGTGGGCGATTTGTACCGCGGCTGTCGTCGTTTAAAGGCCGCGCGTGGTGGCGCGAACTGCATGCCGTGGGCGGTGCGTGGCTCGCGCTTGGCGCATTGTTCTTTGTGCTGAGCGGCCTGCCGTGGTCGAGTACCTGGGGCAAGCAGTTCAAGGCGCTCGCTACGTCCGCGCAGCTTGGTTATCCACCGGGCGCGTGGGGTAATGCGCATGTGCATTCCGCGAAGCCATCGATGAACATGGCCGATCCATCGATGGCTGGCATGAAGATGGATGATCTGCCGCTGCCCCAGACGCCGTGGGCCGTTGGCGATACACGCGTTCCGAACAGCGCCGCTGATACCACCAACGCGACGATCCCACTGGATCAAGTAGTGGCGATTGCGTCGCAAGCGGGCGTGAAGGACAGTTACGACATCGCGTTGCCGACAACCCCGCAAGGCGTGTACACGGTGTCGTACTTTCCCGCCGATCCTCAAGCCGAACGCACATTGCACATCGATAGATACAGCGGCCGGATTCTGTCGGAGATCGCGTATCGCGATTACGGGCGCGTGGCGAAGTGGATTTCATACGGCACGTCGCTGCACATGGGCCGTTATTTTGGCGTCGCGAATCAGATTCTTGCGTCGGCCATCTCGCTCGGGCTCGCGGCGATGTCGGTCAGCGGCTTTGTGATGTGGCGCAAACGCAAGCCGGGCAGGGCGCTCGGCGCGCCATCCCGACCGGTCTCAAATCCGCCGATGCACGTTTGGATCGGCGGTCTGACGGCGCTTGGCGTCGTCTTCCCGATGATGGGCTTGACGATGCTGATCGTGTGGATATCGGATCGGTTGCTGTTCAGTTCCGGCAGAGTTGCCAGCACACGATGAACGTGTGCGTGATGGGACGTTACGGGACGTATGGGTGGTTGAGCCGACGGCCAGCGTTTAGCCGGCGCCCGTGTAATCACCGCGAGCCGAACTTCAACCTTGCGAGTTGTTCGGCTTCGTTCGCCAGCAGCGTCGCGGCATCGCGGATCGCGACTTCCAGCGTGATCGGTCCCGGTGCGGGCGAAAAACAGCCGCTGAAATGCTCGGACAAACGCGGCAGGGCGGCCGGATCGATAGCGCCGGACAGCAGTGACGCTTCCACGCCATGCGCACGAGCGTGCTGGCATGCGATAAACGGCGCCTTGCCGTGCAGCGTCTGAACATCCGAGCGTCCTTCGCCTGTGATCAGCCAGGTCGCGCCCTCGAGCGCGATGTCCAGGCCGACTTGGCGCGCGACCACTTCCGCGCCGGCCTCGAAACTCGCGCCCAGCATATGCAGCGCGAAGCCGAGACCGCCCGCCGCGCCAGCGCCGGGTTTATCGCGTGCGGTAAGTTGAAGCGCCGGTTCGAGCAAATCGGCGAAATGAGCGAGTGCCGCATCGATCGTCGCGATCTGATCGGCCGTCACGCCTTTCTGCGGCCCGAAAATTGCCGTTGCGCCGTGCTCGCCGGTGAGCGGATTGTCGACGTCGGACATGCCGGTAAATTCGGCTTCGCGCACGCGCGGATCGAGCCCTGTTGCGTCGATGCGCGCAATCCGCCCAAGCTGCGACGGCACGGGGTCGAGCGTCTTGCCGTCTGCATCGAAGAGTTTGAGGCCGAGGCCAACCAGAAGGCCCGCACCGCCATCGTTCGTGCTGCTGCCGCCCAGCGCGACATAGAACTTGCGCACGTCGAGATCGAGCAGGGTGCGGATCGCTTCGCCCATGCCGAGCGTGCTACGTTCGGTAACCGGCACAGCCATGCCGTCCGGATCCGTGATGCCCACGACTTCCGCCGTTTCCACGATCGCGCTGCCATCCGCCAGCAAACCCGTCGCGGCGTCGCGCCGC
>NZ_AEJF01000213.1 GCF_001028175.1 Caballeronia mineralivorans PML1(12)
GACCACACGGCGCTCGCCGCCCGCCGCGAGCATGGCGTCGAGCGTGCCTTCGCCGCCGTCGGCCATCGGCACGATGCGGATGACGGCATCGGCCCGAGCGCGCCGGATACCGTTCGAGATTGCCTCCGCGACCTGTTCTGCGCTAAGCGATCCCTTAAAGGAATCGGGCGCAATCACGACAACGGGAGGGGTTAAACCGGCGGAATGGGCGTGGGGCATGATGTCTCGAGTTATGAATTTGCTTGAAATCTAGCGACACGGCCCGAATTAATCAAACCTTATGCCTGTTGGGCATGCTTTCGATGCGCTTGGGCAATGTAAGAACGCCGGAACCAGACGCAGGCGCGATCCGAAACGACCTCATCACAGTGACATGAGACCGCAAAACACGCACCAAAACCGCGAAAACAGCCCCGAATTGCCGGTATTTGACATGGCTGACCCTCATCCGCCACGACCCTTGCAAATAGTTTGGTAAAATGTTTGGCTCTGTTGACTCAAACCGGTGTGCACGGCTTCCTGTCACGGCTAGCTGAATGCTCCGGCTTGGCCGTCAATGTTCAGGAACCGCGCGACGCCGTGCGCCTGTCGCGGCGCGAGATCGAACCAGAACTGACCAGACACACGAACCCGAATACTCGATTTACTTTAGGACGATAGAAGCCATGGCTAACGTTGTTGAAAACCTCGGCAAGCTCGAACGCCGTGTGACGATTTCCCTGCCGAAAGATACGGTGCAAAAGGAAGTGGATTCGCGTATCCGTCAGTTGGCGAAAAACGTGCGCATGCCGGGTTTCCGCCCGGGCAAGGTGCCGCTCAAGATGGTCACGCAGCAGTACCAGGGCCAGGTTGAAGCCGAAGTGCTGAGCGACAAGGTCGGCAAGGAATTCTTCGACGTCACGCGCACCGAAAACCTGCGTGTCGCAGGCCAGCCGAGCTTCGCGCCCAAGGGCGGCGAAGTGGCGGACGACTACGCGTTCGACGCGACCTTCGAGGTATACCCGGAAGTCAAGATCGGCGACGTGGCTACGGCCGAAATCGAACGCACGGTCACGACCATCTCGGAATCCGAAATCGACCGCACGCTGGAAATCCTGCGCAAGCAGCGCGTGCATTACCACGCACGCGGCGAAGGCGGCGAGCATGGCGACGGCGGCGCGGATACGGCTGCTAAAGACGGCGACCGCGTGACAATGGACTTCGTCGGCAAGCTCGACGGCACGTTGTTCGAAGGCGGCAGCGCCGAAGACTTCACGTTCGTGCTGGGCGAAGGCCGCATGTTGCCGGAATTCGAAACGGCGGCGCTTGGCCTGAAGGTTGGCGAGTCGAAGGAATTCGACCTCAAGTTCCCCGACGATTATCACGGCAAGGACGTGGCCGGCAAGACGGCCCAGTTCACCATCACGATGAAGAAGATCGAATGGGCGCACCTGCCGGAAATCGACACCGAATTTGCGAAATCGCTGGGTGTGGAAGACGGCGACACGACCAAGATGCGCGGTGAGATCAAGGAAAACCTGGAGCGTGAAGCCAAGCGCCGCACGCAGCAGATCGTGAAGAACCAGGTTATGGACGCACTGCTGAAGATCTCCGAACTCGACGTGCCGAAGGCGCTGATCGAGCAGGATCAGCAACGTCTGGTGGAAATGGCGCGTCAGGATCTGCAACAACGCGGTGTGCCGAACGCAGCCGACGCTCCCATTCCCGCTGAAATGTTTGCGGAACAAGCTGAACGCCGCGTCAAGCTGGGCCTGGTTCTGGCCGAACTGGTCAAGACCAACGACCTGCAGGCGAAGCCGGAACAGATCCGTGCGGAAGTCGACGAATTTGCGAAAAGCTACGAGGACCCGAAGGAAGTCGTCCGCTGGTATTATTCGAATCAGCAGCGCCTCGCCGAAATGGAAGCGTACGTTGTGGAAAGCAACGTCGTTGATTTCGTGCTCGGCAAGGCCCGAGTGAGCGACAAGGAAGTAAGCTTCGAAGAATTGGCCAGCGCGACGGCGCAAGCGTAAGCAGCGTCGGCAAGGCGTGCAGGGCCGTCGAGGTGACGGGCCCGCACGCCTTTTTTGCATTTCGGTTGCATTGGCGTTTTCGGTGCCGGTTACCAGGTTGCGCCGTTTTTACGGATGTTCCTTTGTCGTTCAGTATCCCTATTCCGAACAAGGAAATTGCATGACCTTTCGCGCTCAATTACTGGACACGCTCGCGTCAAACGCGCCACATGATTTCGAAACCAAGGCGCTCGGTCTGGTGCCCATGGTGGTTGAAACGAGCGGCCGCGGCGAACGTGCCTACGACATCTATTCGCGCCTGTTGAAAGAGCGCGTGGTGTTCCTGGTCGGCGAAGTGAACGACCAGACGGCAAACCTTGTGGTCGCGCAGTTGTTGTTCCTCGAAAGCGAAAACCCCGACAAGGACATCAGCCTGTACATCAACAGCCCGGGGGGCTCGGTGTCGGCAGGCATGGCCATTTACGACACCATGCAGTTCGTGAAGCCAGATGTCGCCACGTTGTGCATGGGATTGGCCGCGAGCATGGGCGCGTTCCTGCTGGCAGCGGGCGCCAAGGGCAAGCGCGTTGCGCTGCCCAACGCGCGTGTCATGATTCACCAGCCGCTGGGTGGTGCACGTGGGCAGGCGTCGGACATCGAAATTCAGGCACGGGAAATCCTATACCTGAAGGAGCGTCTGAATCAGTTGCTCTCGCACCATACGGGTCAGCCGGTGGATCGTCTCGCACGCGACACCGACCGCGACAATTTCATGTCCGGCGACGACGCGCAGGCGTACGGTCTCGTCGATCAGGTTCTTCACAAGCGTCCCTGAACGATGTCGTGCCGGTCGTTGGGGAATAACGGGCCGGCCGTTCCGTTTTTGTCCATGCAGGCGTTGCGGTTTCAGGCCAGACCGCCAACGGCGGCGCGGCAAATGGCACTAGTGCGCAAGCCTGGTGCCAACGCGGAAAACGGCGTTAAAGCACACGCCACACACGCTTTCACCCTCTGCACATGCCATTTCTGCGTAGGTGAGTTGAGCGGCGTATTATGTAATCGAGTGTCCGGAGGCTCACACATCCATGGCGGACAAAAAGGGTTCTAACAGCGAAAAGCTGTTGTATTGCTCGTTCTGCGGCAAGAGCCAGCACGAGGTCAAGAAGTTGATTGCGGGTCCTTCTGTGTTCATCTGTGATGAATGCATCGACTTGTGCAATGAAATCATTCGCGACGAAGCAGCCGGCGCGGCTGAAGAGGCTGGCCTGACGAAGTCGGACCTGCCCAGCCCGCAGGAAATCAGCGAGATCCTGAACCAGTACGTGATCGGTCAGGATCGCGCGAAGCGGATTCTTGCAGTGGCGGTTTATAACCACTACAAGCGCCTCAAGCATCTCGAGAAGAAAGACGATATCGAGCTGTCGAAGAGCAACATCCTGCTCATCGGACCCACGGGTTCGGGTAAGACCTTGCTCGCGCAAACGCTGGCACGCATGCTGAACGTTCCGTTCGTGATTGCAGACGCGACCACGCTGACGGAAGCGGGTTACGTCGGCGAAGACGTCGAGAACATTATTCAGAAGTTACTGCAAAACTGTAACTACGAAGTCGACAAGGCTCAGCGCGGCATTGTCTATATCGATGAAATCGACAAGATCAGCCGCAAGTCGGATAACCCGTCCATCACGCGTGACGTGTCGGGCGAGGGTGTCCAGCAAGCATTGCTGAAGCTGGTCGAAGGCACGATGGCTTCAGTGCCGCCACAAGGTGGCCGGAAGCATCCGAACCAGGACTTCATCCAGGTCGACACCACCAACATTCTGTTCATTTGCGGCGGCGCGTTCGACGGCCTTGAAAAGGTCATCATCGATCGTACGGAAAAAACCGGCATCGGTTTTGGCGCAAGCGTGAAGAGCAAGGTGGATCGCGACGCGGGCGAAGTGCTGCGCGAAGTCGAACCGGAAGATCTGATCAAGTTCGGCCTGATTCCTGAGCTGATCGGCCGTCTGCCCGTGGTGGCGACGCTTGGCAAGCTGGATGAAGACGCGCTGATCAAGATCCTGACCGAACCGAAGAATGCGTTGGTGAAGCAGTACCACAAGCTGTTCAACATGGAACGTGTCGACCTGGAGATTCGTCCGGGCGCGCTGCAAGCCATTGCGTTGAAAGCAATTCGCCGCAAGACGGGCGCGCGTGGTTTGCGTTCCATTCTGGAACAAGCATTGCTCGATGTGATGTATGAGTTGCCGACAATGAAAGGTGTGAGCAAGGTCATTGTTGACGACAACACAATTGATGGCGACGGTAAGCCGCTATTGATCTACGAAGACACACCGAAGGTTGCAGGTTCAAACTAAGGTTGGGCTGTGTGTCGGCGAGAAAGCCGTTCATGGCAACGTGAACGGCTTTTTGTTTATTTTTCGGATATCTTGTGGACGTTACTGACGCGAATTTTTTCGATTCACTGATCTTTTCCCACACGCTTAAGGCTTGCAATTCATTTTGACGGCCTTATTTACGACTGAACTGATTCCACTACTGGGGAAATGAAATGTCAGGAACCCAACTCCTCCCGCAGGAACGCATTACTCTCCCGCTGCTCCCGCTGCGTGACGTAGTCGTTTTCCCGCACATGGTGATTCCGCTCTTTGTCGGACGACCCAAATCGATCAAGGCACTCGAAGCTGCGATGGAAGGTGGCAAGCACATCATGCTTGTTGCCCAGAAGACCGCAGCCAAAGACGAGCCGACCGAAAAAGACATGTACGAAGTGGGATGTATCGCAAACATCCTGCAAATGCTGAAGCTGCCGGACGGTACCGTGAAGGTGCTCGTCGAAGGCTTGCAGCGTGCCAAGACGCTCACGATCGAAGAACAGGAAACACAGTTTTCCTGCGACGTGATGCCGCTCGAACCCGACCACGCCGACAGCGCTGAAACTGAAGCACTGCGTCGCGCGATCGTGTCGCAGTTCGATCAGTACGTGAAACTCAACAAGAAGATCCCTCCTGAGATCCTGACGTCGCTGTCGGGTATCGACGAAGCGGGTCGTCTGGCCGATACCATCGCCGCGCATTTGCCGCTGAAGCTCGACCAGAAGCAGCACATTCTCGAGATGTTCCCGGTTGTGGAACGCCTTGAGCATCTGCTTGCCCAGCTCGAAGCCGAGATCGACATTCTTCAGGTCGAAAAGCGCATCCGTGGACGCGTGAAGCGTCAGATGGAAAAGAGCCAGCGCGAGTATTACCTGAACGAACAGGTCAAGGCGATCCAGAAGGAACTGGGCGAAGGCGAGGAAGGTGCGGATCTCGAGGAACTCGAGAAGCGCATCACCAACGCACGCATGCCGAAGGAAGCCAAGAAGAAGGCTGACGCTGAGCTCAAGAAGCTCAAGCTGATGTCACCGATGTCGGCTGAAGCTACCGTCGTGCGTAACTACATCGATACGCTGATCGGTTTGCCGTGGCGCAAGAAGAGCAAGGTCAACAATGACCTCTCGAACGCGGAACGCGTGCTCGACGAAGATCACTTTGGCCTGGAGAAGGTCAAGGAACGGATCCTCGAGTATCTTGCGGTCCAACAACGGGTTGAAAAGGTCAAGGCGCCTATCCTGTGCCTCGTCGGGCCTCCGGGCGTCGGCAAGACCTCGCTGGGCCAGTCGATCGCCCGCGCGACGAACCGCAAGTTCGTGCGCATGGCGCTTGGCGGCGTGCATGACGAGTCCGAGATTCGCGGTCACCGTCGCACGTATATCGGGTCGATGCCCGGCAAGATCCTGCAAAGCCTGGCGAAAGTCGGCGTGCGCAATCCGCTTTTCCTGCTCGACGAAGTCGACAAGATGGGCATGGATTTCCGCGGCGACCCGGCTTCGGCTCTGCTTGAAGTGCTCGATCCGGAACAGAACCATACATTTGCCGATCACTACATCGAAGTCGATTTCGATCTGTCGGACGTGATGTTCGTGGCGACGTCGAACTCGCTGAATATTCCGCCGCCGTTGCTTGACCGGATGGAAGTGATTCGCCTCTCGGGTTACACCGAGGACGAGAAGATCAACATCGCGCAGAAGTACTTGTTGCCGAAACAGACGCGCAACAACGGCCTGAAGGCTGGCGAGATGGATCTCACGGAAGAAGCGATCCGCGACATCATTCGTTATTACACGCGTGAAGCTGGCGTTCGCTCGCTTGAGCGCGAAATGTCGAAGATCTGCCGCAAGGTCGTGAAGATGCTTCTGCTGAAGAAGGCAGAGGGCGCGGTCAAGGTGGATGGCAGCAATCTCGATACGTTCCTCGGCGTGCGCAAGACCGACTTCGGTCTGGCCGCGAAGGAGAACCAGGTCGGCCAGGTCACGGGTCTCGCGTGGACGGAAGTGGGCGGCGATCTGCTGACCATCGAAGCTGCCGTGATGCCGGGTAAGGGCAACATCATCCGCACGGGTTCGCTCGGTGACGTGATGAAGGAGTCGGTCGAGGCTGCACGTTCGGTAGTTCGTTCGCGCTCGCGTCGTCTGGGTGTATCGGATGAGGCGTTCGAGAAGAAGGACATCCACATTCACGTGCCCGAAGGTGCGACGCCGAAGGACGGTCCGTCCGCAGGTATTGCAATGACGACGGCGCTCGTGTCCGTGCTGACCGGCATTCCGGTTCGCGCAGACGTGGCGATGACCGGCGAAATCACGCTGCGTGGCGAAGTGTTGCCTATCGGCGGATTGAAGGAGAAGTTGCTGGCGGCGCATCGCGGCGGCATCAAGCTCGTGCTGATCCCGGAAGAAAACACGAAGGATCTGGCCGAGATTCCGGACAACGTGAAGAACGCGATCGAAATCGTTCCAGTTCGCTGGATCGACAAGGTGCTTGAGCTCGCACTTGAGCGTGTTCCTGCCGCGTTGCCGGAAGAAGAAGCCAAGCCGGCAACGCCTGCTGTCGCGGAAAAGAAGGACACGCCAGCAGCCGGCGATTTCGTGAAGCATTAAACGCCGGTCGAGGCGCGGGCTGAACTGTCGCGCCGAGATTGAGCAAAGTAAAAACCCGCGGGGTCATTTCACAATGACCCCGCGGGTTTTTTATTGGCGCGTCCGCCCACGCATTTGGCGCTGCAAAAACCCTCTAATCAGGCTCAATCCCTGTTGACACGGGGGTTTCGGCTACTTCTAATGACCGCCGCACTTGGGGCTTCCGGCCCGTGCTTAAGCAGCCTGTCATGAATCCACTCTTTGCAGCATCGCCCAACCACACACCATCATTCGGGGGATCACAATGAACAAGACGGACCTGATCGACCATATCGCCCAGCAAGCGGATATATCCAAAGCAGCGGCCAGCCGTGCGCTCGAAGCCGTGATCGGCGGGGTCAAGACGACCTTGAAGAAGGGCGGCTCGGTGACGCTCGTCGGCTTCGGTACGTTTGCCGTGGGCAAACGCACGGCGCGCATCGGCCGTAACCCCCGTACCGGCGATGAGATCAAGATCAAAGCCGCGAAAGTTCCAAAATTTCGCCCTGGCAAAGCACTAAAAGATGCGCTAAACTAGCGGACTCGCTGGATACGGAGCGGTTTGAATCGACGAATCCACTTCAGGTCCGGCAGAATGAGTCGCACAATTGAATAGCGAAACGGGTGCTTAGCTCAGTTGGTAGAGCGGCGCCCTTACAAGGCGTAGGTCGGGAGTTCGAGCCTCTCAGCACCCACCACCGTTTCGCAAAAGCAACGTCCAGAGCAGTCTAAAGAAGTGTAGAGAAGTATTCGGAAACCCGCATGGCTATTGGCTCTGCGGGTTTTTTATTGCCAGCGAATTGTCCGGGAACGTCCGGTATGTTCCAGCTAGATCCGAACTTTGAGCGTTGTATTTTTCGTTGTATTTTCGTATTCACGAGAGTCCACGAACGGGTATACAACGATGTCGAAGACCGCACTTCATCAACTCACCCGGCTAGAGATTGTGAACGCCAAGGCTGCCACGAGACCTTACACGCTCGGCGACGGGGGGCGGCTCTATATCCTCATTCAGCCAGATGGCACGAAGCTCTGGCGATGGAATATTTGTTCGCCGGCAAGA
Source organism: Caballeronia mineralivorans PML1(12) (assembly GCF_001028175.1). Taxonomy (GTDB): domain Bacteria; phylum Pseudomonadota; class Gammaproteobacteria; order Burkholderiales; family Burkholderiaceae; genus Caballeronia; species Caballeronia mineralivorans. The sequence goes on from NZ_AEJF01000213.1 coordinate 8,048, forward strand.
CCAAGACGATGGCGCTTGGGACGTGGCCCGAAGTCACTGAAAGGGAGGCACGTGCTGCGCATTTGGTCGGGCGAGAGCAACTGAGGAAAGGTGTGGATCCAATGCGCGAGCGTCGGGAGGCAAAAGCTCACGCCCGACGGTAAGCGTCCGAGATCTTCGAGATCGTGGCAAAGCGTGGATTGAAGAACAGAAGCCACACTGGTCAGTGGGCTATCTAGATAAGATCGAGCGGCGTTTGGAGAAAAATGCCTATGCGTGGATTGGCAAGCGGCCGATCGGAGAGATCACCGCGAGGGAATATCTCACCGGGGTAATACATCGGGCATGCGTTCCCGAGTCGCAAGGCCGGTCCCCCGATGTCTGATGGGACTATCACGCCGCTTTGCGCACGCTTGGCTACTCTGGGCAGGAGATGACCGGTCATGGATTTCGCGCTACGCCCGAACCTTAATTCGCGAACGACTTGGTTACGGCTGAAGCTTAAGTTGCGGAAAAGCTGAAAGCCGGAGAGGCCGGGCACTCCGCGTCCGGTAAGCCATAAATGTCTCCAACTCCGATATCATAACGATGCGCCACATATGGATGAGATATGGTCAAGACTGGTGTACGAGCAGTTTTATGAGCGGCGATCTCAAGCGGCGAGTTTCTGCTGATCCGGTCGATCGTCTTGCACCGGTTCACCGTCTTTGAAGGCAACGCCTTCCAACAACAGCTTGATCTGTTCGGGGCCGTTGATGCGGCGCCAGGTTTTCTCGGCTTCCTCGATCAGCTTGAATGCCAGACCCAGGAAGGTGGGTCGCGATACGCAGTTGCGCGTACGCGTAGTACGGTGACGTACCGTCGCAAACGTCGACTCGATCGCATTGGTCGTTCGCAGATGCTGCCAGTGCTCAGCCGGAAAGTCATAGACATGTTTTGCAAAACATGTCTACGACTATGTGTTGGCTGAACTTATGTTGCGCTGCGTGGTGCCATGTCGTCGGCACGGCTTTCCGTCCCTGTATTGACAACACATAGATTTTCCTTTCCTGTGGCCGGACATCTTCATTTTTTTGGAGGTCCAGCCATGTTTGACCACCTGTTTAAGTCGCCTTCGACGATAGCCCTTCACGCCACGGCGCCATACGCTGAAGAGCGATCTCGATATCTGAATTACTGTACGCAGCGAGGTGACACGCACCTCACGGTGCTACGTAAAGCGTGGGACCTGGTCTGGGTCGCTCGTACACTTCCCAGCTTGCAAGTCACGATTGGTCAGATTCAAGCACTCATGTTCGATTGCAGCGCTCGTGATGAACTTTGCCACTGCGATCTTGATAGTCCCTGGACACGAAGACGGATCATCGCCAACGCTCACGGTTGGCTACGCTATCTCGGTTGTCTTCATAAATCGGCGGAGATGATCGCGTTCCAGCCGCAACTGGACGAATACTGCAGATGGGCGACGCACGAGCGCGGCCTGAGCGAGTCGACCATCAGGCTTTACCACCGTCACGTCAAACGATTTCTGCGTTGGTATGAACTGCTTGGACGGCCGTTGTCTCGCATTCATGTCAACGACGTCGATGCGTATCTTTCCGTTGGCAGCGAGGAAGGATGGCAGCGTCTCACCATTCGCAGCGTGGTCGATGCACTGCGGGCGTTTCTGCGTTTCGCCGCCGAACGTGAATGGTGCCAGCCACACGTGGCAGCAGCCATTCGAGGGCCCCGGATTTACGCTCTTGGTGCGCGACAATTGGGAAGTCCGCTCGTGTTGCCTCAAGAAGGAATGTTACCCGACCGATTGTTGTCGTTTTGCCTTTTTCCTTCCTTTTATGGTTTGCCGGGCGCGAAGCGCCCGGCCTCTCTGGCTTCCAGTTTTTCCGCAACTTATGCTTCAACCGGCGTCTCGGCGGACTTGCGCAGACCGCCCAAGATCAGTTCTCTGACGCGCTCGGCTCGCCACACCTTGATGCGACGCTGCAGCGTCCGTAACTGTGCCTCGCTTGCATAGACGTCGGGCACCATTGCGGCAAGTCGACTCATCACGGCTCCCGCCGATGCAGAGGGTTCAGCAATCAACCAGCCCTCAATAACCGGCCATACGTCAGCAAACGGATCGACTCGGGTTCTCCACCAGTGTTTCGCTGTGGGCTGTTTTCGATGAGTGGGCCGTGCTTCCCCGTCCTTCCACGCCACAGACAGGTTTGCGAGGAAGACTGCAACGTCCGATGCGTCAGCAGATACCGTTTCGGCACGCACTCCGTGGGCAGCGAGATCGCTCAATATTTGCTGAGCCGTTCGCATCTCCTGCAGAAGGCGCACAGGATCGAGTTCTTTGAACTGCGCCTTCAGTTTCTCCTTTATAGCGGGTTCGATGCTGTCGTGCGCCAGAAGCCGATCGCACGGCGTCGCCGGCGCGAAGTAGACCTTGTACACGCGTGCGCCATCGCGCGTCTTGGACTTCAGCTTGAACGAGGGTTGGAAGAAGTTAATGTATAACCGCGACGATGCGTACAACTGCGCCAAGGCGTTCCTGGCATCGATGCCGCTCAGCCGGCCATAGCCGACCAACCGACGCACGATAGAGCCGTTCTTCTGCTCCACCCACGCTTGATCGTTCTTCTTGTAAGCCCTCGAGCGAGTCTGAACAAGACCACGTCCCTTGCAGTAATCGAAGACGCTCTGGTTCATGAACGCGCTGTCGTTATCCGAGTCAACCCCGAGCATTGCGAACGGCAGATCGGCCGCCGCTTTGTCCAACCCTTCAATGACCAGCATCTGGTTACGCACTCGCATCGCCACACATTCTGTCCAGCCAGTGGCGATGTCAGTCAACGTGAGCGTGTGAACGAAGTCACCGTCGGTCTTCGGGCCACCGCAGTGTTCGACCATGTCGATTTCAAAGAATCCGGGTGGCGGATCGCGCCAGTCAGCAAATGTGCGCACTGGGATGCTTCGTCGAATTGCTGCACCCACGCCCTTACGGCGCTTGCGCTGCCCGTCGATGTGCAACCGCGCATTGGCCAACATGCGATCGATGGTAGCCGCGCTGATATGAGCGAGCTTCGATTTGATAACGGGATCCAGGTCAAGGTGACCATGCCGTTCCATGGCATCAACCAACATTGGAATCAGCGCCTTTAAACGCTTGCCGCAAATCCTATCGGCCGCTTCCCACAACACAATCAATGCTTGGCGCACTGCCTCGTCATAGAGACGATTCCGTGCGGGCGTCCCCTGCGTAGGGGATGCTTTCTCACGCAGCAGCCGTATGGCGTGCTTGCGGTGATACCCAGTCAAAGCTACGAACTCGTCGAGAATCTTGATCCGGTCGCCGAACGCCGCGCTGCTATACCGCAATTGCAATGCTGCAACCAACTCCTTGCGTGTCGTCATGCTGATTTGCCTCGTCACCTCGCACCGCTCCTGCCGGACAATCCGACCGGTAGCAAACTACATGAGGCAACAGGTCAGCGGAAGTTGCAGTTTTGGTGAGTCAATGCGCCGGCCATCATAGTTGTCGCGCAACCGGACATCGTAGTTGACGATATCCACGCTCTGGAGAAACTACCCTCCGGCCCGACCTGGGCAACTGTCGAACGTCTTTTTGCAGGACTGGATCCGAATCGTCCGAGGGACGTGCGAGACCGGCCGATCCTGATGTTGTTCGCGATCTATGGCATGCGCACGAGTGAAGTGGCCCAGCTTCGGCTCGACGATATCGATTGGGAGAGCGATCAATTGCATGTGCGCAGGGCCAAGCGGCATCAGCCACAGGTTTATCCGCTCCTTCCTTCGGTCGGCAAAGCTATCGCGCAATACCTGCAAACGGTCCGCCATGCATCCCCCCACCGCCAAGTGTTCTTAACCCTTGTGTCACCTTACGCTCCACTGTCATTAGGTGGGCTCTATTCTTTGGTCTCCCGCAAATTGATGGCGAGCGATGTGCATTGTGCACATCACGGACCGCATGCGCTACGACATGCTTGCGCGGCGCGTCTTGTATCCGAAGGATTTCCCCTCAAGGAAATAGGCGACCATC
>NZ_AEJF01000214.1 GCF_001028175.1 Caballeronia mineralivorans PML1(12)
ACACCGCAGCACTGCCGTCACCCGTATTTATGCGAAGGTCGATCTGCCAGGCTTGCGCGAGGTAGCAGCCTTTGATCTGGGAGAACTGTCATGAGACTCCACGATCTGGCCGAGGCCTATATCGACTATGAGCACGCGTTGGGTTTGCGCTTTCGCTCGGACGCCAAGGAGCTCCGATCCTATTGTCGCGCGATGGGGGACATCGCTACCGAAGAGGTAAAGCCTGAGGCTGTTCTCGCATTTATCGCCGGGCGTGGACCGGTAACCGCCCGGTGGGTGCAAAAATATCGAATCCTCGGGCGCTTCTATCGGTATGCAATCGGGCGCGGTTTCGTTTCGACGTCCCCGCTGCCGAACCAGATTCCGAAGCTTCCGCCCCCGTTGATCCCGTACATCTATTCCGTCGACGAGCTACAGCGCTTGCTCACAGCCACCAACAGCTTGCAGACGCCCCAGTCGCCGCTGCAACCGGCGACCATGTATACCTTGCTCCTGCTTCTCTACGGTACGGGGATGCGGATCGGGGAGGCGCTTTCGCTCACGATACAGGATGCTGATTTGCAGAGTCGCGTGTTGACAGTCAGGAATGCAAAATTCTTTAAGATGCGACTGGTTCCGGTTGGCCCCAGACTAGGACTCGCTTTGGATGACTACGTTTTGCGCCGCCGTCGACTCCCTTTGCCAGCGGGCGAAGCCTCAACTTTCTTTGCTACGCACAGGGGTCATCGTCTGCAATATACGTGGATCGGCCAGCAATTTCGCCGCGTACGGAAGGCCGCGAACATTAGCCGCGAAAGCTCCGCACGTTACCAGCCACGCATCCACGACATTCGACATACGGCAGCGGTTCATCGGATTATTGCGTGGTATCGAGCCGGCGCTGACGTGCAACGGTTACTGCCGCAATTGGCGACCTACCTCGGGCACGTTGACATTGGGTCCACGCAGCAGTACCTCAGCATCACAGCGGAATTGCTGCATGAGGCCAGTCTGCGCTTCGAGCGCTATGCTCAACCGGAGGTGCGCCATGCGTGACCAAACCATGATCGGCCCTTGGGTCCGTCGTTTTCTGCTGGAGTACCTTATCACTGACCGCAATCTGGCTCGTAATACGCAGATCAGTTATCGCGATACGCTCGTCCTCTTGCTTCCATACTTGAACAAAGTCAGCAAGACGCCGGTGGATCGCCTGACGATTGACGACCTCTCGCCATCGCTGGTGCGTTCCTTCCTCGAGTATCTGGAGAAGGAACGGGGCTGCAGCGGCGTCACTCGCAACCTGCGTCTCGCGGCGATTCACTCGCTCGCCAGATTCATCGGTATGCATAGCCCGGAGCATGTGGCCTGGTGCTCCACGATACGCGCAGTACCGTTCAAGAAGACGGCGTACCTGGACAAGCCTGAAATCGATGCTCTACTCAAGACACCTGACCTGCGTACGCCACTGGGGACGCGCGACTACGCTTTGTTGATATTCCTCTACAACACAGGAGCGCGAGTCGACGAGGCTGTCCACTTGACCGTGAGCGATATAACCTGGGGCGGCACTCCCGCAGTCCGCCTGATGGGCAAGGGCAACAAGACGCGCTGGTGTCCTATTTGGACACGTACTGCTGAAGTTCTAAAACCGCTCGTCACCGGACGTGTTGCTCAAGACTTCGTCTTCCTTAACCGACTCGGCCACCCGCTAACGCGTTTCGGCATCTATAGTCTCGTCCGCCGCGCCGTTGCACAAGCGAGTCAGACCTTGCCATCGCTCACGCAGAAGCTGGTCGGTCCGCATTGCATTCGACATTCGTGCGCCGTCCATCTGCTCCGTTCCGGCGTGGACATCAATACCATTCGCGCCTGGCTCGGACATGTCTCCCTTGACACCACACACATTTACGCTGAGGTTGATCTAGAAATGAAAGCACACGCCCTTGCACACTGCGATTTCCCTGACGTAGTGTCAACCAAACCCTGGCATACCGATCAGGGACTCATTGCGTTCCTGAAAGCGCTCTGACGGTTACCCGGCAAGAACTATGTTGCCGCCCTTCGGGCAGTAACGGCCTTCTTCCGGGCTTCTGCATGGTCGCGGCAACATAAATTCAGCCAACACATAGTCGTAGAACGCGAGCAAGCTTTCACGATCCTTCTTCAGCGTGTCCGCCGCCTTCGGATACTTGGCAGCGTGGATCGTCACGAACCGGTCGAACGCGGCGTACGCGTCGGCGCGTGTTGCTGCCATCCAGATTGACTGCAGATCTGCCTTGGCGCGGCCCTGTTGAGCCTTCGGAAGTGCATTGAGCACGTTGCCCATCTTGTGAAACTTAGGCCGATATCGGCCTAAGTTTCATTATGCCGACCTCCGGATTACGCCGGTGTGCAGCCGCAATGCTGCGGTGCTGGCGGTGAACGCGGCGTAGGCATCGGCATAATCCCGGTCATATGAGCGATGCTTCCTTTTCCACAACTGGGAGAAGGAGAGAACTCATGTCAGATCCATCTCGCGTCCGTATCACCGGACCGCTCGCCGCGTTTGCAGATGGCTTCGCCGCGGAGTTGAGCAAACAAGGTTACCGGCCCAACGCCGCTGCGAATCAACTTCAGCTTCTTGCGCATTTGAGCCGGTGGCTCGCTTCCAGGCGACAAGACGCAACGACGCTCACCGTTTCGCTCCTGGACGAATTCCTGAATGCACGGCGCGCGCAGGGCTACACGTTGTGGCTGTCACCCAAAGCACTGGCGCCGCTGGTCAGCTACCTCAGTAATGTTGGGATCGCGGTTGCCCGCGCGCAGGTGGTGTTAAGTCCCAGCGAATCAATGCTGGAGCGCTATCGCAAATACCTCCTCGATGTGCGCGGGCTTGTCGAGACCAGCGCTCGCGGATATGTCGACGTGGCTCGTGCTTTTGCCGCGACCAGAGTCGTCGATGGTGAACTCGATTGGAAGTGCTTGCGACCGGAGCACCTGATCCAATTCGTGCTCTCTGCTAGCCGCGGTCGCTCAACCGGCACAGCGAAGGTAACAGTCACGGCACTGCGCTCTTTGCTCATCTACTTGCATATCGAAGGGTTTATCGCGCAGCCGCTTGACACAGCAGTTCCGTCGGTCGCCGGCTGGCGCCTAGCGGGGCTGCCATGCGCACTGGAGAGACGCGACGTGCAACGCTTGCTGGCGGCTTGCGATCGGCGCACCCATCACGGACAACGCGATTTCGCTATGCTGATGCTGCTCGCGCGTCTGGGCTTGCGTGCCGGAGAGGTGCGTATGCTCAAACTTGACGACATCGATTGGCGCGCGGGTGAACTCGTGGTGAGAGGTAAAGGTCAGTGCATCGAACGCCTTCCTTTGCCTGCGGATGTAGGCCAGGCATTGGCGTCGTATCTGCGACGTGGCCGCCCCGAAACCGCACAAGGCCGTACTGTGTTCGTGCGTACACGCGCTCCTCACCGTGCGCTCTCATCCGCGGGTGTCGCAGAAGCGGTGGCCGCCGCGGCTTCACGCGCGGACCTCCCTCGCATGAGCGCACATCAACTGCGTCACACACTTGCAACCCAGATGGTTCGCTCGGGTGTTGCACTTCCCGAGGTCGCCCAGGTGTTGCGCCATCGGCGCCTGATGACCACGTCAATCTACGCGAAGGTCGACCGGGAGGGGTTGCGCCTGCTCGCACGTCCGTGGCCGGGAGGTGCGTCATGAGCGAATTACATTGTGCTCTGGCTGAGTATTTGAATTTGCGCCGCTCGCTGGGATACAAGCTTCGGCGGTCAGAGAAGTTGCTGCAGCAATTCATCGATTTCTTCCTGGCCACAGGAGCACCGGCAATCACCACGCAACACGCTTTAACGTGGGCGTGTCAACCGGAAGACGGCTGCAACAACTGGTGGGCCTATCGTCTGTCGGCAGTTCGTGGGTTCACTAACTATTTGCACGCCACCGATCCCACGGTCGAAGTGCCACCACCTGACTTATTGCCTTGGCGGCCGCACCGAGCCATCCCGTATCTGTATCGTGACGAAGAGATCATCGCGCTGATCAAAGCGGCCGGCGCGCTCAGTTCCCCGCTACGAGTAGCAACCTACCAGAGCTTGATCGGATTGCTTGCCGTGACCGGGATGCGAGTGGGTGAAGCGATCAACCTCGATCTGCATGATTTCGATGCGCGCAACGGCACACTGATCATCAGAAATGCGAAGTTCAATAAGATGCGAGAAATTCCCTTGCACCCAACAACGGTCGCATCGTTGAAGCGTTATCTCGCCCGCCGCAACCGAATGGCCAACGCCGAGGAAACCTCGGCACTGTTCATATCTCCGTCGGGCAGCCGGCTCCTGTACTGCAACGTTCAGTGGACCTTCCAGCGAGCGGTCCGCCAAGCAGGTCTCGTGTCGCGCACCACTCATTGTCGCCCGCGTATCCATGACATGCGTCATGCGTTCGCCGTTAATACGATGCTCGAGGCCTACCGGGATGGTTCGAACACGCAGCAACGCCTTACTCTGCTTTCAACTTATCTTGGGCACGTAAGTCCGGCATCGACCTATTGGTATCTGTCAGCAGCTCCGGAGCTACTCGCTAAGGCAGCCGAGCGTCTGGAGCATCTGCATGGAGAGCAAACATGACTGAACTTGCCATTACTCTGCAAGCATTCTTCACTGATCGGCTCATCCGGGAGCGTCACGCGAGCCCATGCACGGTTGCGGCGTATCGCGATACGTGGCGATTGTTGCTTGGTTTCTGCGCAAAGCGAACAGGCAAATCACCTTCGGCGCTTGATTTTACTGATTTCGACATTTCGCTTGTCTGCGCCTTCCTGGACCACCTCGAACGGGAGCGTAAAAACAGTGTGCGTACTCGGAACGCTCGGCTCGCCGCCATCCACTCACTGTTTCGCTACGCGGCGTTACGTCACCCCGAACACGCAGCCACCATCGCTCGGGTGCTGGCGATACTCCCCAAGCGCTTTGAGCGCGCGATCGTTACCTTCCTTACCGAAGTTGAGGTGCAAGCGTTGCTTGCGGCACCTGATCGCACCTTATGGTCAGGACGACGTGACTACGCGATGCTACTGGTCGCGGTGCAAACCGGTTTGCGAATCTCAGAGATGATCGGCCTACTACGCACTGACGTTCACCTCGGCGCTGGCGCACATGTCGCCTGTCAGGGTAAGGGCCGAAAGGATCGCATCACACCCTTGACCGTCCCTGTGGTCAACGTGCTGCGCGTATGGCTTGCCGAGCGTGAAGCCAATCCAGCTGCGCGGTTGTTCCCAACGCGCACCGGTACACCTCTCAGCCGAGACGCGATTGAGCGCCGTATCACTCTCCATGCAGCTAAAGCATCCACTGCGTGTGCGACCTTGGCAAACAAGAACGTCACTTTCCATGTGCTTCGCCATACGGCTGCGATGCGGCTTCTGGAAGCAGGAGTCGATCCCACGATAATCGCGCTATGGCTAGGCCATGAACATGTCGACACCACCACCATCTACCTTCATGCACATCTAGGCATCAAGGAGCAAGCTCTCGCCCGGGCCCGAATGCCGAACGCGAACCCGGGCCGGTATCGTCCCTCCGATCCACTTCTCACCTTCCTGGAATCGCTCTGATTATGCCAATGCCTACAGCGCGTTCACCGCCAGCACCGCCGCATTGCGGCTGCACTCCGGCATAATCAGGAGGTCGGCATAATGAAACCAGCAGCGTTGAGCGCGCGTCGTTGGAAACACTTCCTCCAATGCGGCCCAGAAGCCCATGGCGCCGTCACCGACTGCCAGCAATGGCCCCGCCTGCAAGCCACGCGCCTTCAGATCAAGCAGAAGCTCTTGCCACGAGGCTTTCGACTCCCGATATCCGTCGCCGATCGCCACACGTTCCTTCTTGCCTTCAGGCGTCACGCCAATGATTACCAAGAGGCACTGCCCGTCTGAATTCTCGCTGCGCAGACCGGTATGAATGCCGTCGACCCACCAATAAACATATCGTGACTTCGATAGCTCGCGCCGGCTCCAATTGGCATGTTCTTCGGCCCATTGCGCCTTCAGGCGGCTCACCACGTTCGCCGACAAGCCTTTGGCGTCCTCACCCAGCAGCACGCTCAGCGCTTCGCTCATGTCGCCTGTCGAGATGCCCTTCAAATACAACCAAGGCAACGCCGCACTCACGCGGGGCGACTTCCTCACATAGGGCGGCACAATCGATGAATTGAACTTCACGCCTGATCCTGAACGATCTCGAACCTTGGGGACCTTCACCGCGACCGGTCCGGCCGCTGTCAACACTTCGCGTTCCGGCAAATAACCGTTGCGCACCACGGCGCGCTGCCCGTGCAGTGTCTTGACGTTCTCGAACCGCTCCAGCAGCGACAACAACTCCGCTTCGATTGCCTGCTCAATCACCTGCCGAGCTCCGTGCCGAACCAATTCGTCCAACCCCAGACCGACTCCCGATAGTCCAACGACTTCTTTTTCTGTAAACTTACTCATGGTGGATGGTTTGTTGTTTGCTAGTTTCCGACTTCGACAATCAGATTCTCAGCTAAAACCTCCACCGCCTTCAATCTCCCGCGCCCAACTTCCCCCGTACACCAGAATCGAGCTTATCTCCATATGGATGAGCGCCACATTCTGCATATGTGGATAAGCATATACTGCGCATTAAAAGGTGCATGCACGGTTCTGAGGGAGCCGCTGTGCAGTAATGCACGGCGGCTACCCGACTAAGTCATACTGACTTAGAATGTTCCGATGTTGTTATCCCCTCATTGCTTCGCGAAAATAATAAGAACCAGCTACCCACATCACGAACCCTTTCAGGGCTATGATGCGGCTCTCTATGTTGACACCCACTGCAAACGCGATCCCACCCCCTAACATCCCTAGTAGACCCAAAGCGGCCTTGGCCCTGTTTTCTCTTGAAATCGAATAAGTGTTCCCGCGATGGGTAAACGTTCCTGTTGACTGGTTGTTTTGATTTGTTGGAGGTGAGACGCCAGTATTCGGACGGGTGGAATTTACTGATAGGGAGGCAGTCATATCTCTCATTAATATTCCTTGATGGGTCAATGCTAAGGCACAAAATATTACGATAACCAATCTTCGATCTTGTGCGCACGAAGAACTTTATACGGGTTGGCCGGCGTGACTTTCGAAAAAAGACTCAAATATGGGTAATCGTACTGTTCACGCAAAATCCGACGGATCCGAGCGCCATTTCCTCGTCGGACGGGTCGAACGCATGTTGCAGATAAAGCAGGTCCACGATCAAACGCGGAGATGTCGCTGGTCGCCCGGCACAGGACACAAAGTGTCCAGCCGCTCCCAATCAATCTGTTCAAGTAGCGGCTGACGGAAGAAATCTTGCCCTGTCACACGTGGTTTCGGACCCGTCCGGGCCTCGTCGGAATTAGCTGGTTTCAAACGTTAGTTTGAATGCACCCTGCAATTCCGGTAAGTGTTCCGTGTAAACGGTTTTGAAGTTGGTGCGTTTGACTAAAAAGTCCAACACAAACGACGCCCGATGAAATGCATCATCAAGTTGAGCAAAGCAGAGAGGCATACCTTGCAAAAACTGTCGGTGAATCATCGACATCGAGACATGCGCACACGTGCCGCAGGACTCCTGCTGCTGGGTAACGGATTGAGTGCTCCCAAGGCCGCCGCCGGGCTGGATGTCAGCGCGCAGTCGATCTACAACTGGTCCCGCCTGTGGGAGGAGCAGGGCTTGTGTGGTCTGCTGTCGGGCCATGGCGGCGGTCGTCCTCGTGCGTTGTCCGAAGCCATGCTCGCCACGGCGATGGAGGTTGCGCGTACGGAGTCCATGACGCTCGGACAAATCGCGAAACGCATCGAAGCCGTGCATGGCGAACCGATGCCATGCACGCTGGAAACCTTGTCGGTCGCCCTTCGGCGGGAAGGCTTCTCCTTTAAGCGCAACCGTTTCTCGCTCAAAAAAAGCGCAACCAGGAAGACTTTGAGATGAAATCAGCCACCCTGGAAAAACTGCAATGTGCCGCTCGCGCCGACGCAGTACGCCTAGTCTATTTCGACGAAGCGGGCTTTGCCGCGTCGCCTCCGGTTCAAAGAGCGTGGTCACCGCGCGGCCTGCCTCATCGTGTCGAACCACGCTTGCATTGCAGGCGCTCGGTGCTCGGCGCCCTCGACTTCGGAGCCAACGCATTGACTCACCATGTCACGAGCTCGTCTATCAAAGGCGGCACCGTCATTGAGTTCCTTGAGCAGATCGCCCTGCAGGGCGATGAACGTCCGAGCGTGGTGGTACTCGACAACGCTTCGATCCATCATGCCATTGATCCTGAAGTGCATGAGCGCTGGCTACGCGAGCATCGCATGCAACTGTTCTATCTGCCGCCATACAGTCCCGAACTCAATCTGATCGAAATCGTCTGGAAGCAGGCCAAATACCATTGGCGTAACTTCGTCACCTGGACGAAGGAAACCATCGATGACGAAGTTCGCAACCTGCTCGGCGCATACGGCACCAAATTTCAAATCAATTTCGCTTGAACACTTAATGCGGTTTTGCCCTTAAAAACCTGTCAATAAAGGTGTTGACGATTGTTTAGGGTTACTATTAACCCATTATAATGGCATGGGAACATAACCATGCTGCGGGGTAATAAAGTTTCCGACTTTAAAGATTTCAAGCTGTGCATATAATTTTCCCGTGTCGCGAATCCCGGTGTTCAGGGAGTTGATTCCGCGTGCAACTTCCACAAAATGAGTTTTAGCTATCCGGATTTTTTCAACCAGGTGCGGGAATTTGTACGGATCAATTAAAACATAAATATTATCGGACCGGCCGCGATTTAAACGAATGGATTCTTTATTTTCTTCACATTCTCTAATGACGTCTTCGAGTAATGTCACCGGCTTGTATTTCTCCGAGGCATGGGTAAGCGGACTTGCGCCGGCGAGAAGCAGTTTCCATGCAGGAAGAAAGGGATAGGTTGCATATAGCGTGAAAAAGTGCGGATGCACCGTCACTGAACAGGGCATAGTCACTGCTCCGATTGGATCCTATGGTCGGTCACGGCAGGCGTTCGTTACCAATCCGCTCCGCCTTGTTCGAAACGCAATACCACTTACGCCGGCGACTCATCGTCACTCATCGGCCCTCGGTACGTAGAAGCTGTGATATGCGCGGGGACGCGAACGTGCCGTCTCGCCGAAGAGTTCCCGCATCAATCACCAGTTCCGCTTGTATGCGGCCAGGCCAGAACGCTCGGCGGTATCATAAAAGCGCTTCGATGCATTCTCCTGCTCTTCTACCGGAAGCAGGGGAGGAATCATACTCAGGTTATGCAGCGCGCTTACCATCTCGGGACGAAGTTTTTTCGGAGCGGTGTTCAGAGTGTCCTTGGTGACACCCAGGAGCTTTTCAAATAGCTCAGATTTTTCTTCTCCTGTTGGTAGCCTTTTAATTTGAGCTGCGCTCACTGCGACCAGCGTTTCAATCATCTGGACATCTACCGCCTCATCCTTCCTGTGCTCGACGACTTCGTTGCTCGCGTACGCAGCGATCGTGTCAATTACCGCTGGAATCTCCCCGGGGAGCAGGCGGTAAAATCCTCGGCTCAACGCGAGCCACAAAAGCGCACGATCTTGCCCGGCCGTGCCACGCATCGTTTCCATCAGCGAGTCAAATCTAATTGATCGCGCGTTTCCCCCGCCATGTCAAGCGCAGCGCTCAAACGCCCAGCGTTCCTTCTCGTCACCAATCCGATGGAGACCACTTGCTAGCGCCGAGAGCAGGTTGACCTTGGCATCAACCCGCACCTTGGAAAACGTTATTGCGAGCATTACTAATTTCAAGCAACCCCTTGACTTCATCCAGTGCCTTGATCTCCGTTTGTTCGTCGGCTGGCCTGCTGAGTTCGAATCCTGCGGGAATTGCCACCCAGAATTCAGTATGGTTCAGTTGCACCCCTGCTTTCGTAATCTCTGATTCGAATGGCGTCATCGAGCGACGCTCGCCCGTTATCCTTGAAATTGCGCGAAGATACTCAGCCGGGATCTGGGTGCGCACGATGTCAGGATTTGTGCCGACACGAGCCGCCACAAACTGAACGAAAGCCTCGTGGTCCAGGCTGCCGTCGTTAGCAAATGTTCCTTCCATACCAGCCGTCAAAAGATAGATCACCGCCGCCACGTCCACCGAGGCGCTCGTGGCTACCGGGGGAAAAAGCACGCTTTTGTTCTCGCTCAGATGCTGCGCGATCAGTGTGAAAACGTCGTCATCGCATCTGTTGCGGATACCAAAAGCGGCCTTCATGGACTCGCTAACGCGATCCTCGGTACGTCGATCAGGTGCGTTACCAAGCTCGATCTTGGCGAACGCACATTTCAACATGGCCTCCGTGTCGTTAAACTTCATTCCTTGCAAGGCATTGACCTCCAGCGAACGCTCTCCTGTGTCGGGCTCACGCTGGACGCATCGGTACATGGATGCACCCTGATTCCGGGTATATGCTAGTGCTTTCATTTTCACCTCTGAGTGTTTGTTGATATCGGGTCACCATGCCCGCCTGCGCTTTTTGCGCGCACGGTTTCCACCTCTCCGGATATTCATGACGCGAGAGCATAGCGATCGCAGCGCCACGGTTCGTCACATGCTCCCGATTGTGGAGACAACCGGGGAGAAGGGGCGGAGGCACTAGTATTGGCACAGTGTCTATGGGTGTAGCTCGTTAGTCTTCCTGAAAAGTGAAATAACTTTTGGTAAATGGTATGGTTATGTTCGCAAGCCTCGATGGGTGGACGCATTGCTCTCTGGCGAAGCGGCAATCAGAAACCGGGGCTGCAGTATCGCGCGTCCCCGAAGGGGCGCCGGGTCCATATTATTAAATCAACAATGCGGTGCCATAGACAGAAGGAATGTCAGACGCGACAGAGTCGTGCGGTTCTGATTTGTCAGCTCCGTATCCGTCGCTCTCTCCATTTGAGTTAATGTCGCGTGCAGCTTGCTCCGAGTCCGGATCGAGTAATCGTAAAGCGGCCACGATGATAAGAGGTAGGCGAGCGCGACGTTGGATCGCTGCTCGCAAAGATCGTCGAATAGCGCTATGCACTGTTCGTCGATCAACGATGCGAAATCTTCTTTTGCCAGAAACACAATGGTCGCTCCAATATCTGGTAAAGCTGCGGCACGGCCGCTTACCTCGTCGACAGACTGGCGCCAGTTCGCATGCGCACAACGCCCACGCCGATACGATGAATGACATGCCTCCGCAGCGATGCATATGAGCATCGCGTTAAGTTTCGTCCTCCTGCCAACGCGTTTCTATCGAAATTTATACGCGACTATTGAATTGATTCATCAGAGTCATGCACTGGTATGCACAGCATTTCCAGACACCGGCTGCTCAGTCCTCTCCTGAATATGAAGATCTGTCCATGCGACAGAACGATCCGGGTAGCGGGGTGCGGTTCGGTTCCCGTGGATACAACCACCTTCGCGTCATCAGGCGCCAGGGCGTGTGTCGAAACAGGACAATCCGTGGCGATATTCGAAATGGTGTCTCAAAGAACTGGGATAACTTGCCGGATGTCATGCACATGACGCAGCGTTGCGACAAGCGGGCCATGTGCTGAAACGCCGACATGAGAAGGATAGGCGTATGTCCTTGTCCGATATTCTTGACTCGCGATTTTGTGCTCCCCTGAAGGGATGAGGATCGCTATAGCTGGGGGACCCCAATGGAAGCAGTCGAATTATTTCCCACCATTTTCTGGCTGTACCTGCTCTCGCTCGGAATGGCAATTTTTTCCCTGCTAGCGTGTTGCGCGTATGAAATATCCGCAATGCGCAAAATTTCGCAACAGCTTGATGACACCATGAATATTCAGAGGGCGGCGCAGGACTATGTGCCAGGTACATCGCATGCGGGCATCAAAACGGATGGCGTCTTCGTGCACCGAACATCGCGCCGCGCACATGGTATCGCCGAAGCGGCGGACGCTCCTGTTCGGGCCGGATAGCCGGCCGACTCTCCGAACGTAGCCCCAAAACAAAGGGCCTGCAGATGTAGGCCCTTTGCCTTTTATCAGCGCCAATATGGGCCAACGGACGATCTGCCACCATGCGTCGAACCGTTCGATCGATCGCCCATGCCAGTCATGCGTCGCGTCCGCGACGATCGCCAACGCGATGATCTCGCCAGTAAGCACCGTGTCGCTCGATAAGGATCGGTCACCCGAACTACGCTGTCACTTCCTTCGCCATACAGGCTGCCCCTGGATTGCACGAACTCAGGACCGACAAAGCATACATTTATCTAACATTAAAATTACTTTATGAAAGACTGGCACATTGAACCCAACGGATACTGTCCTTGGTACGCCGGTCTGCATCCCACCTCCACGATGTCGCCGCAATCGGGACACATATGACGATCAGCGGTTCGATTCCATTTCAGGGCGCCGAACCGCAACGGTCACGGGGATCAGGAGGGTCCGATTCCAGATGGACCTCCCGAGTGCAGCCGCCCTCCAGATGAACCCGAAGAAGTCCAGCGTGGCAATGGCGACGCTCTTCCGCGTGAGCATCAGGAGAGGCCAAAACCGTGCGTGTCCCCGAAGTCTCGTCAAACGCGCAGGGAGGAGCGGAGACCTGACATCAACAAACTTGCGGAGGAGCGAATGCTAGCACCACAATCATATGATCGGGATCACAGTGCATCGATGTATCGGACCACGTTGAGAGAGGCTTTCTCAGGGCGACGCTCACTGATCGATATCAGCCCTGAGCTATCGTTTCCTGACAAGAACACCGCACTGGAATGGGCCTTCGATCAGATTGACCAGCATAACGAACAAAATGCTTCGGTGGATAGTGTTCGCGAGTACATGAAGGCCTCTTTTGGCATCGAAAGCGAATGCGACAACGCGGATTTCAAACGGCTCGGGCTGGAGTTGAGCATGAACCGCCGCAAGCATTTTTTCCTCAAGAATGTCACGTGCAGCTCGGTGGATCTTGCTGCAAAAATCTATAGTCGGACGGTTGGCGCGGAAAGGGCCTTTCCTGGAGGTCGCCACCTGGACCAGGATGACTTCATCCACTTCGTGGCGCGGCGTCTGGATACGAGTCCTGACGTGGTGCGAGCCGCGATACGGGACAGGTATCTCCGTGCAATCTTGATGACAAAAGACGAGCGTCGCTCACACAAATCTGGATCAGAGATCACTGAAGTGAAGGTTCAGGTGAACGACGCTGAATTCTGGATGGAAATCAAGGCAGAATCCCGGCTCGACCATTTGCCCACGGAACTGGTGGCGTCTATCGTTGAATTTCTACCCTCGGTAAACGATCGTGCCCGGCTGGCTATGACGAACAGGGCGCTGAATGTAAGCGTATCCGAAGCGCTCAACGCTCAACGGCTGATTCGTGAGGCGGCAGGAATCAAATCCCAGCGTGATGTTGAGACATGGCTCCTTGGAGAACGTAAAGGCGAGTTTGAAGGTTTGCACGGCTCTGACAGGGCCAGACTACTTTCTGTAATGGCGGGCAGTCTCGGTCAGATCAAGAAGGTGGAGGAAAGGACGAATGTCTTCGTCCTGATCCTGAATTTCACGTTGTTTTCTCTTGGCCAGGCCCAGTGGGTGCGTCCGCTGGTCAGCCTTGCCGATGCGATCGGTGTGTTCGAGACCGAGAATCTTTTCAGGCCCTCGTTCAACAAAATGCTGGACATGACTGAGACTGCCAACGGGCTGTCCGAAGGGGCGCGTGTTGCCGTCTTTGCCGCGCTAACCAGTAGTCTGTGCCGGCTTACAACCAAAGGGAGATACCGAACGTTTGACAGGCTTCTCGCTGCCCTTGAGCGCAAGTGTCCGGGTGAGCGCGGTCCAATTTTCGCTTTAGCGCTGAGCCGTTTGCCCACCCTGCCTGGCTTCGCAGGAGGCCAACCCCACCTGGGAGATTTGGTAGGAGGGCTTCTTATCGCGATGATCAGGTTGCCTGGTGACGGCAGGCCCCCAGCCTTGCGTTTCGCTTCTCTATTCGAGTCCGGTGCAGGCGAAACAACACGCCCGACATTGGACACGCTGATAAAGGCAGCACATGACCCAGCCAGCGAGGATCGGCCTATTCTCTGGCTCGCTTTGAGCAGTGGATTTGATATTCTACCTTTCAGGGAGATCGAGCCGGCAATCAACAAAGTCATTGTGCACGTGAACAACGAAGTCGAGGAGTGCAAGGGGAGCGGGCGGATAGATATCCGCATGATCGACACTCTGCTTGCTGTGAGCGCGACTCAGATCCGGCGGCTGCCATCATCAGCAGACAGGTACCGACAATTTGTAAATCTCTGGGAGGCTGCCAAACACATTCTGTTAACAGTCGACCCATCACTCCGCTGGAAGATGTCCCGGTCGCTGCGTAACTTGCGCTTGACGCTTCCCCTTCTGCCGAGAGATTCGGAAGAAAGCAAAACCTTGCAAAGGAGGATAGCGTTGCGCTTTTATGATTTTACTGCGCATTGCAATTCCGGGTTCAATTGGGAAAGGTTGGAGCGATCACTCGCGGGAGGTGTCCCTTCGCTCGCTAGCTATGAACGCTTTGGCTCACAGCAGTCCCATTGACGCCAGCTAGTGTCACGCGTGTCGCGGTTGTCGCCAAGCCTCGTTGGCGGAAGCTCTTGTCCTGACGGTATTCCCGACGGGCGGTGAACTCGAGCTCATTGAAATTGCTGCCTACGGAATCAAACTCGATGGAGAGGCGAAAGTGTGTCGATGGCCGCCAAGATAACGCGATAAAGGGACGTAAATTGCTCTATTACGGTCATCGTTTTCCGGTTTCAGTTGAGTCCGCGTGACATTGAGGAATGGCTGTTCGAACGCGAGGTGACCATCAGCTACGAAACGGTGCTGATCTCGACGAGCGCGGCTCCGTCATGTGCGCAGAACCGTCGTCGTGAGCAAGCGCATTCAGAAAACCGCCCTAGCGGTTCTGGTGGAACGTCAGCCAGTCGACGAGGTGCTGGTTATCGACGTCCGACGCGATGTGGTCTTCGGAGCACAGGATGCGCGCCCCGCCATGGTTGCAGACGACGGCTTCCTTCAGAAATGCCGCCGGTATCTCGTTCGAACTCACGTCGACCAGGCATTGGTGGCCGAGCCTGTCAATGAATCCGGGAATTTCTTTCAGACGATTGAGCCGAAGATTGAGGTGCTCCAGTTGCGGCAACGCAGGCACGAAGTCAGACGTATCTTCGATCTGGTTACCTTGCAGATCGAGTACGCGTAGAGATCGGAGCGCGTTGACAATCTCGGGGATTTTCGGAAAGTTGCAAGCACACAGATTCAAGATGTGCAGGTCCCCAAGTTCTGCCATCGATCCCGGTAGCTTGTCCAGATCGTTGTCGCGAAGCACAAGCTCCCTAAGATGGGGAAGTTGCCCGAATACGTCGGGAAGCGACGAAAGTGCGTGGTCGGTCAGGTCTAGCGTATCCAGGCTTCGATAGCGCGCTTCCGTCAGGCGCAAGGCGGCGAGCTGCCAGCCTTTCTCGGCACGTTTGGGCGCTTTAAGCGCCCATCGGATAAGCGTGTCGTCGAACGACTGGTTCGACTGTCCGGTCGCGGCACCAGATCTGATATGGGGGATGCTGCCTGTCGGCGACATATTCAACCCTGCCCGTTACGTTAAAGCCGTGCGAAGGCGCGGCGCAATATATCGGCGTACTGTAGCAGGATGAGGTTTTGGGCCTATTGAAAATCTACAGCTCTTTCTGTTTATCTGCATCGTCCACTGTCATTGCCATCGAAGAGGCTTCCGGCGAAGGGGTGCTTGCCTGTGGCGCATCGAATGGCCGTACATGAAGCGGTTTACGCTAACTGCCGCACTTTTTTGAAAGTATCCGGCGGGGAATGTGCCAACAATCACGCAACAACCACTGAACTATATGAAAGAAGGGGTCTGCAACGGCGCATCGCCGTGCGTGCTCCTCAACTATCCAGGGAGAATGTTGGCATGAATGTGAGCAAGGGATTCAAAGATGCATTCGATCGCCTGATTGGCGAATTTGGGGCATCGATCGGCATTCCAGACCTTGAGTTTGACGAAGACGGGCTTTGCCACATCCGGATCGACGATAGCTATCCGATCACCTTTCGGCGCGATGACGAGCGGTATCGCTTATCGACAATCGGCCTGATCTCGGACTCGCTGCCGGCCTCCCTCGATAGCGATTTTGTTCACGACATTCTCGTCGCGAACATTGCCCCGCTACGCGAGGACGGTCCGGCGATCGGCGTGGAGCCGACATCGGGCACCGTGGTCCTCTATCGGAACGTCCCGCTGAGCAACCTCGACATGCATAGCTTTCAGCAAATGCTTGGAAATTTCATTGAATTGCAAAAATCATGGGTGGACCGGTTCCTGGAGCAGCCGTTTCGTGCGGTATGAAGGATTGCACCATTTTCGCTCAGTTTCCCTGAGTGATCCTTCGCGTGGAAACGCGTACGGCAGGTTGTTCGCCGGTTTTTTTCAGGTCATTACCTGATGGGTGGCGCCCGCCGTCGCTGACATCATTCATACCGTAGTCTTCAACTAACGGTTGAGGGGTCAGTGATGGGTGGTGTGCAACTCATTTTATTTCACCGGGCGGGTCGGGTCGACTGTGTCGACCTGTCGTATGCGGTGCCGGAAAGCAGTTTGGTCATCGCCGACGTGGATGCGATCCCGCGCCTGTCGACGGGCGGCGAAACTGCGGCATACGCATTCAATACCGGTGAGTTGCAGGTGCTCTATAGGGATTTGATCGACCTCCTCGCACAGCGCCGTGTGGCTCCGTTCTTTCGCGAACCGGTGAAGCAGCTTGGCGTTTCGACAGAGACGATTGAGGTGATCGCGCGCCTCGGTGGCATGAGTCGCATCGAGATGCTTCGCTTTGCTTATATGTACTGTCTTGGTGTCGAGCAGGACTACTTTTCGCGACTGCTGTACTACTTCGTCGACAGTAGCAGGGACTTCTTCGAGTTTGTGGAGAGCAACAGCATGAACTCGTGGCCAGTGTCCCAGTATGCAGATGAGCTGGGCATTTCGCTGCGCAAGTTGAACCTGCTTTTTTACGAAAAATGCGGGGTCTCCGCCAAGCACTGGCTTCTTGAGCGTCGTTTGCGAAAAGCGCGCGAGTTACTGTTGGGGTCAGTGATGAAGGTGACGGACATCGCGCAGGAGTGCGGGTTCAACAGCCACGCCCATTTCAGCGACAGTTTCAGGCGGCGCTATAACGACTGTCCGAGAGGGTTGCGGCAAAAGGGCAGTCAACTAGCCGACTCAATGGAGGATGGCACATGAGCACGAATCTCGAGCAGATATATTCCAACCTTGCCCAGCAGGTGACGGTTAATGGCGAGCAGATGTCGCAGTCGTTGCAGGGGGCGGACATGACAGATCCTGCCGCGATGCTCGAGTTCCAGAGGATGACAATGGGTTACCAGACAGCCATTGGTACGGAAAGCGCGATGATCAAGATGGTCAAGGATATGTTGTCCTCCATCATGCAGAAGATATGACACAGATCGATCGCGCGTCTCGTTGTCTGCTGATCCAGGCAGCTTTTGCGGCGGTGAATCACCGTCTGAAGCCGCAGATTGAAGCAATGATCGTCATTCTGCCGAGCCTGATCGATGACGAGCGGGATCGGGAGTTATGCCGTGCCGTGTTGCTGTACGGACTGGAGCGGAACATCGAGGCGCTTTCGCATATTGGTGAGCGGCAGGATCCGGAGGCGCGCGCGGTGCGCGTGCTGATCACGGGTGGCCACGCCGGTGATGTTGCGCATGTTGCAAACCCATGAATGCTTGATAGGTGAGGGAGAAGCGCTATGGACATTGATGCAATCCAGGCAATTGCGAAGCAGGCGACGCAGCAGGCTACTGACGCCGTGATGCCCCAGCAAGCTGATATCGACGCATTCACTGCGGCCATGAACAACAAGGGCGCCGACGGGCCGGAGCGCGCTTTGGGAAAGGCATCTGAGCAGGCTGTTGGCGAAGTGCAGAAGAATCTTGGCGATGCTGCCGCGCTGGCCGGAAAGCTGATGGATCCGGCATCGATGCTGATGGTGCAAAAAAGCATTGCCGGCGTGAGCGTTGCCGTGGAGTTGTCCGCAAAGGTTGCAGGTTCCGTGTCGCAGGCGATTAACAAACTGGTCACGATGCAATGAACCGTGGCAGGTTTAAGTGGGGGATAGTTGTTGTCGCGTTCCTGCTGGGCGGCTGCAAGATCGAGCTATACCGCGACCTTCCGGAAGGCGAAGCGAACCAGATGCTCGCGCTGTTGATGTTGAAACAGATATCCGCCGACAAGCAGACTGAGAAGGGCGGCAGCGTTACCCTGAGAGTCGAGAAGGACCAGTTCATCAATGCGGTCGAAGTGTTGCGGCAGAACGGCTTTCCAAGGAGCCGGCGCCTGGGGATAGGCGATCTGTTTCCGTCAAACCAGCTCGTGACGTCGCCGACCCAGGAGCGGGCGAAGATGGTCTATTTGAAGGAACAGCAACTCGAGACCATGCTGGCGTCGATAGACGGTGTGATCCTCGCCAACGTATCGATCGGACAGAGGATGGACGAGAATGGCAAGCCGGTTGCTGAACCGTCGGCCGCGGTACTTATCAAGTACTCCCCCGAGTTCAATCTTGCAAACAACGAGGTGCAGATCAAAAGCCTCGTGAGCGACAGCGTGCCGGATATCAAGCCTGAGGCAATCAGCGTCGTCATGCAGCCGGCGGCCTATCGCTACGTCGAAGTGCGTCCTGAAACTGCAAGCGCGCCTCCGCGGTGGCGCCGTTGGTTCGATGCGAACCAGAACGTCGCCGTGGCGGGTCTGGCATCCGTCGTTCTTGCGCTGCTGTCCGGCATCGGCGTCGTGGCGTGGTCAAGCCGGAGGCGTTGACGGATCGTGGACATACTGGAACCAGAAGCGGCCGGCCTGGATGTTTCCGCCGACATCGCGCGCGTCCACCGACTAGCGTGGTGTCCCGGCGAGTCTATGGAAGCGGCCTGGTGGTCCCATCTCGACCTGGGGGAATGGCAGGACGAGTACATCCGGGAACCGTCTTGCCGCTCGGCGCTTGACGCTGCGATCGTCAGAAGGCGAGGCTTTCCGGTCAAACCGTTGCCGGCGGAACTCACTGACGTGCAGCGCCGGCTGATGGCACTTGAACGCCGCCTTCACCGGATGATCATCGCGCTAGGACTCGTTGCACTGGACGCTCCCGCTTATCTCGTGCTTGGGGAATATCGCCGCGCGCTCAAGCCATGGCTCGACGATGCTGCTATGAACCAGTTGCTGGTGCTGCACGTGCGCCGGCGTGTGGCGTGCGAAGAAGAAATTGTTGCATCGGATTTCATCACCCGGGCGAGATCGACGGGGCAGGCGTGGCTGGACAATGAGCTTGCCGACTGTCCGGTGTGGCGGGCGCTCGAAATTCGCTTGCCGCCTGGGCCGGAGAAGCGCGTCGAGGTGCCGGCCGGCGACGCGCTTTCGACCCTCGTCAAACTGAGTCGTTTCTTATGAAGCCATTTGGTATCCATGTCGTGCAGGTCGATGGCGACGTGACCGCCGGCGCAATTGTGCCGGCGGGCGTACTCGACCAGTACCTCTGGGCCACCGACCGGATTCGCGCGGCGCGTAGCCGGGCGGCACGTGCGCTATGGCGCGCGCGCGCGGTCCTGGCGAAGACGCGTCGCGATGCTGCGGAACTGGTGAGCATCGAATTGCAAAAGGCGCGTGAGCAAGCCGTGTTCGATGCCCGGCAGCAGGCCGGGGAAGCCCGTGTCGCGGCGATTGGCGAGACGGTTGAGTGGCTTCTCGCCGAGCGCGACCTCGAGGCGGCGATCGCCGCGCGGTTCGAGCAGCGCTTTCGTGTAGTCCTCGCGGACGCACTGCGTCAATACGCTGCTGCCGCAGTGCCCGACGAAGTGATTTCCCGACATCTGGCTCCCCACCTCGACGAATTCCTGGCCCATGGAAAACTCTCGCTGAGAGTGCACGCCGATCTGGTCGGGGCGATTACTTCGCGGTTCAGTTCACCGGCCCGTGTGAGCGAGGCACTCGAGATCATCGTGGATGACACCCTCGGGCAACGCGAGGCCGTGCTCGACACTCCATTTGTCCAGTTGCGCATCGATCTCGACCGACATCTTGACGAACTACTGAACCAACTGGCTGGAAGCACTGTGTCAAACGGACACCATCATGTTCAAGATTGATCATAACGCCGTGCAGTCCCGGCCGATCGACACGAGATCGGCCCAGGCCCCGTCACAAACCGGAGCGCCGACGCAGGTGTTTCCGGCCCGCTCGCCGACCGAACTGGCCGGACGCGCGCTCGCGATCATCGAGCAGCAAAGGGTGACCGAGGGTCTGGATGATGCGGCGCTTGCGCTGGGCGGGCGTTTGCGTAACACGCAGCGCGATGGGAAAAGCGCGGACGGCGTACCGGCGCGACGCCAGCTGGGCAAACTGGCCGAAGACATGGCGGCAGCGAATGACCCGCGACTTGCCGCGCTTCTCGAGCGTTTCGGTGAACTCACCGGCGCAGACGACCCCTTGGCGGCGCTGCGTAACGCAGGACTCGATGACGGAGCGATCGGCTTGCTGCTGGCGGCGATGCTGGGTAGCCGGAGCGGCGGTACCCGCCGCAAACGCCTTGAAGATGCGCTGAATGCGCTGATCGATGGCGAGGGGTGGTCGATGAACCTGTTTGGCTGGCTTGAATTCGGACCGCGCACCAGCAGTATGATGCGGCACCTGAAGCAGCTCTATCAGCGAACCACGAAGGACGAGCAAGGCCTGAGCCACTGGATGATGGAGCTGAAGGGGTCACGCGATCGTCGCCGCAAGATCAAGGTATTGCTCCGCGCACTGGGTTTCGACCTGTCGGCGGATGGCGAGACGGCTCAGGACATACGACTGGCAGCCGTCGTTTCGGACCTCAAGCGCCTGCTGATCTTTCTCGGGCTGGAGGAGCAATGCGGGCTCATTGCAAGAGCGCTGGCGGTGCCGGACTTCGACGGCGAGCGCGTTCTGGAAGGCATTCTCAAGGTCGTTGACCAGGCGTGGCTCTACCCGGACTGGGTCAAGGCCCACACAGTCGAGCTTGGCCTCGATGTGGTTGCCGGGCTCTCGTATGCGCGTCACGTTACGCAACTCGTCAAGCTGTTGCCGGAGCCATGCTTTCGTGACGAGCAGCAACGCGAACATATTGTCGAAACGCTACGCACGTTTCACGAACAATACGACGAGCAATAGCGCGGATTGCGTGATGCCCCGCATCTCATCCTGCGCTGCGCCGGCCGGGCGACATCAGGTCTTTACTTGATTGGTGCGGCGTGAGCTGGCCGTCATGATGGCGGTTCAGGAGACGAGTTGATGAACCTTAAGACGGAGCGCAATCTCGAAGCATTTTTCGGCATGATCGGGGTAAGGAACGTGCAGATTCAGCCGTGTATCGAACTGGTGGAAAATGCGGTCCGGATCTTCGTCGAGGTGCGTAATGACCGTGTTGTGCTAACGGTTGCAATCAGTGCGGATGAAGCAAGCCGCGCCACCGTTCTGGCGGCCCTGACCGGGCGCTGGTCGATTGACCGCACATACGGCGTGCCGTTGCGGGTCTTCGCCGCATCCAGCTACCTCTTCGTGTCGTCAGCCCTTCCGGAAGATTGTGACGCCAGTATCTGGCTGCGCACTTTCAGGGTGCTGCGCCGCCTGGTCGACTCCTACGAAAGAGGCGATGAATGACCCGCATTCAGATCTGGCTGGCCAAGGCCGCCGGCCGGCACGATTTCATCCTGGCGGTGATGTTGATCGTCGCGGTGTTCATGATGATCCTGCCCATGCCGACCATAGTCGTGGATGGGTTGATCGCGGTGAATCTGACGCTGTCGCTTGTTTTGCTGATGACGTCGATCTATCTGCGGGAGCCGCTCGAGTTTTCCGTGTTTCCATCTCTGCTGTTGATCACGACCATGTACCGGCTTGCATTGACGGTCAGTACGAGCCGCCTGATCCTGCTGCAACACGATGCCGGCGATATCGTCTACGCGTTCGGCAATTTTGTGGTCGGCGGCAATCTCGCGGTCGGCATCATCGTGTTTGCGATCATTACGGTCGTTCAGTTCATTGTCATTACGAAAGGTGCGGAGCGGATCGCGGAAGTCGGCGCGCGCTTTTCCCTTGATGCGATGCCAGGCAAGCAGATGAGCATCGACGGCGACATGCGCGCGGGCGTTATCGATGCTGCCGAGGCGAAACGGCAGCGTTCGATCGTGCAGAAGGAAAGCCAGCTGTACGGCGCGATGGATGGCGGCATGAAGTTCGTGAAGGGCGACGCCATCGCCAGCATTATCGTGATCCTGGTGAATATTATCGGCGGCGTTGCCATTGGCGTGCTTCAGAACGGCATGGATGTCGGCGAAGCAGTCACCATATACGCCGTGCTGTCTATCGGCGATGGTCTGGTATCACAGATTCCGGCACTGATCATTGCCGTTGCCGCGGGCATTATCGTGACCCGCGTTCCCGGCGAAGAGCGGCATAACCTCGCGAAAGAGCTGACCTTGCAGATTGGCCGGCAGCCGCAAGCGCTGATGATCGTAGCTATTGTCCTGTCGGTTTTCGCGGTCGTGCCGGGCTTCCCGTTTTTCGTATTCTTTCCGCTGGCCATGCTTGTTGGCGGTCTTGGGTGGCTTGTCATGCGGCGGCGCAAGCACGCCGGCGCCGCGGGTGAAGCCGGTGGAACGCAGGACGCGGACGGTGTGACGCAGATGACACCGGGTGCAGAGCCGATGTCGATCAACCTGGCAAAGAACGTCGCAGACAAGGATGCGCTCACAAACGCACTGGAGCGGCTGCGCTGGGCCAAATTCGAGCAGCTTGGAATCGCGGTTCCGCAGATCCAGGTCCAGGCCTCGTCCATTTTGCCGCCCGACACGTTTCAGATCCTGCTATATGGGGAGCCGGTACTGACGCAGCGGCTACCGGGTCAGCTCGCGCTTGTCGGCATTCAAGGCCGGCCGGTGCCGTCTGCGGCACAGGTGGACCGGTTGCCGTTTGGCGGCTTCATGTTGAACTGGGTAGACGCCGCGGCGGCTGGCTCGCTGGAGGCGGTGGGCACGCCGGTGTTGCGGGACGAAGAGCGGATCGCATACTGCGCCGCATTGACCATAGACCGTTTCGCTGGCGAATTCATCGGTGTACAGGAAACGCGCCACCTGATGGACGCCATGGAGGCGCGCTATCCGGAACTCGTCAAGGAATTGCAACGCCAACTGCAGATCAGCAAGGTGGCGGAGGTGCTCGAGCGGCTTGTCGCGGAAGGGATTTCGATTCGCGATCTGCGCACGGTGTTCGAGGCGCTGATCGAATGGGCACCCAAGGAAAAAGATACCGTGATGCTGACCGAATATGCACGGATCTCACTGCGACGTCAGATTGTGGGTCGTCACCGGAACGGTCAGTCGCCTATCGAAGCATGGCTGGTTGGCGAGGGCATAGAGAATCTGGTTCGCGAGTCGATCAGACAGACCGCGGCGGGGGCGTACTCGACGTTGCCTCAGCCGAAGGTCGAGGCTGTGCTCGCCCGCATCCGGGAGGTAGTCGCCGCACACGAAGCGCCCAACGCGGTATTGCTGACGGCGATCGACGTGCGTCGTTTCCTCCGCAAGTTTGTCGAGCGGGAGATGTTCGGGCTGCAGGTGCTGTCGTATCAGGAACTGGGAGACGATGCGGACCTGAAGATACTCGGCAGCGTCGAACTCGCGGAGGAAATCGACGATGCGTATGCCTGACCAGCAAGCGATCTTCGATCAGCTGGATGCGCGCCTCGTGCCTGCTGCCGGCGGCCGCGCGGTGCGCCGCTTCGGCCGCGTCATCGAGGTGGGCGCCACGCTTGTCAAGGCCACGTTGCCAGGTGCCGCGCTCGGCGAACTCTGCATGATCGAGCCCGATGGCCTCATGGCCGAAGTCGTGGCACTCGACAGGGAGAGCGCACTTCTCTCGCCGTTCGCGGATCCGGTTGGCATGCGCTGCGGGCAAACTGTTCTGCCGCTGGGTACAGGGCACCGCGTGGCTGTCGGCGAACATCTGGTCGGTGCGATCGTGGACGGCCTTGGACGCATGCTGGGGGGCGGTCAGCATGCGGGTGCGTGCGAATACCGCCCGATGGAGTCGACGGCGCCTGATCCGCTTACGCGCAGCCTGATTGCCGAACGATTGCCGCTCGGCGTGCGCGCGATTGACGGCCTCCTGACTGTTGGACGCGGCCAGCGCATTGGGATTTTTGCGGCTGCGGGCGGTGGCAAGAGCACGCTGCTGTCGATGATCTGCGACGGCAGTCTCGCCGATGTGATCGTCCTTGCACTCGTTGGCGAGCGCGGGCGCGAGGTGCGTGAATTCCTCGAACATGCGTTGACACCCGAGGCGCGTGCCCGTTCGGTCGTGGTGGTGGCCACGTCTGATCGCCCCGCACTTGAGCGTCTCAAGGCGGCCTATACGGCGACGACCATAGCCGAATACTTCCGCGATCAGGGGAAGAACGTGTTGTTGATGGTGGATTCGCTGACACGCTTTGCGCGGGCCGGCCGCGAAATTGGTTTGGCCGCCGGCGAACCTCCGGCGGCCGGCAGTTTTCCACCGAGCGTGTTCGCGCGGATGCCTCGCTTGCTGGAGCGCGCGGGTTGTGCGGCGCAGGGCAGTATCACGGGAATCTATACCGTGCTGGTTGAGGGCGACGACATGAACGAGCCAGTCGCGGACGAAGTCCGCTCGATTCTCGACGGTCATATCGTGCTTTCGCGCAAGCTGGCTGAAGCCAACCACTATCCGGCGATCGACGTTGCCGCGAGTGTCAGCCGCGTGATGAATCAGGTCACCACGGAGGAGCATCAGCAGTGGGCCGGCCGACTGAGGCGGCTCACAAGCCGCTACCGTGAGATCGAATTGCTGGTGCGGGTCGGCGAATATCGGCGCGGCAACGACGAGGAAGCTGACGAGGCACTCGACCGGCGACAGGCGATCGACGCTTTCCTGCAGCAAGGCTATGCGGAACGAAGCGGCTTCGATGAGACGCTGATGGGCCTGAAAGACGCCGTGTCGGGTTGACAGGCATGCTGGACCAACTGCTTGCTGTCAAGGCTTGCCGTGAAGTCGGCATTCGTTCCCGAATCGCGTCGATCGACCGGCAAGAGAAGGAGTGCATCGAACGGCGGGTGCGCCTGTTCGACCGGCAGCAGGAACTCCGCGCGGAGCGTGCCGCGTTGTTCAAGGGGGCGCCAGTGGTTGGACCGGATGCGTTCCAGCGGCTCAAACGCAGCTTGGCCGCCCTGTACGAAGAGGAATGTACGGTCATTGCTGAGGTCAATGCGATTCGCGAGGATCTCATCACCTGCAAGGCCGAGCGTGAAAACAGATTCGTGGAATTGCGGCAAAACCTGCGCAGCCAGGAAAAACTGACGATCTTGCTGGAGGTGGGGGATGACGCGCGTTAACACAGGCGCTCGCGATACTGCCGTGCCGCAGGCGCCGGATCATCGCCGCGAGCCGACCGATGAAGAGCGGAAACGCTTCGAGGATTCATTCGGCGAATTGCTTGAGAAACGACAGCAGGATCCGCAGCCTGTTGCGCAGGCATGGCAGATGAACGGCGCGATGTTGCGTGCGCTCAGTTTTTCCGCCGAGGCGGACGACGGGGTGAGTCGGACTTCCTCCAGGTTTCGGGTGAACGTGGATAGCGGCGGCAATCCGTCGTCGATCAATGCGTCAACATGGGTCGATGTCCAGCAGACCTCAGGCGCGGCGATGCAGTTTCGCGTGGCGGGCGGTCCATGGGCCGGCCTGGAATTGCAGGCGTCGTTGTCCCGTGGCGCACTTGCCTTGCAATTGAAGCCCGCCAACCGGACTCAGTACGACAGGTTGAAGCAGGTCAAGGGAAAAATTGAAGCTCATTTGTCGGACGCGTTCGGCCGGCCAGTGAGCTTCGAACTGGAAACTGATTAAGTCAATGTCGACACTCGAATGGGATGAGGACGAACTGGATCTGGCGCGTGAAATCTCCAGCGGACGCCGCACGCAGGCCGGCGATGTGGAACTGACGCTCGACTACCGCGAACTGGGCGGGGAGGGGTTGCTCGTGTCGTTGTCGGTTGCGGGCCAGAGTGCGCTCGCGTGGGTCGCTGAAGCCGGACTTTCCCGATGGCTCGCTCCGAAGCTGGCGGCGCCCACGTTCGCGGACTTGCCGCCGGATCTCGTGCGGCCTCTCGCGGCATGGGCGCTTGCGCCGCTCGTCCGGCATGCGGACGCTGCCGATGTTGCGGACATCATCGTCAACGATATGGTGCGCGGGACATGCACAACCGGCTTCGGATGCGTCGTCACGCTGACTCGTGACGACGCGTCTCTGTCATTGCGTCCAATCGGCTGGCCAACGAGGGTGCTCAAAGATCTGGCGCAAACCATGATAAGCAGGGTCGCGCCGCACAGGTTGCCGCCTTTGCCGATACCGCTTGTGGCCGGATGGGGCTTGCTTACCCGCGCGCATATCAACTCGCTATCCGTTGGCGATGGTGTGGTGCTTGGCACCAGTGCATCGGTCGAGCGCGGGGAGCTATGGCTTTTTCAGCATCGCCCGCTAGCACGCGTAATGCTGTTCGACGATAAATGGCAGGTCAACTGGGTAATGGACGGACAGGAAATGAGACGGGACATGGAGGGAATGCCGCTGAAAGACGAGGCGACCTTGCTGCAGGACGACGTTGCTTTCACTGTCGTGGCGGAGGTCGCAACCATGACACTTTCACTCGATGAACTACAGGGGCTGTCTGCAGGACAGATCTTGAATACCGGCGTGGCTTATGACGGCCGGGTGGCCTTGAAGGTGAATGGCCGCAAGATCGGATGCGGACGACTGATACGGATTGGCGAACAACTCGTCGTTCGCGTGGAGTGAATCGCGTGCGGTTCACGCCGGAATGCATGACCGTTTAAACAAGGGAGGCACGATGAGATTTCCGTGGAAAGGCCTGCAAGGCGGAGGGCACGACAAGCATGGTGGAAATGATGAGGGTGGACACGGCAAGCGCGAGAGGCACGGTGGACACGACGGTTGGGGTAACAACAGGCGCCATGGCGATAGTCAGCGTACCTATGACGACGCTCCGCAGAGCATTGTTGACGACAGTGTGCCGTGCTCCGGGTGCCGGACGCCCAATCTGCAGCAAGCGAGGTTTTGCCAGCAGTGTGGCGCGCCAATGGCTCAGACGGCGTGCGGTCAATGCGATGCCACCCTGCAGGCGGGGGCCCGGTTCTGCCATCAGTGCGGCAAGGCAGCCTCCTGACGACGGCTGTTATCCGTCACTATGCGAGCGATGCTGGATTCAGGTGGCCCGATAGCGGGCCACCTGGTTTTGGATTGCGGCCCCGTGCATGTGCAGGCGAGTGCGTGGTCTCATAGCCTCTGCGAGGTGCTGTCCCCGGGGGCGCAGACAGATTGCGCCAGCAATGTTGCCAAGAGGGATATAGCCGCAAATCGAAAGCTTTTGGTCATTTTCGAAGGTTGTGGTCTGGCGTCCAACTTATCCTTGAGTTTCACCGGGGTGCAGCGTCCGATTCAGGTATTGCAGCAATTTTCGTAATGTCAAGCGGACAAGTTGTAGGGCAAATCTAGCACGTCACTCTGCATAAAACGTCGGATACCAGTGCAATTCCCTTTCATGCCACATTCTTAAAAGAAGAACGGATGTGAACACGCCCAGCATGTTGCAAGATTTTGCGGAAACCGTTCTATTGATCGTGGCAGGCCTCCTCCCTATTATCAACCCGCCCGCAGCGGCGTTAATCGTTCTCAGCCTCGTTCCTCATGCAAGTCCGGCGGAACGAACCACGATGGCACGGCGCATTGCGATCAATAGCTTTGTCGTACTGCTAATCTCGCTATTGGTCGGTGCCTACGTATTGTCGTTCTTTGGCATATCGATTCCCGTGCTGCGAGTGGCCGGTGGCTTGATCATCGGTATGGCGGGATGGAACCTGTTGCAGACTGAGCGGCCGGAGGAAGACGAGCGGGAAGGAGAGGCACAGGCTGCGCCCGCGCACGCAAGGCCGGCATCGTTACGGGCGAAGGCGTTCTATCCGCTGACGTTGCCTGTGACAGTAGGACCTGGCAGTATTGCTGTCGCAATCGCACTGGGCACCGGATCGCCACACCAAGGGCTGTCGCCGATTCATCTCGCCGGGGTCGGTGTGGCGCTCGTCGTCCTATGCGCAAGTATTTACGTCTGCGTGCGATTTTCTGGTCACCTTGAAAAGTTGCTTGGAACTGTCGGCACGCAAGTCGCCATGCGCTTGTTCGCCTTCGTGATTTTGTGTATCGGTGTGCAGTTATTCTGGTTAGGAGTATCGGAGCTCGTAGCGTCCATACACTTTAAATAGCTAAGCCAAACTGAAACAGGGCGAGGCACGCAGGCGTGAGAAGACTGGATACTGGGTAACCAGTGCCCGTGCGTACGACCTGAGTCTGAAAAAGCACGGCATGATCTGCTTGTATTTTCCCTGCGGAGACATGAAGGCGCAGTTCATCAACGCGAAGCTTTACACGCGGAGTCTCGGGATGCGAGCCGACGTACACGGCCCGTTACGTCGAGTTGATCTACACGTTCTATCGGCGATTCGATTGGGGCATGCGCCAAATCACGGGTTGCATGGAAGACTACTGGGCGACGCGAGGACTGGACATTCCCGTGCCTAGCAGCGGTCAGCTATGCGAGCGGTTCGCCTCGCTTGAAGTAGACATCATGCTGGCCAGGCGGCTCGCTCGTGGCGAGGCGGTGAGCATGATTGTTGACGCCACAGGTTTAAGCTTCGGACCAGCCAGTCAGTGATACGAACAGAAGTACGGCCACAAGGTCATCCGTACTCCATGGCGCAAAATGCACCTGGGAATTGATGCGGGCATGAACGTTCATGCGCACCGCATCACGACGGCGGAAGTCTCCGACAGTGAAGGCATGGACGCCGTGTCGCCTGCAAATCCGCCGGTGGATAAGGTGATCGCCGATGGCACGTATTGCGGTATCGAGCGCACTGAGACCTTCTCACGCGCGGACGTGACGTCTGTCCCGACGCAGAAGATCGCCTCACAAAAGAGCGAAGGCGTCATCATCTCCAACCTCATTAACATGTGGAAGGCCTTCGGCAAACCGGTTTGCGCCGGCAATGGATAGTCGTGTCCGTTGCACCGGAACTCGTACCCTCCTAACAAAGCCCTTTAACGCTGCATTGCATTGAAACCATGGAACACAAGCCGTCAAATCCAACGGCAAAACCAGACATAATGAAATGGCCAGCCCGATCCCAGCGACCGATTTACCATGAGATTTCGGGCAACCGAAGAGGAGAGCGTCATGAACGAGGTCACGCTAATCGGTATCGATCTGGGCAAGCATGTCTTTCACGTCCATGGGCAAGATGCAAAGGGACACGCGATATTCCGCAAGAAGCTCTCGCGCCTGCAGTTGCTTCCATTCTTTAGCAACCTCAAGGCGGTCACCGTGGTCATGGAGGCGTGCACTGGCTCTCACTGGCTGGCACGCAAGCTCATTGCAATGGGGCACGTCGCGCGGCTAATTTCGCCACAATATGTGCGTCCCTTCGTAAAGAGCAACAAGAACGACTACATTGATGCCGAAGCGATCTGCGAGGCAGCGTCGCGCCCTTCAATGCGCTTCGTCGAACCGCGAACGGAAGCGCAACAGCTGCTTGCCGCGTTGCACCGGGCGTGCGAGGGTCTGGTGACCGAACGCACGGCCACGATCAACCGGATTCACGCACTACTGCTGGAGTTTGGAATCATCGTCCCTCTGTCCAGAGCCACGCTTCGCCGGCTGTCTGATGCGCTCGCCGTGCATGATTTGCCGCTACGACCGGCCCAGATGATTCACCGGCTCCATGAGCACTATCGATATCTCGACCAGGAGGTCGCAGATATCGAACGAGACCTGACGGTACAACTGCGCGAGGACGAGAACGCGGCTCGTTTACTGTCAATTCCTGGCATTGGCACCATTACGGCGAGCTTGCTGGCTTCCGAGATCGGAAACGTCGCACAGTTCGCGGGCGGTCGGAATTTCGCAGCATCAATAGGGCTTGTTCCGTGGCAGCACAGTACGGGCGGTCGGAGCACTCTGTGTGGGATCAGCAAGCGCGGTGACAAGCATTACGTCATTTGCTCGTGCAAGGAGCAAGAGCGGTTATACAGCGTGCAGACCAGCGAACCGACAGGCTTGGTGAGTGGATCCGATCAATGCTGAGCCGACGTCACTCCAACGTGGTGGCCCGTGCCGTCGCCAACAAGTTGGCGCGGATCGCGTGGGCGGTTTTGACTAAACACACCGTGTACGATGCCTCACATTTGAATTTGGAAGTCTGATTCACCTGTGTTCATCCAACGAGGTTCTGCGACTGCTGGAAATTTGATGGTCCAACGGCACAGCGACCGGACGAAGAACCTGACAAGCTGTACAGCAACTGCCGACATTTTGAGGATCGACCGGTGCGGTTTTCATCGCGGAACGGAGAGCAACCTCCAAGACGATTCCGAATAGATTTGCGCAAGCCAAAAGACTTCAGAACCAACGCTTGCAAAATTCGGGCTGACCATAGATTTCAACTTAGCCCAGAGGCGGACATCTGTATCCGGACTCGACATGCCGCGCACGCTCGACTTGAAGCGGAATACCAGCAGCGCACTGCGCAACTAATGACGGTGGCCGGGAAGCGGTAATCGTGATAGAGCGATTTCGATTTATCAGCACGACATCTCACGCCACAGCCCCCTCAACTTGACAATGCCCGATAAAACCAAATTATGTCGCTTCTGGTCAGATTCCTGACAATCCTTCAGCTATTCCAAAGTTTGTGATGCGCCGATGGGTAATCATTGCCGCGATGGTTACGCCCGCTGCAGGTGTTCTATGCGAAAGCACACGAGTATTGGTGCGTCAAGGATTTATGAATCATGACGGCATGACATTTACGTGCTGGAGGCTCATTCACAGCCATACCGATGCATTGTGCAAGCAGGCGGCACTTGGAAGCATGTGACATCCTGACCCGCATTACCTTTTTTATTGGAGTATAACGTATGACTAGTTCATTTTATGTCACGGGGAAACAGCCCGAGGCTGGGACGCCACTTTCGGATGTTCAAGAGGTTATTCATACGCCGATCACGCTCAACTGCGACGCTTCCGTGGCCGAAGTTGCGGCAAAATTGGCTAGCCGTTTCGGCAGCACGGGGACGGTAAAACTCACCATCGATGGCGAGCCGCTTAAATCAACAGTTGGTTTATTCGGAGGTGGTGAGACTGAAGGTTTCGCAATGTTAGATGAAATCGTAAAAGCACTTACAGTTTCCTTTTCAAAAGGAAATGATCCGTTCGCGGCACGCGCTTCAGCACTTACGTTCGTAAGCTATCTAGTTGATAGCAATTTTCAAGAGATATCAAAAAAAGTAGTTGATACTGCCTTGAAAGCTGAAAAATTCGGTGCCGAAAAAGAAAATGTAAGCAAATCTCCTGGGATGCCCGGAAACGCGGCAGATGCGACCTTTGAAGTTGATGAAGACGAACCGGAGGGAACTAGCTCGCCCGTATCCGCCATCAATATATCGCTCGAACACGGAGGTGCACGTATACATGAAAGGACCCGTCTTGATGGCGGTATTGAAGCTGAGCTTGTAATATTGTTCGCTTTAAAAAAGGCCGGCAGCGTTTTCACCAAAGCAATGCAAGCCTGCAGTTGGCGTTTTGGTAGAAGTTATATGACTACAGTTAACGTGGGTCATGTTAATTATAGTTCTTCCAATGAGAATATTAAAATAGCTCTGTCCAAAAATGAGTTGACATGGTGGAACAGGTTGGAAAACTTCCTCCGTCGATATTTCAGTGACAAGGAAGGTACTGTTTTTGTTGAAGGTGCGCCATCTGCAGATGTAGCACTGGAACGAAGTCGCCCAGAATTGCCGGACGATTTTAGCGACGATAAAGGTGATAATCAAAAAATTATCCCTGTTTCGGCACGTAAATTCGACAATAAAATAGTCAACGGGCAGGTGCTTTTTTCCCGCAAAGATCAAGAACTATATGTTCCAGGAAAAATAAGGGAACAAATCGGTGATTTCTATAAAAATGTAAAAAATTTCGTTCCATACCCCATAATGTTGACGAACGGAGAATTGATTGACGTGACGGGCGTTTCAATGAATGAACGCTCGCGCGAGATACCTGATACGCAGATGGACCAACAGCTCGCAGCAACGAACTCGACTGATGATCTCTGGCATGAGTTATATAAGGACCTGAAGAGACACATGTTGCGTGATCCCAATTATCTTTTAATCGACGGCAATAATCTTTTTTCAGACAATGCCGAGTTGCAGGATATTATTGAAAGCTACGGTCGTTATCGGAAGGCATCCAACAAGGAAAAAGAGGTGGCACTTGCGGCATTTCGAGTAGATATGCGTGCCTATGCTGAGAAGAACGACGAGGGAATCCCTGACGACGCGAATTCTGAGGAATTGAATTCATATTTAGAAACTTGTATTTCCAAGCAGGCTGAAAAGGTAAGAGGTGTGCTCGAAGCAACATTCGAGGACGAGCAGCTTCTTCGCTCAATGATGACAGTTTTGATGCAGATTTCTATTTCGGGTATTGCAGGTCAGCTGACAGAATACACTGGCGGCATACCGGTGCCGAAGGATAGAGATTCTGCGGCGGTAAATTATGTCGTCGAGACTGAACAGTCAGAATCGGAGGAGCCCTCCGCAATTATTAAGATGCGATACGCTTATAACGGAGTGAAGGCTTTGGTGGTCGATGAAAAAGATCCGATCGAAAAAGACGAGAGCGTTCAGCGCGTAATAGATCTGGAAGAGCCGTCCGATATGTCTTTTGAGGCTATCTTCGATGCGACTCCGGACGGAGTGCGCGTACGACAATCGTCATATTCTGTGCATCTTGTTCCGTCTGTATTTTAATAAAATTTAATGATAGGAATTTTTTTGGTGAAGTTCCGGTATTAATGCGTTTTCATTCTGGTAGCCTACACTACAAGGAGTGCGAAATTTATATTCGATCGACATCAACTAGCCTCGCCATATCTCCTGTAGAGATTTTCAGCCAGCAACCCAGTTCGTTAGACACGAACCAGAAGGGTTCTGGTTTCGATGGACGCATTAGGGCTGCGACGGCAGCGCAGCAGCATCCCGCGTTACTGCGTCTCCTATACGGGTTGCCGGGCCCCGTGGTTCGAGAGCACTTCGTCCGCAGCATCCCGGATATGCGAAATCTGATGAAATCTCATCGTGGATTCTATGTCTTTTTCTACAATAACTATTTTCTAAAGTCTTTAGGGAACATAGCGTATGTCAACCGAGCCATAAATTTTGACCTTAAACTTCCCGACGGTATTGAGAAAAGAATCTCTCCTGTAAAGATATTGGAGCTTGCTTGCGGCTATGTAAACGGAAAATGTCCGTCGTCCAGATTTTTTGGGGCATTGAAACTACTAGAAAAGCCGGTTAAAGAAAGGAAGATAGAGGATTTGAATTCACTGGGTTTAAAGTTGGTGAAACCAATTGATAATCTTGGAGATTTTATAGTTATTGGTCTAATGAATGGTCTGATCCTTCCGGGCGATATTGCTGGGCGTGATACCCGAAGCATAATTCCCGAACTTGTTAGAGAAATTCACCCGAAACAGGAATCTGGTATTCTCCCCGAGGATTGGGCCCGCGTTGGTCGCGCCAGTCCAAAATTGAGTAATTCCGTGAATTCTCTACACAAAATAATGTGGACCGACTATTCGGACAGTATTCACTATCTCTTCGCCATTGTTTTGGCCCGTCTCAGGAATAGGCCCGTGGAACCACTAATGAGCTATGGAAGTATGGCGGAAGCCGACAAAGCCGTCCGTTACTGGTTTGGTATTGAAGCCCCTCCGGGGGGCGATCACAACACCAAGAAATGGGGGAAGTGCACTCTGTTTTAACGATCCCGCACGTCGCTCTCGTGACTTCAGCGGCCGAAGTGGGCAACGGCGGCCGCTGAAATCCAGTGCACGCGAGAAGTTCCAACTAGCCCAGGTGAAAATAGGCGGTCTGGTGGAGTTGTTTCGTATAGCTAAAAATGTCTTAACGAGCCGACAGCACGGCATTCCACACAGCAGGCAGCGGTATCTTTGGGGCTTAACTTCACAAGGTTGAATTGATCTTGCGAATGTGATGTCTCAACTCAATGCCTGCCAGAGTGATCGCGGCGTTCCTGCAGTGTTTGGAGTCGAGCGACGTTCGTTCTGGACTTGGTCGATGACTCGTGAGTCTGTTCGTGAAAGGCCTTGACAACTTTCTGCTCATAGAAGGGCACTTGTGCGAATGCACAGTGGGCCCGAACTCCTTCGCGAGTTCCTCGGGCTTGCGCCCGGCTCGCACCAGATCGACCATCTGTGCCCGGAATTGCTCCGGGTACGGGGTGCGGTGTCTCTGCATGATGGACACCTCCTTCTCTTCCAAAGAATAGATGCCCACGAGACCGGGTCAACTCCGCAGTGAGCTGCCACACGTCGTGTTTGCACAGGAAGTTCTTTCTAGCGGAGTGCTTTTCCTGATCAAAGTCCCGCTTTCCGAAAGACAGCCGATCCATCTCAGGGAAATATTGCAACCATCGACACAACCTCCAAATAGGGAGACTAGGGCAATGGCCGGTATTTTATTTGCAACAGCAGCGCAACTCACGACGGCTCTTCAGAACGAACAGGCGTCTAAACTCGCGCAGGGAGGGTCGTTCAACTACAAAGGG
Source organism: Caballeronia mineralivorans PML1(12) (assembly GCF_001028175.1). Lineage (GTDB taxonomy): Bacteria > Pseudomonadota > Gammaproteobacteria > Burkholderiales > Burkholderiaceae > Caballeronia > Caballeronia mineralivorans. The sequence goes on from NZ_AEJF01000214.1 coordinate 34,859, forward strand.
CTGTCGGTCCGCATAAGCGCGATTCGGAACAGTCGAACTGAAGAGCCATCGCGGTACTCCAATATCGGTATCCATGCAGAGATGGGGACACTGACAAAGTTCTTGGAGCTTCTACTACAAACCTTTCTCAAGCGGACGCCTCGTAGCGAGGAAAAGCTGACTGAATTTCGATCGACGATTCACGAATGGTCGAAAGGAGGAGTGCTCGAAAACGTCGACAATCTATGCGAGGCGCTTCAACACGTTTCCGATGAGAATCCAATGCCTGATAAAACTCGAACGACATGCGAACAAAAAGTCAGTCAGTTAAAAGGTTCGCTCGCGCTTTATCTCGCCACCTACTCTCTCGACCAGCCCACAGAGTCACGACATGCAAGCACGCGGACGGAGGTGTTCCGTGCGTTATCCACGCTGGCTGGCGGCGTTCCCACCAGCACCCGTGACCAACTAGGCAAATTGAGCTTCGCTGCGCAGATGTTGATCAGTTATTGCGATAATAAAGACCCTTCACCGATGGAAAGTATCGATGCGTTGAGTGTTGCGGCTACGGCCCATCTTCTGGCAATTTCCAACGCAGTAGATAGGCCGTCAAAGATGCTCGAAGAAAATAAGCACGATAAAAATAGGTCGTTCGAAGGCTGTATGGGCGAGATGGAGAGCATATTCAATCGGTTGGAGCAGGTAGCTGCGCGAATCGATGCCTGCGCAACCATGCTCAAGGAGGACGGCGAGGATACAGGATCAAACGAGCTGGAAACAGAGAATCCTTCGGCTCGAGAGCGCGCCGATGAATTGCAACGCCAATTCGCCGGCCAAAATGAGAAAGCTAAGTTCGACATGATGGGAGTGTGCCTCCTCGAAATGCAGAATGCAGCCAAGGAGGTCGATGAAGCAATCGTCGTCTTTGCTAAACTTCACAAGACGTCCACGTACCTCGATAGGTTCAAGGAATCTTGCTCGGCGCGCGTGGAGAGAGCCTCCCAGTTTTTCGATCTATGTGCCGCGACCTTGGATAATTCCGAGGAGCTAGAAGCGAGCCAGCAGGAAAAAACCCGGATGTACACCTCATATATCAAGAAGATCATCGCGGTCACTCCACATATCATCCCGAGCGAAAAAGACACAGCCCCAAACTAAGAAGGGCATTGAGCGAACGCAAAGGGCCGGGTCCATTCCTCCAGGGGCAATCGCATTAAGCATGTCCTGAGCCAGGCGATGGAACCGGTTAGTCTCGTGATCGTTGACGCCACCGGACTGTAGGTCTACGGCAAAGACGAATGGCATCAGGAGAAACACGGCGTTGCGGCTCGCCGGACCTGGCGCGAGCGCCATCTTGCGGTCGACGAACATCATCAAATTGTGGCTTGCGAACGCATCACGCCAGACGTCGGTGATCCGACCGCGGTGCCGGTCTGCTCACCCAAATGGCCGTGCCCTTCGAGACATTCATGGGCGACGGCGCATACAGTGGCGAACCGGTTTCCAAGCTGTTCTGAACCATCAATCCAACGCTCAGGTGGTCGTTCCACCCCACAAGACGGCCGTTTGTTCCGCCGCTTGCGATACGCAGCGAGACCACCATATCCAGGTCATTGTGCAACAGGGGCGCCGCGCCTGGCAGAAGATCACAGGCTACAACCTGCACAACTATGCAGAGCTGACCGTACAACGCTACAAGCGCATTTTTGGCAATACGATGAAGGCCCGAGCGCTGCCACAGCAAAAGACCGGGGCATGGTTCAGTGTGTCTGCACTGAGCAGAATGACACATCTCGGTATGCCGGTGTCCGTGAAAGTCTGGAACGTCGCGCAAACCGGGGCCCGTTGCCAGTTTTTCTTTTTTCAACAACGCCGTGATACAGCGATCTCGATTTCTTCGTCGCGTTCTCTAACGCCACGGATCATTCAATCTGACAATGCCATGTGAGCCGATCAGCTATCTACTCGCCGGCAGGTTCAGGTTCGGTTGAAAGCCGAGCGATATGGTGACCGTTTCCCCTTGTCCCAGCGGACCGAAATAGGTGCTCAGCCCCTTGCTGTTGGCTCCACCCGCCCAACCTGTCCAGCCGAGGTATTGCTCCTGCGGCAACGCGCTCAAGAACGCGTTGATGTCGGCGGCGCAAGTCCCCGTATTGGGGCCTCCCAACTCGGTGACGATAGCCTTCAGCCGAAACTGGTTCAGGTAGCCGTTCAGGCCGGAAATATCGGGGCGATAGTTCGCGACGCAATCCGGCTGCGTACCGGAGTTGTCCGCGTCGAAATACTGATGAACATTGATGGCGAAATTGTTCCCGGGATCATGAATCGCATCGGGCGTAAAGGCCTGCGCGTTGGCCATCGGCGGAACATCGGTGTCCGTGGAAGGGTTCGTCCAGCTATACGCCCCCGACCAGCCGTTTCCTTCAAGCAGTATCAGGTTTTTCGCACCCGCGTCGCGAATCGTCTGGATCGCCGCGTTGTAGTTGTCCACAATGGTCCGCGTCGACATCTCGTGCGGTTCGTTCATCAGGTCGAAAACAACCTGAGGCTGGTTCCTGAACTGCGCGGCGATCGCGCTCCATGCGGCGGCGTACTGGGTGGCTGTCGGGGCGCCCGGTACATTGCTGCCGATGATCGTGTTGTCGGCGCCGTAGCGCATATAGTTATGCATATCGACAATCACCGTCATGCCCTTGCCCAGATAGCGATTGACCAGATCTGCATAAGCCTTGCCTTTCGGACTCCGGAAATCGACGGGAATGCTCGGGTCGTTCGCCCGGTCGCCGGGATTGCTGGAGGACGACTGCAGATATTCCCATTTGAACGGCAGGCGTATCGTGTTCATCCCGCGCTCGGCATAATAAGCGCCGTCGGCGATCGACGGCAATTGAAACGCGTAGTCATATTCGGCGCCGGCCAGGTTGACGCCGCGATAGGGAAGCGTGCTGTATTGGATCGGAGAAGCGGGATAGCTGGATGCCGGCGTACTGGCGGAAAAAGTCAGGCTGAGAGGCTTGCCTGCCTGGTATGGGCTCAACGTCGCGCTCCCTCCTTCGACGCCATTTAACGTGGTGCTGGCCGGCGTGAATTTGACGCCAACGTGGCCGATGTAAGCCACACACTTTGGTGTTGGACCGCCATAGTTGACGCCATCGCACACGTCGTAGTCCAGCTGCATCCACGACCGGTCACTGCCGAGCGTCACCCACTGTGCTCCGTTGTCGGGATTCAGCGCGGGATAACAGCTTTGGTCCGACGTGCCGGTGCCGCAATAGGCGTCGGCGGCGCCTTGGTGCCCGGTCAGCAATAGCGTGAGGCGGTTTGCATTCTGAACACCGAGCTGGCTGTAGGCGCTGGCCGACAGGACTTTCTTCGTGCTGGCCTTAGAATCGGCGGACTCCGTCGTCGGGGCGACGCTGCCGCCGCAGGCCGACAGCGCGCAGGCTAACAACGCAATACCAGGTAACGCAATGCCGGGCCGTTCTTGCTTCGGTCCGTGAAGGAAGACATTCCAGCAGTAACCCTTACTACCTTCGTGTGCGGCGACTTCAGAATTGCGAACGGTTTCGCCCTGTTGCGCGAAAGGTTCGAAAGCGGACCGGTCATGGTTCGCCTGCGTCGTATCCGGGCGCGGGGAAGTATTGCTTCGCAGAAGGTTTTCTGTTCCAAACATCGACTCTCCAGATTTCTTTTCGACAGCGGTATTTAGCCAATGCGAGCGCGACGTCGTTACGAGAGCAAGGTCTGGCGGAATGAGCGCCGCGCAGGCATCGCAACATATGCGCGCTGGGCGGCAAGCCGATTAGCCCAAACGCGGTCGTTTGGGCGCGGGATTCTGCGCACCTCCTTCTTCCACCACAATCGTGTCCAGATCGGTGTCCCGGATCGTGTCCAGCTCCGTACCCCAGACAATGTCGCGTGCGTCATCAACTTTCATGCCCAGATGGTCGGCCGTGAACTGGATAAAGCCATCCTGATCGAGGCGGCCGTCTGCCCTGAATGCGTTGACTTTTCCGACTTTCAAGGCATAGATCTCCACCGCCAGTGCTGTCGAATTGTCCGTGACGTAGCTGTTAATGGAGGAAATGGGGTGGTCGTATTCACTCAGAACCAGACCGGCAGTCTTGAGACGTTCGTTGGTGCATTCGTTTTCCAGACCGAAAGATGCCTTGAAACAGTGGGCGACATCCGCATCCGACACATCGCCTTTGACAAGGCCGTGGATCTCGCGCAATGCGATGGTCAGTGAGTCTTCTTCATCCGCATCTGATCCCGATGCTTCGTGAGTGGGACGTAAGCCTTCTTCCAGCACAATCGCGTCCAGATCGGTGTCCCGGATCGTGTCCAGCTCCGTGCCCAGACAATGTTGCGTGCGTCATCAACTTTCATACCCAGATGATCGGCCGTGAACTGGATAAAGCCATCCTGATCGAGGCGGCCGTCTGCCCTGAATGCGTTGACTTTTCCGACTTTCAAGGCATAGATCTCCACCGCCAGTGCCGTCGAATTGTCCGTGACGTAGCTGTTAATGGAGGAAATGGGGTGGTCGTATTCACTCAGAACCAGACCGGCAGTCTTGAGACGTTCGTTGGTGCATTCGTTTTCCAGACCAAAAGATGCCTTGAAACAGTGGGCGACATCCGCATCCGACACATCGCCTTTGACAAGGCCGTGAATCTCGCGCAATGCGATAGTCAGTGAGTCTTCTTCATCCGCTAGCGGACGCTTGCGCGAAACGTTCGTACACGGGTCAGACGCTTGTACGAAGGCGCTCCGGCTCGAACCCGCTGGTTGCGATGCGTACATATCTCATCTACCTCCGTTTTTCCATGAGTTCCATCGGCCCGGCGCCGCTGGCACATCCCGCTCACGGACAACCTTGAACCGGCGCGCCGTCCGCAGACCGGACGTAAATCACGGCGCCTTCGTTCGTCGCATGGACTGGATTGCAGGATGGGGCACAGGCCATCGTGTGAATGCAGTGTCTTCAGGAAGCGGACCACCGTCTTTCAAAAATGGGCCTCCTGTTCTGAAAACCGGTTCAGTCGCATATAAGCTGCGCACGCGACGTAGATGCTCACAAAGCAGGCTTTGCACGAATCGAAAACTGGTGGCGATTTTCTAAGGTCGAGGCCGGATCTCTGAAGTACTCTTCATGGATCAAGGCGTGTTCCTGTTCCTATAGGTGTGGTGTCCGATGTGTGCCCCTGATTCGACCGCATCGAGAGAGGGCTGCACCCGGGAAAATTATGCGAGTTGCCCTGCGGTTGATCGTTTTCTTAATGACGCTTTCCAACGAACGGAGCCGAAAACATGCTGGCGAAGCCCATCGCTAACGATCCCTGGTCGCAGGCCCTGGACCCGCTGACCGAGCTCTCAGGAGTAGCGTCGGAGAACTCACAGGATGCGACATATACGGCTGACAAATCCCGTCAGCCGATGGCCAGCGAACCGGTGACGGGCGCTCGCAACGGCGTCGTCGTCACCGTCATCGATCGTCCCGCACCGGGCACGGCGACGGTCGCATGGTGCGATCCAACATCATGCCGCTACGGTGACCAGGTCTGGCGAGTGAGCGTTGCCCGGGAGTCCGCGGTATGTGCGCTGAGCGGCAACACGATCAGCCCGGGTGATGCCGTTTATCGTCCGCGTGCCAGCAAACCTTTACCGATCAACGCGAGCGCAATGATTCTCGCGTCGCTTGTCGAGGCTGCGTGTTCGAAGCGAGACCGTACGTGACAAGTGCCGTACCTGCCGTGCAGCGGCAATGTATCAAGTTCGCTGGACTCATCTGGATGGATTCACTCCCCGGCATGCGTTCAATGCCGCATCAATTTCGATGCGGGCTTCCCGGTCAGGATTGGCTCAAATGCATTCGTAGATATGACCTCGAGCCCGGCCGCTAACGTCAACATTCCTTTCCGATCGACAACCTTTCCAGGACCCCGATCCCGTAGATCCGCCGCCGGGGTGTAAAACTCGACGACCATCTACCTTGGGTCTGGAAATCTCTATCCAGCTTTCAAAAAAAGCTTAGCAAGCAGCGAGTCAACGAAGTTGTTTCTCGCAAATAGTTAACGATTCTTATTTGATAAACAGGTGCCAATGCTAGCCATATCTTCCCTCCGCTCGGGTACGAAGAACGCAGAAGCGAAGTCGTTCAGCACGCCATTGACTAAGGAGGAATCAGACGTCCACGGAGGAAGTGCAGGTTTCATTGATCTGGATGAGGGTGTGCACGGCGCCAATGCGGCGGTGAAGGCCCTGTACTCCGCGATCCATGACGGTCCCGCGGACATGTGGGATACGCTTGCACGTGAGGGCAAGGAATTGAGCGCCAGCCCGGTTGCCTGGTCGCGCACGCAGGTGACTCCCTCTGGCGCTGCGGATGTTGCAGTTTCGATGGGTGTCTCGACGTTAGTGCTGCCGTTGGCGGCACTGGCTATCAAAGCTGGTTTCGACGAAATTGTAGAGAGCAACAGTCTGCGCCGCGTCCTGAAGCAAAAGCGCACAGCAATACAACAGACTCTCGAAGACCTTAAAATAATCTACGAAACAAACATTTCAGAGGCGGGAACGCCGGCATCGGCGCTTGCGCTGATTACCGCCAGGCGCTGCGCGGAGAAGCAGCGTCTGACTTCGGTCAAGGCAGCGATACGGCACAATAGGTATGACCTCGGCATCGGTGCCAGTTCACTGATATCGGGCGGCGTCATTTTCCTTAAAGCCCTGGAAGACATCGCGTTGCAATCGACCTTGGTCGGAATGGCGAAGGGTGTGAATCTCGCCGCAGTGGTGATTGGCAGTACGGCGTTGCAGGGCGTGACGGCGGTGGCCGGCATAACCGGGACCGTGGTTCTGGGGCCGGCGGCAGCCATTTCCGCAGTTTGCCTGGGCGCTTTTTTTTATGGTCAGGCGAGGGCAGTCAGAAAAGACATTCAAGCCGACCGCGGCCGCTTGATCCGGGATGAGGTGAGTGGCAATGACGTGAGCAAGGCCCACCTTGACTTCGTCACTCACAAACTCGTTCGGCGCGAAAAATTTGCCAAAAAATTCGAACGATGGAATCTCGGTTTTTTGACCGGTAGCTCTATCTACGCAATCAGTGTCACCGTCAAAGCGACGCTGTTTGTGACCGCAGCCGTTGGGCTGGGCATATTGGCTAGCAATCCGTATGTTCTTCCCATCGTGCTGGGCATCCTCATTGTCGGTTCAGTTGTGATGGTCGCTTCCTCCACGCAGTTTCTGGTGGCACACGGCAGGAGCAAGCGGCATCAAAGCTACACACGACAGGAAGTCCCTTTGGTCAGCCGTGAACTGGATGCACTACAGCATGCCATGCGTGAACGCAGTTCTGTCGCGACGGAATCCGGATCTGCAGCGGGCGGTGACGAGTTGACACTTGGATCCGCGTACTACCGGTTCGCCGGTCAACAGGATGTAACGAGGCAGACCCTTCTGGAAGAGATAGCCCGGGGCACAGGAAAGTTCTATGCGTGGGAAGCGCGCGCAACGGACGATGTCATGTACAAGGGGCGGGTTATCAACTCGAAGCAACGAATCAAGGACTGGTTTGCAAGGCTGTCAGCGGCCGCGGCTTACATTCAGGCGTGGTTCAAGAGGGAGGACGCTGGGGCGAGTGCGCGTGATCGCTATGGGCGCTCTGCGAATTGCCTGACGAGCGCAGCCGTGGAAGCATGGTTATCCATTGACGCTCCGGAAATACATGAAATGCAACGTCTGCGATTAACAGAAATTCTTCAAGCGGAGCACCAGTTTCTGAAGATAAAAAAACGAATATGCGACGAACTCGTTGGTAGCGATTTTGGTGATTCAGAAGCGGAGGGACTCGATGCGCAGCCCAATAAGGTGTTTGAAAACTTACGCTCGGAAATACAGACTGACAAGGAACGGCGAGTTTTTCTTAAGAAGCTGCTATTGGACGCTCAACCGACTGAAGGCGAAGACTTCGCACCGCAGAAGTTGCTCGACTTGAAACAAAGGTTCTTGCAGCTGCGCATGGACAATCAGGCGACGCAACCCGCAGACGATGATTTCGTGGGATTGAACCGGCAACTGGCTGAATATTTGACCGTCGGCATGTCTCTGGAACTGACGGCCACACGCGGTGTGCTGTTCGATATGCACAGGCAAGCGTTGCGTCTGCGCGAGGGGATACGCAGTTCGCCGCTTGATCTGCGAATTGTACAGAAGGAGGGGGGGCAGGAATAAAGCGGCCGGTCGTCCATGGACGACCGGACCACCGTCGAACCGGGGCGGGACCACAACGGGCAGACCTCCAAAAGGAGCTGTCCTTTGCGAACCTGCCGTTCGTTCCGTTTTGCCGAGCCCGCCTCTCCGTGCATTGACAGTAAGGACGGACTGCATCTTCGCGGAAACGGAACATCCATGCTAGCCATGTGCAACACTGAACTGACTCATAGGTGGAGCGTGGGCTCGCGGCGAAGTGATGGAGCGGTGGAGCGGAAATTTGAGACTTTGCTTTGTACATCGAATAGCGTCATCCACTCGATGTCCGCGTGACCGTCCGGCAGATTCACAGCGTTCGGCCAGCTTCCCACTCGGACGAAGCCGCATTTCCGGTAGCAGCGGATAGCCGGCGCATTCTGGCGCAACACGGCAAGGTCGACCCGGTCAACGTGGAACTGACGAGCGGCCAGTTCGACGGCCTTTGTCACGATTTCTTCGCCCGCGCCCTGTCCTCTCCGGCTTTTTTCTCCGACAAGGACACCCGAGATCCTGCCAGACAAGCTTGGCCAGATGTCCGAGATTTCCACGTGGCCAACCACCTCACCGCTGGCGTTGTCTACGGCTTTGTATATGCGCCGGAAAGGCGGCAGATTGTGACCGTCGTCGCGGTGATGTTGCGCGAGCTGCTTTTCGTCGAGCGGGTGTGTGAACAGAGACCCGCTCCACAGCGTGAGGGTGTCCGCATCCGCCATCCAGGTGATGAGACGTTGGTGATCCTTTGCCGAGAACAGTTGAAGTTTAATTGCCATGTTGTCCCTCGAAAGCAGGTCTGGATTAACGTTGGAAATCAGGAGTCGAGGTGAGGTCTGTCGTTCGCTGGCTAGCGTGTATCCGGAATGACGCCGGCATGAGGACGTACCTGATCGCTTCCGTTTGCTCAAAGGCCGTTATAAGATTCAGGGGTTGTGTCTACGTCGAGCCGTCCGGTCCAGGCGTGAGTGGCTGTCCTGTTATTGAATGGGATGGCGGCCGTGCGATATGCGGTGACGGCCCTGTGTTTTTCCAGCTTGATCGCCGCTAGCGCCCTGGAATTATCCTGTGTCGCGGCACATCGCTCGAAGAGCTGGGAGGCGATTGTCACGCGGAGGGAGGAGGATTCCTCACCGGGGTTGAACTTGGTTGCAGACATTATCGCAGCGACGCACATATCCATCAGAAGGGGCTGAGCAATTGTATTTACTTTAGCGAATTCACTTTTCAGTTCTCCGATCCAAAACTCAGCCAGGCTATGCTCAGTCTGCGGCGAGTTGAATACGGTATCCTCGATGTCCTCGTTGAGCAGGGATACGCAGGCTCGAATTCGCGTAGCCGACTGCGCTATCCGATTGAATATGCTTTCGATTTCCCCCAACCTGGCTTCATCCCACCCTTGGATATCGGCCATCGCGGACAGCTCTTCTTTCGCGTCGAGACTAGCCGATAGATAGGCGTGACCCGCAACACGCAGCGCTTCGATACTCTCCATCTGCGTAGGCTGTGTTTTCTTGCAATAGCTCAACAAGTCCTGGAAAACGGCCATCGATTTGTCTTGATCGTCCGCGCTGGCTGTAAGATAGTCGCCAGCCAGCGTGGATAGCGCGCGGAACGCTTCCTGCCGCGCCCCTGTATGTAGCAGCGCAGTGCTCTGCCCGAGAGAGGCGGTAGCGAAATAAAGTGCGACCGAATTTTTTAACTCGCTGATTTTTTCGTTTCGAGTTTCATCTGGAACCGCGGCCAGATCACCGGTGTTCTCGAGCAATCCTTTCGCCCATTCATGAACCGTCGATTTAAAGTCAGTCAGTTTTGCCTCGTTGGTATAACGGGGGAAAAAGCGTTGGAGAAACCGTTGCCACGCGGACGATTCTGTGTAGATACCTATGCCGGAGTCGGGCCCTGGCTTACCGGTTCGACTATCCGGCATCGCGGCTATCGTGATTGACACTCCCCTGAAGCTGAACGGCTTGCCGTTCGCTAGTCGCGCCATCCCGTCATTTTCAAGAGACGTCTTGAGTTCTGCTACCGAATTAATCTTGATCATGAGTGGATGCCCCTGCAAGGATGTTGTGCCGAGGGTTTCAGTGTTCCCCAATATGAATTGACTGTCTTTCGGAAAAGCGAGACTTTGTTCAGGAAAACCAGGTCGCTAAAAAACATACTGCTGAGACATGAGATGCGGCGGCTAGCGGGGAATGTGCTAGCCGCGAGTAACATCCTGCCGGCGAGCGAGGTGGAATTGGCGACGTTGTGCAAGCGGTATGACAACGTGAGTGCGAATAGCGGCAAACGCACCAGGACGCGCAACGTCTTGTCTGCGGCGCCTGAAATGGTCACGGTCATCAGGTGGCGAACGGAAAGCGCAGGGCGCGATTGGGAGCGTGGGTTTGAGTGACGGAATAATCGACGCGTTCAGCGAGCGCAGGAGGTCGGTGAACGCGTCAGGCGGTCGCGGGAGATCGCTCTCCACGATTGCGGGCTATTCGCCCTGTGCTCAGTCCCGTGCTGCGACTACACGCGCACTGACACCGTTAATTGCGGCCTCTTTTCGGTCGTCTAACTGCTTCATGTCTGAACTGCTCATTAAAGCGGAGTTACGCAGGAAGGCTAGAATTGTGCCGAGCAATGTCCGCGCGTTCGTTACCTCATTGACATCGAAAAACTCGCCTGGATGTTCGATCACAGCAATGCAAATCTCTATGGCATGGTGTGCTGCGATGACCGTCTTTTGATATGACGGCATCGTCAATTTTTCGTAAGCGCGAATTCCAGACTGGGCTGACCAGATTCTGTTTGCGAACGAATTGCTATGCGAAACAGTGTCGGGTTGCAGCTTGGGTATTACCCATCGCGTCTCATCGACAGCCCATTTTAGTTGCTTGTGTACCATAGGTTGCTGAGACGCTTTGCGATAAGCCTCAGCGAGATTTGCGACAGTCGAGCTAAAGTCGTCCGACTTACCGTGGCGCACATCTGTGTCTTGTTGTTGCATATTCATGCATGCTTTGAGGCGTTCAAAGGCCTTCTCGATATGCTCGCGCGCATGCTGCAATTCATCGCTAGAACGTCCAGCGTTGTCAAACTGAAGAAGGCTCCTTTTAACTATGGAAATTTGAGTCTCAATCACACCACGAAGCACGTCAAAGGTCTGTTTGTGCGACGGGCGCGCATTGTCCAGATACTCGAGGAGCCGATTTTGCCGCGTATGCGCCTCCTGTGTCTCGCTACTCAGAACTTTGGCGAGATCCACCGCTGTCAGTACCGAAGCTGAAGGGTCAAATGGCGTCAAAGCCAGGTCGTTGACAATGGCGAGCAGTGCTTCCATTCGCAGCTTTACTGCCGTGGATGCTTTCTTTCGCAGATGTGTGTCCGTCTGGTGCAGTTCACAGGAGCGTTTTAGCGCTTCGAATTTCGACTCGTAGATAAGACGTTTGGCATCGGCTTGCACGTTAGGGCGGCCCCCGAAACGTCGCCCGATAGGGGGGCGCTCATTTGAGGGTTGCGCGGATGACGGTGGATCCGCAAGCGCAGTGCGCAGCTCTTTCAGCGCCGTAAGCGGCGGAAGATCTAATGCCTGCCTTCGCTCCATCCAATTGTTGGACGCGGCTTGGACGCTATCCATAGTTATCTCGGCACTGCGAAAGCCGGCGCTGCGAAAATTGAGTACATCAGCGGCACAGTTAAGTCCATCGGCGAAAATCCACATGACGGCTGATATGAACCCGTCAGCGCGGCTAACTTTAAGCACTTCATGTGGCGACAGCTGAGTGTCGTGAGGCTGGAGATTGTCGACTGTTTTCAACCACTCAATTTTCATTGGCCAATGATTGACTTTGAAGGTCCCGCAGTTCGCAAGATCTCGCGCCTCTCCCCTTGAAAGCGCTTCCCGGTATGCATCTATCGATGGAAAATTGGTAACAAGGGTGGTCATGGTATTGGCTGGAGTTGAAATGGCATGCGGCACGATTGCCTCAATCAAGTATCCTTTCAATGTTGTTTCAATGTCTTTCGAAAATATTACTTACCTTTCCCAAAACATCCGGACTGTACCGTTTCCGCTGGTTTTCAACATTGCGTGGTCTGTCAAAGCTGCAGACTTGCAGGAACGTTCTGCGATTCCTATGGGAGTCGCATCTGTGCACCGTGACAGCGTGGACAACAAGTGCGGCCGGACGGCTACACGGTCAAGTTCGAACGGTGGCGAATGAGCAGGGCCGCAGGCACCCATTGAGCAATGCACCACGCTAAACGACGTGTGAGGACCGCTCTATATGAAGCCGGTCCCCACTTCGCGCTGCAGCAGTCGACACCCCGTCAGATTCGCACGCGAGCCGAAGCAACTCATCTTTCATGATGACTCAGGCACGCTGAAAGTCGACGGCGAGACGGGACTAATGCGAACTCAGTTTTTACGGGTCGCCTATCCGTTTGCGGTGTGCGCGGGCCACGGCCCCCGATCCGCCGGCATTTGCCTGTTCAAGGCGTCAGAAAGCCGTCAACCCAAGGCGGCACGCCCATTGCACCAGCTCGGCAACGTTGTGTGCATCGAGTTTTTGCATCATGTTCAGCCGGTGCGTTTCCACTGTTTTCTGGCTGATTGTCAAACGCTCGGCGATGTCGCGGTTGCGGCCGCCTTCCGCAATCAGTTTCAGGATCTGCCGTTCGCGGGACGTCAGCGCCGCAGGTAGTCTGGATGACTCATCTTTCGGTGAGTCGTGACGCAATGCGTTGATCTGGGAAGTATTTAACGTCGAGTCGATATAAGGAAGGCCGGCGCGCACGGCATGGAGTGCGTCGAGCACGCTTATCAGCCGGCTGCGCTTCAGGACATAGCCGTGTGCTCCGGCATTGAATGCTTCGGCGGCCCGGCTTTCGGACAGCGTGCCCGTCAGGACGAGAATATGTATCTCGGGCCAACGGCGCCGTATCATCCTGACCGCCTCGATCCCGTCGAGAGAGGGCAGGTCGAGATCGGTCAGCACGATGTCAGGCTGTGTGCTGCGGCACATCGCGAGTGCTGAGTGGCCGCAATCCGCCTCCCCAACGATATCGATGCTTGGGTCTTCCTTGAGAAGAAGGCGCAGCCCCTCGCGGAAAACGGCATGGTTATCGACAATCAAAAGTCGGCTGACGCGTTTCCGGGCAGCGTCGTTGGACGCGCGGTCCACCGGATGTAGTGCCTGCAACGCCCAGTCGGTGCTTAGAGCAGCTTTCTTCGTTTCAGTCCCTGTGGCGATCTCAAAGCTATACGCGGACTGGGGGGCGGACATGATTAACTCTCCTGTGCAATACAGTACCAACTCGGTGTTGACTGACGCACGTGCGTGCGAAAGTCGCGATAAGCGAATTCTTGATGCTGCCGCCGTCTGGAAAGCGAATGGCATGCTTCGGCTATCGCGCGTGTTTGCGGGCGATTCCGGAAGGCAACAATGTGCTCAGAAACTGCAGAGCCCTGGATCTTGAAAAATCGTCAGGAAGCAGGGTGGATCAGCACGTGCGGCATGGCCGTGTGCGTCCCGATCCTGAGCGGACGCTTGGGAAGACGTTGATGCGATCGCGAGTTGGACTTCCCCGGGAGAGTGGATACGAAGATCCGTATGGGCGTGTGCCGCCCTATAGTTAGATATCCTTGCATTTATGCCCCATTGTTGTGGGAAACGCTGGCCAACCCGGTGGTCTATGCCGGGTTAAATCCGCAATCCTGTTCCACGATAAATACTGCGAGCCACCGTGCCGCGTGGGTGTTCAATTCAGGTGGCCCACATCGGAGGGGGACTGGGTCACACGCCCAGCTCTTGAGATCCGTCGTGTGTTGAAGAGCGCCATGCCACTTCTGTTGCCAGTGTTGAAATAACGCAAGAGCTATACCAGGACCCTGCGCGAATATTGTTCAATGTTCGCCCGGCCATGAGGTGCAACGCACGGACAAACTTGCGATGGTCGCGAACGGCGGCGACTGGCAGCGTTTTGTCATTTCAGATAGTCCGGTTTGTCGACATTGTCTACATTGTGTTGCTGTTGCAAGCTCATGACGAAGGAGGGAGCGCTGCGGCGGGCGCTTCATCGGTCGAGTCGAGTTCGTACTTTTCCCAGCGGTAAGCAAACTGGCGAGTCGTAAGCCCGAGCAATTGGGCCGCCCGTGATTTGTTGCCGCCGCTCTGCGCGACGGCCTGCCGCAACTCGCCTGGAGAGTGAGAGCGGGCGTCACTGTAAGGACGGACGGCGCCGGTCGCGCAAGCAGCAGCGAGGGCCGCGAGAGCGGAGGGGTCGGAGTGCCCCTCCGCTTCGCTGGCGGTCGGGCTTTCCTCAGCGGGCAGAAAGCGGCCGATATCATCCGAATCCACAATGGGTTCGTCGGCCAGTAGCACGATCCGCTTGATCACATTCTCAAGTTCGCGGATATTGCCTGGCCACGGCTGTTGCTGCAGACGACGGATTGCATCCGCGCCGAGATTCACATTGCGCTGGTGAGCCTGATTCGTCTGGTTCAGAAAGTGGAGAGCGAGCACGGGAATGTCTTCACGGCGTTCCGCCAGAGAGGGAAGACGAATCGGAATGACGTTGATCCGGTAGTACAGATCCTGACGAAACAGGCCGTTTTTCACATCGAGTTTCAGGTCTCGGTTCGTCGCGGCAACAAGCCGAACGTCGACCTGGATTTCCTGTTTTCCGCCCAGTCGCGAGATCGTTCCTTCCTGCAGCGCGCGCAACAGCTTGGTCTGCATGTTGCGCGGCAGTTCACCGATCTCGTCGAGAAAGAGAGTGCCGGTGTCGGCCTGCTCAAACCACCCGGCGCGCCTGCCTGTCGCGCTAGTGAACGCGCCGCGCTCGTGGCCGAACAACTCGGCCTCAAAAAGAGATTCGGGAATCGCCGCGCAGTTGAGCTTGATAAACGGCTTGTCGCGCCGTGGGCTGGCGAGGTGCAGCGCGCGGGCGAACAGCTCCTTGCCGGTTCCGGATTCGCCGAGCAGCAGCACGCTCGCGGACGTGTCGGAGACACGCTCGAGCTGCGACATCGCATGTAGCACGGCGGGTGATGTACCGACGATGCCATAGCGGGCGATGTCGGTTTCTATGGCCCGCTCGAGCATCGCATTTTCCCGCTCGAGTGCCCACGTTTTCTGCCGAAGTCCTGCATGTAAATCCAGCAACTGGCCGGTCAACGTCGCGAGAATGCGCAGCAGCATCAGGTCGTCGGCCAACGCGCGATTGTGTCCCCGGATACGATGGCAGGCAAGTGCGCCGATAGTATGTTGACCGCTCTTGATCGGGAGCGCGATGAACGTGACGGGACCCTCCGGCAACCTTGAGCGCTCGACTGCGCGTGCGAGGAAGCTGGATTGATTATCGATATCCTGCTCGACCAGCAGTTGCCCGGTTGCAATGACCTTGCCGGTGATTCCCTCACCAAGCGCGTAACGGCCGCGTTCAACCTCTGCCGGCGTCAATCCGTGTGCGTAGCGAATGCAACAGGTGTTTCCGTGATCGTCGCGCAGGACGATCCGTCCGCGGGCGAGGCCAAGCAGTTCCGACATCAGGCGCAGCATTTCATGCAGCACCGCCTCGTGCGACGGACTCCGTCCAATAAGGCACATGACCTGCTGTAATAGCAGCATTTCGCGCTTATGCCAGTATGTCGGCGAGACATCGCTTCCAAACGCGTCGACAGCTTGCGAGTCCATCGGCACTCTTCTCCAACCCTTGCATTTCACGGAGACATTTGTCTCTATGGTCACGACGCAGCTTCCGTTGCCGGATCAGGGCTGCGTGCTCAAAAAGATGTCGCCTCGGCATGAGGTCTCCGACTTCAAGCGACCCGATGCGGCTGACGGCTGCGGCGCCAGTCGCGTGACGTCAGGCCGAAAGGACATGGAAGGACTCTAGCGTGGCTTCCGGGGCCAGAATTTGCCCGCTGTCTCAATTTTCGGGTTTTGTTGCCGCGGCCGGGCCACGCTGCCCATGTCTATCCGGCCACCGGCTCGCGACCGGCAGTCGCCTCGCGAGCTGCTCTCGCTGGTTGCCCGGCGGATCGTGGGTTACGCCGGACGGGCACGCAGGATTGGCACCTGACGGGTTGCGTCAGTGAGCCGTTGGCGAAGACCCTTGCGCTCTTTCGGCGGGCGGGCCGACCTCTCCCTGGCTGCGTTCCCCAACAGGTAACCTTTAATTTCTTCAAGGACCTCGGGCGCTTTTGACTCATCTCTCGTCAGAGTTTTCAGTCGACTTACCTGTTCTCGACTCATTCCCGTTTTTAAAAGGACGCGGGTCGCGGTCTTCCTGCGAAGCTTCAATCCCTCTGCCGAAATGGGTACGCCGCTGTGGCCAATTTGATTGGTCGCCTCGAACACGGCCGTTGTTTCGGTCGATGATTGAGCCGGCTTCGCGTTTGCGTTCGCCAATGCATGTCGAATCTGCTCCTGCCGTTCCAGTGCATCTTGCGCAGCGGCTTCTTTTCCTCCAGCGAGATGTCTCGCGAGCAGGGTTGCAGCGATGTGTCCATTCGCCTGTAGAGAGCTGTTATTGAGAAATTCGCTTTCTGCAAACGCAAGAGGTTGGTCCGAGCTGGCAATGGCCGCAGGTTTCTCGTTTTCTTCACGCTCGTGCTTTTCACGTCCGGCTTTCCAGTTAGCGTATGTCTTGTAGACAGCAAATCCGAGCCACAGCATGCCGAGCACCGCGCCGGCGGCCGATATCGCACCCACGACTATTACGCCCCCTACGCCGGTGGCGCTGAGTGCCAATCCCGCTATCGCGACAGATGCCCCAAGAACACCGTAGAGCACGCGTACTCCGGCGCGCCAGCGAACTGTTTTTGTCTCGCTCACTGCCTGCGACTGATTTTTCAGGAAGTGGTTGGAAATGAGGCTATGCACGCCGTTGACGTCTTTGAGCTCTTTAGGATTTTGCACCTCGTGGATCGCGTCCTTTTGTTTCTTGGCTTTGGCTTCGTTAATCATTCCCTCCCCGTCAAGATCGGCGCGATCGCCCAGTTTTTCGAGGTCGAGCACTTGCTTGTCGTCATCCATGCATGCTTTCATTTCATCGCCGGCATGCACCGCACGTTCTCTTGTGAGGTGGGCGTGAATGAGATCGACTATGCCCGCTGCTGCATGAAACAAACTGGTTGCAATGCTGAATGCCGAAGCGAACACGCCCGCGACGTTAGCCGAGACACTTACCGCGCTGTCCAGTATCTTTGCCGTAATGGCAGCGCGGTTGGCCACCGCTGCAAGTTGAAGCGCACAGTCTCGTATAAAGGCGATGCCGATCTTCAACCATTCCCAACGCAACGCGTTAGAGCGGCCATTGGCGTTCTCATAACGCAGGTGAGCAGAGGCATCCTCGATGAGCTGTTGTTTCTGTTCCGCGGTCATCGGCGGCGAGAGCGGCTGCGGTTCGATAGGAAGTGATGAAGCCTCACGCGTTGGATCTGAAGCAGGCGGCGAGTCGGCTTTAGAGGGAGGAACGCTCTTATTCCCGTGCTTGAAATTTTCGTATCCGGCTTGGTTCTGCTGTTTGTCGCGGTTGGCTTTGACCTGATCCAAGACTATCTTGCGGACGTCGTGGATCACCGTTGCAGTCTCGGCGACAGCACATATCGATGATGAATATCCAATCGCAAGGCCGATATCCGCAACGAAGGGGAGCGCACTGCCTGCGGCTTCGGCGCCCAACGTGGCACACTGAACAACGGCATTTGAGCCGGCAACGCCCGTCCATGGCGCGAAGATGGATAGCAGCACGGCGCTCATGCGCGAGCTACTTTTGACCGCCAGGGTGATGTTGAAAGGATTCGGAGTTTGTTTGGCAACGGTATCCAGGTGCAGCTTATTTGCAGCATCTGGATGCAGCCCGTCTGCGTTCTTTCGACAGTCGACGTCAGCAGATGAAGAGGTCTGCGTCTTCCGGAATTCTGCGCACGCGCCTGAGAATTCGGCATTGAACAGGGTACGGAGATCGAAAATGCCCCCGTTGGAGTGCTGGACCAAATGTGGGATTCCGCACTCTTGGAACGTACCGACCTTGGACGCGTTATCGCTTGACGTGACGACAACGTGGGATTTCAATTCGGAGATTTCAGCGGCATACGTCATTTTGAGCTCCTTACCGTCTGGGGCGACTTTCGCGTACGCTAATTCGTTGAATGCAAAACGATCATAGGGCTGGCGCTATTCACCGGCTTTAAGAAAGCTGACGCATCTACTTATTTTTGGTTATTCCTCGCGTCGGAAGTCCCGTCGTCTTGCAGCAACGGGAATCCGCGATGGGGAATGACAAGGGGCAGTGCGGGTCGATGCGGCACGCGGGCGAGCATGGACGTCCGGACGGGTGTGGTATCGGCGGGAAGATGCGGCGCTAAGATGACGTGTGCGGGGAGCTCGCACACGTCTCGCGTTAGAATCCGGTGGGGAGGGGAGTTCCTAAAGCGACTGGATTTGCTGCAGGATGTCGTGGTCGGGTTCCTGCCGCTGCATGGGTACCGAGGCAGCCCGCACTTCACCAGGCGTGACGCCGTAGTTGCTGCGGAACGCTCGCACGAAGGTGGCATCGCTGGCAAAGTTGCAGTCCACCGCAATGTCGATCAGTTTCAAATGCCGGTATTCCGGCGAGATCAGCATTGAAAAGGCGCGATGGAGGCGCCGGTGCTGGATATGGCGGATCAAGCCGCCGTGCGGCTCAAAAAACCGGTACAAGGTGGCTCGCGAGACCGGGAAGTGACGGCAGATCTTGTCAGCGTCCAGGTCGGGTTCGTCAAGATGCTGCTCGATGTAGCGCATGATGGTGCCCAGCGTGGCCTGTCGCAACGATTGTGCGGCCGACTGTGCCGCATCTGCGCTCCATCCCGCTCCGGCCGCAACCAGGGCCGCTGCGGACTGCATTGCCGTGGCGCCATCGAACGGTCCGGATGTGTGCGATTCGTGTCTGGCCGCGAGCAGCGTTTCCCGCAGCATCGCACCATGCCGCGTATCTCCCCGGATCATCATGCCGTGAATGGAATCGGGCGAAGCGAGTAACGGCGCGAGCGTTGCCCTCGGCACGACGAGGCTAAGGAAATGTGTTCCGTTGCTGTCCGGTATGCCGGCGTGGGTCCTGGACGGCTGAATCATGTCGATAATTCCGATATCGCCAGGTTTGAGTGTCACCGTTCGACGTCGTGTTTCGATCTGATACCCGCCGTGAAGCGGCAAATACACCTGATAGTGGTCAATCGACGTGCGTGCCACGTGGACGGGAGCACGTTCATAAACAAGAGGGGACGACTGACCTTCAATCAGAAGGCCCGATCCGATTTGCAACGTGGCGCCCGTCGCGTTGAAACGGTCAGGGGCTGCGCGTGGAAGCATGTCGCACAAATCCGAGAAAAAGTCCCGCGCCATGTTGATAGCACGAGGGCTCTGCCGGAAATCTAACCGGGAAACGCTCCAGCTTTGTCGCATAGTTCTCTCTGGGACAAGCCGGCTACCTCTCGCCGTGACTGACGGACATGGCGGCCGGACAATGAGCGGGGTGCTGACGGGTCTGCACGCAACCGGAGCAACGCTTCATCCGGCGGTCTCCCTTAGCAGATAAAGGATGCCTGCATGCAGGCTCGTATGCTAATACAAATAAAAAACCTGGTGGTGACGGTGCGTAGGTGTCATATATCGATAATGAAGCGGCATAAAAAGTGTGATATGGGCTTGTTCCCGCCGAGTATGTTTTTTATAGGCTGGAGAACGTGCGGGCAGATATCCGCCACTGTCCGATCCGAGCGCAACGTGCTTGTTCTCGGCGAAATTCGAAATATCGAGGCAGATATCTGGTAGAGCGAAATCGGTTGTGCTGCTACTTTCGCCGCTCCGGTCAGACCTGTCACGAGGTATTCAATGGCGCACGAGCATGGTTCACGAGCAGGCGGAGATTCCCGTCGCGGGCATAGTCACACGCATGGTGTATCCGATGAACGCAGGATAGGCTGGGCTTTCATCATTATCTTTGTCTTCATGTTCGTCGAAGGGATCGGCGGTATCGCTTCCGGCTCGCTGGCGTTACTCGCGGACGCCGGGCACATGGTTTCAGATGCTGCGGCTCTTGGGCTCAGTTGGGCTGCCTTGAGACTCGGCCGCCGACAGGCAACAGCCACGCTTTCCTATGGTTATAAGCGCTTTGAGATTCTTGCCGCGTTCGTCAACGGATGCACCTTGTTCCTGATCGCGGCATGGATCGTGGTCGAGGCGATCAAGAGATTTTCCGCGCCGGTGCCAGTGATGGGCGGCACAATGCTGGCTGTCGCCGTCTCGGGGTTGGCGGCGGGCGTCGTGGCCTTTCTCGTTCTCAATGGCGGCAATCGCGAAAATCTGAATATGAAGAGCGCGTGGCTGCACGTGCTGGGCGACATCCTGGGATTTGTCGTCGCCATCGTGGGCGCCGGCGTGATCATGTTGACGGGCTGGACGCCGATCGACCCTATTCTTTCCATTGTGGTCGCCTTGCTGATTCTCAAGAGCGCATGGAGCATCGTCAGATCGTCAGCACATATTCTGCTTGAGGGCACACCGGAAGGCCTGAGCATCGAGGCAATCAAGACCGACCTCGAAGAGAACGTGGACGTGGTCGAAGAGGCTCACCATATCCATGCCTGGTCGGTGACGTCCGAGCGCATCCTGCTCACATTGCATGTCCGCCCGACAGGCAACGCGGCCGCCCCGGACGTGATCGCCGCGGTGCAGAAGCGCTTACTCGAACGCTTTGATATCGCGCACGTGACGATCCAGGTCGAGCCTGCCAGTTGTTCCGATCCTGATGGCGGGGAGTCGGCGGAGCTGGTCCGGGAAACGGGTTAAGGTGAACTGGCGGCGAAGATCGTGACTTTCAGGTTTTCGCCGTATGGAGTCGTAGCTCGGGTCAACTCACAATGCGTCACCCATAGCGAGACCCAGCCATGTCCTTCGCCGATCATCCCCTTCAACTGGTAGCGCTGCTATTTGCGTTATCGCTGTTGCCGCTTTTCGCGGTGATGGGGACATCGTTTTTAAAGCTCGCAGTGGTGTTCTCAATGTTGCGCAATGCTCTCGGCATCCAGCAGATCCCGCCGAACATAGCGATCTACGGGCTCTCCCTGATTCTGACCTTGTTCATCATGGCGCCTGTCGGCATAGCAATAGGCGACAACCTGAAAGAACATCCCATCAAGAGCGATTCGCCCAATCTTTATCAGGAAGTCAACGACAACATACTCGGACCTTATCGTGCCTTTCTGATCAAGCACGCGAAGCCGGATCAGGTTCGCTTCTTTTCGGAAATCGGCAAGAAGATGTGGCCGGCGCAGTACCAGGACCGGATCGCGAGCGATTCGCTCGTGGTCATGATGCCGGCGTTCACAGTTAGCGAACTGATCGAGTCATTCAAGATCGCGCTGCTGCTGTACCTGCCATTCATTGCCATCGACCTTATCGTCTCCAACGTGTTGCTTGCGATGGGCATGATGATGATGTCGCCAATGACCATCTCTCTTCCGCTGAAACTTCTCGTCTTCGTGTTGATGGGGGGATGGGAGAAATTGCTCAGCCAACTTGTGGCGTCTTACTCGTGAGCACCCAGGTTCTCATCCAGCTGACTTCGAATCTCCTTTGGCTCGTCCTCGTTTTGTCGCTTCCCGTCGTGGCGGTGGCATCGATTGTGGGGGTCGGTGTGAGTCTCATCCAGGCGCTGACACAGGTGCAGGACCAGACGATCCAGTTTCTCGTGAAGCTGATCGCCGTATGTATCGCACTGGTATTGACGTATCACTGGATGGGTACGACTCTGCTCAACTATGCAACCCTGAGCTTTAATCAGATCAGCATGATGGGCAAGTGAGTGGCGCCATGGACCGACTTCCTCGCCGCGCTGGCGCTTTGCATGATGAGGCCATTCGGCGTGCTGCTTCTGCTCCCGGTGTTCACGAGTCGAACGCTGGGAGGGAGCCTCGTTCGAAACGCTCTCATGGTGCTGATTGCGCTTCCGGTCATACCAGCGTATCTGGGTATGCCCGCGCTTCAGGGCGACGGCAACGGGCTCACGATTGCGCTGCTGTATGGCCGCGAGTTTACCGTCGGGTTAATGATCGGCTTTTGCGCGGCGCTTCCGTTCTGGGCCATGGACATGGCGGGTTACGTCATCGATACGATGCGCGGCTCGTCGATCGCGTCCGCGCTCAATCCGGCTCTTGGCGAACAGTCTTCGGTCTTCGGCATGCTGTTCTCACATATGCTGACCGTGCTCTTCCTCATTTCCGGCGGCTTCAACATCCTGCTCAAGGCGCTCTACGAGTCCTACTTGACGTTGCCGCCGCAGCCGTCGCTTACGTTTGATCCGGGCTTCCTCCGTTTCATTAGCGACGAATGGTATTTGATGTTCGAACTCTGCATCACTTTTGCCATGCCATCCATGGCGCTGATGGTTCTTGCGGACATCGCGCTTGGGCTCATCAGCCGGTCGGCGCAGCAGCTCAATGTGTTCTTCATCGCGATGCCGGTAAAGAGCGCGCTGGTGCTATTTGTGATTGCCGTCGGTGCGAGTTTCGCGCTGCTCGACTTCGAGCGGCGGTTCAGTACTTTCGAGAGCGTCGCGCGCACTCTGCTGGCGACGTTCCGGTGAGTGAGAAGACCGAACAGCCGACCGCGAAGCGCCGGGAGGATGGGCGCAAGAAGGGGCAGGTTGCGAAAAGCGCAGACGTGACCACGTGCGTGCAACTCGCTGTGCTGCTGGTCTATTTCCTGTTCCAGGGAACCGCGCTCTGGCAGGCGATGGAGGGGTTGATTTCCGCCACGACCGCCGTCATCAATTTTCCGCTTCGCGAGGCGTTGAGCCGGCTGGTGAATGTGTTTGGCGCAGTGATGTTGCGATTCATCCTCCCTCTTGGCGTGCTGCTGATAGTGGCGACGCTCGCATCGATTCTGCTTCAGATCGGTCTGGTGTTTGCTCCGGAATCGGTCATGCCGAAGGGCGAGAAACTTAGTCCGATCTCCAATGCGAAGCAGATCTTCTCGATCAAGAGCCTCGTTGAATTCTGCAAATCGTTGATCAAGGTGGGGGCGCTTTCCATCGTCTTCTACTATCTGCTGCGTGAACACATCAGTTCGCTCCAGTTCCTCCCGCTTTGCGGCATTGAATGCGGCATTTCGGTTACCGCCCAGTTGATAGGGTGGACGTGGTGGTCGCTCATCGTGGTCTACATCGTCCTGGGAGGCGCTGATTACGTCTTTCAGCGCCGCCGGCTCACCAAGGAGCTGATGATGAGCCGGGAGGAAGTGGAGCGCGAATATAAGGACGCGGAAGGTGATCCCGAGATCAAAGGAAAGCGCAAGGAGGTGAATCGGGAGGCTCAGAACAGCAATATGGCCGTGAATGTCAAAAAGTCTTCCGTTATCGTGCGAAATCCGACGCACATCGCCGTATGCCTGTATTACCGGGCCGGCGAAACCCCTTTGCCGAAGGTCATCGAGATGGGTGTCGACGCGCGCGCGCGACGCATCGTGGAGCTTGCCGAGGCTGCCGGCATTCCCGTGGTCGAACACGTCTACGTCGCACGTTCTCTTCATGCCAGCGTGGATGTAGGCAGTTATATCCCGTCGACATTGATCGAGCCGGTTGCCGAGATTCTGCGTTTCGTGACGGATCTGCGAGAAGATGAAGAGTGAATCGAAAATCGATAGCAGGAGGCAGTGGTTGATCTAGTGTCGGCATACAGGATTGGCCTGGAGGAAGACAAATGATATTCGAACGCGCGAGCGCCATGCCGGGCGCAACGGCAGGCGGCGGGCGTGGCCTGTGGGCCGTTATCCCGGGATCAGTCGACCCGGTGGTCAAGGGAGCCTTGAAGCATGTCGCGGTAAGCTTCGTGGTACTGGCGGTTCTCTTGCCGATCGAGCCGGCCTGGGCAGCGGCGGGCGATGAAGATAGCTGGAGAGCATCGGTGGGAAGTGGTAGCGGTAGCGATGTGACGGGAATCAGCAGCGTGTTCGCTCATGGTCCCTCATCGGCACGCGGCATGGCGCGTCCGGCCGTGCCTTCCGATACACCTCCAGCCGTACTTCCGGCCGCGGGGCCGAAGCCGGACGCACGCGGGAGGACCGTCTCGCCACAGTACGATGCGCTGATCGACGAGGCCGCCAGCGAGTATGGCGTCGCCGCGTCGCTCGTCAGGGCGGTCGTTGCCGTCGAGTCAGGCTTTGATCCCGAGGCGAGGTCGGTAAAAGGCGCAATGGGCCTGATGCAGGTGATGCCGGACACGGGAAAACGCTTTGGCGCGTCCGACCTGTCTGATCCGCAAACCAACCTCCGTACCGGAACCCGCTACCTCAGATGGTTGCTTGACCGGTTCGACAGCAATGTGCCCCTTGCGCTGGCTGCCTACAATGCCGGCGAGGGTGCGGTCGAGCAGTACAACAGGAGCATTCCGCCGTATCCCGAGACGCAGGATTATGTGGTCAGGGTTCTGGCTCGTTACGACGGCTCGTCAGTTCCACGGCAGGAGCCGGTTCCGCAGAAAGAGGGTGAACCGGGGCAGTCGACGGGAGTGGCGGCAGGCAACGCATTGCAGAAAATATCGAATCTGATTCAGGCGGCGCTTTTCTCGGCGGCTCCTGCACGATAAGGTGAACATCAAAAATGATTGACTGCCACCGTGCTCTCGAGAAGTTCGAAAAGAACGCTCGTGTATCCGTGACCGACGAGGATTCCATTACGTCGCGGAATTTCCGGCGCGTGTTCGCACTCAGCGTGAACGGTGAGCGTTATGCGGTATCGAGGGTGGACCCATCCGGAAGTACCGGGCCAATTGTGGCGACAGGCGGGCCATACCGGACGCTGCGAGGAATGTTGGCCTGGATCGAGGGTGGAAAAGACGGGCCCAGGTCGACCGCCAGGCGACTTGAGAAGTTTCTGGCCAGCTTTGCTGCGGCGGTCGCGGTGACAGCAGGCGACCTCGCGCGCAGCGTCGTCTCGTCGCCTGGCAGTTTGCGGGAGGTCGAGGCATTGAGGAAAGCCGCGACGCAGTTCCAGGCGGTCGCTCATCTTTTCCACTTCGGCGGACCCGGCAACGTCGCGACCACGATGACCGTCCGCTCTCTCGCGCTCACCGCCCTCGTGGACGATCTGGCGTCCCTGCAGCGCCTGGCTCCTGTGGCTCCGCGTCCGGAGAGCGGTATGTGCGTGATGCGTTCTGAGCGGGGCATTGCCGAAGCGCAGCCGGAAGGAAAGGGCAACATGCCGGAAGATATGCTCGCGGAGCTGCTTGAGGGCGCACTCGTTGAAAGCTGGATGACGTTGCCGGAGGATGAGCAGACCGGGAGACTCGCGGAGGTGCTTCCGATCGCATTGGACAACGCCTGGCGCGAGGCGCAGGACCTGGACTGGGACGCGACCTGGCAAGACACGGTGCGTACGGCCCGGGCGACGCTCGTCAGCTACGTCGGGAATCGCTCCCCTGACGACAAGCAAACGATCCTTGCTGTTCGCGCGGCTGTCGATGTGCAACTGGAGATCCTGCATGGCGAACTCCTCCCGCTTCGATGTTTTCACAGCGAAGGCCGTAGCAACGTGTACCGTGCGGCGCAACAGATCGCGGTTTGCAAGAACCTTCTCAGGGACGGATTCGATCTTCCGGTCCAACTCGAAAATGCTCGCGATATCGACGAGGCGTTGGATGTACCGGCGGTCCTGTCCGCCGCTCCGCTGCGACTGCTGCTTGGCGAGGAAAGGAACCTGGTGCGTGCGGGCTTGCGCTCGCTGGTGGAGTACAGGGATGGGGAGGGCGGATGGTCATGGCGCAGGGCGGCAGCAGGATATTCCTCGAAGAGCCCCGACGCCGAAGGCGTGCAGACATGCGTCAAACGCTACGCCGGAGTCGCGCGCCATTGCGGTTCGGCGATACATGCCGCGATGTCGCTCCTCGCCGATGCGATCCTGGCAGGATGGATGGCGGCGAACCGGCGGCGGCCTGGCCCCGAGGGTCCCGAGGGTCCCGAGGGTCCCGAAGCACAAGCGAGAATTGGCATGATCTTCCGCGTGCTCGAGCGCGACTATCCGCTGCCCCATGAGCTGGCTGCCGCACTCAAATCGGCGCGTGGACTGCATAGGGACATTCAACGGAGGGAGCGCGCGCTGGCGGAATACACAAAACCATCACTGAAGGTGCAAACCGAAGCCACGGTGCGCGCGGATCTTGCCGGGCACGCGATGTCGAACATCGACAAGTTTCAGCGCAGGCTAGGCGCACCGTTTTCCACGTCGACGCAACCGGCCTGAGTTATCACGAAACCATCTGCTGCGGTCAATGACCGGCTTCGGCGTGCCGTAAGCCGCGTGCCAGCCACAACGCCCATGTGGGTGCGACAACGACGGAAAGCAGCAGGAACAGTATGCCGGTTGCGAGACCGCTGCTCGCCGTCACGGTGTCGAAAATGATCGCGCCCACCTCAAGCAGTATGACGCCGGCAAACGCACGGGTCATGACGGCCCAACGGCGCCACGCCGCGACGGATGCAATAGCGTTGGCGAAGAGCAGTAGGCCGAGCGCGCCGATCAGGAAGCCGGCAACCGACAGCCACACGCCAAGGGTCTGAATTTCGAACCAGAAGACCCACAGCGCAGCCTGTGCGGAAGGCCCGAGCGACAGCGCGATGTTGCGGGTGACGAGCCAGTGACTAAACAACATCACGTCGACGAGAACGCCGAACGACATGGCGACCACCATACAGATGCGCGCCAATTCAATGCGTATATCGCGGGGCTCAACCAGCTCTCGTAGCACGACGCTGAGGAGCAGCAGCAGGAAGTCCGCCCCGGTAAAGCAGACGAAGGTCAGCAGGTAGAGCGGGGCGCCCCGTTCAAGCTCGCGGAAGTACGCAGCAAGCTGTTGGGGGGAGGTGGTCACAGCGGGATCGAGGATGACCGGGGTGACCACCGAAGCGTATGCGTACAGCAGGCCTGTGGCGAACCATCCGGCAGCGAACAACAGGGCGAGTGTTCGTCCGTATGCGCGCCAGGTTGCGGGGGCGCGCGTGGTGACCGTGCCCGGGTTTGCCGTTGAGGTGGCGTCGTGGCCACTACTGCTGGTTGTCATAGGTTCCCTTGAGTGTTTTCACGGCGGTCGGCGGTGGTCGCAAGAAAGCTGACCATGGGGCGCGCCAGTATGACGTCGTCCTCCATGGCGGTCTTTCGAAAATGTGATCTGCCATTAGAAAATCCTGTTCTCCTGTGGATCGGCCAGATGCAACGTCAGGCTTTGAGTTGGCCAATTTCAGGTAATCACCCGATCGTTGCCTGTCCCTGTTGTGATGACAATGTCAATTCGTGGAAGGGCTGCGCTCAAGGCTGCGTAATGACAGGCGACATGGCTAAACATGGGACATGGCTAAACAGGCTGATCGATCTTTCAATGGTGGTCGTCGTGTCGGCAAGCCGTAACCGGGCGGAGCTGGAGATCGCCGGGGTGCCGGCACAGGCGGTCATGATCGAAGGTTCGATATGCATCGGACTCGAACTCGATGTTGCGCAGACCGGCAGCGAATGGCTGATGCAGGCCAGCCTTTCGCTTGCCGCAAGTCCGGATGCACTCGACGATGCGCTGCAATGTGAAGGGGAAAAATGGCTGTTCTGGCGTCGGTATGCCGAGGAACAGATCGACGCGAGACCTGCCGCGTTCAAGGAGCGGCTGGAGGGGCAGCTTGCACTCTCGCGCGGTCTGGTCCATGGGTTTTCGCAGCGCGAGAGCGCGGAAGTATCGGGTATCGGAAGACTTGTATGAGTGTGCGAAAACCGCGTTTCCTGTTGTGGCTGATGTTTGCCTGTGTTCTCACGTCTTGTGGGAGCGCCATGGCGATCAGCTTGCGTGGCCCCGACTTCTTCATCTCGACCCGCGGAACGAAAGTCGCATCCCTGCTGGAGGATTTCGGCGCGAACTACGGCGTGCCGGTCATTGTCAGCAGGGAAATCGACGATGTCTTTGTCGGCACGCTGTCCGGCTTCAAGGCCGATGCGGCGCTCGACCAGTTGGCGAAGCTCTATAACCTTGCGTGGTACTACGACGGCCGGGCGCTATACGTGTACAAGGCGAAGGAAGTCACGAGCGATGTGCTTACGCCAGGCTATCTGCGCGCGGAGGATCTGTCTGGATACCTCGGAGAAGCCGGTGTCCTTGATTCCCACTATTGTTCGCTCAAGGTGATCAACGATTCGAATGCGCTGGAAGTATTCGGGGTGCCCGTTTGCGTCGCGCGCGTGAAGCAGATTGCAAAGAGCATGGACGACAGGATGCTTGACCAGGCTCAGAATCAGGAGACCGTCCAGATTTTTCCGCTGCGCTACGCTTCCGCAAGCGACGGCTCCTACGTGTATCGCAGTCAAACCGTTGTCGTGCCGGGCGTGGTCGCGGAGTTGCGCGAGATGTCGCAGAACCGCTCGTTGCCGGTGAGCTCAGAGGGTGGCAAGACGCTCGCGTCCAAAGCCTCGCTGCCGACGTTCGCGGCCGATTCCAGCCGCAACGCGGTGATCATCCGCGACCGGAAGGCGAACATGCAACTCTATGCCGACCTGATCCGCCAGCTCGACCAACGCCCCATCCAGATCGAAATATCCGTCGCGATCATCGACGTCGATGCGGGCGAGATGAAATCGCTGGGGGTCGATCTATCGGGTTCGCTGACCTTCGGCGGTACGTCGGTCAACGTGAACACCGGAGCTGGCGCGTCGGACGGCACGTTCTCGACGATGGTCTCCAATTCCGATGACTTCTTCGTGCGTATCAATGCACTGGCGCGGACCTCCAACGCGAAGGTTCTGTCACGGCCGTCGATCGTGACGTTGAATAACGTTCAGGCTGTTCTTGATAGAAGTGTCACGTTCTATACAAAGGTGGAAGGGAAGAACGTCGCGCAGCTCGCCTCCGTTGCGTCCGGTTCGTTGCTGCGGGTGACGCCCCGTCTCATCAAGGGCGACCTCGGGGACGAGATCATGCTGACACTGGATCTGCAGGACGGCCGCCAAGAGCCGGCGGTTAGCAATACCGAAGCCATACCGCAGGTTCTGAACTCGGGCATTGCGACGCAGGCGATCCTGCGAACAGGCCAGAGCCTGCTGCTCGGTGGCTTCGTCCAGGATAACGAGCGGGAGGGCTCGCGAAAAATTCCGTTTCTCGGCGACATCCCGGTGTTGGGAAGATTGTTCTCCAGTAACGCCAGGGAGCGGCGCAGCGTCGTGCGGCTGTTCCTTATCAAGGCCGAACCGCGCAGTCTGACCTGAGGCGGGTTCGAGATATGGAACTCACCTACAAGCTTGCAGTATTGAGCGGACCGTTCTCCGGCCAGCAGATCAGATTGCCGCCCGGAGAGACGAGAATCGGCGGACCGGATCCCGACCTGGCCGTTACGCTTGAAAACAACGGGAGCGCGACACTGGTTGTCGATGCATCCGGTGTCCGGATGATCACGTCAGCGCCATGCTGGATCGGCGGGGAGCGCGCCGAGCCGCTGGATCGCGTGCCGCTTGAAACGGTCATCGACCTGGCGGGCGTTGCGCTTGTTTTCAGCGAAGCCGCGGCGGCGCGACGGGACTTCAAGGTCCCGGTGCGCAAAGCGGCCCGTCGCCGTGCCTGGGGTGCGCTGGTCGTCATGAGCCTGGCAACATGCGCACTGGTTGCGCCGGCGCTTGTCTGGATGCTTTCGTCGCCCCCGGCGCCCCTGGCCGACGACCGCGCCTGGTTGGCCGCACGCGCCGCTGAACTCGCCATGGACGGCGTGACAGTCAAGCAGGATGGGCGCGGTATTGTCGACATCAGCGGCCAATGTGTGAGCTCGGTGCGCCTTCGCGATCTGCGCCGGACGCTGCGGGCCCGGGGCATGGTTTATCGCGACGGAACGGTCTGCCAGGATGAACTGGCGCGCAACGTAGCGGCGGTGCTGACGCTGAACGGATATCAGGATGTGGCGGTGACCAGCGGCGCGCAGCCCGGCACCATTGATATCACCGGCCGCATCGAAGCGGACGAACGCTGGCGGCGTGTGACAGTGATGCTGTCGACAATGCCCGGACTCAGGAACTGGGTCGTGCGCAACAACGAGAACGAGGCGGTAAAAGCACTGATCGGCCGCTTGCGGGAGGCGAATCTCGTTGGACATCTAAGTGTCGAGCGATCCAGAGGCGTCATTCTGGTGACGGGGCAGCTCACTGCTCCCGAAAGGGAAGTGCTTGACCGCGTGCTTGACAAGTTCGAACAGGAGAATCGGGCTGCGCCACGAGTGCTTTATCAGAACATCCCGCTTTCCGGCGTACAGCCAGGCATTTTCCCGGCTCCGATCATCAGTTTCGGAGGAAGTGGCGACCTGATGTTTCTTGAGCTTGCAAACGGTGCGCGCCTCCAGGTGGGTAGCCGGCTTCCAAGCGGCTATGAGATTTCCGCGCTCGACGCCAACGGCGTCGACCTCGTGAAGGACGGCCAGCTGATTCACTTTCCTCTCAACCTGTGACGAGGCCCTATGCATCTTACTGAACTTGAAAACAGACTCTATCTGGACATGAGCAACGAGACGAGGGATCTCCTGCTCGAGCGGCTTGCGGCGGCGAGAGCGACGCTGGCAGAGCAGCTCGGCGATCCTCTCAAGCCCGCGGACTATGAGACGCTTACCGCGCTGGTTGCCGGTTGCGACGCCGCGACGTCCGTTGTCAAAACCCTCGCGCGGCGCTATCGGCAGTGGCGGGAACTTGAAGGGCGTTTGCCGGAATCGCCGGCTGGCGGCTTGTCTGAAAAGTAGCGCACGGCGAATTCCGGTGGAACGAGCCGTTTCCGTGGACGGCGATCGGGAACACCTTGAACTGCCAGGCAAAAAACCAAAGTCCTGCACGTTTTCCGGGAGATTCAATCCAGATCGCTGCTTATATTGGTAGCACGTACTAGGTGGCAGCACAGACAGGAGATGAGCATGCAAGCGAAAAATTCGTTAGAGGCGATGTTTGGTGAATTGCAGAAAGGACAAGCTGAACTCAGCCAGGTCGTTGGTCAGTTCCACGAACTTCAGCAACGCATCACTTCGCTCGGTGAGTCTGCGAAGACTGACCCGGTGGCCGCTGGAAAGATGGAGGCGTTTTCGCTGAACTGGAACTCGCCGGATGAGACCGGCAAGAGCCTGAAGCAGCGTGCCGAAGACGTGCTCGCCCTGATGCGCTCGATCGACAGCCAGTACGACCGTCTGTCTGGACCTCCAAGCGAGCCTTCTCCGTCCCCGGACGGTAAGGCGGTTCAGAAATCGAAGTCTGCTGGCAGGTCGTTTGTGTAAGTCTGGAAAACTTATTTTGGGAGAAACAAAATGGACAGAATGTCATCCAGTGACGCGGTTGTTAGTGGTCGGAGCACGTTCAACTCTGCTGCAGTAAGCGGCCAGTTTTCGTCCGCTGAATTTAGTGACGGGAATTTTCTCGCAACCGCCTTCGCCGTGATGCAGGGCTTCATGGGGGCGGTTACGGATCGTGGTAACAAGCTGTTCGACGAGATGCGCGAGAAGACAAAGCTTTCGCGTGACGCGCAGGATTTTTCGAACGAAGTGGATAAATTGCTTGCCGATCCTGCATTCCGAGAGAAACCGGAGAGCGCCACGGCAACAATCTCGACGGAACTTAGGGATTTCATGATCAAAAATGGTATTGCCATCGATGGGAAGAGCGCTAAAGATTTTCTTACCAATTCCGACGGTGATCCTGTTCTTCGCTTGGTTGGAGTTCAGTTGAAGCAAGTTAAGAGCGCCCTCGATAGCTTTGGAGCGCGATCAACCGACATCGCGCAGCAAGGCAATCTGGAAATCCAGAAGATTACGACCACGTACAATTTTCTGGTCACTGGCTGCAATTCGCTTACCACGTTGACTGGCGATCTGAACAAGGCGATCTACAGCAAGCTGTAGTTTGCCAGAATCCGGGAATGTTGCCAGGTTGTCCAGGCGTCGGATCTCCGAAAGACAAGGCGTGTTTGTAAAACCGGAAGACTATCTCAGGAGGAAAAAATGTCCGTTACCGAATTGTCTGCCAGCAATGCGGGTGTCTCGTTGACCGCTACCGTGACAGGCGCCAGCAGATTGTCGGCCGATAGCTTTGAAGATAGGAATTTTCTCTCCAACGCCGATGCCGCAATGCAGGACTTCATCGCAGCGGTTACTGATCGCGGCATGGAAATATTCAAGGCAATGCAAGCCAGGACCGAGCTTGCGCGTGTTGCTCAGGATATGGCGAACAGGGTTGACAGGCAGATTTCCAGTTTCTCTGCAAATGGCTGGGAAATTGCGTGGACGTCCACCCCCGTGTTGGGTTTCGTCATCGATAACTTTATTGACGTGGACGGCAAAGCCGCCTCCAGCTACTTTAAGTCCCGTTATCGGCCTGACGGTGGTGCTGATGGAAACGGTGGCTACGCACTGAACCTGGCCGACCTCCGTGCGCTAAAGGCGGCTATCGATAATTTTGCTGCCCGGCAAACCGACGTCGCACAGCAAGGCAATCTGGAGATTCAGAAGATCACGACCACGTATAACTACCTGATCACCGGATGCAATTCGCTTACCTCGTTGACCGGTGATCTGAACAAAGCCATCTTCAGTCAGCTCGGCCGGGGTTGATCCCCAGGCAGCATGGAGGCGCTCGATGGAAGCAGGCCACTACGATTCACTACTTCGGCGTTCGGCTGATGGCGTGTCGCTAAGACAGTTGAGAGACATCGACCAGCTTGATCTGGACTATGTCTATGCATACGCATATCAGCAATTCGAAGCCGGTGAGTACGAGGTTGCCAAGCGTGGGTTTTACATGCTTGTCCGTATCGATCATCACGGCTTTGACTATTGGCTGGCGCTGGGTCTGAGCTGTCAGCGGCTCGATCAGCATGATGAGGCCATCTTCTGCTTTAGCCGTTCCGGCGCGCTGCGTCTCACCGATCCGCGCTCGTCCTATTTTGCCGGCATCAGCTATCAGATCGTCGATAACCGCGAGTACGCGGAGAAAGCTTTTAACGCATCGCTCAAATGGTGTGCGAGCCATCCGGAATACCAGTCGCTTCGCGCACATGTGTCCCGCTCGCTTGCTGCGTGCCAACAGGAAAATTGAATGTCTGACATACAAAGTGGTATCCGTCCAGATGTTGACCGCTCGGTCTTCGCAGGATACGGCAGCGATATGGATAACCTGTTGTCCAAGCCGAGGTTGCGCCCGCTTTACGAAGCGCTGAATGTTTCCGCCGCCGGCGTGCCGCGGACCGCGGAACAGACCGCGCGTCTCGTCCAATCCGAACTGGCTGGCGGCAAAACCGGACCGGAGGTGAGGGTTACGCGGGGTCAGGCTGTACTTGCGTTGTCCGGTATTTTCTCCGTGCTCGGCGTACCCGATCCCGAGGGTACGGCGAACAACGTCCTTGGCACCGAAGATGCCGTGACGATGGGCGTGCTCGCCTATGTGGCTGCCAACGCCGCGCTTGATATTCTCGGCGACCGGGCCAAGCTGATGTCCGTGGCGCTGGATATCCAGACTGACCGCGAAGCGCAGACCCGGCTGGCTGATGTAAAGAAGTTGAACGAGCAGGACGAAGCCGCTCGAGCGTCGGCTGAAAAGGCGCGTAAGGGCGGTATCGTCAACACCGTGCTTAGCTGGGCGATCGGCGCGGCGGAGGTGACGACCGGCGCCGTGAAGCTGGTGATGTGTGACTATGCCGGCGGAACCGCGGACCTGATGGCGGGAATTACCGGACTTACGAAGGCTGCGCTTCAAACGGCGGCACTCGTCGATGAAAAGAATGCGAAGGAGTATCTTAAGGTCGCCGAGATCATGGGCGAAATCCAGATGGGATTCGAGATCGCCAGCGCACTCATCGACGTGGTGAGCGTGGCCAGGATCCTGGATGCGACGAGCACGATCGGGCTCAAGCTCGGCGAACCTGCGACTAGGAAGTTACTTACGGATGCGATCGCGTCTGGCGTGGAGGACCAGGTTTCCGTCCTTGCCACGCAGATCGGCGACGACGTCGCAGACCAGGTTTCAAAATCGATTGCGGAAATGTTTGAAGTCAGTCTGGCGCAGACCGCTTCCAAAAAGGGCGTCGGTAGCGTTCAAATCCTTCTTGAAGACCTGTCCCGGATGCGCAACGTGCTCGCGAAGGAGTTCGCGAAACCGGTTCTGAAGGCCTTCAGCAAGGAGGCAATCGCGGCGATGGTGAAGGAATCGATTGAGACGGCAGCGTTCAAGGTGATGAGGAAGGGGGCGACACTGACTGAGGAGGTCTGCGAGCAGGCAGTGAAGGATGCCGTTCGCACGCTTAACCGGAAGGTGGCCCAGAAGGCCGTGCAGATCCAGTTCAGCGTTGCCTCGGCAGTGCGCCTCCTTGCCGGCAGTGCGCAACAGATCACGAGCGGCGTGATTGCGATTGAACGTGCCAAGCTTCAAAAGGTGTTTGACCAACTGGGCCTCGATGCGCAGTTCTTGCAATACCTGACGCAATACACCGAGACGGAACAGAAGCAGACGATGGACGAGCTTAAGAGTCTGCTTGAGAGGACGTCGTCGATTCTCGAAGGTGCGAACCGGGCAGGGGAAGGGACTCGCACCGCCCTCGTTGGCATTGCTGCCAGTTTTGGTGGTACGCCCGCATCCATGGTCGGCATTGCGTCCGGTCGCGCTTAACCCAGGAGAACATCATGAGCCAGAACATTAATTCGGTTACGCCCGCCTCCACACCGCCTGGTCGTGCGGACAGCAGCGGTGCAGTCGCGAGCGACGATCAGCCGTTCTCGATTTCCACCCTGATGATTGAAGTCACCAAGCTGTTCCAGGAACTTCGCGATCAGGGGCAGGAATTCTACGTTCAGTCGCTGCAGCGGCAATTCAGCATCCAGATGGAAGAGCTGAAACTGAAGCAGGACTCGATCGACGATACAAAGACGAGCGCATTGCTTGGAGGTAGCTTCGAAATAGCCGCCGGCGGCTTGGGGGTTATGGCCGGCGCCGGGTCTGGCGCGGCGGGATTGGCCCTCAAGAACGGCATGGGCGTTGAGGCAGGGATGCAGGCCGGCAACGTGCTGGGCCGCATGACCGACGGAACCGGCAAGGTGGCGGCGGCCTATTCGGCGGCGGATGCGCAGACAAGTACCGTGCTCGGTGAATTCGCGGGGAAAAACGCTGAACAGTACAAGCAGGGCATGGATCAGGCAATGGCGCGCATCCAGGACCTACGGGAAAAGGCGTTGCAGGCGTGCGCAGCCTACAAGGACCTGTACGACCGGAATGCGTCCGCGATCAAGATGGCCTGATGACTACGCGCATGGACGATACGATCAGGAGTCCCGCAGGCGGCGACCCGGTAAGGCGTTATCTGGCCGCACGCGGCCTAGACACTCGGCTCGCGCATTTTGAGGGTAGCGAGTTTGTGCTTGGACGCCGGGTCGAATGGGGGGAACTCGAACTGAGCTATCGCTTCCAGGACGGCGTTGTGTTCATTTGCAGCGTAGAGTCGTTGCGGCCGCCTGAAGGCATTGGCGGTGCGGTCAAAAGACTCGTTGAACTGCTGCTTGACATTGCACATGAAGTGCCCGAGGTCAAAGAGATACGCGGTCTTGTGACTGACGATGCAGGTGATCGGGAGCAGCGGATCGCACGGGTTCGTCTCAAACAGGTATTGATGGCGGAAGGCGCAATCGAAGTTGAATACGATGGCGCGCGGTGGCTGAGTCTCAAGGTTCGTAGCTAAGGGCAGGTGAA
>NZ_AEJF01000215.1 GCF_001028175.1 Caballeronia mineralivorans PML1(12)
CGGCGCTTCGTGAGCAGCTTCTAATTGATCGGATGGCCACACGGGCGAAAAACCTCTGGCTTGAGGTTCACGCGCTCTGGCTGCTCGGCGACACGGACGGCGGCCATGCGCAAGGCCGTTACCCCGGCGCCATCGGCGAGCTGCCGCCTCGTGGCCGGGCCAAGGTGCTTTCGATAATAGCCAGTCATCTTGAGCAACTCCCTCCTTCCAAAAGACAGCGGGCGTTCGACCGTGCCCTGGGCGCCACGTTTAGTCTGTCGCCTGATTATCAGGGGCGGCCGCTGGTGGCGCTGGCTCAAGCGCTGGAGATCGTAGGCGACCAACCGGCAACTGAATTCGGCAAGCTAGTGGATGCCGTCGGCACGCTTCCTGATGGAGCGTACGCCGGCCTGCTGCTCGCGGCACTTGCGGACAATCTGGAGTTACTTGCGGCTCGTGACAGAATCACGATGTTTGGCCGGCTCCTGACCGCCACCGAAGAGCTTCGTTGCCGCAATGAAAATCGGCCGTTCGTTTTGCCGATGAAGCATTTGGGCTACGCGTTCGGCAAATTACCTGACAAAGCTCGAAAGGAGGAAATGAATCGCCTCTTCGAGATAGTCAACGCACTACCCTGCGACGACCGTGTGCAGGCACTCGTCGAACTTGTCTTCAATTTTCCGGCGAAAGGGGACGATTGGGCGGGTGCCCGGCTTGACACCGTGCTCAAGATCATCGAGGGACTACCTTCGCGTTCCCGGATTCGACCGCTGACCGCATTGAGCAACACGATCAGCCTGCTACGCGTGGCAGGATCCGCGCGTGCAACCCACCTCGTCCTCGATACGATCCAGGAACTCGAGCCGCGTGACGTGACCATCGACCTGATCGCGTCACTGTCAATCTCCGCTGCCATTGAAGATTTGCCGTTGAGCGACAGGCCCGCGATGTTCGACAGGCTTCTGGCAGTGACCAGCCGGCTTCTCGATGGCGACCCGGCATGGTCTGCGGAACAGATACGGTCTGCGGAATTGCCTTTACGTCGCCTGTGTCGAGTGGTCGTGTGGCTCCCCGTCAACCTGTGGGAAACAGCGCAGAGCGACCTCTTTTCTGTCGGTTGCCTATTGGCGGATAGCTACCGCGATAGCTTCCTGTCGGACCTTTCCGGGCAGGCGTGACAACGTGGATTTGAGTGAGAGGCTGGAATGCCATCAGGTCTTCAGACGGTGAATGGCCGTTTGCGGTATCCGTGACGAGTGAGACGAGGTGGCATGGTCGGCCGGTGCAAGTAACATCCAACAGACGTGAACAGGTGCGATATGCCCGGAACACAACCGCTTTGTCCTAGTTCGCGTGCCATTTGGTTTCCGCCGGGCTCGGACGGGGAACCGTCAGTGCGGACTTTCCCGGAACACCTGAAGCTTCACGACGTCGGCGCTGCAATGACGTGGGCATTCGGTGAGATCGACAAATTGCTCGCACATGCTTCTCCGTGGCACCGCGTGGAGTACGTCAAGGCGGCGCTTGGCGAAGAAAACTCGTGCGGCAACAAGGATTTTGCGGCTGTGGTCCTGGCGCTTGGGGCAGCCTCGACGGATTCGCGCAACCTGATGGATCTGGTCGTGCAGATTTATGCCCTGGAGGTCGGGTTGGAAGGCGCATTTCCGGGCGGATGCCTGAATCGGGAGGGCCTGATTGAATATCTTGCCCGCACACTGAAGAGGAATCCTGAGGTTGTATTCGCCGGTATTCCCCACGATTATCTTGACGAAGTGACCCTGAGAGCGGACAGGTGCGGCATCGAAGGCTTAGCGGCAGGGGTCGATACCGAAAACGTCAAACCGAACTTCACTTCTGGCCTTCATGTGCTGGTCGAGGCGGGAGGTACGATCAGCGGCCTGGCTCAAACGAATCAGTACACAGACTTCGAGTCTCCGCTCGACATGTACGCGCTGCCAGGCAGCGCCGAGGTCGGTCCGCCCGGTGGATTCGACAATCCTCACAATCCTGGAAAGCCCGGCGTAGTCGAGACTGCTTTGTGGTTGATGGGGCATGCCGGAATACCTTCCTCAAGCGAGAGGGCGCTACGTGCATTCGACCGTATCCAGAGTGACGACAAGGACGTTCATACGGGGCGACTGGTCAGCCTGGCCACAAGGATCGTGTCTTCGGCCGAGGTGTACGCGTTGCTGGGAAACGGCCGCGACGCTGTCTCGACCGGCGGCTTCGATGGCACTATTTACGGCTGTGGACACTCTGCGCAGGCCGCAGTGCTTTTGCGGATAACCGATCGCCTTTCATTGCTTCGCCTGGAAGACGCGCCGCGCGCGTTCGACCGTATCCTGAGTGCCACGTTGAACCTTGATCCAGAATATCGGGAGCGTCCGCTAGCCCATCTCGCCGCACGGATCGGTTTGTGCAAGACCTCTGATGAACAGTTGGCCACGATCGAGCAGATCCTTAAGTCTGCCCGCGAGCTTCCCGGTAACGGCTGTGGGGAGGTGCATTCGGCACTTTCAGCTGCTCTCCCCACGCTTCCGGAAGATCGCAGACTGGCCACGTTCAATGCGCTTTTGACTGATATCAAACATTCTTTCAAGAACGGACAGGATCTGCTTGCGGCGACGTCGCTGAGCGGGCTGAGCGGATCGCTTGGTGCGCTGACAGTCGATAATCGGTCGAAGGCGTTGAACGACCTCGTCGATGTAGCCAGCCCCTTGCCGGGGACCGCCCGAGCACTTGTGTTCAGGAAGGCGTTTTCCAGTCTTGCACGCAGAATGACCGATGCGGTCGGCTTCGGATTCAATGAGATGCTGCAGGCAATCAGGAACCTTCCGGGAGGTGATCGGGATGGGCCGTTGGTGTCGTTGAGCCAGGAAATCAGCGGGCTCCCTGTCGAGGAGATCGCGCCGGCAACTGACAAGGTTTTTGAGGCAGTCAAGGCAATCCAGGAAAGCGGGCATGTGTCTGGCGAACTGTTCGCTGCGCTCGCCGAGTTGCTCAAGATACAGCGGCAAGACAACCGATACGAGGTGTTCCACCGGCTTATGGATGTTACCTTCCGCATTCTTGATAAACAGTACGAAGCGGTGGTGTCGTTCCTGTTGGCTCGCCTGTATGCGGCGATTCCCGAACTCCCGTTCGACGTTCAGAAGACGGCCTGGTTGAGCCTCAGTGAGGGGCTTGATCGTTGCCCCCCCGCGATTCGCAGCGCGCTTGCCGAAGAACTGCCGGATCGCTGGGGTGTCGAGTAAGAACGGGACGAGGGCTAGATGGCCGGAGAGGCAGCGAAGGATGGGCACGCTACCCCCGATCACCACGCCACCTTCGATTGCGAGTGCCGATTTTTCGCCTGGGTGCAGGGCGATAACTATGGGCCTGTTTCCAGACGATGTGTCTACTTTCTGAAAGACGGCACCTTGCCCTTGAGCGACACTGGGTTCACACAATGGGCAGCGCCCGATCCCCTCAATTTGCCCGACGCACTGGCGAGCGGTTGTGTCTCGAATGCCTCAGGTATTCAGATGACACGCGGGTTCAGCATGACCTTCACAAAGGGGCCGTGTCGCGCTAAATCAATGGAAATATTATTCGCAGCCAAGGGCAGGTGAG
>NZ_AEJF01000216.1 GCF_001028175.1 Caballeronia mineralivorans PML1(12)
AGGCGCTTCGTGAGCAGCTTCTAATTGATCGGATCGCCACACGGGCAAAAAACCTCCAGTCTCTGGTTGAAGTGTCGCGTCTGCTCGGCGCCGGGGACGACGCCGGTGAAAGCGAAGGTCGTGTGGGCGCCATCGGCGAGCTGCCGCCTCGTGGCCGAGCCGAGGTGCTTTCGAGATTCTCCAGTCGTTTTGAGAAGTTTCACCCCGTCGAAAGGCAGCGCGTGTTCGACTGTATCCTGGAGGCAACGTCGAATCTGCTGCCTGCTCATCAGGGGCGGCCACTGGCGGCACTAGCTCGCAACATCGGAAAGCTGGACACCGGGGACGAAAGGGCGAGGGCATTCGACAGGCTCATCAGACTCGCAGACAAGATTCCTGATGAGGCGTGCACCGCGCTGCTCCATGTACTCGCGGAGAGTCTGTGGAAACTCCTGGCAGACGACAGAATCACGATGTTTGACAGGCTCCTGACCGCCACCGATACGCTTCGCTGCCGCAATGAAAATCGGCCGCCCGCTTTGCCGGTGGACAGTCTGGCCTACGCGCTCAGCAAGCTGCCTGGTACAGCAGGGCGAGAGAGAGTAAATAGCCTTGTTGGAATGATCGAAGCGTTGCCCGACGAGGAGCGTTCGCAGGCGCTCGAGAAACTGGCCTCCAATGGAGGCTCCCTGGATGTGTGGCACGGGGGGACCAAGGTCATGTTTACTGCCGTACTGGATGCAATCAGCCGGCTTCCTTCGGGCTATCGGGCGCGACCGCTGGCCGCACTGAGCGGCAAGATCGGCGTACTACGCAACACGGAACTCGCGGGCGTAGCTAACCGCGTCCTCGATATGATTCAGGAACTCGAGCGCGATGACGTGACAGCCGTCCTGATCCTGGCATTCCCGGTCGATCAAGTCGTCGAACGTTTGGTAGACGGTGACAGAGGCGCCATGTTCAACAGGGTTCTGGTCGTGACTCGCCGCCTCCTTGAGGGTGACCTGGCCTGGACTGCGGATTTTCCGGTGCGTCGCTTGTTTAGAACGAGTGAGTTGCTTCCCGATGACGTACGGGACAACGCGTGGAACTCCCTTCTTGCTACGGTCGAACAGTTGCCGGCCGATCTGCGCGGCTCGTTCCCGGGCGGCTGGTAGCCCGCTCGACGGGTATTCAATATCGGCGGACCAGGGCGGGTTTCCGGTGTACACGGACAAATCGAATGAAACACACTACACCATGGGTGGAGCAATGCATCTATTTGGGTCTTCTTCGCCGGACCGGCGTGCCCCTGAGTACCGGTCCACTCTGAACGAGAAGCTTCCGGGCCGTTCGCTGAGCCGTGTTGCGCCCGCGAATACATCCGACAGGAAGGCGGCCACGCTGAAACTGGCGTGCAATGAGATCGACAAAGAGATCAACCGGGATTCCTCAGGAAAAGTGATATCTGAATACCTCAAGGCATCGTTGGGTTATCACGGCGAATGTGGTAACACGGTGTTCGAGCACGCCGCGCTGGAGTTGAGCAGGAACACCTGGCCGTGGCCTTTTAGCAAGGAGATCACGTGTAGCTCGGTCGACCTGATGGTGAAGATTTATATCTCCGCAGTCGAGACGGAAAAGGCGTTTACCGCTGACGGCAAGCTCAATGACGAGGACTTCATCCAGTTCATTGTCGACCATCTGGACTGTGAGCAAACGAGTCCTGACAAGATGCGAGACCGGATTCCGGTGAGGTATCGCGACAGGGTTATTCTGGAAACGGATCGGCGTGGTCAGCAGGCATCTGGACCGGTGCTCACAAACAGAACCGTCAGGCTGAACAACATTGAGTTCCGCTTGTGGATCGAGCCGTCGAGCGAGCTGGAAAGGTTGCCGCCGGAAGTGCTCCTGCACATGGTCGGATGTTTGTCCCGGCCAAAGGATCGCCTCAATCTCGCGGCGGCGAGCCAGACGATGGACCGCGTTCTTGATCGCACTGCGCGATTTGACAGACTGATCGGGCAAGCGTCCAACATCATGCGTCTGAGAGATGTGTCCCGGTTGCTCAGCATCGTGGCCGACGCCATTTCACCCGGGGGCCGTGAAGGCGGTTCTGGCGGATTGTCCCTCGCTTCGTGGGCCAAGGTTCTTTCCGTGGCGGTGAGCCGTCTCTGGTTGGTACCTTACAATGAAAGGGGGCATGCATGTGTAGATATCCTAAATGTAACATTGGACCTCAGCCGGCACCATCCGGACCCCGTATTGCTGGGCATTACGGTGTGCGAGTTCGACTGGGGGTACTGGCCGGCATTGGGCGAGATTCGCGAGCCGGCTCTCAAGCAGATCTTCACGGCTGCCGGCGGGCTTTCTGGCGCGGAGCGCGCAGCCGTGCTCTCGAAGCTCGCAGTTTCTATTGGGGAGCACCCCATCAGGGATGATGTGTTTCACGAATGGAAACGAGCCGTGTTTGACGAACTCAAGATGGCCGCCGGTGACCTTCTTCGCAACCGTCCAGATCCGCACGCGGCGTCGCTGGTGGGCGATTTGGCCCGGCCGATGCGCCTGCTGCCGGCCGAGGAGCGGAAGAATGCGGTAGAAGACCTCTTCGCTATGGTCGATGGGTGGCCAGACGGGTTCCGCGCGGGCGTGCTCGCGGATCTGGTTCACAGTCTCCTCGGGGACCGCGGGAATGCCCTGGCCTATTTGCCGATCACCGTCGTCAAGGCGATCGTAGACACAATCCAGACACTCCCTTCGGCTTACCGGGCCGAACCGTTGATTGCGTTGCGCTATCAGATCGGGCGGGCAAGCGGCGCGAACTGCGTGCAGGCAACCGGTTATGTTCTCGACGCGGTCGATGGCCTTGATGATGCGGACCTGTCGGCCGATCTGTTGACGGCGACGCCGGTTCGTGACGTTCTCAGGACGATGCCGTCGCGTAAAGCCAGGTTCGACATGTTCGAGCGCCTTCTGGATATCACCGTACGTTTTCTGCAAGTCACTCCGGTTGAGTATGCGGTGCTACCGCTGGATCACCTGAGCAATGCAATCCAGGAACTACACGTTGGTGATGAGGAGGCGGCCTATATGATGTTTGCTGAACGGGTTGCGCCACTTAACGGTGGAATCGCGCCTTGCGAGGGATTTTTTAGTTCGAGAATCGAGACTCATCCAGAGCAGACGGCGAAAGGAATTCGCAAAACGCTCGACGTCATCGGACACTATCCACCGAAATTCCGGGTTAAAGCGTTGGCGACAGCGGCCCGCGAGATTCGAACGATGAAGGGCTCGACA
Organism: Caballeronia mineralivorans PML1(12); assembly: GCF_001028175.1. Lineage (GTDB taxonomy): Bacteria > Pseudomonadota > Gammaproteobacteria > Burkholderiales > Burkholderiaceae > Caballeronia > Caballeronia mineralivorans. Next base: position 3,256 of record NZ_AEJF01000216.1, read on the forward strand.
GAAGATAAGGCGACCGCGATCATACGTACCCTCGGCATGATCGAAAGCCTTCCGGAACGGGATCGTGTCAAACCACTGGCGGAGCTGGCCGCGTCGCTCGGCGCCCACCCGCAGGACGTGGAATCGGCCGCGTTCGATCCGATTGTGCACGCCGTCCAGGACCTTCAGGTGACCTATCGGCTTCGCGTCCTGAACACACTAAATTCCCACTGGAATGATCGTCGTGCGGATCACCTCGTGGCGGCGGTTTTGTCGCAGTAGGTGCAGCGTGCCGGCATCCCCCGGTGAGCGAGCTTGCCGCACCGGCAAGCCATGATCGCGATCACGTGCCCGCGGGTGTCGATGGATGTCATGCGTTGCGCGACCTTAAGAAGCGCTCGACCGGCTTTCCCGCCAGCGTACGGGAAAAGGCGCGGGGCAAACTTTCTGAGAGGCGATCTCCCGCTTGCGGGACAGCATCTCCGAGATGTTCGTGGACGCAGACGAAGCGCAGCGGGACTGACTTCATGTGACGGATGGAAGATGTCGCCGCGGTTTCCAAGTCAGGGTCCGGGGCGCAAAACTTTCGCCAAAACGCAAAGGCTGTCGGAAAAATACCGTCGGTGGTTGCCGCCCATTCGCACGTGCCTCATTGTTCGACAAAGAGCGAGTGCGGGTTGCGGCACGTATCCCAGGCGTTGCAGGCAGGACCGGGCCAGCAGCTCGAAATCTTTCCCGATGGCGGGCGAAGAGGGCAGTTGAACAGCAACGTGCGCGAACGAGGACGGTATGGGGGGGCAGGAAATCGCAGTGCCGCCGAACGGTAACGTTCGCGAAGGTGACGCATTCGCCATTCTGCAAGTCGAGATTGACAAGTTGACCGATATCCATGGGACGTCGGCTGTCGACTGGTCGATCGTCGCGACGCGCGGCGAGTCTGTTCTTCGCGACGAAGGTCAGGATCTGGCGGTAGCCGTATGGTTCGCCATCGCCCGGCTGCAACTGTCCGGCCCTGGAGGACTGGCTGAGGGTGTGCGGGTGTTGCGCGACGTCATTACGCTGAGCTGGGACACGATGACGCCGCCGCCGGCCCGGCTTCGCGCGCGGCGGAATTTAGCCACCTGGTTTATGGACAGGGTCGAGGACTTGCTGCCGGGAGACAGGCTGTCGACACTCCCCTCTCTCCCCGCTACCGTCCTTGCCGGACTGACGGATGACTGGAACGCAATCGACGCGTTCTGGCGGGAGCGTGACGCGGAGGCACCGCCATTGCACCGGTTGCGGCGCGTCCTGACGCGTCTGACGTCGGAGGTGGATACTCATATAGCGCTGGCCCCCGCTTCAGACAGCGCGGTTCCTGTGCCGAAAGCCGACGCGCCTGCGGCAGGCAGTGCCGTGCCTGCGCGTACCACGTCTGCCATGCTGGCCAATCCGTTGCCCGTGCCCTTGCCGGACACGGCGGACGTCGATCAACTTGAGCGCGTCGCCTCTGAAGTGCTGCGCGGACTGACACCGCTTCTCGATATCTGCTTCACGCGGCAGCCGACTCTTGCATTCGCGTATCGGCTCAATGGCGTCGTCGCGTGGTCGCTTCTTGACGCAACACCGTTAGCGAGCGCGGGGGAGACGAGAATCCCGCCGCCGCCGGTTTCCGAACTCGACGCCTTGAGCCGGATGACGGCGGACGCCGATCCCCTTGCGCTTGCGCGCTTTGCGCAGGCACGCCTCGCGACCTTTCCTTACTGGCTGGATCTGTGCCGGCACACGCATGCCGCGTTG
>NZ_AEJF01000217.1 GCF_001028175.1 Caballeronia mineralivorans PML1(12)
CGGGGCGAGCCGGGTGCACCGGGCGCGGACGAAGGCGCTGCGTCGTTGAGTGCGGCGCACGGAGTCGCGGCAGAAGGCCGGCTCGGCGATGCGCTCGACGCGCTGGAAACACTTTCGCGCAGCACCATGGCGGCCGGTGAGCGGTTCCGGTTACGTCTTGCGCAGTGCGAACTGGTGCGCGATTTCGGCGACGCCAGCATGCTGGGGCCGTTCGTCGCGTCACTCGTGAAGCAGATCGAGATCCACCAGCTCGCCCGATGGGAGCCGGCGCTCGCGCGGCGTGCTTTGAGTGTCGCGGCAGGTGTGCAGCAGGAGCCGGACCGTTCCGCGCAAGCCTTGTTGCTCGCCGAACTCTCCGAGCTTGATTTTGCCGCCGCCTGGCGGCTGGCCAGTATGGAGAAGTACTAGTTATCAATGTTATCAAGGAGCCTGAAATGGCAACAAACGATGGTTCGGTAGCACCGAAAGAGCGCGTCAATATCGTCTACAAATCAGCGACCGGCGATGCGAAGGAGGACGTCGAATTGCCGATGAAGCAACTGGTGCTGGGCGATTTCACGTTAAGCGAATCCGATACGCCGGTTGATGAACGCAAGCCGGTTAGCGTCGATAAAGACAACTTTAACGATGTACTCAAGGCGCAGAAGCTGTCGCTAAATTTCGCAGTGCCAAACAGGCTGGCTGCGGATGCGGGAGCAGAGGAGGCGCTGCCCGTTGGTCTTCACTTTGACCGTCTGAGCGACTTCGAGCCCGACGCCATCGTCGAGCAGGTGCCGGAGCTCAAGCAGCTGATCGAGTTGCGCGATGCGCTAAAGGCGCTTAAGGGGCCGCTCGGCAATCTGCCTGAATTTCGCAAGCGCCTTGGTGAACTCGTGACGGATGAAGCGACCCGTGAACGTCTGCTGGCCGAACTCGGCTCGAAATCTCAGGAGTGAAAAGTGACAAATCCGAACGCAACCCAGTCCGTTGAGGAAGCCAGCGCGGCCGCCGCGGCGCCGCAGGCGTCCCTGCTCGATGAGCTGATCGAGGCCACGCGCGTGCGTCCAGGCGACGAGGCATATACCGTGACACGGCGGGGCCTTGAGGCTTTCGTCGGCGAGTTGCTTGAGTCGCATCGGGCGACAGAAAAAGTGAGCCAGTCGCTGGTCGACGACATGATCTCCGCGCTGGACACCAAGCTCTGCGCGCAGGTCGATGAGATTCTGCATCAAGCCAGTTTTCAGAAACTAGAATCGGCGTGGCGATCGCTGAAGTTCCTGGTGGACCGCACGGATTTCCGCGAAAACAACCGGATCGAGATTCTGGACGTTTCGAAGGATGCGCTGCTGCAGGACTTCGAGGACGCGCCGGACATCACCCGCTCGGGGCTGTACAAGGCGGTCTACACCGCCGAGTTCGGCCAGTTCGGCGGGCAGCCGATCGGTGCGATCGTCGGCAACTACGAATTCGGGCCGGGCGGCCAGGACATCAAGCTGCTGCAATCGCTTGCCAGCGTCGCGTCGATGGCGCATGCGCCGTTTGTTGCCGCGGCGGGGCCGCAATTTTTCGGCGTCGATTCGTTTGCGGAACTGCCGAACCTGAAAGACCTGGACGCTGTGTTCGACGGGCCGGCATTCACAAAATGGAACTCGTTCCGGCAAACCGAGGATGCGCGCTTTGTCGGCCTGACCGTGCCGCATTTCCTGCTGCGGGTGCCGTACGGCGACAGCACGGTACCGGTCAAGAAATTTCACTATGAGGAGCGTGTCGACAACGACAGCAAGCGCTTCGTGTGGGGAAATGCGGCCTTTGCGTTTGCGAGCCGCCTGTCGGAAAGTTTTGCGCAGTACCGCTGGTGCGCGAACATCATCGGACCGCAAGGCGGCGGCACGGTGAGCGATCTGCCGATCTACAACTACGAAGCAATGGGCGAAACGCAGACGAAGATCCCGACCGAAGTATTGATTTCGGAGCGGCGGGAATTCGAACTCGCGGAACAGGGCTTTATCGCGTTGACGATGCGAAAGAACACGGATAACGCGGCCTTCTTCTCCGCCAATTCGTGCCAGAAGCCGAAGTTCTTCGGCAACAACGCGGAAGGCAAGGACGCGGAGCTGAATTACAAGCTCGGCACGCAGTTGCCGTACATCTATATCGTCAGCCGCCTGGCTCACTACATCAAGGTGATTCAGCGCGAGAACATCGGTACGTGGAAGGAGCGCGGCGACCTCGAAACCGAACTCAACAACTGGATCAAGCAGTACGTCGCCGACATGGACAACCCCGCACCGGGCGTGCGCGGCCGGCGGCCGCTACGCCAGGCGGAAATCACCGTGTCGGACGTCGAGGGCGATCCGGGCTGGTACCGGGTGGGGCTGAAGGTCCGGCCTCATTTCAAATACATGGGCGCGTCGTTCACGCTGTCGCTGGTTGGCAAGCTCGACAAGTCTTGACGCAGTGCTGTTTCAATCGTTTTTAAGAAGTAATCCGAATTGTTTATTGAGAGGAGTTCATTGTGCCAATGCCATGTTATCTGTCTGTAACAGACGCCACCGGAAAAGCGATCGAGGGGTCGTGCAACGTCCAGGGACACCAGGGAAAAATCCTGGTGCAAGCGGTCGAGCACCGGATAGAGATGCCGAGGGATCCACAGACTGGCTTGCCGTCGGGCAAGCGGCAGCATATGGGTCTGGAGATCACCAAGGTGGTCGACAAGTCGTCGCCGAAACTGCTTCAGGCGCTGTGCAGGGGCGAGCGCATCAAGGAAGCGACACTTGAGTTTTACCGGATCAACGAGAAAGGGCAGGAGGAGAAGTACTACACCGTCCAACTGGAGAAGGCGTCGATCGTCAGCACGCGGTTGTGGGTTCCGAACTGTCTGGAGCCGGAAAACAAGCCGCTCACCCACATGGAGAACTTCAGCTTTACGTACGAGAAGGTTATCTGGACATCGGTGCTCGACAGTATCCAGTCGGAGGATTCGTGGCTCGCGCCGAATACGTAACAGGCGACCGGCGATCAGGCCGTGTGCTGCTGACCGGTGAGTCCTTGTGAAAGAACGTCGTCTGCTCGAGCGTATCGCCGCCTACGAAGCGGGCGGCGAGCGCTCGCATGTGACGCGGGTCGACGTTCTTCTCGAGTCGATCCTCGCACACCTTACCCGCATCCTCAACACGCGGCAGGGGAGCGTGCCGATTGACCTCGAGTTCGGCGTGCCCGATTTCACGAATCTCGCCAGCAGCTTTTCGGCCGGCAGCGTGCAGGAAATCATCGCTGACATCACGCGCATGCTGCGGCGGTACGAGCCGCGGCTGCGGTTGCCGCGCGTAGAGGTGGTCGACGGCGGGAACGAGTTGTTGTCGCTTTCATTCGCAATAGAAGGCACGGTGGCCGTCGACGACCGCGATATCCCGATCCGCTTTGCGACACGCGTTTCGTCGGACGGACGCGTGTCTGTCCGGCGCAACTAGAGTCATTGTCTGTCACGAACATGTCCAAAGCCTACTACGAGCAGGAACTGGTTCATCTACGCGATCTTGCGACGGAGTTCGCGGCGCGCAATCCAGCGCTGGCGCCGCTCCTCGGGAGCGGCGTCGCGCCGGACCCGGATGTCGAGCGCCTGCTCGAAGGGGTGGCGTTCCTCACGGGCTTGATGAGGCAGAAGCTCGACGACGAGTTTCCCGAATTCATTCAGGAGCTCGCGCAACTGCTGTTTCCGCAATACCTGCGTCCGCTGCCCTGCATGTCGATCCTGCAGTTCGTTCCCAAAGGTGTGCGCGGGGAGACCGTCGTGGTGCCGGCGGGAACGGAGGTGGCGTCCGTGCCGATCGATGGCGTGCGGACCATTTTCCGATCGGTGTTTCCGGTGTCGGTGGAACCCGTGGTGATTCAGGCGACGCGCTGGGATGGCGACGGTATCAGCCAGCGTTCGCTCCTGATTGAAGCCTCGTTCGACGGCATCGATGCAAACGCATGGCATGCCGACCGGTTGCGTTTCTATCTAGCCGACGCGCTTCCGGATGCGACCAGACTCCTGGTGTTGTTGATGAGATACGTGCGTGAAATACGGATCGGCAGTGAGGACGGCCCCGTTACCGTATTGTCGCGCGACGCTATCGAGGCAGCGGGCATGCGCCCCGACCTGCCGCTGTTGCCCTATCCGGACAATGCCCATCCGGCGTATTCCCTGCTGCGCGAATATTTCGCATTTGCCGAGAAATTCCTGTTCGTCGATCTTGTGGGCTTTAACCGCTGGCGCGAACGCGGATCATCGGGCCGCTTCTTTGTGCGATTCCTGTTCGACGAGGTGCCCGCTTGGGTGCCCGAAGTGCGGACCGGAAGCTTTGTTCTCAATGCGACGCCGATCGTCAATCTGTTCGAAACGGACGCTCACCCGATCAAGTTCGATCATCGGCAGGCGGAATACCGGATCCGGCTGTCCCCGCAGGGAGGCCGTGAGGTCGCACGTATTTTCCAGGTCAACTCCGTTTCCGGATACGCGACAACCGGTGAAATCACGTACCGGCCATTCGGCTCGTTCGGCAGCGCAAAGGAGGTGTATCACGTCCGTATCAGGCCATCGGCGCTAGGTGAGGGGCACGACTACTTTCTTGGCATTCCGTACACGAGCGCGGAGACGGTGAGCAATGAACCGCAAACCTTATCGCTGCGTGTCACGTGTACTCACGCAAAGCTGCCGGAGGGCCTGCGCCTGGGCGACATATCGGAGAGCGCCGATACGTCACCCGCCCGCATGACCTTTCGCAACATTCGCTCGATTACGCCATACCGGGCGCCGGTGATCGACGATGGACTGCTGTGGCGCGTGCTGTCGCATCTGACCGCCAATCATCAAAGGCTGGCAGACCGCGATCAGCTGCGCAGTCTGCTGACGCTGCAACTACCCGAAGGACACAATACCCAGCTCGACCAGACCACGTACCGGCGTATCGAGAGCATCGAGAAATTCGAAACTACCCATGCGCGCCGTTTTGTGCGCGGGCTGCCGGTGGACGGCAGTGAGATCAGTCTGACCTGTCGCGGTGATTACTTCGCGAATCTGGGCGGCCTGTTCCTGTTCGGTTCGGTGCTCGACGAATTCTTCGCGGGCACGACCAGCCTCAACACGTTTACCGCGCTCACATTGCGCGATTCGCTTTCCGGGGAGACTTTGCTATGGCCGCCGAAGATCGGACGCCAGCGCCTGTTGTAGGCCGGTCCCCGCCGGGTTTCGGGCTGATGCCGGGCCTGCAGGCCGAAGGCGCGCGCTACGGGCTTTTCCAGGCGCTGCGGTTGATGCGCATGGGTTTCCCGAGCGATGCGGCATTTCACACGGGTGTCCGGGTACAGCCGAACCTGAGCCTCGCTTTTCCGGAAAACGACGTCGAGCGTATCAGCGTCGATGACGATGGCAGGTGGCGGATCGTCGCGAATTTCTTCGGTCTGTATGGCGTGTCGTCGCCGCTGCCGACCTTCTATACCGAAGACCTGATCGACGAGGCCCGCAACGGCCGGTCGGCCACGCGTGAGCTGCTCGACATCGTGCACGCCACGTTGTATCCGATGCTCTTCAACGCGTGGGAGAAGTACCGGATCTGGATTGCGGTGTCGGAGCGCGGAGACCAGCGACGCCTCGACCAGTTGTATGCGCTTATCGGGGCGATGGGGTACGCGTCATCGGAACAACCTGAGACCAGGCTGTTGCGCTTCGCCGGTATTTTCAATCAGTTTCCGCGCTCTGCACTCGGCCTGGAAACGCTGGTGCGCGGGTTGCTCGACGGCGCGCAGGTTGCGGTCGAACCCTGCGTTGTCAGGGTCGTGCCGATTCCGCTGGAGGCGCGTTGCGAGCTGGGGGCGCCGGGCGCGTGCCTCGGCGACACGCTGATCGGCACCCAGATCGCGCAACGCTCGGGGACCACGCTGATCCGCGTCGGTCCGGTCGATGCGCGGCGCTTCGATACGTTGTTGCCCGGCGGTGCCGCCTATGCGTCGCTGGCGCGCGACCTCGCGCTCTATCTGCACGACCCGGTGCGTTGCGAACTGGAACTGACGCTGGCGCCGGACGAACTCGAGCCCGCACAGCTCGGCGCAGAGCAATGGGGCCGGCTGGGTCTCGACATGTGGCTCGCTGGCGACGCGGCGGCCGATCCTCGCGTGCGGGCTCCGGCGGTGCGCTTCGAACTACCGCTTTCCACTGATAGTCACCCCTTGCAGCAAGGAGCCACCGTATGATGCAGGTCGAATTGAAACCGCTGTTCGCACGGCTGAACGAGCGTTGCAAGACGTCACTCGAGGATGCTGCGGGCCTTGCGCTCTCGCGTGCTCACTACGAGATTTCAATCGAGCATCTGCTGTTGAAGCTGTTCGATGATCCGCGCTGCGATGTGCCGATGCTATGCGCACACTTCGACATCGATCTTGCACGGATACGTGCCGTGCTCGACGAACAGCTTGCGGATTTCAAGAGCGGCAACGCCGGACGCCCGGTCTTTTCGCCGCTTCTGACCGAATGGGTGCAGGATGCGTGGCTGGCCGCTTCGGTCACGCTCGGCGAAAGCAGGATTCGCAGCGGCGCGTTGCTGGTGGCGCTGCTCGGCCGCGCGGGTTACTACACAGCCGGTTCCCGCTACGGCGAAGCGTTGCGCAGCATCAAGCCCGATGCGCTGGTGTCCTCGTTCGATGCACTGACCGCGGACTCATCCGAGCACATCGAGTCACGCGAGGGCGCGACCGGCGAAAGCGTCTCGGGAGCGCGCGGCGGCGACTCGGCGCTCGCCCGGTTCTGCGAGGATTTCACTGCGAAAGCCGCTGCGGGAAAAATCGATCCAGTGTTTGGCCGGGACGGCGAAATCCGCCAGATGCTCGACATCCTTGCGCGTCGCCGCAAGAACAATCCGATCTGCGTCGGTGACCCGGGGGTGGGCAAGACGGCGGTCGTCGAAGGTCTCGCGCTCAGGATCGCAGAGGGCGACGTGCCCGACTTTCTGAAGAACGCGCGGCTGCTGGGCCTCGATCTTGGTTTGCTGGAAGCGGGCGCCAGCGTGAAGGGTGAATTCGAGAAGCGGCTGCGCGCCGTGATCGACGAGATCAAGGCGGCGACCCAGCCCATCATTCTCTTTATTGACGAAGCGCACATGCTGATTGGCGCAGGCGGGCCGGCCGGCGGCGGAGATTCGGCCAACCTGCTCAAACCGGCGCTGGCGCGCGGCGAATTGCGCACGATCGCGGCGACGACCTGGGCCGAGTACAAGAAATACTTCGAACGGGACCCGGCGCTCGCGCGACGTTTCCAGCTGGTCAAGCTGGATGAGCCGGACGTGCCGACGGCCATCCAGATTCTGCGCGGGTTGAAGGAGCGTTACGAAGCCTCGCACGGGGTGACCATCCGCGACGACGCGCTGGTCGCCGCAGCGCAATTGTCGGATCGCTACATAACGGGGCGAAAGCTGCCGGACAAGGCGGTCGACCTGCTCGATACCGCGGCCGCGCGAGTCAAGATCGGCCTCGGCGTGAAGCCGTTTGTCGTGGAATCGGTCGAGCGCGCGCTGATGGGCCTCGAACGCGAGTACGTCGCGTTGTCGCGCGATGCCGCATATGGCCACGGCGAGCACATCGAGCGCCTCGCCGCGATCGATGCGGAGCGCGCCGAAAAGGCCGCTGCGCTGAGCGTGCTGCGAGAACGCTGGGAGCATGAAAAGGCGGCGGTGCAGCGCGTTTTCGGCGCGCGCGCAGCGGCTGACGGGACCGCGCATCAGC
>NZ_AEJF01000218.1 GCF_001028175.1 Caballeronia mineralivorans PML1(12)
GAACTGGCGCAATGTCAGGGCGACGAGCCGCTGCTGTTCACCGAGGTTGGCCGTGACGTGGTGGCACGCGTCGTCTCCGACTGGACCGGCGTGCCGCTCGGCAAGCTGCAGCGCGACCGCGCCGCGGGGGTGCTGACGCTTGCCGAGACGCTGAAGGCACGGATTCGCGGTCAGGCGCCGGCGCTGGATGCGATCGCCGAGATGCTGAAATCTTCCGCGTCCGGTTTGAAGGACCCGGCACAGCCGCTTGGCGTGTTTCTCCTCGCCGGACCCAGCGGTGTTGGCAAGACCGAGACCGCGATCGCCGTGGCGGAACAGCTGTTCGGCGGCGAGCACGCGCTCATCACGATCAACATGAGCGAGTTTCAGGAACGGCACACGGTAAGCCGGCTGGTTGGGTCGCCGCCCGGCTATGTCGGTTTCGGCGAGGGCGGCGTGCTGACTGAAGCCGTCCGGCAGCGGCCCTATTCGGTGGTCCTGCTGGACGAAGTCGAGAAGGCGCATCTGGATGTCGTCAACCTGTTCTACCAGGTGTTCGACAAGGGCATGCTTGCCGACGGCGAGGGTCGCCTCATCGACTTCAGCAACACAGTGGTGTTCCTGACCAGCAACCTGGCGAGCGAACAGATTACCGCGGCGCAGGTGCAGCCGGACGGCGGCTCTCTGGCCGCCGACGCGCTGGTCGAGCTGATCCGGCCCGTGCTGTCGCGGCACTTCAAACCGGCGCTTCTCGCGCGTATGACCATCGTGCCGTACAACACGCTGCCCCGCGACGCGCTGGCTGGCATCGTGCGTCTGAAGCTCGGCAAGATCGCCGATCGCCTGCTGGCGTCGAATCGTGTGTCGCTGCAGATCGACGACACTGTCGTCGCCGAAATCGTCGAGCGCTGCACGGCCGTCGAAGCCGGCGCGCGCAATATCGACTTCATCGCCAGACGGCACCTGCTGCCGAAAATCTCGGACATCCTGCTGGCGGCGATGTCGGAAGGGCTCTCCATTTCCGTGGTGCGCGTCACATCGGATGGCAATGGCGAGTGGACGGTGAGCGCGGATGAGGCATTGCCCGGGATGGCGCTACCCGGCGCGTCCCCTCCGGGTGAACCGGAGCGGAGCACCGCATGATCGAAAGGAATTCGCTCGCGCCGTTTTTCACATTCCGCTCAGACGTTTTCGCGGACGATACCTTCATCGTGTTGCGCTGGTCTTGCGAAGAGGCCGTATCGCAGCCATACCGCCTGGAGGTGACGCTTGCGGCTCGCGACGCTTCGTGTGATCTGAACACGTTGCTCGACAGCCGCGCCAACTTTGTCGTGCGAATGGCGGATGGCAAGCAGCGATCGTTCCGCGGGATCGTACGGCAGGCGACTCAGTTCGATAGCGACAGTGAGTACACGTACTACCGCGTCGAACTTGCGCCGCGTTTTGCCGCGCTGGCTGATTACCGGTATTCGGAAATCTACCTGAACGACACGCTGCCAGACATTATCCGCGCGGTAATGAGTGCCGGCGGCCTCGGTACGGAAGCGTCCCCGGGCGCGGGCTCGTATGACTTCCGCATTGCGATATCAGGTGCCGACAGCGAGGTCACACGGGCGAATTTCGTGTGCCAGTTCGAGGAAAACTGCCTGGACTTCCTTGCGCGCAGGCTGGAGCGCGAAGGTGTCTATTACTACTTCGAGCAGCTCGAGGATCGCGAAGCCATCGTCTTTTGCGGTGGCCGGTCACAGCAACCGGACCATGGCGTATCGCTCGCCTATCGCGCGCCTTCCACGCGGACGGTTGCGGACGCGGTCGAGCCGGTCGAGCGGTTTGCGTGCGAAGTCGTGCCCGTGCCCAAGGCCGTGGTGCTGCGGGACTTTGCAGGTTCGCATGCCGCGCTCAACCTGGTGGTCGAAGAGCCGGTCGAGGGTGGACGCCACGGCGAACTGACGATCTACGGAATGCACTTCGGCACCGAAAAGGAAGGCCGCCGCCTGGCAGGCGTGCGCGCGCAGGCGCTCGCCTGCCAGGCCACGCGATTTTCCGGCTCGAGCCGGGCGCCAGGTCTTGCAGCCGGCTATCCCGCGACGCTTGCGGATCACCCGCGAAGTGATTTCAATGCCGCGTACTACGTGGTGCAGGTTCGTCACGAGGGTTGGCAACCGCTGCCAGGCCGCCCGTCGTCCGGTATGCGCGACGGCCTTGAGGCAAATACTGCCGACGACTATCGAAACGAGTTTGTGGCCCTGCCGGATGCCACGCAGTTCCGCACGGATACAGGAATCGCGACGCCGGAAATAGCCCGCCTGCTTACCGCGACGATCGATTCGGAAGGCGACGGCCCCTATGCGCAACTGAACGAGCATGGCTGCTACAAGGTCAGGTTCCCTTTTGCCCGTTCCGCCCGAACCGCGATGCGAGCCTCTGCGTGGCTGCGGCTCGCGACGCCCTACGCGGGCGCGCAGCACGGCATGCATTTTCCTCTTCTGAAAGGGACGGAAGTCTTGATCGCTTTTCTGAACGGCGATCCCGACCGCCCGTTGATTGTCGGCTCGGTGCCGAACTCGGAAAACCCCAGTGTCGTTGTCGATGCGAATGCGCCGCAGAACGCAATCCGCACCGCAGGCGGCAACAGCATCGTCATGGACGACACGGGCAGCGCCCAGTGCGTGAAGCTCGCGTCGCCTGTCGCGAACTCGCACATCACGCTCGGCGCGGCGGCGCAGCCGGGACTCGCGCTTGTGTCCGATTCGCATATTCAGGTCAACTCCAGCAGCTATACGCAGTCGGTGCCGGGAATTTACGTCGAGACGATCAAGGCATTGGCTGGAGCGATACCCGGTGTCGTCTCCAGCTCGTTCAATACAACCGGATTGCAGGCGAGCACAGCGTCGGGAATGGTCACGAAGAATTACCTGGGGTTATCGACGAATATCTTCAACGGGATGAACACCAACATGTATCACGGAGCGTTCAACATCGTCATGGCCGGGCTCCAGACGATCACGATGCTCGCTGCGAAAGTCGAGATGGGGAAATCGACAACGCTGGACATTAAAAAAGGGAAAGTGAGGAAGGTCTGGAAGGATGCGGACAGCACGGTTGAGACCATCACCACGACTTTTATGGACCGGTCAGCAACGGGCGCCTCTGACACGAGCCACCTTGCCCAGGCGACTTATAACGTCGGTGAATACACACTGTGCGCGGGAATGCCGGTGGGGGAGGGGCGCAACATGCTGAAGATGGGGCGCCCAACCGCCAGCAATCAACTTGCGACTGTAGAGCTGGAGGCCGGCGTATCCGCCATCAGGATGTCGGGCTTTCAGCCGGCCGCTGCATTCGTCGAGGTCGCGACACAGCACATCAAGTTGAACGGCCAGGGCAGCGTAGCGATCGGTGTTGGCAGTACTGCGGAAATGTCCTTGACGGCTGCGGAGCTGGAGGTGGACGCAGCAGTTTCCGTCAAGGTACAAACCGTCAATCTCCTCCTCGATGCCGTCACAACCACGCTGAACGGCGAAATCATAAAAATCGGCTGACGGCATGAAAATCACAAAGCCAGACGACGTGCTGATCCTGCTTAACCAGGTTGCTGTGAGTGGCCAGCTCCACACGTGTGTGACGATCGGTTATGTCGCCGAGGCTGGCGGGACCCTGTTGACCGAACAGCAGGCATGGGGGGCATTGCTCGCCCAGTTCGGCGATACGCCGTTCGACGCCGGCTTGAAGAAGGCGCGCGGAACCTTCGCCGTCGCGGGCAGCGCGTTTGCACCGCGCGGTACGCGCGTGCCCGCACTCGAAGTGCGCGTGCGCATGGGAGCACTGGAAAAATCGCTCCACCTATACGGTGACCGCAGGTGGGAGTTCGGTCCGCTCGGCTGGCGGCAAAGTGAGCCAGCGCCGTTCGCTACGTTGCCCGTCGATCCGATGCACGCATTTGGCGGCGACGGTTGGCTGGAGAACCCCGCTGGCCGCGGCTATTGTTCGGACCCGAGCGCGGCCGATGGGATGCTGCTGCCCAACATCGAGTGGCCACATGCACCGGTGCTGTCGCCAGGCGACCGGCCGCCGGCGGCAACCTTCTGGCCACTGCCGCCGGGTTCGCCCCAACGTCTGCGGCTGATCGGCACGGTGGATGCGCGCTGGCAAAGAAACCGTTTTCCTCACCTGCCCGATGACACCGATCCGCGTTACTTCGATGCCGTCGCCGAGGACCAGTGCGCGTCCGGATACTGGCGCGGTGACGAGACCTATGAGGTTGCCGGCATGCATGCCGAGTTGCCGGTCGTGCGTGGCCGGCTGCCGGGATTGCAGCCGCGCCTGTTGTGGCGCACGGACGCCGACACCAACACCAACCAGGTATGGGAAGCGCCGCTCGAACTGGACACGGTGTGGCTGTACCCAAACGACATGCGGGTGCTGGTTCTGTATCGTGTGCTCATACCTGCGGCCGGCCTTGATGGCAGCGGTCCGCAGGCGCTTTATGTGCACACCGGGCGGATGACCGGGTCCGCCGTGTCGCGCGACGAGCTTGCCGCACGGTGGCGTGCGGCGCTCGATACGCCCGTAACTATGCCGGTAACGGAACGTGTCGATGCGCCGGTTGCCGGGCCGGCGGGACCCGATGCGCAACAGGCGCTGACCGAAGGGACGGCTGCAGCGCAGGCGGCGTACGACAAGGTCTGGGCGCAGATCGTCGCCGCGTACGACACCGTTGCAAAGGAGGTTGGCACAGCGGCGCAGGCGGCCGGTTTCGAGATCGGAATTCCGGCTCCTTCCCGGCTGCCGCCCAGGTCAGATGCCTCCGCACAACCGGTATCGGCGACGGGGATCAGCGCAGCGATCGCGAAGGCGTTCAAGGAAGGGGAGCAGGAGGTTCGCGACGCGCTGCGGCAGTCCGGCATGGATGCGGATTCGATTCTCGCGCGTCCGGCTCAGCCCGCGCCTGAGTTGCACACTCTGTTTGGGCCGCCGTTATTGGACGACTTCGGGCAGCGTTTGCACAGCGAAGTGGCGGATGCCGAACGCAGCGCCAAAGCGATTGAAACCTCGGTCGCGGCGGCACTCGCGGGACCAGCCGGTACTGCGGCCACCGCCACGCCCGCAGCCACG
>NZ_AEJF01000219.1 GCF_001028175.1 Caballeronia mineralivorans PML1(12)
TCGACGGCGCCGCGCTGCGGACTGCACGCGGCGAATCGTTCGAGCGCGTGCGTGTAGAGGACGCCGATCTGTCGGATATCGATCTCACTGGCGCGAACCTGTCCGGCAGCGAATTCATCCGTTGTGTGCTGAATGGTGCGTGTTTGTCCGGCGCGCAGCTTGCCGATGCCGTTTTCACCGATTGCAGGCTGGATGGCGTGAACGCCGAGCGCGTGAGCGCAGGACGCCTGATGGCGAGCGGCTGCTCGTGGGTGGGCGCGTCGCTTTCGCAAGCTGACCTGTCGGCCGCGCGCTGCGACGCCTGCGACTTCACGCGCGCGAATCTTTCGGAGGCGGTGCTTGAGCGTTCGAGTTTCAGCAAATGTTTATTTGCGGATGGCTCGTTCGCGAAACTACGTGCGCGGCGCGCGAATTTCTCGATGTGCGACTTGACCCGCACCGATTTCACGCAGGCGGAACTAGGCGACGCGATTATCGAAGATGGTCCGCTGGATGACGCGCGCTTTACGCAGGCATCTCTTGCCGGTTCGTCCTGGTGGGGTGTCAAAGGCGTTGCGATCGATTTCAGCGCCGCAAATCTCGCCGGCGCGCGCATCGGACGGAAAAGCGGTTTCGAGCGCAGCAATTTCGACGGCGCCGACCTCACGAACGCCTGCGCGAGCGACACCGCATTTACCGCGAGCACGCTGCGTGGCACCCGGCTCGACAAATCGCTGCTGTCGAATTGCGACCTCTCTGGCACCGACGCCTGTCGCGCGACGGCGCGCGCCGCTGACCTCGCTGGTTCGCGCATGAACGGCGCGCGCTGGACAGGCGCGAACCTGATGCAGGCATCGCTGCGCCGAATGGCGCTGAGCAACGTCGATCTGAGCGGCGCCAACCTGCATGCAGCCGATACGAGCGGGGCGCGCTTTGAACGCGTGCTGCTCACCGACGCGCTGATGACGCGCTTCAGGCTTCCCGAGGACGCGTCATGAGCGCAACCGTGCCGCTTCGAGCGGAGGAACTTCTTGCACGCCGCCGCGACTCGATGACGATATCGGGCCTGTCGATCGCAGGGGGCGACTATCGCGGCATTGATCTGTCGGGCGTGCGCTTCGACAACATCGACGCGCGGGGCGCGAGATTCGCCGGGGCGTCGCTTGAATCGAGCCGCTGGGCGAACTGTCGCATTGACGGGACCAGCTTCGAAGCCGCCGACTTGACGCGCGCGCGTCTACAGACGTGCGGCGGCGAAGGCGCGATCTTTTCGCGCGCACGGCTCATGTATGCGGAGATGCATACGTGCACCTTGCGCGGCGCAATCTTCGACGGTGCTGATCTGACGCGCGCGGCGCTCGAGCAGTCGGATTTCCAGACGGCCGCGCTCGAAAACGCGTTGCTGAGCATCGCGTGGTTGCGCGCATGCAATCTGGCGCACGTCGATTTGCGCCGGGTGAGCTGGAACACGGTGCAGAGCGTCGACTGCGATTTCACCGGTGCCCGGCTGGAGGATGCGCAACTCGTGCACTGCGCGTTCGATGGCGCCCGCGCGCCCGGTGCCGATTTCACCCGCGTTCATGCGCCGTACTCGTCATTCGCGCGCGCCGACCTGTCGGGCGCGTGCTTTGCCGGGGCGTTCCTGAAGGGTGCGAAGTTCGACATGGCGTCGATCGGCAAAGCCAGCTTCATGGCCGCCGACCTGACGATGGCGCGGCTTGTCGGCGCGAGCGCCGGAATCAGCCTGTTTGCAGACGCCATTCTCGCTTATGCGGACTGTTCGCATATGCAGGCGCCCGCCGCCGATTTCTCGCGTGCGGATGTGACCGGCACGAACCTGCATGCCGCGCAGCTCGACGGTGCGCTGTGGACTGGAAGCAACCGCGCGGCGGCACGCGATACCGACATGGAGCAGCTCGCTGCAGAGCGCTGGGAGCCGTCACGATGAGCGTGTCGGCATATACGGGCCGGCAACGGTCCGCGGATCTTTTATCGAGGGGCTTCTGATGAGTCATGTGCATGCGCTTCACGCGGCATCGGCAACGTTTTTTCATGCGCGTGTGATTGCCGCGGATGGTGAACGATTCGCGGTGGCATACGATGCCGGCCGTTCCTGGGTCGACGTCGCCGCGGGCTGCCTGCTTTTTCCGCAGGTCGGCGACACGGTGCTGGTCTCGTTCGCTGACAGCGGCTATGTGCTGACCGTACTGCGGCGCGGAGATGCGGCGGCGTGCGAAATGCGCTTCGAAGGCGATCTGAAGATCACCGTGGCGAACGGCCGGCTGGACCTGTCAGGCGAACACGGCGTCGCGCTCGACGCACACGCCGGTCTGACCGTGCGCGCCGATGCGGCGGCGATACGGCTGGGCCGCGCGCATCTCCATTGCGACGAACTCGCCGTTGTCGGCGGCCGTGTTCATGCAGCCTGGGGCGAGAGCGCGCTCGTGACTGAACGCCAGTTTGTCGCTGCCGCCCATGCCGAAACAAGACTCGGCGAATCGGTCCGGCATGTTGCCGGTCACGACGAACAGGTGGCGGGCTCGATGCGGCAAACGGTTTGCGCCGACTGGACCGTGCAGGCCCACGATGCATCCGTCATCGCGGCGCGGCGCGTGACGGTGGATGCGGACGAACAGATCCAGCTTGGATGAGGTGACGACATGTTCATGCTGAACAACGGCGGCGCGATGGCGCTTGCAGTGCCGGATGTATGCATTACCCCCGTGCCGACTCCGGTTGGTCCGGTACCCACACCGCTGCCGTATCCGAACATGGCGACGACCGCCATGGCGGACCCCGGCGGCGTCGTCGCGAAGGTGCTGGTTGTCGGGATGCCGGCGCTCAACATGGGATCGAAGATCACGATGACACTGGGCGATCAGCCTGGTTCGCAAGGGGGCGTGATTTCACACAAGGTAATGGGCGAGATGAACTTTCTGCTTGGCAGCTCGACCGTGATGGTCGGCGGCAAGCCGGCGGTGCGGCTCACCGCGTTGACCGGCCATAACGGCGCGCCGCCGAACGCCGAAGGTGCGGTCATAGCTCCGTCGCAGACGATCGTGATGGTGATGACGTGAGCATGTCCGGCCCATCTTCGCGGCAGGCGCGCATGCCGTTCATCGGGTTCGCTCTGGCAAGCGTCGCCATGACGGCGGCGATGCTGACCGGCTGCTCGTCAGTCAATGGCATGTTCGGCGGCAACTCGCAGGCCGACGCCCTCGGCAAGCTCCAGTGGGGTTACCAGGACCGCTCGATCGACGTCGTCTGGAGCGCGGACAGGGCGCTCAACAGTCACGGCGAAACGTCGCACACGCTCCTTCTGGCGATCCTGCAGTGCACGGACCCGAACGTCTTCAAGGCGTACGTCACGGAGCCCGAAAAGCTCGCGACGTTGCTGTCGGCGAAAACAGTGCCGCAGGGTTTTCTGCAGGTAGACCGCGTGTTCGTGCAGCCGGGCAGCGACGGTGCAATTTCGCTGGCAAGGGCGCAGAACGCGCAATACGTCGGCGTGGTCGCGGGCTACTACGCGCTGGAGCCCGCGCGGGTGGCCCGTCTCTACCGGATCGGCGTGAGCGTCGACTCACAAGGGTTCCTCATCAAGACTCGTACAGCCAGCCCGGCGTCGCTGCAGATCAACCTCCAACTGGGGCCTGACGGGCTTCTCGGCGGCGAGTCTTCTCGTGCCTTGCCCCGTGCACCCGTTCAACCCAAAGCCGGCGAGGTGCCGATCACGGAGCCATCACCGGAAAGCACCACGTCTCGTGTCCCTTACTCAGATCGCGCGAAAACATCATGAACATTGATCAGCCTGTCTACTGGCACCAGGGACTATTCCTTCAGCCGCAGCATCTGCAGCACAACGATCGTTTGCAGGCACATCGTATCGGCCGGCTGGCGAACATCGCACTGCCGTATTCGTGGGGGGTGGTGTCGCTGCAACTGAATGAAGCGGCGCTGGAAACCGGGCGTCTCACGCTGACGCAGTTGACCTTGCAGTTTCGCGACGGCACGCTGGCCGAATTTCCGGGCAACGCACTGGTCGAGCCGCGCAGCTTCGAACCCGGTGAGCTGGCCGCGGGGCCCCGCACGGTCTATGCGGGCTTGCGGCGCCTTGTGCCGGGCCAGCCGAACGCGAGCGTGTACGAGACGTTCGATGCCGCGGCGCGCGCGCAAACGCGTTTCGCCACGCTGGCCGACCCCGAGAGCGTGCCTGACTACCTCGACGGCGAACGCACGGCGCATGTCCGTTCCCTGAGCTACGTGGTGCGGCTGTTCTGGGAAGATGAAGTGTCGAGCCTCGGCGAGTACGAGCTGGTTGCGATCGCCCGGATCGAGCGCGACGGCCAGGCGACACGCGCGGCGTCGCGCTTCATTCCCCCTTGCGTCAACCTGGGCGCATCGCCCGCGCTGAGCCAGACGTTGCGCGATATCCGTGACGAACTGGTTGGCCGTGCCCGCCAACTCGAGGTGTACAAGCAGCCGCACGATGCAGCACAGGGCGATCTCGAGTTGAGCCAGATGCGGCTGTTGTTCGCACTCGCGACACTGAACCGCTATGGTCCGCTGCTGTGCCATCTGATCGAGACGCCGCAGACCCACCCCTGGCAGATGTACGGCGTGCTGCGGCAACTGATCGGCGAGCTGAGCTGGTTTTCCCTGCGTTGCGACATGCTGGGCCATGCGCCAGATGGTCGGGTGCTGGTTCCGCCGTACCGGCATGACGATATCGGGCCGCAGCTCGCGGCCCTGGAACTGCTGATCGGTCAGATGATGAACGAAATCACGTTCGGCCCCGAACAGGTGGTGCGCCTGGCCGAGACCGAGGGCGTCTGGATGGCTGATCTGCCGGCCTCCTTTTTTGCCACGCGCAGCCGGTATTACCTAGTCGTGCACGGCGCGGCCGACCCCGCGCAACTGGGTGAAGCGTTGCCACGCGACGCAAAACTGGGCACGCCGGCGGAGCTGGATGCGCTGGTCACGCACTCGCTGCCTGGTGTCGAACTGATGTATCTGCAGGTGCCCCCTTCCGGCATGCCACGGCGAGGGGGCGCGACCTATTTTCGTATCGAGCATGAATCGGACACGTGGATGTCAGTGGCCCGGGCGCAGGCCGTCGCGCTGTTTTTCGCCGGCGCCCCTGCGCAATTCGCGGCCGACCTCGTTGCGGTAAGGAGATAGGACATGCGTCTTGCCCATTGCTGGATGCCCGTCGTCGAGCGAGTACGCACGGAACTGTCCGCCGCCTCAACGGAGGCCGGCACGTTAGCCGCGGCGATCCCGGCGATGCTGGACAGTGCGCAGACCAATGCGCGGCGCGTCGGATACAGCGAACGGGAAATCGGCGATGCGCTGTTCGCCGTGATCGCCTGGATTGACGAGCAGGCGATGACGCGCGCATGGCCCGGTGCGCCGGCATGGCGTCTCGCGCCATTGCAGCGCCGTTATTTTTCGACGACCCGTGCCGGCGTCGAGTTCTTTCAGCGCGCCGAGGCATTACCACCTGAAGCCCACGGCGTTCGCGAAGTGTATGGACTGATGCTGATCGCCGGTTTCGAAGGACGCTTCAGCAGCCGCCCGAAAGCGGAACTGACGGCGTTTCGAAATGGGTTGCTCGAAGCCTTGTCGAACGCCGCGACGGCGCCTTTGTCGGCGCGGGGGCCGTTGTTTCCCATTCCACCCGCGGCGACACCAGGTTCGTGGCGTCCCTCGAACAGGCGCTCAATGCTTCCGCCCGTGCTGGCGATCACCGTTCCGCTGGTCGTGCTCGCGACGCTGTACGTGCTTTACGACGGCTTGCTGGATCCGCTTGTCAATGCATTGTTGACTGGCCATTAATATGCTCAAGAAAATTGCTCGAATTATTCTCGGGTGCGTGCTCATCCTGGCGCTGGCGATACTGTGCTGGGTGGTTGCGCTGTATTGGGACTGGCCACTCTGGAGCGGTATCGCGCTTTTTGCCGGGGTGCTGGCGGCGGCGTGGCTTGCGGGACGCACGCGTCGCGCGTGGCTTTCCTGGCGTTTGCGACGCAAGCTCTTGCACAGCTCCGCGGGTGCCGCTGGCGTGGACAGCATCGCCACGCTCGATGCCGCGTGGAAGTCGGGTATCCGGCTTCTCAGACGTTCCCGGCTCTCGCGCATGGGCGGCGCACTCTACGCGCTGCCCTGGTTCCTGATCCTCGGCGCGACCGGCAGCGGCAAGACCACCCTGCTTACCCGGACGAGATTATCGTCAGCGGTGCGTCTTGTGAGCCAGCGCCAGCCGGTCGAGCCGACGCAGGCGCTCGACTGGTGGTACTTCGACCACAGCGTGGTGCTCGATCCGGCGGGACGCATTTCCAATGAGGGCGATCCCGACAGCGCGAACGGCGAATGGCAAAGGCTTTTGCGACGGTTCCGGGACAGCCGTCGCCGCGAGCCGTTGAATGGAATCGTGCTGACGATTTCCGCCGTGTCGCTGCAGAATGGCGATCTGCAACAGCTGGCCGATGCCGGGCAGGAAGCGCGCGCTCGCGTCGACGCGCTGACGCGGGTGTTCGAAGCGCGCATACCGGCCTACGTGGTGGTCACGCATTGCGACAGGATTCCAGGCTTTGTTGCCTGGGGACAGGCGCTTCCTCCGGAGTCTCGCCAGGCACCGTTCGGCGTGATGGCGCGTGGCGCGAGCGGCGGTGAATTTGTCGATGGGGTTTTCGAAGGCCTTCGCGAGAGACTCGCGGAGATCCGTATCGAACAGGGCCGCCAGGGCACACCGGATGACTCCGCATTCTTCTTTCCTGAATGCATCGCGCAGATCGAGACGGCGGTTGCCGCGTATCTGTCACCTGCGTTCGACGAGAATCCGTACGGCGAAGTACCGCTTCTGAGCGGACTCTTCCTGACGGCTGAAGTCCCGGATGGCGCACTGGCTACCGGTCCGGACCGGCAGCCCGCCGCCGCACCGCAGGGCTGGTTCAGCCATGCGCTGTTCGACGAATTGCTCCCGTCACGGCGAGCGGCATACGAGCCGCTCGCGAGGCTGCGTTTCTGGCAGCGTTTCCTGCGGCACCGTGTGGTGCTCGCGTGGCTCGTTCTGTGCGTTGCGTTGGCGACGCTGATGACCTTGAGCTACCTGGATTCGCGAGCGACGCTCATGACGGTCGCGGCGCGCGAGCCGCAAGCCATCAGTCTTTGCGGCAATCTTTCCGCGGATCTCGCCGCGCTGGGTGAATATGGCGACACGATCCGGCTGCTGGATGGACGCAACGCCAGTCTGCTCAATCGCTGGTTGCCGTTCCGCTCACAGCTCGTGCGCGTGTCCGACACGTTTCATGCGAAATTCTCCGCGGCCTTCGAGAAGTGCGCACTACGCGGTGGGGTTGACGCAGTCATAGGACAGGACCTGCTGGCCGTCGCACAGCGTGGCGACGACGCGATGATCGCGGCCTATGCACAGCATCTCGTCCGGCGCATCAACCTGATCGATGCGGTGTTCGCCGGGCAGCCGCTCTCTGCGTTGCCGTTGCCCGGCAGCGAACTGACTGCGATCCAGAGCATGTCCGGGGCGCACCCGTCCTTTGACGCGGCGGTCCCGTCGCGCTTCGGGCAACTTTATCTCGACTATGTCCGTTGGCAAGGTCATCGCGATGTGCTGTCGGCGCAAAGGTCCGAACTGCGAAGTGAACTGACGCAGCTCAGCCTGGCGGCGCGTTCGCCGTCGTGGCTGGTCGCATGGGCCGATCTGCAGGGCGACCTTGCACCGGTCACGCTCGCGTCGTTCTGGAACATACCGAACCGGCCTGACCTTCCACGCATTCCGAGTGCATACACGACGCAGGGCTATCGCGCGATCTCGGGCTTCCTTGGTGAAGTGTCGCGTGCAAGTGGCGATACCGCGCTCTGGCGGAACCAGAGGAGTGTGTTCGAGACGAATTTTCGTGAGACATTGACCAAGACCTGGTACCGCTTTGCAGTCGACTTCGACGGGTCACGCAGTGTGCTGACAGGTGAGCCGGAATGGCGGGGTGCGCTGGCCTTGATGCTGACGCATGAGGATCCGTACCGCAAGCTGATCCAGGCGATCAGCGAAGTGTTCCGGAACATGCAGAAGGTTGCGCCCGACGGTCCGCCGGCTCCGGCATGGGCGCAACTGGCGATGCGGCTTGACCCGCTGTATACGGCATCTCGTCGTGAAACGAACGCGCCGTCGCCGTCACGGTCCGCGGGGCCACTCGCCTTCTTCAAGCTTGCCAATGCGGTGGGCAAGAGCGTATTGCGGCCTTCGCAGGTGTCCGCGTTCACCCAGGTGAGCGGCGCCCGGCGCGACATGGAGCGTGCGGGGGAACTGGACCAGTATTGGGGGCAACTGGCGACCACGATCGAGGAGATCGAGAAAGGCAGCGGACATGCACTGCAGGTCGCGGCCGATACCTACGGGTTCAGCAGTAACGCTTCGATCAAGGAGCCGGCGTTGATCGCCGCTGCGCGTGGGCTCGACCGGCTGGAGAGCAGCGATGTCGCGAAAGCGCCGGACGATGCGATCGTATGGAATCTGGTGCGGGGACCGCTCGCGTTTACGCTCGACTACGTTAGCCGGAGCGCGGCGTGCACGGAACAGAAAAGCTGGGAAGCACAGGTTCTGGCGCCCGTGCAGGGCATCACCGATCCGTCGCGGCTGGATCAGGCGTTGTATGCCGACAATGGTCTGGTGCCCACGTTCATGGGCGGCTCGGTCAACTCGTTTGTCGACCGCGACGCGGTGCGCTACCGGCCGCGCGAAGTGATGGGGCAGCGGATTCCCTTCAACGGGCTTTTCTACGCGTTTGTCAGCCGTGCGCAACTGGCGCGCGTCAATGACGACACCGCGCGGCAGCAGTCCGACGCGCAGCGCAAGGCGGATCAGGCGGCTCAACAGGCGCGCGACATGGAGCTGCGCGCACTGGACCAGCAGGTGAACGACATGAGTTCGCAGATTGCGCGGCTCACCGCGACGAGCGGTGTGGTGAGACTTACGGCGCAGCCCACACAGACGAGCCGGGACGCAACGTTGTTGCCGCAACAATCAACGCTCACGCTGCAATGCGCGAGTGGCACGACGACGCTCAACAACTACAACTTCCCGGAAAGCGCGTCGTTCAACTGGGCGATGGCGTCGTGCGGAGACGTTACGCTCAACGTCCAGTTCCCGCGCGTGACCTTGACGAAACGGTGGACAGGTCCGCGCGGGTTCATCGATTTCTTGCGCGCAACAGCGGATGGTGAGTACCAGTTCGATCTGATGCACTACCCGGACGCGCAAAAGGCGCTTGCCGATGCACACGTCACATGGATCAGGACGCCGTATCAGCAGGAGGGGCAGGAGGCTTTACTGGTCAATTTCGCGGAAGCCGACAGACTCAGCGCGCAGTTGCAGACACTGACAAGCCGCCGTGCCGCGCTGCAGGACGCGGCGGCTCAGGCTGCGGCTAGCGCGGCTCAGATTCCAGTCGACACAATCCCCGATCTCTTCGAACCCATGTCCGATCTTTCGACTCCGGCAACGGTTGCAGCCTGCTGGAACACCTCGCCGGCGTACCCGGATGGAGAGGGCATCAAGCCGGAAATTGTCCCGCTGCCGTCGAAGCCGCCATTGCCGGTGGTCATGCGCGCGGTCGCCCCGCAACAACCGGCGCACGATGCCGCACCCGCGCGGAAGGGGCAACAGGCGGGCGGAGCGTTCGACATTCAGGTTGGCGTGTTCGCGGACCCGGCTCGCGCAGAGGCGAGTCTGAAGTCGCTGGGTCTGCGCTCCGAGACGACACCGATGCAGGCGCGCAGCGACGGCACGTCGCTGTACATGGTCCGCGCGCCGGGTTTCGTGGATCGAGCGGAGGCCGCCGCGGCTGCGGGCCAGATAGGACAGGCGCTCGACCTGACACCTATCGTCGTGACCGCGCAACAGAGGTGAGTGGTGATGGCGTGCTCAGATGCTCCGCGGCCGCACAGATTTTCCGGATATCAAGTCCTTTTTCTGAAAGACAGCCGGATTGCGCCGGAAGGATACTTCGGTCGCGCGACGGTCTGCACGCCATCGCGTTGATCGGCGTGGCACACATACGAACGAAGACGAGCGGTTCGCCGTCGGTGCTCCGTTGATGCATGAAGATGACGACGTGCAAGCTTGATCCATTGATTCGGGAGATTCATCGACGCTCAAGCGCAGGGCTTTCCTTTACCTCGCCACGCCGTTCGCCGCGGCGCTGTTTGCCGGCCAACGGGTGTGGGGACAGCGGGCCGAACAGATGCTGACGCCAGAAGTCGCCGGCGATCCTGCGGTGGTCGATGCCAGTGCCTTTGGTCAGTCTGTGGCGCGCTTGGCGACTATATGGGGGCGTTTGACGAAAGGGGGCGACGCCCATTAGCGGGCCGGTGTCAAGTGAGCAAACAACACCACGACTGCGCAAGCAGCCGGTTTCGTATTTCAATATCCGATCGCAGTAGCTGATCGCGCCCGTTTCTTCGATTCATGGCTGCGACGGATCGCGCCAGACACCCATCTAGAGATCTAGCATGCCGTGATGTAATGCACGATTGCCTTGGTGGCGATTGCCACCCCAGAGAAACGTTGGTGCCAGGCGAGGTCCAATGGGTTTCGCAAAACCATGGCTGTTGTTTGCACAACGCCAGTCAAAGATGGCTCGTCGTCCGGGCGACCCGGTAATCTACAAACAGCCGGTGGAGCAAAGGGATGACCGAATCAAAGCCATGGATTCTGACCAGTCAACTTACCGGGCTCATCCCCTTACCCCACCTTTTAACCAAAGCCGTGGCTTACTTCAAATGGCTTGTGCTCCCGAAGCATGTGATAGCAGGCACGCGCCAGCTTGTGCGCCAGCGCCTTGATCGCGACAATCCCGTTGCGTGCACGTTTCTTGCGCTCATAAAAGCGTCTCGCCTCGGGGCACGTGCGGATGGCAAAGTTGGCCGCCTCGACGAATGCCCACGCCAGGTACCTGTTACCGTTCTTTGTGTTGCCTTCGCCTTTCTTCCTGCTGTTGCTTTCCCGCCGGCTATCCACGCAGCGGCAGTACGAACTGAAATTGCCCACATCTGCAAACCGCGAAATGTTTCCAGTTTCCAGCATGATCGTGGTTGCGAGAACAGGTCCAATGCCTGGAACCGAGTTCAGTAACGCGTAATCCGCAGGAACGTGTGCGAATGTCCATTTCTTGAAGCATCCCAACTCCAGAGCTGAAAATGACACACGATGAACAGTTGAGCACCGCCGACATTGAGCCTGTAATCGCGAGCATCAACGTTCAGGCCACGCCGACCCGCGCGTTCGAGTTTTTCACCGCCGGCATGAGTCGTTGGTGGCTGCCGACCCAAACGGTCAGTCCATCAAGACCTCTGATCCACCAGGACGATCCTGTCGCTAAAGTCGTACCAGCAATCGAACTACGGGTGGGCGGTCGCTGGTACGAACGCGCTACCGACGGTAGCGCGTTCGACTGGGGCCGCGTTCTTGTCTGGGAACCACCGAAACGTCTTGTTCTCGCGTGGCAGATCGACGCTAAGTGGCATTTCGACCCGACGCTGCTTACCGAAATCGAAGTGCGCTTCGATGCACAAGCCTCGGGGGCAACGGAAGTCAACATCGAGCACCGCGGGCTTGAACGCTACGGTGCCGCCGCAACTGCTGTGCGCACCGCGCTCGCCTCGTCCGAGGGCTGGAGCGGTCAGCTGAAAGATTTCGCAGCGGCACTTACGCAAAGCGAACCTAAACCTTAGGACGACGGAGCTAGCAGCGAAACGGTCAATATGGGGCAACTTCAGAATTCGGAAAATACCGTACGCCAGCATCCGGCAAAGCCTTACTGGGCAAGGACGCAATGGAATTACGGCGCAATGTCTCGCGCGCTCTCGCCTCCGAGCAGCAAGTTGTTGATTTTATTGATGGTGCAATGCGGCTAACGTGCTAATTTTTCCGAATTCTGAAGCTGCCCCTACAAGCGCATTTTCGGCAACACCATGAAGGCAGCGAGCGCTGCCGCAGCAGAAAACCGAGGCGTGGTTCAGTGCGTCTGCACTAAACCGAACGACCAATCTTGGAATGCCGGTGTCCGTGAAAATCCAACAAGTAGCGAACATCGGGGCGCTTTGATCAAATTCTTCTTTATTCAACAACGCCACGCGCGGCCAGCAACTCCTCGACCATGCCCCGACTCAGCGGGAAACGATAGTACAACGATAGTACAACCACACCGCGTAGCCGATCACATCGGGCGGGAAGCGATAGCCCGCATAGGACAGTGGGTTGTTGGTGGCGATGGGTTCTGCTGGGAGGCTGGTTTCATGACCGACATTATCGCCGCATCCACCTCACGCTGCCCGCAAGTTGACAATACCAAAACTTATAGTCCTGTCGTTTTTTTGGGCGATGCGGAATCTCCGAAACGCTAACGTGTTCATACCTGCACAAGGTCGACAGGTTTGTCATGCGCCAGGCCGTGGAAGATTCCACAGTTGCGTCGACTCGCCGACGGCTTCGCCGTGAAAAACGGCAAGACTAAAGCATCGCGCCGTTTCGATTTGTTACGCCTGGTTGTTGAAACGGCCGGAGCGGTATGAATACTTCGGAATAGGCTATCGCGCCGCCATGTGCGAGCTGGTTGATCCTGACTACGATTTAAGGAGAAGGGCATGGGCCTTGAAATCCTGACGAGGATATTTCCTGTCGAGAAGCCGGCCTCTATTTTTGACGAGGCGTTCGACGCCACGTTTACGGGCAATTTGTCTACGAAGAACCTTGCCGCGACCGTGTACCGTACTCTCTTCTGCGAGGTCGAAGATACCTACGAGACCAATTGTTGCGAGGCCATCGCTCCTGCTGAGCTCGACGCTCCTCCCGAGGGCAGCGCTTCGCCCGAGGCGGACGTTCCTCCCGAGGCTATCGCTTCGCCCGGGGCCGGCGCTCTCCACGAGCCCGATGCTTCTCTTGAGGCCGGCGCTTCACTCGAAGTGGCCCTTTCCAGCGGGATCGGCGTTTCCCCTAGTACCAGCTCTCGCTTCAAGGTCTCCGTGAACAACGTGGCGCTCGACTTTGACAGTATTTGCGGTCCCGGCGGTACGGTAGAAGAGAAGGGGCAACTGGCTCTGGAAGGAGTCGAGAAACTTATCGCGTGGGAGTTTGAGCGGCAAAACCATTCCGCTTCGTTGGCTAAAGTTGCCGCGAAGGAGGTGGCTGCATTGATGCTTAGCGGGGAGTTTTCCTCTGTTGACGAGAGTGTCATCATCGGGGCGCGTGCAAAAACAGAACTCTCTCCGTTGAAGGTGGTGAGCAGCGGTATGAATATCGCTTTTTTCGACGGGTTCATGCTGTTACACAAAACCTCAGGCTGGACGACGATCGATCCCACGCAGGCGAAAGGCGGCAAATGCGAACTGGTGACTGACTTCGCTGTAAGAATCAGATTAGACCGGTCGTCCAGTATGCGCGAGATTTTCACGCCCAACGCCACGGAAAAATACACGTTGACCGCGGAGCCTGCTTTTTTTCACGTCGGCGGATTCGCGGTACGTGAGATGACGGGCACGGTTGAACAAAAAGTGCGGGAAAGAGTATTGGAGCTGCTACGGGAAGTACTCGCGGCAATAGGAATCGATTATCACGAACGTGCCCCAACGGATATGGACAAGAACGGCATCCACGCGAGTCGCTGTCCAGGCATGACGGACCTGGAAGACAGTGATCGAGAGGCTGCTCCGAAAGGAGTGATGGCAAGCAGTGTGGGGCCAGGCAAGGTAGTCAGTTATACGGCCTTCGAGATGATAAAGATGTCGCGTGTCGCCGAGCGTCTGCCGTCATGGAGCACAACCCACCTTCCCAGGAAACCCGTGGCCAAAACGGCACCGGTCTTACTTGCCACGGATAAAATGGTCCCGACTCCGGAAAATCCCGTCTTGGTCGAGGAGGAGGACGAAGATGGATTCTCGACGATCCGAGATACGGCAACAGAAGTTGCTTCGTCGCAGGTCAAACCCGAGAATGTCGAGGTCGTACAGCTTGGCGGCGGAATCAACGCCAGAGGACAGCTGGCGCCTGCCGAAGTGAGGTCCGCAATCACGGCCATGCTTTCCCCATTCGAGGATGGGGGGGCATGGCGCAAATCGGATGATACGTATGATGCCGGCGTCCCGGCTCCGGCGCCCAAGTTTCTCGTGCGCGCCGATGGGGCTGCCCGTTTGCTCGTATCTTCTCCGGTGCACGACCTTGACCCTAAAAGAGAAACTCCGCAACGGCTTGCCGCGAACGGAAATAGATCGATCGATGACGTTATAAAGGACCTAAAGACCGATTATTCTGTGGGCCCTGTGCGAGTGTTGATTCCCGTCTCGCAGGGCAACAGAACGACCTTCAAGTTTATTCGACGCGCCCATTGGGTTCTACTCGACCTTCAGTTTGACAACGGCGTGCTCCGGACGACGAAGCTGTACGACTCCAAGGCGAGCAGTTACACCTACGACGGGACAATGCATGTGCAAAATGCTATGGAACGGGCTGAGGTTCCCGTAATTCCGGTCGGGTTACATTGCAAGGGAGATCAAGGGTTTCTTGATAACATAAACTGCGGGAGGTTCGTGATCGATTACGTGGAACGTGCGGTAGCCGGCGGGCGCCTGGGCGACGAGCGTAACGCCGCATTGATCGCGCCGGCGGCCTGATTACGAGACTGTGCGACGCTGGTCGGTGAAGTTCGGCCTGAGTATCGCCCGGCGCATTCGCTCTACCGCGCTGACCCGGGGCGACAAGTGGCACCTCGACGAAGGTGTGTCACGAACACAAGCGAAAGCTTGTGGTGCTGTACTGAAGATGGGAGTTGGCCTCCCGGAGTCGGCTTACAGGAGCGGGCTTCAAACCGCCCGGTACTGCTGCGTTCAAAAGGCGTGGTGGTGAGCGACCGCGGAAAAGTCATCCATCAGGGTGGCAGGTACGTGTTGAGAAGATGAGCGAAAGCAAACCGTTCGATGACGCGTCGTTTAGGTGTTAAAGCGCATCTCGTTATACAGAAGTCAGGCATCGTCCTCGCGAAGGGCCTAAATGGTGGAGGCGGCATCCATAGTTCGCTGCATTACAATCCAGAGGGTTTTCGCACCTCGGCTCGCCATCGCTCTTGCGGCGCCGCCGGCACATTGTGCTGCCACCCATCGCAACCATTGAACGGCTCTGCGCCGAGGTGGCAACACGCGCGCAACGCCAGGTGTACCGTCTGCTGACTGATCCTCTCGCGGCACGACAACGCAAGGCCCTCGATAGTCTATTGTTGCTTCGCGAAGGTCGCCGAGTCAGCACGCTGACCTGGATCCGGCAGTCGCCCGGTGCGCCCTCCGCCAAAGCAGTGCTGGCCCACATCGAGCGATTGCAGGCCATCCGCGCAATCGCTTTGCCGATCGATCTAGGCTGCGATGTGCACCAGAACCGATTGATTCGCCTGGCTCGGGAAGGTGCACAGACGGCGGTCTACCAACTTGAAGAATATGAGCCTGATCGTCGTCACGCGACGCTCGTAGCCATCCTGCTGGATACTGCCGCCACACTAATCGATGAAACGCTTGATCTTCATGACCGGCTGATTGGTTCGTTTTTTACGAAGGCTAAACATCGGCACGAACGGGAATTCGCCGCCGCCGGCAAGGCGATCAACGACAAGGTCAGACTCTACGCGCGCATCGGCGGCGCATTGGTCGACGCAAAGACGTCGGGTACCGATCCGTTCGTCGCGATCGAAGCCATCATGCCCTGGGATCAGTTTGCCGAGACGGTGAAGGACGCGCAGAGGTTGGCGCGTACCGAGGATTTCGACCATCTCGTGCTGGTCGGCCAACACTATCAGCAGCTGCGCCGTTATGCACCGGCGTTTCTCGACACCTTCGAGTTCAGCGCTGCACCCGCCGCACAGGGCGTGATTGATGCCATCCAGACCCTGCGAACATTGAACCGCACATCGGCCCGTAAGGTGCCAGCAGACGCACCGATTGGCTTTGTTCGGAAGCGCTGGCAACCGCTCGTGTTCGTTGACGGCGGCATCGACCGGAAATTCTATGAGTTATGTGCGGTGGCTGAACTGAAGAACAGCTTACGTGCGGGTGACGTATCGGTTGCCGGCAGCCGTCAGTTCAAGGACTTCGATGCTTACCTCATGCCACGTTCCACGTTTGATGGGCAACGCGAGACGGGCACGCTGGCGGTACCCGTCGCCAATATCCCACAAGCCTATCTCACCGAGCGATTGGAGCGCTTGCGCACCGCACTCGATGAGGTGAACCGCCTGGCCGAGGCCGATCAACTGCCAGATGCGGTACTGAAAGCCGACGGACTCAAGATCTCGCCACTCGACGCGGACGTTCCCGATGAGGCAGAGGCCTTGAGGGAACGGGCATACGCGATTTTGCCGCACATCAAGATCACCGATCTCCTCCTTGAAGTGGATCGCTAGACGAATTTCTCGCAGCATTTCAATCACCTGAAGACCGGCGAAGCGCCAAAGGATGGAGCGCTGCTGCTGACCGCCGTACTCGGCGACGCATTGAACCTCGGAGCCACCAAGATGGCCGAGGCCTGTCCGGGTACCAGCATGGCGAAGCTGTCCTGGCTCGTGGCGTGGCACGTCCGGGACGAGACGTACAGCAAAGCGCTCGCCGAACTGGTCAACTACCATCACCAGATGCCGTTCGCCGCATACTGGGGCGAGGGCACTACGTCGTCTTCGGACGGCCAGAGGTATCGGGCCGGCGGCCGCGGCGAAGCAGGTGGTCAGGTCAATGCCAAATACGGCAACGAACCAGGCATCCTGTTTTACACGCATGTCTCGGATCAGTACGCCCCGTTCCACACCAAGGTGATCAACGCAACCGTGCGTGATGCTATCCACGTTCTTGCTGGTCTGCTGTATCACGAATCTGACCTGCGGATCGAAGAACGCTATACGGACACGGCGGGCTTCACCGAGCACGTCTTCGCGCTCTGTCATCTGCTCGGGTTCCGGTTCGCACCACGCAATCTGGCCGACAAGCGGCTATACGTTCCCGGCGCGGCGACTCAATGGCCAGCACTGGCACCCCTAATTGGCGGCAGCTTGAATCAGAAGCTGATTGAACAGCAGTTCAACGAGGTGCTGCGCCTGGCTTCTTCGATCAAACAGGGGACGGTGACCGCATCCTTGATATTGCGCAAGCTCGGCGCCTATCCTCGCCAGAATAGTCTCGCAGTGGCGTTGCGCGAAGTCGGGCGCATCGAGCGATCGCTGTTCATGCTGGAATGGTTGCGCGACCCGTCGTTGCGCAGGCGTGTGCAGATCGCACTGAACAAGGGGGAAGCACGCAATTCACTCGCGCGGGCCGTGTTTTTTCATCGACTCGGCGAGATTCGCGACCGCTCGTATGAAAACCAGCGCTACCGTGCGAGTGGGTTGAATCTCGTCGTCGCCGCAATCACGCTGTGGAATACCGTCTATCTGGAGAAAGCGATTGATGCGTTGAGACAGCACGGCACGGTAGACGAAACGCTCCTACCGCACATATCGCCGCTGGGCTGGGAGCACATTAATTTGACGGGCGACTATGTCTGGCACACAAATAGACGTGTTGCGAAGGGACGTTACCGGCCGCTGCGCGCGGTCAGGCCTTCTGATCCTTAACGTGCGCAAATTTCCGAATCTTGAGACGACCCCATATTCATTGGATTCCTTTGGAGAGCGTAAGTGTTTTAACACAACGTCCGGTGAAACTGAGCGAGAAATACTGCACTGATGTGCACTCGTTTTTCAACGTATATCGTGGGCCATTTTCCGGATATGACGTCACGTTTCCGAAAGACAGCCGGCGACGCCGTCGCGATACTGCGCGCACGCGACAGCCGGCGTGCGATGGCATTGCCTGTTGCAACAACGACAAATACCCTGAACACTGCCAAGGCTTCCGACGACGTTTGAACGTCCGTAGCTTGCCTGACGAACGCGCGGGCATGGCTGGTTCAATCGAAACGACGATCACAGACCTGGTTGGAACAACCATGCGAACATCGCAATCGCCTTCCTCGAGCCTGGGCACCTCGTCGGGGTTCCGGCTCTACGCAGACACGCCGGCTTCAAACCCAAACCCCAACGACGGAGAGGCCGGAACACTGGACGACTTGTTCGCCGAACTCGACGGCTTGTTCACGCGAGGCGCGACTGACGCCAAGGTTCACGAATATCTGAGGGCGTCGTTGGGCCTGGAGAGCGCATGCGGTAACGACTATTTCTGTAGCGCCGTGTTGCGTTTGGGCGGAAGCTCGCATCCCGCGACCAGTATCGAAAATCACCGCGTCAATTGCGCGCTGATGAATCTGGCGGCGAGGGTCTACTCCGGGCAGGAGAAGGGCCAGGCTTTTCTTGAAGGTGGCCGTTTGAATTGGGACGGTTTTATCTGGTTTGTGGCCGGCTGTCTCCGCTCGACGATCGACCAGGTGTTGGCGATGATGCCACCCGAGCGTGAAGAGGGCATTTCGCTGCAAGGCGTCGACCCTTGCAGCGGAGCATCGGGAGCCGAAGCGATCGAAGCAACGGGGACGAACGGTGACGCCGAACGCCTGCAGAATGACGGGCCGAACAGGTTCGAACAGCTTCCACCGGAGGTTCTGCAAAACCTGTTTGGATTCCTGTGCAAGAGCCGGGACCTCGTCAATGCGGCAACAACGAGCCGCGGGATGTGCGGCATCTTGCGCGCGCCGGTCAAGGCTCATCAACTGGTTCATCAAGCAACGCAAATCAGGTCCCGGTCCGATGTACGCAAACTGACCGGTGACGACGGCCACGGCGCGATCGGCGATCTGGGGACGCGTCACCAGGCCACGGTACTGTCGACGATGATCGGCAAACTTCCGGGTCTCCCCGCCGAGGAAAGACTGGCTTCGTTCAAAAAAGTCCTCGCGGCTACATTGCGCCTGCCGCAGCGATGCCAGGCACCGTTGCTGGTCGCGCTGACGGGAAAGATGAGAGCGCTGGGCAGCGGGGCGCGAGGCGCGGTATTCGACAAGCTTATCAATGCAGTCAGCACACTTTCTGACGACGCGTCCTTTAAGGTGCTTGCTGCGCTTGCGGGCGCTATCTGGATGCTTCCTCCGCATAAGACGGACACTGGCTTTCATCGGCTCCTGAGCGCCGTCGACGCCCTTCGTTGCCGCAATGCAGCGCGGCCGCCGGCCCTGCCGCTGAACGACATGTGTGCCGTACTCGGCAGGTTTCCAGACGAGGCGCGCGTGAATGCGTGGGGCGCGTTCTTCGAGCTGTTCGACGCTTTGCCCCACGACGTCCGTGCAGCCGCGCTAGTGAAGATGGCATCCGGCCTGCAAGATCATTTCCAGAACGTTGAGTCCATTTTCTTCATGGTGCTCCTGACGGAGATCGAAAAACTTCCACTGGTTCACCGGCTCGAACCGCTGACCGCGTTGAGCGACTGGATCGGTGTGATTCCTGACAAGGACGTGGTTTTCGCGACAAAGTGCATTATCGCGTCAGTCGATCGGCTCAGAAATGGCAGGGGTGTGCCACCTGCGCTGTTCAGCGCACTCCTTACGACACTGGCGCGGCAGCCGCTGGCTGGCAAGGATGTGTTGGTAACGTGGCTCGTCGCAGTCACCGGGGAGGTTCACCGAGACGATCCCGGCAGGCTGGGCGCGTTGCCCCTGGTCCAGCTGGGCGCGGCGTTCGGGATGCTCTCTTGCGAGGCAAGACGGTCTGGAATCAAAGACTACTTCGGCGTCTTCAACGCGTTGCCCGATGCGCAGCGTGAGCGTCTTCTGATCGAACTCGCGACTGAAATCGACAATGACTGGATGGACTCCCTTATGTTGGGTGCGTTCCTCGACGCCGTCTGGCAGCTCCCAGCGGGCTGTAACGCAAAGCCGCTCTCCGAAGCGATCAACCGCATAGCCTGGCTGTCCGCAACTGATGCGGAGATTCGGCTTGCGACCGATTGCATCCTCGAGTTCATCAAGAAACTTCGGGTGAGCGGCAGTGAGTTATCTGCCGGACTGTTCGACAGTCTCGGCAAGCTGTACTGGGCCCAGCCTGAAAGTGACAAGGCCGCCACGTTCAGCCGGCTTACCATAGTTGTCGCCGATTTCTTCCGGCGCAATCCGAATGGGCGGGATATTTCCCCGGCGCATCTTCTGGGGCGGATGTATGACGGATTGCCCGACGAAATACGGGCCGTCGCATTGGCGCGTCTGCTTGCTTTCGCCGGCCGGTTACCCGACGGCATCCACGCGCGCATCCTTACCGGAATGTCGCGCGGTGCAAGCCGCATGCTCCAGGGAACAGACGCAAAACAGGCATTTCCCGGCATGTTGCAGGCGATCAAGTCCATTGCTTTCAGCGACCAGGCGCCACCGCTCGCTGCATTGATCCGCAGGGTCGTCAGGCTCCCCTCGGCGCAGGTCGGCGATCGTGTCGGGAGCATTTTCAAGGTCGCTCGCAACCTCGGCGTGGAGCATGAGCTTTCCGTTGATCTGCTGACGGCGATGGTCGAGTTGCTGTTCATGCAGCTCGATGACAGCAGAGACGGTTTGTTCGCCTGGCTCAGGTTTACCTTCAGGAACATGTGCGTCAGCAATCCCGAGCGGCTGAAGGCATTTCCGACACGGCCGCTGGGCTTGATGCTCATCTCCCTGCCTGACGGAATGCGGGCGCGCGCGCTGAAAGATCTCCTGTCTCTGACCGATGAATTGCCGGGTGCAGTCCGTGCGCGGACGCTGGCGACCGTATTGCACGGGGAGGGTCTGCTGTTCCAGGGCGTCAACAGGCAGAGCATGTTGAATGATGTGTTGCACGTCATCGACAGGCTGCCGACGGAAGACCGCGGTAGCCCCCTGACCGCGTTGAGCCGCGAAATCCGCTATCTGCCTCTGGCCGAACTCGCAGACGCTACCGGCAGGATCATGCAGGTGGTCGAGGCGTTCCGGCGGCATGCCCCTGTGTCGAGGGGCTTGTTCTCCGCGCTGGTTGGTCTGCTCGCGAAGCACCCGAAAGACCGCCGGCAGCGGCTGCTTGACCAGCTTCTCGCTGCTGCGAGCGCACCTCCCCAGAACAATGAAGCATTGCTGGGCGCATTGCGTGAGCTGTTCGCTACGCTGATACAGCTTCCCGACGATGTCCAGGGTGACTCGATGCAGCGCCTCTTCGATTTCGTCTCGTTGTGCCCGAGCGCTGTCCGCGACCGTTTTTTGGGCGGGCTGCCTCATTCCCAGATCAAGTACGGGTAAATTCTGGCGAGGTTCATAACTGCGTTACACAGGCGACTTGCCTTGCAGCAAGGGGGCGATCCGGTCGTATTGCTCATCGCTTGCAGTAAGGCGTTCCGCTATGATGTGCGGAACGACACGAACGACTGAAAGCTCGATGAAGACGTTGAATCCGGCGGTGGGTCGAGTGCTCAAGCGCCTGCATTATCCGCTCGACGTGATCCTGACTTGCGTGCGATGGTACGTGGCCTATCCGCTGAGCCTGCTGCATCTTGAAGATATGATGGCTGAGCGCGGCGTTTCGGTCGATCATTCGACCGTGCACCGCTGGGCCATCAAGCTGCTGCCGGCATTGGAGAAAGCATTCCGCCGCCGCAAGCGGCCGGTTGGTAAGAGCTGGCGGATGGACGAGACGTACATCCGCGTCAAGGGCGAATGGCGGTATCTTTACCGGGCCGTCGACAAGGACGGCAACACCATTGACTTTCTGCTACGCGCCCATCGGGACAAGACTGCAGCCCGGCGTTACTTTGAGAAATCGATCGCCCAGAACGGTGTACCCGAGACGGTAACCCTCGACAAAAGCGGCGCCAATCTGGCCGCGCTCGAAGCGATCAATGCCGATTGTGAAGCGCCCATCAAGATCCGCCAGTCCAAATATCTCAATAACCTGGTCGAGCAGGACCATCGGGCGATCAAGCGACGAACGCGGCCCATGCTGGGATTCAAAACGTTTCGATGTGCCCGGATCCTTCTGGCGGGCATTGAGATTATGCACATGATCGCGAAAGGACAGATGAAATATGCTCGCGGAACCCATCCGTCCGCCGCTGCTCAATTCTACGACCTCGCAATATAAGCAGACTTGCATATCGATCTCGCTCACCCTTTGATCCTTACCGCGACAAAGCCCGCGTAGTTCCTCGCCTTTAACCGGGCGAGTGCACCGATCTGGGCAAAGCGAAAGATGCGTCGGTAGGGGATGAAAATACCAGAAAGATATTTTTGATTGCGCATCACCCACGACGCTACCGGCTCACAGTACAAAGGGAATTAACGCAGCAACCTCGTTGCGATAACGGCGATAAGCTTCACCGAACTGTTCTTCGAGCCAGCATTCTTCACGCCTGAGCTTGAACCACAGCGCGCCACACGCCAGCAACACAGCGAGCACCCCACGCCATTCGCCGCAAGCGATGGCAGAGCCGACGAACGAGACAATGAGACCCGCATAGACAGGGTGGCGCACGAACCGGTATGGGCCGCCACGAATCAGTTCGTGATTCTCTTTCAGTGTGACGAGTGCGCTCCAGTTTCCGCCCAGATAGACGCGTGCCCATACGGTGAAGAGCAGGCCCGCTGCCGTGAGCAGTGCACCGATCCACCATACGGCCTGCGTCGACGACAGGATACGGCCGCACAAAAATCCACCTGGCAATGTCGGCAGCCACAACAGCAGCGCTGCCACGCTGACCGGCACGATATGCATCGCGCGGAACGCAAGGGATTCTGTCCGGCTCGCAACCTTGACGCCGCTCGCAGCGAGCTTCCAGTAGATTGCCCAGACGATCCAGAGGAATGGGATGAGTTGCGCTGTCAGATATGCCATGCCGTTATCTCTTGAAGGTTTCCGATTGGCCGTTTTCGCATGCAGTCGCGACACTGGCTGAGGAGGGTACCGTCTCCCTTCTGCATCTTTCGTCAGCTTTTCACTCGCGACTTTAGAAATTCGCACGCTTGACATGTGGATGCATCGGATCCGCAGGCAAGC
Source organism: Caballeronia mineralivorans PML1(12) (assembly GCF_001028175.1). Lineage (GTDB taxonomy): Bacteria > Pseudomonadota > Gammaproteobacteria > Burkholderiales > Burkholderiaceae > Caballeronia > Caballeronia mineralivorans. Next base: position 22,986 of record NZ_AEJF01000219.1, read on the forward strand.
GCAGGATAATCTGCATTCCAGAGCGTTGCGTCAGACGCGTGCGGGCCCGACTCTGGCTCGCTCCAGCCAGACCGGATCCATTTCTGATATTTGAAACGTTCAGAAAGAATCCGATATCTATTCAACTGTGCCTGGCGGAATACTGGCGTCCATATTCAGGCCGCGCGTGAACGCTGCGTGCGTGCCCTGAACGCGCGTGCGCGCTACTTGCCGGCCAATGCCGGACTGAGGTCTGAAGCAGGGCAAATCCGGTGAGTGCCGCGTGATGGTTTTGATGTCCGACCGGATACTTTTTTCCATTTTTTCTATTTTTCATGACACTTCGACGTTATCTGAAATGGGCCGCGCTGATGATCGGTGTACCGGTGTTCCTGGCTGGTTGCGCGGCGCCCGGGACCATTGTTCCCGCCCAGTTTGCTGCCAGAACAGACGCAGCAAATTATCGTCGTGTGGCGGTGTTGCCATTCGATGGCGACGGCGCTGAAGAGGCAACGAAAGACTTCGAAAGCATGCTTGTTTCCGCGCAGTATGACGGTAAGCCTTACTTCACGGTCATCGACAGGCTTACCGTTCAAAGCGCAGTCGCGGAGCTGAAGCTGCAGCGAAGCCAACTGGTGGATTCGGGGACGACGGTAAAGGTTGGCCGCCTGATCGGCGCGCAAGCGTTGTACAGCGGCTCGGCGTTCGTTTCACCTCCGGCGTATTCCTATTCAACTGAAATCCGCGCGATCTGTCCGGCCAATGGGGACTGCCGCCACATACAGGTTCCGTGCACCACCAAAACCGCCACATTCAAACTGGTGCCGAGGCTGGTGGACGTGAGTCAAGCCAGGGTGGTCTATAGCGAGATGAAGTCGTCGTCGCGATCGTCGTACTGGTGTGCGGATGCCGGCGTTGAGCAATCCGGCGAGATATTGTTGCGCGAAGCGGTGGGTGACGTCTTCGAGCAGATTCGCGAAGACGTCGCGCCGTACGTTCAAAACGTCTTTGTGAATTACAAGAAAGATAAGGAAAACATCAGTGATGGCGCGATGGAGCGCTTTACCGGTTCACTGGACTTCGCGAAGTCGGGACGTTTTGACCGGGCCTGCCCGATGTGGTCTGAACTTGCGCGAACGAATCCGGCAAGTCTCGCGCTCGCCTATAACGTCGCTGCGTGTGACGAGATCGCAGGGAACCTCGATGGTGCGGTGGCGCGCTACCGGAGAATCGACGGCTCTCTCACCAGACCGGATGCGGATGTTGATCGCGCGCTGGCGCGTGTAACGGACGAGATCGCGCAACGCGACAAGCTGCGCGAAAAAGCGCTTCAGGCTTCACTACGTCGCCCGCGAAATCACGGAAAGCTCCGGGCAACTGATCCTGTTTTTTCGTGCGCACGCGTCGACGTGGTCTGGCTGATCACATCATCAATGCTCAACGTAGCCGGTCGCGATCTTTTGTGCAATGCATGGTCTCGCCGGTCACTGTGAATGCAAGCGCGTCCTTCAAAATCTGGATGTCCGGAGCCTGCTGCTCGTTGGAAATGTGAGCAACTCTACGTATCGCTTTTTGTTCGCCTCATGCTCCTTAGCGAGCCAAAACCCGAAATCGAAGGTGTACGAAGCGAAAGGCCGTGATGATTTTCGAAGGTCGCAGTTCGACTCATGGGCTATCGTGCAGATGTCGCTGTCACCTGACCCCGTCCGTCCTCCGTTGCTTGAAGCGCGGTTCGCCGGAAAGCAGAAGGCCATTAACGCAGAGGGCGTCTGCGCCGTCCAGAATCACGACAAAGTTCAGCGTTTCGAACAATAGGCCAGTCACCGGCGAGATGCAGGGAAAAGTCACCGCCCCCACTCGTTCCCGCCGACACATCACTTCTTCACAAGATGAAAACAAACGTCACTTTCCGTCAATACGACATTCCGCGCGAAGATCCTGTTCAATGCCATTCCCAGCATTTCCAGAAGGTAAGGGACGTGTTAGAAGTACTGTTAGCGCAAGAAACGATAGGCAGGAACAACATCCGTAACTACGTTCTCGCATGTTGCGGTCGCCCCTACGATCGACACGTTGTCGATCAGGAGTTTGCGGGTCTGGTTGCCGCAATACATCAGCCCTACGCTACGCAGCCATCTGGATTTGTGTCCGGGCAATACATCCATTCTGCTAGAGAATATTTTAGTGCGGCGGTGGTAGATATTTTAGCTCAGTTGTATGTCGCGTCCTTTCCGGAGACGTGGTGTCTGTCGGATAAAGTACTGGATCGGGTAAAATTTGTTCAATTCCTCGGGGCGCAACTTGAAGAGCGTTACTCCATGTTGGATTCCAGGATTTCATTCGATTATCTCAGTGCCATAAAATTTCTGACTTTATATCCGAATGGAAATATTCTGCTGCAGCTCAATCATGGGATAGCAGAGGTAACGCCAATGGGTCGCCGGGAAAAGGGGATAAAAATGGTTTCTTCTTTAGAACAGGCATTGAGAGGCGGGAACTACGAAACGATAGACAGAGTGATCTTTCATGCTGTGAATTCCGGATTCGACTTTTCAGCCCGGGATGCCAGCGGTAAAACCGTGTTCCACCTGGCTGCACAGAGATCCCTGATGCCCCTCGTCATCAGCTGTCCCGGCAAGGGGAGTCCCTCCACTTTTACGCCCCTTACATTGATTTTTTCGTTGATTAAAGACTACGGCGGGGATCCAAAAATAGACAGTTTATCCCGTGACGGCGCGTCCGCGCTTTACTATGCCATAGTCGGTATGTCTTTTTACGATGCGCGATTTTTACTGAACGCTAATGTGAGTCCCGGTGCTTATGTTAGGGAAAATCATAATCCCATCTCTCAACTTGATATTGTCATCAGGAAATTGATGGAAATCAAGTTAGCTTTCGTAAAAATTCGAGATCCTCTTGATTATTTATTGAATTATGTGGCTCCGGAAATTTTTATAGTTCTGGGTGAGGATTTCCAGAACGTTGAATCCAGACTCGCTGAGGTAGAAAGAAAAATATGTATCCTGGATAAGCGGATTCGCAGCGCCGAAGAATTAGGTGCACAAATGAAAGCCCGTCTGGATGGACGTTCCAGGTCCGTCGGTTTTCCGGATATTGCGCCTGAGCATCCGCTTGTAGGAAGGAGAATTTCAGAAGCCCTATTAAAAAAGAGGGCATATTCGACCATTTGTGCGGATGAACAAGACTGAAGTGGCGGACGCCCGGACAATCGCGAATATGGAGACCGGCATTTTGCAGTTCGACAATTCCGTGGGCATTTCTTCAAGGTGAAGAGGGGTTGGACGGCCGGTCAGGTCTTGCTTGCCCTGGAAAGGTCACGTCCCTTGAATATCGCGTATATCGCGTATATCGCGTATATCGCGTTGACCATCGAAGTCACCGTTTCAGCGTCGCGGGGGAAGTAAATCAGTTTGGTCGCCGGATTAGTGATGACGTCGTCCGCCTCGCGTACTATGCCGGAGTAGTTGCGACGATGCACGTTGTTTGGGTCATTGATATCGCACGAACCCCGCGTGCGGACGACACTGAAGCGTACGGTGGGAACCTTTGCTTCCCACATTGCCGGAATGAAACGGCTCACGCCTTCGACGAGGTGAACGCCAGGATTTAAGCGATGCGATTCGCAACACCACCGGTGGCAATGGGTGAGCGCATGTCGCTATTGAAGAAATCCGCGAGGCGGTCCGACGCATCCATGTGCCGATGCGCCGGGGCCGACGCCAACTGTCTGTCGTACAACGCCAGGGTTTGCTCGACTACAGCACGATCGTCCTCGGCCACGCTCCATTTCTGCAGGTTCTCCACACGCGTCACGCTGCGTTCAAGCGCGGCTTCGGCCTCTCGTAACAGAGCGAGATCATCACTGTCCTGCACGGCGTCGCGCATGAAATACGTCAAATAGAGCGCCTTGATCAGGCAGGTCATCAGATCGACATTGCCGTGTCCGTTGCACATCGCTGCAAGCGCCAGATGATTCTCAAGCGACATTGCACGGACCCTGGCGACAGGCAATGGCAGCAACATGTCCTTTGTCAGTCTCTTTTTGCCGGAGCGAGATGCAACGTGCCGGATTCTTAACGAGCTTGTCATGAATACGTGGAAATTGTGAGGACCACGGGGTTGGGGAAACCTAGTATCCGTTTGCCGTGGCCAAGCTGTCTTTCGGAAACATAAAATCCTGTCCGGAAAAAGTCTCGCGGTTTGAATCAGGATTTCTGCATGTGGCGTTCGCACACGCCAAAAAGCCTGGATAGCGAGGCGTGGTCATGACGGCGCCGGCTATAGCCAGGCCGAATGCACGGTTACGTCAATCTTGCCAGTCGCGGTCGATTGCCGTTTTTCGATCGCACTCCGATTCAGGTCATTACCTGATGACCGGTATTAACCGAGGTGATATTTTAATTTCAGGTAGTTGCTGGTTAGACGGATTACAGATGTCCAGTAATCCATAACTCTGATGTGACACTTTTTGTCAAGATGACGAAAGCGCATGGGCGTGGTCGATCGCATTGCAGGCCATTTGTCTCGACGGAAAACGCGGGATCGGATTGTCGCGTTATATCAAATCCGGCTCGTGGCGCGAGCCACGGATTGACCGGGTTAAACACTGTCAGCGGCCTGGCAAGGAATTTTGAGAAATATCATGAATAATTTTCAGATTTGCGAGATATGTTTACCTGAGAGCTGCGTGATGCCTTCGGATAATCTTTCGGAACCAACTATCGTGGATTTTTTTGCAAGATCTTCATCTGCGGATAGTGGCAGCGAAGCAGACCGGAGAGTGATTTTTATCTGTATAGCCGGACATCAGCTTCTCTTTCAAAGTCTGAACATCGCGACATACGTTGCGCAGCAGGCGATCCGCGCGGCAAAGGCGGACAATCCTGGCCTGCTTGCCAACTTGATCAGGAGCGTTGCGGTATTGCGTCTGGGCCACGCCAGCATGGCCTGCGCGACCGGAAATATGACGCGTGCCGAATACGAGTCCTGCATTCGCCCCATGATGATGAACGCAAGTCCGGATTTTTCAGGTCTGAGTTCCGTCGACAACTGGATATTTCAGATGAACATATCTGAATTGAAAGAAGTCGTATCTGCCCGGACTGGCTTATGGAACAGCGTAGACGCCAAGCGTGTACTTCTGGCCCTGAATGATTACAAACACGCGGATAAGGTGTGGTGGGTTGAGCACGGGCGAATCATGCATACGCTGATTTCAGGGGATAAATCGCTGGCGCAAGTGGAATACAAAAATCAGGTCGAACACGGCCTGAGAATCGCATTTGGCGATTTTAGAGACGGCTTGCGCAGGAGGGCGGTACTGGACGCGTACGACCGCTTTTTTGTTTTACGGCGCGGACCTGTCAGACGATCGCAATTTCGTGACAATCTGAAGTGGTGCGTCGCTCAAATGGATCAATTTCAGGATGAGAGGCCGGAATTGAGGAATTACTGGAAGGATGCGGTAACTGAAATGTTTGATGTCATCGACTATCCAGCCGGTTCTCAAAGCGCCGGACACGCGCTTCCGGACGAAGGTGTCACGTCGCAATCGCTATAGAGGCCGATGAAACCGGTCACGTGTGGGCAGGGTCTCACCGGGTTGTCCGGGTGCCGAGTCGGATCAGTTGTATCTCTCGCAACCGTCGTTTCTGACTAATCGGTCGGCCCTGCACCATTCGGTTGTTGCGCCAACGCACGCTGGAGCTCGGGGCTAAGCTGCGTATTCCACAGCACGGCGTCGTCCAGGAGGTGGTCGTTGCCCGGACGAGTGTAGGAAAGATCAAGTCCACTCAGGTCCGCACCTCGGAGATCGGCGTCGACCAGGCTATGTTCGTCCAGCTTGGCGCCGACAAGCCTTGTGTCTTGCAGGATGGCGCCTTCCAAGTTGGTGCCGGTCAGATCGAAGCCGGAAAGATCCTGATCGCACAGGTTTGCGTTGCTCAGGTCTTTGCCTTGCAGACTGTCCTTGTCCAGCGCGGCGCCAGTCAGCCTCGCCCCTTGTAGTCGAGTTCCACTGAGCGTCGCCCCGGTCAGTATCGTGTCCCACAGGTCGGCGTTGGTCAGATTGGTGTTGCTCAGATCAAAGCCGGAAAGATCCTGATCGCAGAGGTTTGCGTTGCTCAGGTCTTTGCCTTGAAGACTGTCCTTGTCCAGCGCGGCGCCAGTCAGCCTCGCCCCTTGTAGTCGAGTTCCACTGAGCGTCGCCCCAGTCAGTATCGTGTCCGACAGGTCGGCGTTGCTCAGATCAGTGTTGCTCAGATCAAAGCCGGAGAGATCCTGCCCGCACAGGTTTGTGTTGCTCAGGTCTTTGCCTTGCAGACTGTCCTTGTCCAGCACAGTGTTAATCAGTCTCGCCCCTTGTAGTTGAGTTCCACTGAGCGTCGCGGCAATCAGCATCGTGCCCGATAGGTCGGTGTTGCTCAGATCAAAGCCGGAAAGATCCTGCCCGCACAGGTTTGCGTTGCTCAGGTTTTTACCTTGCAGACTGTCCTTGTCCAGCACAGTGTTAATCAGCCTCGCCCCTTGTAGTCGAGTTCCACTGAGCGTCGCCCCAGTTAGTATCGTGTCCGACAGGTTGGCGCCGCGTAGATCAGTGTCGCGCAGATCGAAGTTGGAAAGATCCAGTTCATTCAGATCCGCGTTACGCAAATCCAGACCTCTCAGGCTCTGCGGATCCAGAGCAGCGCCGCTCAGATCGGCACTGCTCATGTCGAGCCCCGCAAGATTGAGGCCCTTCATATTGAAGCCGGCGAGTTTCAGCGGAGCGGAAGCACGGTTATGGTTCAAGACAAAGAGATGTCTCAGGTCTGCGTTGAAACTGCGGGCAACCTTTTGCGTAGCCTTTTCCCGCACCTCGGTGCTGTTCAGCGCGTGCGCAACCGCTTTCGCAACCGCTTTCGCTTCGTTTACCGGGCTAAACAGGCTATTGAGAAGCGTATCAAACATGCTGGGCCGTTCCGGGGCCTCCCTTTGCACCCGAAGCCGTCGAGCCGAAGTACCAGCAGGCTCCACGTTGTAACGCAAGCCATTGACCTCCAGCGTAAAGGGTTGCCCTGATTTCTGACCCATGTCGACGTCAAAGCGTAACGCCGCCTCAATCTGGGATGGGGTGTCTAGCTTGTAGGGCGCGGAGAGCATGATCTTGGAAAGGGAGTCGTTTTAGTTGATGTGTACTTTGACGTCATGCCGCGCCGCTTGCTTTCGAGATTTTGTTGGCGCTATCGGTTTTCCCTCGCGGCACACACCCGGAAGCAGCGGACTGCCGGATCCTACTGAACGGACTGACGCCTGGTGCCCCGTTAACTTCCTCTTTCGACGCCGTGTGACAGGGCGATTTCACTTACCCTGCTTGTCCTGATTTTCGGCGCCACCTCTGTATCGACGGGGTAAGGGCCGTCCGAGAAGCGTTGCGTGTGGTAGCCCTTGGTCCCGACATTCAGTGACAGTGCACTACGAAAATCGCAGGACGTCGCCAGGCTCCGCAAAATACTCCGAAAATCGTATTTTGGTTGCCATCCCAAGCCCATTCGTGCGCGTTCGTTCACGTAGACGCGGTCAAGCGAACGCAGCATTGACCATCCGAGCCTCGCATAAATGTTCTCATATTCCGGAAAAAGGTGACGCACTACAATATCCGTACTTGTTCGAAGGTGAACAAGATCATCGTGCGAGAATGGGGTCGTCGCGCTAACCACGTAGCGCGCGAGTCCGATCTCCGGAGCCTTTTCAGCAGCGAGTAAATGAGCTGTAGCTGCATCTTCCAGGTCGACGCGACGGTACAGAAATTCATTGACCTTGAGATTGTCAGGGGTGTATTTCCGGCGCGCATATTCGTCATCATCCTCTTCTGAAAAGAAACGTGCTGTTCTGAGAATGATGCATGGCAGACCACTTCTATAGTGAAAGAGTTCGCATAGATTCTCTGCGCTCAATTTAGTTACGCCATAAATGTTCTTGCAAATTGGAACGACATCTTCAGTAATCCATGCTGTCGGCTTGTCTTCACTGGGTGCTAGAGCTCTGCCATATACGCTTGTTGTGCTTGTAAATACGAAAGATTCAACGCCATTCCTCACGCTTTCTTCTAGCAGGTTGAGCGTGCCCGTGATATTTGTATCAATGAAATCATGGCGCGTGTGTGTTGCGACGTGGGGCTTGTGTAAAGTCGCTGTGTGCACGACAGCATTCACACCACGCAAACAGTCGGCCACAAAATCGCGGTCGCAAATCGAGCCTGTCAATTGGGTGAACGGCGAGGGCTTTATGTCCAGACCTATTGCTTCGTGGCATGAGTTCTGAAGGATTCGCATTAGAGCTTCGCCAAGATGACCAGCACTGCCAGTTACAAGAATTTTCATGTCTTCGTGACCTTTAGTAGCTTTCGTGGATTGCGAGGGCGCTGCCACAGAAAAAGATCGAGGCATGGATCGGCATCTGCGCGGAACAGAATGACAAATCCCGGTATGCCGGTTTAAATGAACGAAATAGCGGAAACGAGACGCGTTGATTAAATTCTTCTTCATTCGACAATGCCTGGAATACGAGAACATTCGCTCCGTCGAGACCTTTTAGCTAATCCTGAAATTCTATTTTGTAGTGTCCCAGGCTCGCGCATAAGCGGTCGCCCGTGCGTCTACGCGGATGTAGTGATTCAGATGCTGCTCGGACTCAAGCAGGTTTCCCGCCTGCCGTTGCGGGCGCTGCAAGGACTCGCACAGAGCCAGCGTGAGCTGACCTTCACGGATCTGCCGGTGCCCAATTACACGACGCTGAAGCTGCATCTTCTCATCGACAGTACGGGCCTGAAGGTCTGCCGCGAAGGCGAATGGAAGGTGCGGCAACATGGCTACTCGAAGCGACGCATCTGGCGCAAGATTCATCTGGCGCTCGACGCAAAGACCGGTCAAGTGACGGAGCTGGCGATCCGGGTGAGCGTGCTCAACCGCATGACGGCACCTGAACGCTCGCAGTCCGTTCGCATCGCCTGAATTTCGTATCACTGGAGCCCCTTTTGTATTCGAAATCGATTTATGCAACAACGCCCCCGGCTACCACGGCGGCGAACGAACCGTAGACCTCAAGCGCCGCTAGGATTTCATCGATCCGCCACCAATCTTAGTCAAACCCTTGAATCCCGGCCTTCAACGAACCGCCTGCAATAGGGTGCAAGCTTGAGTCGATTGCCTGTTCCAATTCAACCCTTTTCATTGGATTTCATATACGTAAGGATAGCTAAATTTTGTGAAGAAATATTGACGGGATTTACCTGAGCAAATTCTAGTCTTCGAAAATTCAACGGGATGCATCGAAAATGCGAAAACATCCGTTAAGCTGGGCGGAATCGACAATCTTTATATCGACGCACCCGACCAGACATCTTTGGCTGACGAAAGTACCCGTGATGAGAGCCTCACGGTTGATGCGTCTTCGTCACACGCTCGAAAATTCGTAGCGGAGAATGGTGGGTTTCATGAAATTCCCGACGCGGCCGGCCAAAGGTTTTATGCAATGAAAGTATCACTTCAGCTACTGTCAGTCATCAGGTAAGGACCTGAATCGGGGTGCCGTCAGGAAAATGGGAAAACTGGAAGACCGCGTCGTGTCGACAAGAGGCAGTCGTATCTGCCGAACCGCGGCTGTTCACGAGAACGGTGCGGTGATGAGCGGCGGTTCGACGATCGTGCTATTACGAACGGGAACAGCAATTGGGCTGGGTACATCTCGATGTTGTCGTTGATAACGAGGCTGCTATGACCTTTTGGTAAAAGGCTGGCCGGCAAAGGGCCAACTGACTGCATACTCGTTGTATTTTCGCAAAAGACTAGTGCGCAAGTCAGATCGTTGTATTTTTCGTTGTATCTGACAGATCGAATTGTGTGGAGGCCTTATTCCGTAAGGTGTAGAAGGCTGTCTTCGAACCTCTCAGCACCACCATACCGTTTCGCAAGCAACGTCCCAATCGTTCCGACGATGTCCGGAAGAATCCTCTGAAACCCGCACAGCTATTGGCTCTGCGGGTTTTTTATTGCCTGCGAATTGTCTTGGGACGTCCAGTATGTTCCAGCTAGATCCGAACTTTGAGCGTTGTATTTTCGTATTCACGAGAGTCCACGAACGGTATACAACGATGTCGAAAACCGCACTTCATCAGCTTACCCATCTGGAGATTGTGAACGCCAAGGCTGCCACGAGACGTTACACGCTCGCTGACGGGGGGCGGCTTTGCGTTTTGGTTAAGCCCGACGGAACCAAGCTTTGGCGGGTTTCAGGTTTGCGCGAACGCTTTTGGCTGCCAAAAGCGACATATAGTCATGGATGCGTGCTCCGTCTCGATAGGATGCCATCGTGTCCTCATACGTCTTCGAAACGGCTTGCACGGATGTGTGCGTTTCTTGAGCTATTTGCTCCACAAGTCTCTCATCGGTGGATCTGTTCACTTTCGTTTCCTCGCTCGGAAGAAGTAGGGGCAGAGCTGACTTTTCCGACAGGAATGACGAGGTGATCCGGAAAGCAGGTTTTCGTCTGGATCGGTCTTTCGCGTATCGTCGCGCGCAGAAACGGGGCAATGACAGACTGTTTGATCACGGCTACTTGTTGGTTGCCAGCGGTCTGGCGATTGGCTTAGTTCCCGGATGTCCGACCCATGACGCCGGACCGCTGCGAGCCCGGTCGAAAAAGCGTGACACGCGTTGACCACTTCAGCGCCGGACTATCTTGCGGACCGTAACAATGTCTCAACTCGCATCCGGACCCGCCTGCCCGAGCCCAAGTGGGCGGCGAGATATCTATGCACGGTAATTACGCCTCAGACATCCTGAGCGGCACGCAATTGCGCCTTCCTTAGGCTAGCGTTTTCGCGCGCGCCGACATTGACTCAGATCAAGGTAGATCTGCGCGGGAAATGGCACAAGCGTGAATATCGATGAGCTCATTTCGCGCCTGCGCCAGGCACTGCAGAAGACGGCGATTCATGAATTGGTTCGCGCGAGCAAGGTTGAGGCATCGCGAAGCCTCTGCGGCTTATGGTTGATGCAAGTCAAAGATGCGGTTCGTGTGGGGCATAGGATTAAATCAAGCAGGACGTGTCGACACTGAAGAATCCGGCGATTCTCGATCAACTCCGCTAAGCCCGTTTCGGGCGCGAGTTTTTTGATCACGTTCGGAGTTTTACTGCGGATTGCCCGCAGCTTACCGATATCTTCAGGAGACAGACAATGAACTACGCAATAACGCAAAGGAAACTAGCGAATCCGGCGCCGCTGGGTCTCGCCGGGTTCGCGCTGACGACATGGTTGTTGAGCATGATCAACGCAGGCTGGTTTTCAAGTGATTCAACAGGACTGGTACTCGCGTGCGCACTCTGCTTTGGCGGCACCGCGCAAGCCATAGCGGGCGTGATGGAACTACCGCGAGGCAACACCTTCGGTGCGACGGCGTTTTTGGCCTACGGGGCGTTCTGGTGGTCATTTGCCCTGTTCGTCCTGTTTCTCCATGGCAAGGTACCCGCCGCGTTCGTTGGCTGGTATCTGTTTCTATGGGGCGTGTTCACCTTCTATATGTGGCTCGCTACGTTTCGTTCGCCGCGCGCACTCCAGCTGATTTTCCTGACGCTCTGGATCACGTTCGTCCTGCTTGCCGGCGGCGAGTGGACAGGTTCGACCGCGCTGCGTGCTGCTGGTGGTTATGGCGGCCTTCTGACTGCGGTGTTCACGTTTTACCTATCTGCGGCCGACGTGATCAACGAAGTCTACGACCGGATCGTATTGCCCATCGGCGAGGCGAAAGCCTTCAAGAACCACGCGGCCTGTCTTATGACGGCTCGTGCTGAACGCGGGTCAGGAAACACGGCGGACGTCGCCGTCCGTTGTATCGCTTAATCAATAGTCCAAGGGAGACTTATCATGGCAACAGCTTTTAATCCGATCGCCGACTTCAGCAAGATGCTGGAGGGCTTCAACTTTCCCGGCGTCGATAAGACGTCGCTGATCGAAGCACGACGCAAAGACCTCGAGGCGCTCGGGGAGGCTAACAGGCTAGCGTTCGAAGGCATGCAGGCTGTGGTGCAAAAGCAGGCAGAAATGTTGAGTGCGAGTGTGCGAGAGATTCAGGCCGCCGCACAGCAAATGACCGGTGGCAGCCCAACGGACGTGATGGCAAAGCAGGGGGAATTCGTCCAGCACTCCATAAAGAAGGCCGTCGACAACATGCGGGAGATCGCGGAGATGGCACAAAAATCACAGGCCGATGCATTGGCGGCGATCACCAAGCGTGCGGAGCAAAGCATCGACGAGACTAAGACGTTATTGCCACGCACGTGAGTGCTGCTCAAGCGCCTATCAACACGACGCCAAATCGTTGGAAGCGAATCATATTGACGATCGCCGTCGCGAGTCTTGGTGCTTGCACGACCAGCAGATCGTCTATCGACGCTCAGCACTACGAAATCGCGTTAGACGAAGCTCGCGACGACGCGTCGATAGGCTGCGTGGGCCGCGTAGCGTGCGACGCGGCGTGGCAAAGGACTCGGGAATTCGTTACGCGGCATTCTGCGACGAACATTCGTCGCGCAAACGAAATAACCATTGAGACAGGCGTGCCGCATGAATCCGGCGTTCTTTATTTATGGGCGTCGCGCACCGCCACGGGCGACGGCATCGACAGTGCGACGATTCGTGTAAAAGGCTTGTGTCGCGGGATGTACACGAGCGACGGAGCTCCCGCATGGATGTATGTCACATGCGCCGAACTGATCACACAAGCAGAAAAGGAGTTTCGCCACTTTGTTGCCAGCACTGATTCAGGAGAGGGCGCCGTGTCCAAGTAGCGGACAGAGCCTTGGTGATTGCAAGCCTCACGGTCGCCGGAAACATGGAGCGAGTCCAGTCGGCTTCGATCGCGCAGTGCTCGCTGAATCACTTGATCAAATCGTCCAGACGCCGATCGTCGATACCGGCGGGTTCGAGATGAGCAACCACATCGGCGGCCTGAAATATCGATCTTACGGCGTCCTCCGCGCGATCTCCAATGCTGTGGCCTTTTTCAACCGACATTGCTCCATCGACCTCGAGGTGAAACTCCACGAACACGCGGTCCCCGCCATTCCGGGTCCGGATGTCATGAACCGCCTGAACACCTTCGCAGCCGAGCACAGCGGACTTGATTCGCTCCCGGTCAGATGTATCGAGTTCCCGATCGAGTAACTGAATCAAGGCATGCAGGGCCATTCCCCGCGCATTCCATAGCATGTAGCAGGAAATTGCCAGCGCGCCTATTGCGTCGGCACGGTTCCACGCGAGGAACCGTTCAAGTACCAGCGCAACCAGCACTGCAATGTTCACCGCAACGTCGGTCATGTAGTGCGCACGGTCTGCAGCGATTGCTGTCGATCCAGTCCGTTTGACGACATAGGTTTGCATTGCGACAAGCCCGCCTGCCGCCACTGAACTGGCAATGATCACCCACAAGCCGAAGCCGATCTCTGTGAGCGGTTGCGGGACGAGCAGGCGCGTGAACGATTGAATCCCAAGGACCACGGCCGCGCCCGCGAGCAACAACGCTTGCACGAACGCGGCGACGGCTTCGGCCTTACCGTGTCCATAACGATGGCCTCGATCGACAGGGCGCCCTGCATACCGGACGCCCGCAAAGGTGACGAGGGATGCGACGACGTCGACCAGCCCGTCGGCCGCAGACGTGAGTAACGAGATCGAGCCTGTTGCAAGCCACGCCCATACCTTGACAGCGACCAGGACGAGGGCGACAGCGAGTGCCACGATCGAAGCGAATCGGCGCAGTTTTTGATTCGACAGGTGTTCGGACATAGGCGCAAGTCTCGCTTCGTAAGCCCTGATGCTACGACAGCAGCATACGTTGAAGCCGGCTTACTCGCCGGCGGGCTTACTTGAATTCGGCGAAACCGCAGCGTTTCGGATTCTCAGATTCCGGATCCGCCTGAACGACGGATTGTCATGCAGCAAGCGGGCTGTGATATGCGCGACTGCGGCTTCACCGAGAAGGTAGTCCGGCACGCCGGAGACCGCGTGGTGAGTCACTTGTTGGTTGTAAATGTCCGGCGCTTCGGCCGAGCTATAGAAAAAATCGACTTCATACGTTGCCAAATTGAACTCCAATGGTGTGATCAATCGTTAAACAACCATTGACGGAATCAATTCTATCAAGAGCGGGTAACAAGCGGGCGCGAGGGTTCGTGAAGCGAATGTCGAATTCCGGCCAGGGTGTTTTGCGGCGTCATTTCCTACCCAAAGTGCCGCCGGCACACGCGCACGGGCGCTTTTTGTCACTTCCATGATTTGACGCAAAAATAAGGTCTTTAAAAAGAATTGCCTTTGAGCGCCAAATTTGTGTTCCCCTAAAGGAGGCACCGGTTGCGCCGGTATCAGTCGCGGGTGCCGGTCCTGCAGCGCCGCTGTATGACGGCCAAAGGAGAAGCCAGTAGAAATGAATCACCGCATCGTAAAAGAGTTGCTAGCCGGACACGGGGAAGGGAAGTTCGTTTTAAGCCATCGCATACACGGCAGGGACTTCGAAGTCATGGTTTCACTGCTGCAATCGTCGGGAAATACGTTCGTGCGGGATTATTGCGCCCGGGCGCCCATCCTCGCCGGCACCGACGGACTTCGCGATGCCGCCGCGCAGGGCTTCGAAGCCGCGCACGCCGCAATAGAAGGCGATCTGCTCGCCAAACCTGCCGGCATGTCGTTATTTCAGTTTGTCACCGATCCGGCCCGGCGGAAGGTGTTCTTCCGTCCATTCGACTAAAGACCGGCCGTGTTTCATCGGGTTCGTCGTTCATACGAGGCGAATCCCCGTTTCCTGCCAAACCCTGTGATTGATGTTCTCCGGGCGTCGTAGTTTTCACCAGGTTCAAACGCTCGCGTCGACTTTGACGTGCGATGCGCGAGGAACGCGTTGGCGCTTGCCTCTTGCACCCCCGAATCCATTCCCTACGCCAGCTACGCAGCTTCGCGCACCATGCCGACAGTTCGCCAGTCTGCAATTTTGGACAATGATGGCCTTTTCCCGTTCGTATTTACCGCTCAAACTTGATTCGCTTCTGGGGGCGTTGGCCCGATGGAAGACCGAATCTCGCCGCTTGCCTCAAGAGCCCGCGCTGCGCGCCGAGCTGTTCAGCGCGGACCAGATGGAACTGCACGGGGTGCGGCTTGCGGGGCAGCATCGGTTAAGCACAGATGCGGGGTTGGATCATCTGCTGCCACGGCTCGCGAATAATGAAGCGACGCTGCTAAGTGCGTACGAACGTCTCACGAAAGCAACGCTCAACAGCTACCGGGTAACGCCTGCCGCCGAGTGGCTGCTCGACAATTACTACCTGATCGCCGAGCAGATCCGGATCGCGCGGCACCATCTTCCGAAGGGTTATAGCCGCGAATTACCGCGTCTCGCCGATGGTCCGTCCCACGAATTGCCGCGCGTGTATGGCATTGCGCTGGAGACAATCTCGCACGGCGACGGACGCGTCAATACCGAAAGCCTGACTCGCTTCATCACGGCCTATCAGAGTGTTACGCCGCTCACGCTGGGTGAGCTTTGGGCGATTCCCATCATGTTGCGGCTCGCCTTGATCGAGAATCTGCGGCGTGTGGCAAGCCGCGTGACAACCGACCTCGACGATCGCAACCTCGCCGGGCATTGGGCCGATCGGATGACCGAGACGGCTGGGCACGACCCGAAAAGCGTGGTGTTGACAGTTGCTGACATGGCGCGCTCGAACCCGCCCATGGCGAGTTCCTTCGTGGCCGAGCTGGCTCGGCGCCTGCAGGGACAGAGTGCAACCCTGGCACTGCCGCTGACGTGGATCGAGCAACTGTTATCGGAGTCGGGCCTGAGCATCGACCGGATGGTGCAGCTGGAGGCGCAGCAGCAGGCGGCAGACCAGGTTTCGATCAGCAACAGCATCAGCAGCCTGCGCTTGCTCTCGGCCACCGACTGGCGCGATTTCGTCGAAAGCACGAGCATCGTGGAACAGGTTCTCGGCGAAGATCCCGCCGATATCTATCGAGCGATGGATTTCGCGACACGGGACCGGTACCGGCACAGCGTTGAACGGCTCGCGCGTGCAAGTAAGCAGCCGGAGGAGGTGGTGGCGCGTGCGGCGATCGATCTGGCCAGGAATGCCGTTGAATCGGACACGGGCCGCAGTGTCGAACATCACGTTGGTTTTTATCTGTTGCGCGATGGCGTTGGAGAACTCGAACGGCACGTCGAGGCAAGAGTGAATGCACGCGAGGTATGGAGGCGCCTCTTGCGTCGTGCACCGTTGCCTATTTATCTTGCCCTGGCGGCGCTGATCACCCTCCTGTTTGCATGGCCTTTTCTCGACGCGGCTCACCGCCACGGGTGGCGGGGCGGTTTGTTGGCCGTGCTCGCTGTACCGGTGCTGCTGATGACCAGCCGCGTTGCTATCGATTTCGTCAACTGGTTCGTCACTCTGACGGTCGTGCCCGACTGGCTGCCGCGCCTGGACTTCACCAGGGGTATCCCGGCGCAGATGCGCACGCTTGTCGTGATTCCGTCGCTGATCGGCAGTGCGCAAGATGTGGAGGATCTGACGGAGGGGCTTGAAGTACGGTTCCTCGCGAATCGTGATCCCCATCTGCATTTCAGCTTGCTGACCGACTTTATGGATTCAGCCTCCGAGAGTCGCGACGAAGATGCAGGGCTGATGCTGCTCGCGCGGCTGAGCATCGAAGCGTTGAACGAAAAATATCCCGATACCCAGGGCGACCGTTTCTTCCTGTTTCATCGCCCGCGACGCTGGAACGACATCGAAAAAGTCTGGATGGGACATGAGCGAAAGCGCGGCAAGATCGCCGAACTCGATGCGCTGCTGCGCGGCACCGGAAGCGATCGTTTCTCGCTGATCGTGGGGGACATCGCGGCGTTGCCACGCGTGCGGTATGTAATTACGCTCGATACGGACACCCAGCTCCCGCGCGATGCAGCCAGCCAGTTTATCGGCGCGATCGCGCATCCACTGAATGCGGCCGTCTACGACGCGGTCAAGCAGCGCGTGAGTTCCGGCCATGCGATTCTTCAGCCGCGCGTTGGCATCAGTCTTCCGAGCACGGCGAGATCGGCGTATGCGCGGCTGTTCGGCGGCGATGCCGGTATCGATCCCTACACAAGAGCCGCTTCGGATGTCTATCAGGATCTGTTCCACGAAGGGTCATTCATCGGTAAGGGAATCTACGAACTCGATGCGTTCGAGCAGGCAGTGGAGGGGCGTTTTCCTGACAACCGCATCCTGAGTCATGACCTGATAGAAGGCTGCTACGCACGAGCGGGCCTCCTGAGCGACGTGCATCTGTACGAGGAGTATCCGGCCCGCTACAGCGCCGACGTCAACCGGCGGCACCGATGGATCCGCGGTGACTGGCAACTGCTGCCGTGGATCTTTCCCTGGGCGCCGACTCAACATGGCGGTCTGACGCGCAATCCGCTTTCATTGCTGTCGCGCTGGAAGCTGTTTGACAACCTGCGGCGCAGCGCCTCGCCTGCCGCAGTGCTGGCCATGTTGTTGATGGGGTGGATCAGCGGATGGCAGCCTCTCGCCTGGACCGTCGGCGTTGTCGCGTTGACGTTGAGCATGCCGCTGGTCGCGAGCCTGATCGAACTCCTTCAGAAGCCGCATGACATGCCGCTGCGCCGGCATGTCGCGTTGACCGCGCAATCGGCCGGCCGTCATCTGGCGCGCGCGTTTCTGGCGCTCGCATGGCTGCCCCACGAAGCGCTGTACAGCATGGACGCCATCGTGCGCACACTCTGGCGCATCGGGTTCAGCAAGCACAAGCTGCTGCAATGGAACGCTTCTCGCGAAGTCGAGCGGGTCGCACCCAACGACCCGAAGGCGCTGTACCGGCTCATGTGGATCGGCCCGCTTCTCGGTGCAGCGCTAAGCCTGTCATTCCTCACGACGCCCGAGACACTTGCGGCGGCCGCGCCGTTCGCGCTGTTGTGGCTCCTGTCTCCGCTGCTAGCCTGGTGGATCAGTCAGCCTCCCGTTCAGACCGGGAGCGCTTTGGCTGCCAACGAGACGCGTTTTCTGCGCGGACTCGCCCGGAAGACCTGGGCCTTTTTCGACGAATATGTCGGACCGGAAGACCATTGGCTGCCGCCCGACAACATCCAGGAGGTGCCCATTTCAGGCGCCATGGTCGTTGCGCACCGCACTTCTCCGACCAACATGGGCATGAGCCTGCTCGCGCATCTGGCCGCTTTCGATTTTGGCTATCTGAGCGCCGGGCGAATGCTCGCACGCATCGGCGATACGCTCGCGACCATGGATAGCCTCGAGCGTTATCGCAATCACTTCTTCAACTGGTACGACACGAGCACATTGCAGACGCTTGCGCCGCGTTATGTATCGACAGTCGATAGCGGCAACCTCGCGGGCCATTTGATGACCTTGAGCCGTGGCTTGCTGGAGGTGGTGGACGAACCCGTATTCAGTCCGCACACGTTCGCCGGTCTCGCCGATACCCTCGACGCTTATCGCGCGGCGGCACACGCAGCAGAGTTCGACCTCGATGCATTTGCGCCGCTCGAGGCCCAACTGAGCGCAGCTTCGGCAGCGCCGCCGCGCA
>NZ_AEJF01000220.1 GCF_001028175.1 Caballeronia mineralivorans PML1(12)
CCGGGTGTCGGCCTTGGCCGCGACGCTCGCGCACGAGATCAAAGGTCCGGCGGATAGCGATCTTTTCTTCTGGTCGCGAGCACTGTCGGCACAATGCCGTGACATCGCCGACGAGCTTGGCCGCTTCGACCTGCCGCCAGCCATCGATGCAGATCCGGGTTTGCCGACCTTCCGGCAACTTGCACAGCTTGACGTGAATCTGTGGCCCGACGTGGGCCAAGCACGCGCCATTGAAGTACGCTGTGTCGCAATCGATCGCATCGCGCAAGTCAACCGGCTGGCGGAACTCTCCGCTGACCTGGCGACGATGGATTTCAAGTTCCTCTACGACGGCAGCCGCGAGTTGTTGAGCATTGGATACAACGTGGACGAGCGCCGTCTCGATACCGGTTATTACGATCTGCTCGCGTCCGAGGCGCGGCTGACGAACTTCGTGGCGATCGCGCAGGGCCAGTTGCCGCAGGAAAGCTGGTTCACATTGGGACGTTTGCTGACGAGTACCGGTGGTGTTCCGGTCTTGCTCTCGTGGACCGGCTCGATGTTCGAATACCTGATGCCGATGCTGGTCATGCCCAGCTACGAAGGCACCTTGCTCGACCAGACCTGCCGTGCGGCAGTCGCCCGGCAGATCGAGTACGGCCATCAGCTCGGCGTGCCGTGGGGCGTGTCCGAGTCGGGCTACAACGTGCTTGATGCCCAACTCAACTACCAGTACCGCGCGTTTGGCGTGCCGGGCCTCGGGCTCAAGCGTGGACTCGGTGACGATGTTGTCGTCGCACCGTACGCCACGGCGCTTGCCTTGATGGTGGCGCCCGCAGCGGCTTGCCGTAACTTGCAGCGTCTTGTGGCGACTGGAGCGGCCGGACGCTATGGTTTCTACGAAGCCATCGATCACACTCAGGCACGTGTGCCGCGCGGTCAGACCTCGGTCGTTATCCACTCGTACATGGCGCACCACCAGGGCATGAGCCTGTTGTCGATGGCGAGCTGCCTGCTTGGGCAACCCATGCAGCGCCGCTTCGAATCCGACCCGCAGTTCAAGGCCACCACCTTGTTGTTGCAGGAGCGCATCCCGAAGACTGCAACCGAATATTTGCCGACGCCGGGCCTGCCCGCCGTCGACGCGGCTGCACTTATTGCGGAGACCAAGCTGCGCATTTTCACCGACCCCGACCGGGCGAGACCTTCAGTGCAACTGCTGTCGAACGGCCGGTATCACGTGATGGTAAGCAGCGCGGGTGGCGGCTACAGCCGTTGCGGCGATTTATCGGTTACGCGATGGCGCGAAGACATCACGTCCGACAACTGGGGCATGTTTTGTTACCTGCGCGATGTGGCGAGTGGCGAGTTCTGGTCGAGCGCACATCAGCCGACGCTCAAGCGCCCCAATCTTTACGAAGCCATTTTCTCCGACGCGCGCGCCGAGTTCCGCGTGCGCGAACGCGACTTCGACTCGCATACCGAGATCGTGGTGTCGCCGGAAGACGATATCGAGTTGCGGCGCCTTCATATCACCAATCGCGCACGGGTGCGGCGGACGATCGAGCTGACCAGCTATGGCGAGGTCG
The DNA here is from genome assembly GCF_001028175.1 of Caballeronia mineralivorans PML1(12). Taxonomy (GTDB): domain Bacteria; phylum Pseudomonadota; class Gammaproteobacteria; order Burkholderiales; family Burkholderiaceae; genus Caballeronia; species Caballeronia mineralivorans. The sequence goes on from NZ_AEJF01000220.1 coordinate 1,569, forward strand.
TGCTGGCGCCCGCGGCGGCCGATGCCGCGCATCGCGCCTTCAGTAATCTGTTCGTTCAGACCGAACTGCTGGAGCCGTTGCAAGCCATTTTATGCACGCGGCGGCCTCGCTCGAGTAAGGAAGCCGTGCCGTGGATGTGTCATCTGCTGGCGGCGCACGGCGTGGATATCGATGCGATTTCCTACGAGACCGACCGGGCGCGGTTTATCGGCCGGGGACGCAGCGTCGTTCATCCCGCGGCGATGAACGACGGATCCGACACCCAGGGCCGGCTCTCGAACAGTGCTGGATCCGTGCTTGATCCGATCGTTTCAATTCGCTGCCGGATTACGCTCAACCCGGGGCAGTCGGCGACGATCGACTTCGTCACAGGGTTAAGCGACAGCCGTGACGGCTGCTTGCGCCTGATCGACAAATATCGCGACCGGCAACTCGCCGATCGTGTCTTCGACCTCGCCTGGACTCATAGTCAGGTGTCGCTGCGACAGATGAACGCCACGGTTTCCGATGCGCGGCTCTACGAGCAGATGGCGGCGTCGATCATCTACGCCAACGCGTCGTTGCGCGCCGAGGCTGGCGTATTGGCCGCGAACCGGCGCAACCAGTCCGGCTTATGGGGCCAGTCGATCTCGGGCGACCTGCCTATTGTGCTGCTGCAGATCACCGACATGGCCAACATCGAACTGGTTCGGCAGATGGTACAGGCGCATGCATACTGGCGACAAAAAGGGCTGGCCGTCGATCTGGTGATCTGGAACGAGGACCACGCGGGCTACCGGCAGAACTTGCAGGACCTGATCATGGGTCTGATCGCCTCGGGCACGGAAGCGAACCTGATAGACCGGCCGGGTGGGATTTTCGTTCGGCCAGCCCAGCAATTGTCACGCGAAGACCGTGACCTGATGCAGGCGGTGGCGCGCATTATCGTAGCGGACACGCGTGGAAGCCTGGCCGAGCAAGTCGAGCGTCGGCGCCCGGATACGAGCGCAGTGCCGTTCGAGCCGACGAGCGCCTACTTCGCTGACCGGTTGCCTGAGGTGCACGCTCCGGCGCCGGCGGACGCGTTGATTCTGCAGAACCCGTACGGCGGCTTTTCGGCAGACGGCACCGAGTACGTCATCAAGCTGGAACCTGGCGACTCCACCCCGGCGCCATGGGCAAATGTGCTTGCGAACCCGGGCTTCGGCACGGTCGTCTCCGAGAGCGGAGGTGCCTATACGTGGAGCGAGAACGCGCACGAGTTCAGACTAACGCCATGGGCTAACGATCCAATCGGCGATACGAGCGGCGAAGCCCTATACCTGCGCGACGAGGAGAGCGGACATTACTGGTCGCCTAGTCCATTGCCCCGGCGCGGCAGCGCAACGTACACCACTCGCCATGGCTTCGGCTACAGCGTGTTCGAGCATGAGGAAGATGGCATCCGTTCCGAGCTGTGGGTGTACGTCGCGCTACACGCACCTATCAAATTTTCGGTGCTCAAGATCCGCAACGTTTCCGGACGCGCGCGACGCCTTTCAGCCACCGGCTATGTCGAGTGGACGCTTGGCGATTTACGCGAGAAGTCCGCCATGCACATAGTCACCGAGGCCGATCCGCTCACCGGGGCGCTCTTTGCCCGCAACGACTATTCGATGGAGTTCGGCGGCCGCGTCGCGTTCTTCGCGGTTGACGAGGCTGTCGCCGGTTTCACCTGCGATCGCCGCGAATTTGTCGGTCGCAATGGCAGCCTCCGCGCGCCCGCTGCCATGCGCCAGGCGCGGCTGTCCGGAC
>NZ_AEJF01000221.1 GCF_001028175.1 Caballeronia mineralivorans PML1(12)
GTCCGGACGCGCGGGCGCCGGGCTCGACCCGTGCGCGGCGCTCAAGGCAGACTTCGATCTGGCCGATGGCGACAGTCGCGAAATCGTTTTCCGAATGGGTGCGGCGCACGACGCCCAGTCCGCCGGTGGCATCGCGAAAGAGTTTCGTGGCGCGGGTGCGGCCAACGCGCTCGATGCAGTACGCAAGCACTGGCAGGCAACGCTGGGCCGCGTGCAGGTCCGAACGCCCGAACCGGCTGTTGACGTGCTGGTGAACGGCTGGCTGATGTATCAGGTGATAGCTTGCCGGTTCTGGGCGCGCAGTGGCTACTACCAGTCCGGTGGTGCATTCGGCTTTCGCGACCAATTGCAGGACTCCATGGCGATGATCCATGCCACGCCGCAACTTGCCCGGGAGCATCTCTTGCTGTGCGCGGCCCATCAGTTTCCAGAGGGCGACGTGCAGCACTGGTGGCACCCGCCGCTCGGCCGCGGCGTGCGTACCGATTGCTCCGACGACTACCTGTGGCTTGCCGTGGCAACCAGCCGCTACGTGAGCATCACCGGCGACACCAGCGTGCTCGATGAGCGCGTCGGGTATGTCGAAGGGCGGCCGGTCAATCCGGGCGAGGACTCTTACTACGGCCTGCCGGGACCTTCGGCGCTGGTCGAAACACTCTACGAACATTGCGTGCGGGCCATCGAACATGGCCTGACGCAGGGTGCGCATGGGCTGCCGCTGATCGGTTGCGGCGACTGGAATGACGGCATGAACCGCGTGGGGGCACAGGGTCGCGGTGAAAGCGTATGGCTTGGCTTCTTCCTCTACGACGTCCTGCTCAGATTCGCCGAAACGGCAAAGGCCCACGACGATACCGCCTTCGCGAGCCGTTGCCAGAGCCACGCGGTCGTGCTGCGAAACAATCTCGAGGCGCATGGCTGGGATGGCGAATGGTATCGGCGTGCGTATTTCGACGATGGCACGCCACTCGGATCCGCCAGCAATGAAGAATGCAGGATTGATTCGATCGCGCAAAGCTGGTCGGTGCTGTCTGGAGCGGGTCCCGATGAACGGCAGCGCGAGGCGATGGCTTCGCTCGATCGCTATCTCGTCAAGCGTGACGCCGGGCTGATCCAGCTCCTCGATCCCCCTTTCGACCGTTCAGCGCTCGATCCTGGCTATATCAAGGGTTACGTGCCGGGCGTGCGCGAAAACGGAGGTCAATACACGCACGCGGCGATATGGGCGACGATGGCGTTCGCCGTGCTGGGCGAGCGCGAGCGCGCCTGGGAACTACTGCGGATGATCAACCCTGTCCTTCATGGCAACAATGGGCCCGCGATCGAACAATACAAGGTTGAACCTTATGTCATGACCGCCGACGTCTACGGCGTAGGCTCACATGCGGGGAGGGGCGGGTGGAGCTGGTACACGGGTTCGGCGGCCTGGATGTACCGGCTGCTCCTTGAGTCGTTGCTTGGGTTGCGGGTCAGAGGCGATCGCTTGAGCGTCGCACCGCTCCTGCCGGCCAATTGGGACTCGTTTGAGTTGCGCTACTGCTTCGGCAATACGCTCTTTCTCGTGACAGTCAGCCAGTCCACGGGCGACGGCTTGCAGCGTGTCGTTCTCGATGGCGTGTCGCAACCCAACGGCGAGGTGCAACTAATCGACGATGGGCGCGAACACAGCGTCGAGATCGAGATGCCGCGGGTTGTAAGTGTCGTGTCGCTGACTGTCGCTTGATGCTCTTGCCTGATAATTCGTGTAAAGGAGGTCCTGGTAAATTCCGCGATGAGTTTGTTTTGCGTATCTAATACGTTGAATTTCCGGCCTGACGCAACGGGTTCAACCGCGCCTCGCGCGGATGGCTTTTTCGCCAGAACGACGCACCATGTTGGGCAACCCATAGAGAAAAGTGATGGATCTTCGAACCGTTAAAGAAATTGCAAGATTGAAGGCACAGGTCGGGCCGCTGCAAAGGCAATTTGCCGAGCGGTTGAATGCAGCCGTCGCTCAGGCTAAAAGCACCGCGATCGCCGAATTTAAAGACCACTTTACGAAAGGCGGATTCACGGTGGTGGGCGAGGCAAGACGATATGCAGCGACCTATGAGGGTATGCAATTTTTTCTGGAGGTTGGAGAGAAACCGGGGACGCTCTCGTTCTGCGAGTTCTCCCTGGTGCCCCCTGCGATGCTTAACGAATCAAAGGTGACCGTGCGCATGATCCGGAAAGATCCGCCGTTGCCTGGACGGCCCTTCGTGGCGGAGCAGACGAGCTTACTTCGCGACGCGGAGAAGGATCTTGCGGACGCCCGGGCAGCACTTTCAGTGTCGGCGCCCGAGTTTTGCTTTATTGTCGTCGAAGAGGAAAATGCTGAACTGCCTGCTGTTGACGCAACGCAAGAAAACAGCCCTGTCTTCGATACGTTCGGAGATTTTCTGGTGAGCGTTTATCCGCAATAAATAACGGCAATTGCGGTACAGAATGGCGACTACTCACCGGCTGTCCCTTAACAATCATATGCATCCGCTCGATGCCGCTTAACAGGATTCGCGCGCAGCGGAAATTCGTGAACCCCGACGTGGGGCGCGCGCGTTGCTTGATCGCCCGATGGTCCCGCTCGACGAGGTAGTTGAGATATTTTGACTGGCGGATCTTGATGGGCGTTTCACGATCGGCATTGATGGCTTCTAGCGCAGCGAGATTGGCGCCGCTTTTGTCTATCGTCACCGTCTCGGGGACGCCATTCCGAGCGATCGATTTCTCAAAGTAGCGCTGGGCTGCAACCTTGTCCCGATGCGCACGCAACAGAAAATCGATGGTGTTGCCGCCCTTGTCGACTGCCCGATAGAGATACCTCCATTCACCCTTGACCCGGATGTAGGTCTCGTCCATTCGCCAGCTCTTCGCAACGATTGCCCTGTTTAGCAACAGGTCGCACCGGTCCCTGTACCCCGTTGCAACACTTCATGCCCGCGACGACACGGACCATCGACTCGCGCCCGATCCCGTGGCACACCGCCAACCCTTAGGAATACCTCGTTTATCGGTCAATGGCATGCGACTTGCCTTGAACATTTCGTAGCCCGATTTTCACCTACAAGACGAAGGTGTCGCCGCCTTACTCGCGCTGATACTCACCAGGAGACAGGTATGAAAAGGTATTCTATTTTGGCGCTGACATGCGGACCGCTTGCAACGAGCATTGGTGTCATCGTGGGTCTCACGGCAGGGACTGCCGTCGCAGCCGATCCTTATCCGCCCGTGACATATGAACGGCTCACAAAGGCGCAGAACGATCCGGGCTGGCTGACTTACTATCGCTCGTACGACGGACAGTCGCACTCGCCACTCAAGCAAATCGACACATCGAACGCTGCGGATCTCAAGCAGGTCTGGAGTTACAAGTTTCCGGCCGAGCTTCAACAGGGTTTCGAGGCCACGCCCATCGTGAACGGTCGATATCTGTTCGTTACCACGCCAAAGGACAATGTGTATGCGTTCGACGCGGCAACCGGCAAGCAACGCTGGAAGTACGAGCCGAAGCTAGATGCGGAATCGTTCAAGACAGCTTGCTGTGACGTAATCAACAGGGGCGTCGCGCTTTATGGCAAGAGGGTTTATATCGCGATGCTTAGCGGCGATATTGCAGCACTGGACGCAGAAACCGGCGCGGTCGCATGGAAAAAGCAGATGTTCGAACCGGGTATCGGTTACGCGTTTTCGCTCGCTCCGCTCGCGCTCGACGACGCGATCGTCGTCGGCAGTGCCGGGGGCGAATATGGAGCACGTGGCTTTATCGCAGCGCTCAATCCCGACGACGGTGCTGTGTTGTGGAAGCGCTTTACGGTGCCAACTGCAACCGAAAAATACGGCGATACCTGGCCAAAGGGCATGCAGGAGCATGGCGGAGCGCCTGCGTGGCTGACGGGTACTTACGACGCCGTGTCGAAGACACTCTACTGGGGCGTTGGCAATCCGGGACCATGGCTTGCGGACCTGCGCCCGGGCGACAATCTGTATTCGGACTCGCTGCTGGCGATGGACCCGAAAACCGGCGATCTCAGGTGGCATTATCAGTACACGCGTCACGATTCCTGGGACTATGACGGCGTCAACACGCCCGTTCTGGCCAAGATCACGTACGAGAATAAAGACTACGACGCGATCGTCCACGCAGATCGCAACGGCTATTTCCACGCGATCGATCGAACCACCGGCAAGCTTATTTACGCGAAACCCTTTGTGACGGCGACGTCGGTCAAGGGATATACGCCGGAAGGTGCACCGATTCAGGACGATGCCAAGTATCCGAAGGTCGGCTCGACTATCGACACGTGCCCGAGCTTCCTCGGCGGCAAGAACTGGTGGTCGATGTCCTACGATCCCGACAAGCACCTTGCCTTTGTGCCATCGCTGCACGCCTGCATGTCGCTCTCTGGCAAAGCCGTGAACTTCATGGAAGGGCTGCCCTACCTGGGTGAAGGTTTTGAGATCAAGCCGGAACCGGGCAGCAAGGGCTATGGCGAGCTACAGGCCATCGACGTGAACACGGGCAAGAAAGTCTGGAGCCATTGGACAAAACTTCCGTGGAACGGAGGCGTTACTACGACTGCCGGCGGTCTGGCGTTCAGCGGTTCACTCGACGGTCATCTGTACGCCTTCGACGAAACCACAGGAAAGGTCCTGTGGCAAAGCCCGAAGCTCGCGAGCGGCATCATCGCTCAACCTTCGGTCTATGAAATCGACGGACAGGAATATGTCGCTGTACTGACCGGTTACGGCGGTGCAAATCCGATCTGGGGCGGACCGATGGCGAAAGCCGCGGAGAAGGTCGCACGCGGCGGAACGCTCTACGTGTTTGCGCTAAAGCGCGGCTGATCGTGTAACCCTGCCGAGATCCCGACCGGCTCTTGAGGCCGAGGATCACGGCACGCTATAGCTCTCATCGGAAGACCTTTTATGAAAATCCATTTGCAAGCTCTTGCAAACGCAGCCGTTCTGGCTGCGGCAGCCTTGACGCCGGCAGTCTCCAACGCCCACGTGCGCATATGTACGTTTCCCGGCAGTCCCTCGACGGTACTCGACCAGACCGTTGCGCGTGAGGTTTTCAATGTGGCCGGCCTGACCGTATCGTTCGGCAACCGGGGTATCGGCGATGGCGACGACGACGGCATTTCGCTTAAAGAACTCGACAAGGTGTTCAAGAAGCAATGCGACGTGATAGCCGGCTTTCCGCGCTCCCCGGTGGCCGATGGATCGGGCAGCAAATTGTTATTTTCCAGCGGCTATCTGAAATCGGGCTACATCAGCTTGAGCTTGCGCGATGGAGGCGGGCAGGCCGGTGCCCCGGATGTGGTGGCGGCAACCTATGCGAGCCCCGCACAGCTCATCGCAGTACAGCAGCGAGATGTCGAACTCGACCTTGAGAACTCGCCGGAATTGACGGTGGATGCAGTAGCGAGAGGGCGCGCCCGGCGGGCCATTGTCTGGTATCCCGCCGTCGTGGCGTACCAGGGCAAGCACCCGGCACAGCGCTTCGATATCGTCTCGGCGACATCGCCCTATGCCGACTGGGCTCTCGTGTTCGCGTTCGATTCGAAAAACACGGTGCTAAAGAAGCGCGTCGATGCAGCGCTTGCCAAGATGACCGCCGATGGCCGCCTTGCCGCCTTGACGCAAGCATGGAGTCTGCCGGGTGGCGTGAAAGCGACGCAAGCGAAGACCGTCCCGCCTGCGTTCCTCGACGGCCCTGAGCGCCTGGCCGACTCCAGTCAGGAGGGCAGATTTATCAAGGTCGATATGAGCCTGCCCGTCGACGCTCCGGCGTTCAACAAGGCGCAGGTTGCTCACGGCAAGACCTTGTATTCGAGCGCGTGTGCCAAGTGCCACGGACCTGTCCTCGAGGGAGTCACTGCACCGGCATTGCGTGGACCGGCGTTCGCGCCTGCGGCAAATTCTCACCTGACGATCGGAGGGGTGTTTGGGTACATGGCGACCAACATGCCTGCGGATCGGCCAGGCAAGATGCGAGATCAGGACTATGCCGACATCATGGCGTTTCTGCTCTATTCCAATGGGTACGGCGCGAGTCCAAATAAGCTCACCGCGGATGCCGCACGCTCTTCGGCCACTCCGCTCAACGCAGGCAGGTCGCATTGATCGCACCGGGCACTGTATTGCGCTTATCGTGCCCGGCACGCGGTCAGAGACTACCGGGTAGCGATATACATCGTAATTTCGAAGCCGAAGCGCAGGTCGGTGTAGGCGGGGGTGGTCCAGTTCATGTGTGTCTCCTGTGGGTGTGTAATGAGCATCAACGAACCGTTCGTTGGAAACGGTCAGCTCGAATTACGCAAGCTTCGTGCCGGTAGAACGTTGGCCCGTTCGCGTCAGCGCGTTTCGCAGACGCTTCATGTCTCGCGTGATCCGTGCCGATGGTGTTGCAAATTGGTACAGCGATGTTGCGCAACGGAGCAACGCAGAACAATCGGTGCGCCGGCTTCGCGCATCAATATCCGGATTCGCCGACAGTGTCGATAACGGCTCGCGGGACCACTACCTTGCGGTAGATCGTGTTGCGCGAGATGCCGAGCGCGCGAGCCGCAGCCGAAACGTTACCGCGATGACGCTCGAGCGCCCTTGTAATCGCGATCGCCGTGACCTCTTGAAGGATAGGTTCGGTGGCCGGCGCTGCCTTGACCGGTGTCCTCTGCGTGTTGCTGCAGCATCGCAGGTCGTCGAAGAAATCGTCAGGCAGATGCTCGGTCGTGATTTGCCCGTCAGGTTCCACCATGGCAGCGGCCGTGCGTAGCAAATTTCCGAGCTGGCGGAAGTTGCCCGGCCATCGGCACTGCGCGAACAGGCGCATCACGTCCGGTGCGATCGAAAGGTTCACGCCGTGAGCGTTGCAACGCGCCTCCTGCCTAAGCATTTGCTGCGCAACGGCGGTCAAATCGGAGCGCTCGCGCAGCGGCGGCAACTTCACGACGAGGCCGTTCAGGCGGTAATAGAGATCCTCGCGAAACCGGTGTTCCGCGATCATCTCCCGCAGATCGCGGTGCGTCGCGCAGACGATCGCGACATCTACCGGAATCGACTTGGTCGACCCGAGCGGATTGACCAGGCGCTCCTGCAACACGCGCAGCAGACGAGCTTGCAGCGCATAAGGCATGTCACCGATTTCATCCAGGAACAAGGTGCCGCCATCGGCCTGGAGAAGCTTGCCAGAGGCCCCCTTGCGCCGTGCGCCAGTGAATGCTCCTTCCTCGTAGCCGAAGAGTTCGGATTCGATCAGCGTTTCTGGTATTGATGCGCAGTTGACCGCCACGAACGGGCCGGACGCCCGCGGTGAATCCTGATGGATGGCCTGCGCGAGCAGCTCCTTTCCCGTTCCGGTTTCGCCATTGATCAGAATGGGGATGTCGCGTTTGATAACCCTACGGATCTTCGCAATCACCACGGCGACCTGGGGGTCGCCGGTGTCAAGGCTATTCAGGCCTGACAGTCCGCTGCACCTCGCAAACGAGCCCGAAGCGGCGCGCATTGTCGCGCCTGGTGCGGCGCGTGGCCCTCGGTCGGCAAAATCGGTTGCCGCTGCTTGACGGCGGTATTCCACGTTGGCGCTAACGACGACGCCGTCGTGGAGGCAAAGCGGTATGGGCTGGCCCTGATTGTTGCTCATGCGGTCGATCAATTGCGAACAGGGCAATCCGAAGAGCGAGGCGAGGGTGTGTGCGCGCAGCGCCGTCAGGGGAAGCCCTAACTGAAACTGGGCGCTGCGATTGGCAGAGAGAAAGCGGCCATCGCTCGTGAACGCGACCATTCCTTCCATCAATGTGCCGAGGAATTCTGGGCGGCCGTGAAAACGGATTCGCAACGTTTCGCTGAAGATGCTGGCGAACAGATGGTTTTCAATCATTTGAACCGACATCTTCGCCAAAGCCATCGTGTGCTGATGGTAGCTGCGATGATCACCGGTCACGTCGAGCACACCGATCAATTCACCATAGGGATCGAGGATTGGGACGCTGGAGCAGGTCAGAAAGCGATTCGCCGCCAAGTAATGCTGGTCGCCATGGACCACAGTGGGACAGCGCTCGGCTATCGCGGTACCGATTGCATTGGTACCCTGGCGATCCTCCGCCCAGTTCGCTCCTGGCCGCAGGGCGACCTTTTCCGCACGCTTCAGGAAGTCATCATCACCGGTCGAATGAAGCACCAGCCCGTCTGCGTTGGTGAGGACGATCATGCTTTGGGTATTGAGAATCTGTTCGCGCAGCGTCGCCATCACCGGCATGGCGTGCGCGTACAGCACCCGGCTTTGCTCCAGCTTCAGATTCAGCTCGGACGCGGGCAAGACGTCATAGTCGGGCCGGCTGGATGTAGTTAGCCCGAAGGCCTCCGAGCGCTCGTGCGAATCGCAGATCAACGGAGTGAGCCAGACGGCGCCTCCTACCGCGGCAACGTCGTGGCCGATGTCATTGCGCATTGTCTCCTCCTTGTTGGAATCCGATCCGATGCCGGAATCCTTGAACTGCAACAGTTAAGCAAAATGCACACCACCGAATGCCTGAAGCCCTGTCGCGGGAATAAGTTACAAGCACTCTGCTTGACATTCTCAGGTTAAAGCGGAAGGGTAGGCGAACAAGGAGCTAATCAAAACAACGCGATCGAGGTAAGCGAGTTCGACATACGGGACGGGTTTTGCCTCGGGGTAAACCTCGCGGCTGAGACTAGTCGGCGGCGTTCGGGTGCCCCCTGTAAAGCACTACGCCGCGATTACGGAGCCGGAGGCACTGGGCAGCTCGTTTCGCGCTATCCACTCCTACAAGGGCACGCTCATAGTCCGTGCTGCTTTGCAGTTCACTCCACTAGTGTTTCAGCGGCCGGGCCAAATAAGGCGCGCGGCGTGGGAGCAATTCGATCTGAAGGGTGGCCTGTGGGTGTGCCCCGCAGCGATGGTGAAGGGAAAACTTGAACGCAAACGAAGTGGTCCCCCTCATCTGGTGCCACTGTCGCGCCAGGCCGTATCGATACTGAGGGATCTCTATATTTTGACGGGACCGACGGGCTATGTCTTTCCAAGCCGGAAGGCCGGTGTTCCTATTTCAGACGGTGCTATCAACGCTGCTCTCCGTACGCTGGGTTATTCGGGGCAAGAAATGACGGGTCACGGTTTCCGTGCGACCGCCCGTACGTTAATTCGTGAGCGACTTGGTTACGACAAGGAAGTGGTGGAGCGCCATCTGGCCCATAGCAGCGATGAGGAGTTGGGGGACGCCTACGATAGAACGCAATTTATCGAGCAATGTACCAAGATGGCGCAAGACTGGGCCGACTATCTTGATCGCCTTGCAATAGGGCTGGTGGACGGTATTTCGGTCGATGCGACGAGGCAAGCCCCATTGCTCGTCGCCACAAAAAGCGACGAAGGTATATCGGAGTCTATCTCGATCTGATTAACTCGGCGCTTCGCGGCTTGGATATAAGCGTATTGAACCAGATGGATGTGGCTTTCGCGGAGCGTTCCCGTTGTTCAATGAACGGATGACCTTCCGATGTAAATGAACATCAGATCTTTCATGGCGAGCAGGATGTAGTCTCGGGCAACTCGAGAGTACCTATCGACGCATCGGGCGTGCCCTCGACTGTGTGGGTAGGAATCCGGCTCATGGGTATTAGCTCGTTCGTGGTTCGATGAGTACACTTCGAACAGGTCAAGCCGCGATGGCGGACAGACGCGGCCTGGACGTGATCAACAGGATATGGCTAATGTCAGTCTCTCTTTGTTGCCTGGTATTCTGTTGTGCCTGGCGCTATGGAATCATCCGGCGCTTCTTGCGTCTCTCCTATGCTTGCGATTGTTTTGATCGCTCTTGCTAGCGAACCTCACCGGCGATCAGTCGATCGAAAAGGACGGGGGCTACATCGACAACGACATGGGTGACGGGTTGATGGCCTTGTTTGGACTCGGCTATGACAGCGGGGACTCGCCCGTTCTTCGTGTGCTTCAAGGAGCCTTCTCGTTCGAAGAAGGTGTGTTTTCAGGTGGCTGCCGGGATTGCGAAGTTCGCTTTGGCCCATGCGGCAAACTTCGTCGGCTGCTGGCCGGAGACTTTGTTGGCGAGCGCGATCGTGTCGCGCGAATCCGAGCCGAGATACGTGTGTGCTTCGAAGTAGGCGAGCATCCGGGGGAGGACACCGTATCGGTGATTCGGCAACAGGACGGCGAAGCTATTTTCGTGGCAACAGACGTCGCCGATGAAGCGCAGGTCGAAGCGCTCGTGGCGGCAGCGGTGGACAAGTTCGGACGGCTCGACGGCGCGTTCAACAACGCCGGCCTCGCCCAAACGAACGTCTTGCTGCACGACTTGACCGCTACGCAATGGCGCCGTATTCAAAGCGTCAACTACGACGGCGTATTCTTCTGCATGAAACATGAGATACGCGCGATGTTGCAAACCGGCGGCGCCATTGTCAACACATCTTCCGCTCTTGGTCGGGTGGCGGTGCCACGCTCGGCCGATTATTGTGGGTCGAAGGGTGGGGTATTGGGTTTGACAAAAGGTGCCGCAGTCGACTATGGCCACCAGCATATTCGCGTCAACGCCATTCTTCCCGGCGCTGTGGATACGCCCATGGTTCAAGCGCTTACGTCCGACCCCCAATTTGCCGGCTTGCTCGAGAAGCTTCGGACCTCTCACCCCGTCGGACGTATCGGCTTACCGGAGGAAATTGCTGCCGCTGCGGTATGGCTCCTGTCGGATCGGTCTTCCTTCGTTACGGGCGCCGAGCTGGCCGTGGACGGCGGTTTTCTCGCAACATAACGAGTCTAAAAGGCGTGTTTGGACTTCTTCCTAATTGCGAACCGTGTGCGAATTCGATAGTTGAGCATCGACGTCTGTATGCCGAGGCCGCGCCCGGCCGCTCTAGCGCTGCAGGTTCAGACCTTCGCATCCTGCAACGAGTGCATCGAGCAAGTGACGGACGGCTGGAACCATGCCTCGGCGCGACGGGAAAATCGCATGTACAAGCCCCGGTGTGCTAGCCAGACCTGGCAGCAGGTGTTGCAAGCGGCCGGCCTGAATATCGGCCTCAACCAGCTCCCTGGGCAGCATTGCCACGCCTACGCCAGATATTGCCGCAACCCGAAGGCTGGCCAGGTCGTCGGTCGCCAAGCGGGGCTGATGTACCCATGACGTCACGCGTCCCTCGACGTCGACCAGGTTCCAGACAAATCGCTCGCTGCTGCTGGCCATGGAGAGAGTGGGCCATTCCTTCACGGATTCGATCGAGCTGGGCGCCGGATGGCGCGCCGCCAGTTCGGGACTGGCAACCAGAACGTGGATCGACAAGCCCAACTGGCGGACGGCGAGATCGGTATTCTCCAACGGCGGAAGCCTGACCCGGATGGCAAAGTCCAGCCCTTCCTCGACGACATCCACGCGGCGGTTGGTTGCATCAAGCAGGACCTGGACATCGGGGTTGTCTTGTACGTATCGGGCGATGAGTGTGGAGATACCGGATTCCAGTAAGGCCACGGGGCAGGCGATGCGCACGGTGCCCTGCGGCTTGGAGCGCGTGCGGTCCACGATATCTTTGGCGGCCTTTGCTTCCGCCACCAGCGCAAGGCAATGCTGATGGAACTGACGCCCGGTTTCCGTCAAGGACAGGCTCCGGCTGGTGCGATTGAGCAGGCGAACGCCAAGTTCTTCTTCCAGGGCGCGAATACGCCGGCTGAGTTTCGACGTCTGCAATCCGAGGCTGCGAGCGGCCGCCGTGTAGCTTCCATGCTCGACCACCTCTGAGAAGAGCCGAAGATCATTGAGGTCGGTGATTGCGTTCATGGGCAGACTTCAACTCCTTCTGATCGTTCTATCTGTAGCAACAATGCGTTCCAATCCAGCATCTATGCACGAGTTCGTTGCAAATATAGCATTCGTCTCAACACTTACACCAGCGCCGAATTTGGCGGGTGACACAGGTGACAAGCGTCGCATTGCGATGGCGGGAAACGGAGGCGGACATGCTCACACACAGGCGTTGGGAATCATTGGACGGGGCGGAACTCGGCTGGCTGCGTGCGAAACACCATTTCGTGGTGAGCGCCGACGGCAATCCCACGCACGCCGCCTTGGGTCCCCTGATTGTCTGGAACGACGACGAAATCGCCGTTGGCAGCGGTTTCCCCATGCACGGGCACCGTGACATGGAGATCATTACCTATGTGCGCCAGGGCCTGCTCGGGCATCGTGACACCTTGGGATCCGAGGGAACGATCCCCGCGGGCGATGTGCAGGTCATGAGCGCCGGCAGGGGCATACGTCACGCCGAGTTCAACCGGGGCGAAGTGCCGCTCAAGCTCTATCAGATCTGGCTGCTACCTCGTGAAGCTGGTGGTGAACCCGCGTGGGGCACCAAGCCGTTTCCCAAAGGCGACCGGTCTGGACGATTCGTAGTCCTTGCCAGCGGATTTGCCGGCGATGAAGGTGCGCTCCCTGTTCGCGCCGATGCGCGTGTGCTTGGCGCGATGCTAAAGGCAGGAGAAAGCGTTCGACACGAGTTGGGTGCAGCGCGCCGTGCCTATCTCGTCGTGGCCTCGGGACGCATTGAAGTGAATGGCGAGCCCGTTGGGCCGCTGGATGGCGTGGCGATCGCGAAGGTCGCTGCAGCGCAGATTTCCGCTCTTGAAGATTCCGAGCTGGTGATGGTGGACGCCGGCTAATTCCCTTTTTTGTACTCCACCTACGCAAACTCACTTAGGAGATGGTCATGGAACGTTTCAAATTTCTTCCGCTGTTGGGCCGCATTCTGATCGGGGCACCGTTTGTCATGAGCGGGCTGGGCAAACTAGCGACGTACGGTGCGACGGTTGGCTATATTGCCGCCATGGGTCTGCCCGTGCCGCCACTCGCGTTCGTCGTTGCCGTGTTGACCGAACTGGGCGGTGGCCTGCTGCTGCTGTCGGGCTACAGGGCTCGCGTCGTGTCGTTGGCGATGGCGGCGTTCTGTGTGGTCACTGCGATTTTCTTTCACCACAACTTCGCGGATCAAAACCAGATGATTCACTTCCTCAAGAACGTGATGATGGCCGGTGGCCTCCTGCAGATCACCTGGTTCGGTGCCGGCGCGTTCAGCCTGGACGCGCGCTCCGGGCGGATAGTTTTGCGTGTTTCGCCTCTGAAGGCGAGCTAAGAAGACGGACTCGTCGAGGCGATCGCTTGCCTGATCCGGTGTGCGATCGGCTCGTCGTGATGTTTCTCTGTTGTCGGAGTACCACTGGGAGTCAACACCATGTCTTTCGAAACGATCCCATCGCAAAGTTCTGCAGAAGATGGCGCATTGCTCGATTTGAAAACTACGGCTCAAACCTCCGCTTCGCTGCGCAAGAGCGATAGTCACGCGGACGGCAGGTCGGCAACACGGTCCCGTAAAGCGGCTGGTTAGCCCGGCCGAACTTGGAGAGATGCTGAAACCTTTTGTCTTTCTCGACTATTTCGATAGCTCGACGAAAGCCGAAATGCGGTTTTCCATGCATCCCCATTCCGGCCTCGCCACGACGACCGTGTTGCTGGAGGGTGAAGTTGAATATGAAGATACGACGGGCGCATCAGGGATCATGCCAGCCGGTGGCGTCGAGTGGATGAATGCGGGTGGGGGCGTGTGGCACGATGGTCGTGCCAGAGGCGATGGGCCGGTGCGCGGCTATCAACTGTGGGTCGCGTTGCCACCTGAGCTCGAACTCGACGCGCCCCTTAGCCAGTATCTATCTGCGAACGAAGTCCCTCGCACCGGTCCGGCCCGCGTCATCCTGGGTCGTTATGGAAATGTCGAAAGCCCGGTACCCGCACCCCCAGGCATCAACTACCTGCTCGTGCGGCTTTCGGCTGGAGAGCAGTGGCAGTACACGCCGCCGGCTGGTCACACCGTCGCCTGGCTAAGCATCCAACACGGCGCGCTACGTATCGCCGACGAAGTCATCTCCAGCGAGCTTGTCGTGTTTGGCGACTCCGAAGACGTCTTGGCATTCACAGCCGACGAAGATTCGGAGTTTGTCCTCGGCTCCGCGGTCGCCCATCCGCACAATCTCGTGCTTGGCTATTACTCTGTTCATACGTCGTCAGAGGCGTTGCGTGCGGGGGAAACGAGGATCAAGGAGATTGGGGCACAACTGCGTCGCCGCGGCCGCATTGGGTAATCCCCCAAAAGCGGTTTCGGCAGGATGCGAAGACTCTATCGGGAATACCTCATGCAAAACGTCAATGTTGGTAGCGCGGCCATTCCGGCCATCGGTTTTGGCACTTACGGAATGAGTGGCGCCGACGTGTATCGACTCATTCCTGCAGCCCTTCGTGCCGGTTTCCGTCATGTCGATACCGCGCAAATTTACGGTAACGAGGGCGAAATCGGCGACTGCGTGGCCGCGTCCGGCATTCCAAGAAGCGAAATCTTTCTGACAACCAAGGTGTGGGTTAGCAACTACTCAGAGAGATTTTTCGAAGCATCCGTCAACGAGAGCCTCCGAAAGCTCAAGACGGACTATATCGATCTGCTTTTGCTGCACTGGCCGCAATCGGACGTGTCGCTGGCCGAGCAGATCGCGGGACTCAATGCAGTCGCACGCGCCGGCAAGGTTCGGCACATCGGCGTCAGCAATTTCAACCGCGCATTGATGACGGAATCTATCCGACTCTCTGCGGTTCCTCTCGTGACGAATCAGTTCGAATACCATCCGTATCTGAACCAGTCCTTGCTCATCGAAAGCACGCTGCAGGCGGGGCTTGCCGTGACAGGATACTGCGGCATGGCGATTGGCCGTGTCTTCTCGGACCCAACGCTCAAGGAGATCGCGGCCCGCCATGACAAGACCATCGCCCAGATCGTCTTGCGGTGGCTTGTTCAACAGCGTGGGATTGTTGCGCTTTCGAGGACCACCCGGATCGATCGACTGGCACAGAATCTAGCGGTATTCGACTTTGAGTTGGATGGCGCGGACATGGCGGCAATACACGCGTTGGCGACGACAGACAGCCGAATTGTCGATCCGCCCGGACTCGCCCCGCTGTGGGACAGCATGAGCGCTTGACTACATGTGCTCTGGATTTGCACCCGCGAATGGCCGAGCCTCGAAGCTTTGGCGTAGACGGAATCGGAGCATTTGATGAAGGCGATTGGTTATGCAGCAAAGGGGGGCGTCGAGGTCTTGACCGAGCTTGAACTCCCGATGCCGGAACCAGGTCCGCGCGATCTGCGGGTCGCGGTGAGGGCAGTGTCGGTGAATCCCGTCGATGTGAAGCGCCGTCGCTGGGAAGATCCTCCGGAGAGTTCGCATCCGAGCGTGTTGGGCTACGACGCTGCGGGCGTTGTCGAAGCGGTTGGAAGCGAGGTCACCTTCTTCAAGCCGGGTGACGAAGTCTTCTATGCGGGCGCGATGGACCGGCCCGGGACGAACTCGGAGTTTCATCTCGTCGACGAGCGAATCGTCGGGCCCAAGCCCGCCTCATTGTCGTTCACCGAGGCGGCGGCTTTGCCGCTCACTTCGATAACTGCGTGGGAAATGCTTTTCGACCGCATGAAAGTACCGTACGGCTTGCTCAAACCCTGCGGTACGTTGCTTGTCCTGAACGGAGCGGGTGGCGTTGGCTCCATGCTGATCCAGTTGGCGAACCGTCTCACGGGTCTCACCGTCATCGCAACGGCATCCCGGCTCGAAAGTGTCGAGTGGGTACGCAAGCTCGGCGCAAGGTACGTTGCCGACCATAGCAAGCCCATTGACGAAGCACTCCACGCGATCGGCTTCAGTGGCGTGGACTATATCGGGGCGATCACTACGACGCCTGGCAGTGCACCCAGCCTCGCTCGCGCGATGAACCCCCAGGGTCATATCACGCTGATCGACAACTTCGACGACAGCATCGCACCGTTCAAGCCGAAGAGCATCACTGTTTCGTGGGAGATGATGTTCACCCGGTCGCTGTTTCAGACAGCGGACATGGACGTACAGCACCGCCTGCTGAAGCTAGTGTCGGATCTGGTCGACGCCGGTATGCTGCGGACGACACTCACGCACGTGGGCGGCTCCTTGACGGCGGCGAATCTTCGCCTCGCCCACGAGCGGATCGAAACGGGCAGGACGATTGGAAAAACCGTGCTGGAAGGTTTCCAATAATGAGTGCCACCACCACTTCCTATCTCGTCGTCGCCAAATCGGGGCGCTTTATCCGATGGAAATTCCGAACAAAGTAAATCAAACCGTCGCCATTGCTTCGTACCTGAACTTGCGATGCCTCGATAAACATAACGGAGTGCGAACCAACGTCTTTAAGGTCAACAATCTTTCCTTCAATACTGGCGAGAGCGTCGTGCAAAACCGGCACGCCTTTGTTGCCGAGGTTCCACTTGGCCGTCTCGAACCGGTTACTCATCGGCATTTGTGTCATACCTGCAAAATCACGCGCAAGCTGTTCGCGCTCCCCGGGGAAGGACGTTGATACAAAGTTCGCGATTGTTTTCGAAGATCCGGTGCGTGGCACTCGACCGATTGATGCAGACCAGCAGCGTCGGAGGATTGTCTGTGACGGAGCACACAGCGCTTGCGGTGATGCCACAGCGCCCCATCGGGCCGTCTTAGTCTAGTATTGCGTTAACGCATTCAGCCAGGCATCGGCATATGAAAACGCTATTCCTGATCCTCTTCTGCTCAACGCTGTTCACACGCGGCGGCGTGGCGTATGCGCAGGTGAACCAATCGGATCCGCAGGCGCTGATCGAGACAGCAACGCAGCAGGTGCTGGACGAGGTGCGCATTCGGGCGGTCGAGCCGGGCGATATCCCTCGTATCATGGGCATCGTGAATAAAAGCATCCTTCCCTACACCGATCTTCGTCGCAC
This sequence comes from Caballeronia mineralivorans PML1(12), assembly GCF_001028175.1. GTDB lineage: Bacteria > Pseudomonadota > Gammaproteobacteria > Burkholderiales > Burkholderiaceae > Caballeronia > Caballeronia mineralivorans. The sequence goes on from NZ_AEJF01000221.1 coordinate 16,876, forward strand.
GACGCAGCTCGCGATGGGCCGGCACTGGAAGACGGCGACGCCTGCGCAGCAGGAGCAGGTCACCGAACAGTTCAAGCTGCTACTGATTCACACGTATTCGGGCGCCATTGCGCTACTTCGCCCGGATCAACGGATTGAGTACCCTCCGTCGCGCATCTCACCGGCCGATACGGATGTCGTAGTGCGCACAATCGCGATGAGCAACGGCCAGCCAATGGAGATCGACTACCGGTTGTACAAAGCGCCAGGCGGTTGGCGCTTATATGACCTGAACGTGCTGGGCGCCTGGTTGATCCAGACATACCGGCAACAGTTCAATGACAAGATCCAGCAGGCTGGCGTGGAAGGACTGATTCAGTTTCTCACTGAGCGCAACCAGCAGCTTGCGTCGGGACGACCGTAACCGGTTGCGCCCAGGCAATGGACCTTCGCCCGGCGAGCGTGCTCATTTTTTGATTTCAACGTTCATAACAGATATTGGCCAGCGCATCTTGCAGCTTGCCGAGCCCTTGGCGTATGTCGCCAGCGCCATCGAACAACAAGGCTTGCAGATGATCGCTCAAGATTTGCGTCAGATCGTGGTATCGCGGCGCGGCCGGGCAGGGAAACGCCTGGATGCCGCCGGTCTTGGCTAGCCGGTCCATCACCGCAATGACGCGATTGCGCTGTAAAACGTAGCGGTCTTCCGCAACCGAATGACGCGCATTACCCGCGGCGCCATGCAAAACGAAATACTTCATCAATTCAGGCGACGTCAGCGTTTCGACCGCGTTCCATGCCGACTTCGCGGCGGGTTCAGTGTTTCTCGACGGTATCGCCAGCAGCGCACCTCCCAGCGGCGAAATCGGCTTCATGCCAGGCGCGAACGTCGGATGCAATTGCAGCCCGATGCGACCGCCTTTCTGCAACAGCGCATGGCTGTCGAGCATGCCGTACCGATTGGACCAGTGATAACACATGGCCGCTCGTCCTGAGCCGAAGATCTGCGCGTTGCGCGCCCAATGCAGGCTGCGTAGTTGAACGGGTGAATAGGGGATCAGCTCTCGAAGGTATTCAATGACGCGCCTGCCGGCTTCGCTATCGATATGCAGGACATCTTCGTCGACAGAAAGCGCCCCTTGCGCGCCGAGAATCTGCAGGAATGATTCCGCAAGAGGCAAGCCAGGTGCTGCGCTCCAGGTGATACCCGCGCGCTCCTGGCTCGGCCGCTGCAGGCGGCGCGCGCAGTGAACGACGTCCTCGAAGGTAACCGGAGGGCTGAGACCTTCGGCCTCGAACAGATCCTGGCGGTACCACAGGAAATCGAGCGTCGGCTGCAGCGGGATCGCGTAGAGCTGTCCGTTGTTCCATCCGGCTCGCCAGACCGCATCGTAGAAATCCGCGCCGGAAAAACGCCCGCCAGCTTGTAACGCCTGCAGTTCGAGCAGGTGTCCATGACGTGATAGTTCGGCCAGCCACGGGAAGGGAATGGCGACGAGCAGCGGAGCCGTTTCTTCGACGCAGGACTCGCCTGCGAGTGTCTGCTCGAGCGCCTGACGGTACGCATCCTGCGGATACGTCAGCACCCGCAGGCGGACGCCGAGGAAGCGTTCAATGTCGGTGCGGTTGTGCTTGACGATGTCGAAGACCGGGTCCTCATAGGCGACGAGCGTCAATTCGATCGCATCGTTGAAACCCTGGACCGCCGCGCGTGGCCATGCAATGTCCGGTGCGGGCGCGAGGCTGGCTGCGTCGAAGCGATCGAGCGAATGGGTGTGGCTGGCGCCCACGATGAGGCGGATCGTCTGCTCGGTGATGCTGTCGAGTCGTTCGAGCAACGCCGCGGTCGGGATCACCGTGGCGCGGTTCCCTGTGCCGGAAAGCGGACGAAATTGAAGCCAGCCCCGGGCCTTCAGTGCGAACACCGCACGTCGCGCACTCGTGCGAGGCAGGCCGGACAGGTCGGCCAGCGCAGTGATTGTTGTGTACTTGTCGCTCAGGTGGTTCTGCAGCAGCGCGCCAAGCACCGGCCACGTGGTCTGAGCGTCGTCGCCGAGTTCGTGGCGCAGTACCTCCGATAGCTTGTCAATGACGGCTATTGCGGCGCGGCAATCACGTGCATGCATCGAAACGAGCTCCCGTAACTAACCCGATAACAGTGGGATGGTTTTATCGTGGAGCAGCATAGCATCTCCTAGGTATTGATTTTATTGAAAATAACCAGAATGGATATTTTCGAGCACCCGTTTTGCGACGACTCGGTCATAGGATGCAAGCACGCAGCGCCCCATGAGGCGAACGCGGCTAAAAACGAACAGGAGACGACGTATGAGACGAGTGGCACGCCTGATAGCGGCAGTGGCCGTACTGGCATTCAGCCTGCACGCAGCAGCGGATGCGCGATTCGTTGTAGTGACGCACGCGCCCGATGCGGATCCGTTCTGGAATGTGGTCAAGAGCGGGATTCGGGACGCCGAGAAGGATTTCGGCGTGTCGGCCGACTATCGCAATCCTCCCAACGGCGATCTCGCCGACATGACCCGCCTGCTTGAACAGGCGGGTGCGCGCAACTATGACGGCGTTGCGACGACGATCGCCGATCTTGACGTCGTCGCGCGTCCGGTGAAGGCGATCGTGGTCAGAGGCGTGCCGGTCATCACCTTTAACTCTGGTACAGCCAAGCAAAGCGAATCGCTCGGTGCGTTAATGCACATCGGCCAGCCCGAGTACGAGGCCGGCAAGGAAGCCGGCCAACGAGCGAAGGCTGCAGGCGTCAAGAGCTTTCTGTGCGTCAACAACAACGTGACCAACCCGGAGTCTTTCGAGCGTTGCAGGGGATTTGCTGAAGCCATTGGCGCGGACTTCAAGAAGGCGACGCTCGATTCCGGAAACGACCCGATCGAAGTCGAAAACAAGGTGTTCGCAACGCTGCACGAACGGCCGGGGACGCAGGCCGTGCTGGCCCTCGGTCCAACGTCTGCTGTGCCCGCACTGCGCGCGGTCCAGAAGCTCGGGCTGACAGGGAAGATATATTTCGCGACGTTCGACCTGACCCCCGAAGTCGACCAGGCGATCCAGGCCGGGACGGTCGCGTTCGCAATCGATCAGCAGCCGTACCTGCAAGGCTATATTCCGATCGCGTTGCTGGCGATCATGAAGCGGGACAACAACCGGGACGTCGGCAAGGCATGCGCAACGCTGGCCGCCGATCCGAAGTTCAAGGGACATCTGGAGACCTACGGCCTGACGCCGCACTTCGGGCCGGCCGGCGTGGATACCGGGCCAGGTTTCGTCACGCGCGACAACGTCCGGACGGTCGAAAAGTACGCGGGACAGTATCGCTGAACGAGTACTCCGCCGCGAGGGCGCTCAGGCCGGGTCGCGCGGCGGCATGAAATCCAATCGTGGATGATCAGGAGGATCACGCATGTTTCAACTGGCCGTATGTGCAGAAATGGTTTTTCGTGACCTGCCATTTGTCGAGCGGGTCAAAAAAATTGCCGGGATGGGCTTCCAGGTCGAGATCTGGGACTGGACCAGGCAGGACATTGGCGCGCTGGTCGATACGGGCGCCACGTTTTCGTCGATGACGGGTTATGTGGAAGGCGATCTGATCACGGCAGATGGCGCACAGGCGCTCTCGCGAACCGCCGCGCAATCCATCGAGGTAGCGCAGCGACTGCGCTGCCCGCGCCTGAATCTGCACGGTACCGGACTGGACGGGAACGGCATGCCTGTGAAGCCCATACCGGTTGTATCGGGCGCGATGTGGCTCGCCGCGCGTCGCACGCTGGCGAAGGTAGCCGAGCTCGGGCAGCGTGCAGGCGTCACTTTCTGCCTCGAGAACCTGAACACCGAGGTGGACCATCCCGGCGTGCCGTTTGCGCGCGCAGCCGATACGCTCGCGCTGGTCGAAGGGGTGAATAGTCCGCATCTTCGCCTCAATCTGGATCTTTACCACGCGCAAATCGGCGAAGGCAACCTGATCGAACTGGTTCGCCGCGCGCTTCCCTTTGTTGGCGAAATCCAGGTTGCCGATGTTCCCGGACGCTGCGAGCCCGGCACCGGCGAGATCAATTACCCGGCGATTGCCCAGGTGCTGGCGGACGCCGGCTACCGAGGCACGGTCGCGCTGGAGGCCTGGGCGAGCGGAAACGACGAACTGGCCCTGCAGCGGTTTCGGGACGCCTTCTCGGTACACGAGAACGTTACTGCCTGAATTGATAGTTAGACCATCGGCTAACGCAACCATCCTAAACATAGGAATACGTATGAATACGCAAAAACCCGTTCGCGTGGGTCTTATCGGCGCCGGCGCCATCGGTTCATTTCACGGCGAGAGCATTGCCCGCCGACTGCACAATGCGCAGCTTGCAGCTATTGCCGATCCTTCCCCCGGTGCAGCGCAGCGGCTTGCGGAGCGACTCGATTGCCCCGTCGCGGTGACACAAGCCGAAGAGATCATCGCGAATCCGGATATCGATGCGGTGGTCATTGCCGCGCCAGCCCGCTTTCACGCCAGCCTCGTTGTGTCGGCTGCACGAGCGGGGAAAGCCGTGTTCTGTGAAAAGCCGATGGCGTTGACACTCGACGAAGCCAACATGGCGATCGAGGCTGCGCGTGCGGCGGGCGTCCCGCTGCAGGTCGGCTTCAACCGTCGCTACGACAAGGCGTGGGCCGAAGCTCATGACGCGATTGTCTCGGGTGAACTGGGGACCCCGCAACTGCTGCGTTCGCTGACCCGCGATCCGGGTCTTGCCGATCCGGCGCGCGTTCCGGTATGGGCGATTTTCTTCGAAACGCTGATTCACGACTTCGACACATTGCGATTTCTGAATCCAGGCTCGGAAGTCACGGAGGTTTATGCCATCGCGGATGCGCTCGTTCGGCCGGATTTCAAGGAGCGCGGCCTGCGGGACACCGCGCTCGTCAGCATGAGGTTCGACAATGGAGCGATGGCCACCGCGGAAGCGAATTTCCATGCTGTCTACGGCTACGATGTTCGCGGCGAAGCTTTCGGTTCCGGCGGGATGGTCACGATGGGCGACGTCCGACGCTCGAACATGGCCCGGTTCGCGGCGGATGGCGTGTGCAATGCCACTACTCGGCTTAATACGGACCTCTTTCAGGACGGCTACACGGCCCAGCTTGCGTCCTTCATGGACGCGGTGAGATCCGGTGTGGTCAGCGGACCAGGCGGAGAGGATGCGCGCGCCGCGTTGGCGATCGCGCTTGCGTGCGTGCATTCGGTGAACGTTGGACGGCCCGTACGCCTTGCCGACATTATCGAATCGCCGCCCGTCTTGGCGCTCTATGGCGTCGCGTGACAAGCTTGTTGCAGTGTGCTTTCGCTCAAGGCGAGTTCGCGGCCATCTTTCCCGCCGGTTCGGCGCTGCGGACCGGCGCAAAACCTAACGTTCGAGCGAGCCGGCCCGCGCGCGCTCGAACTAGCCCCCAGTTCGTGTTCACCGTATGAAAGGTCCACGCCGAAGAGGCATTTTGGTTACTCCAGTATGACTTGAAATGCTCTGAGCCCACCCCGAAATCCAGATCGAAGCGCTGTTCGAACGCCCATTTCACACAGTGTTCGACCGCTATCGAGCCTGGACCGAACTTCCCATACTTCTCGTTGAAACCGCCCATGATCGCGTTGGCGCAAGGGTTCCCAATAGTCGCGATCAAAGCAGCAATAGGCACGTTATCCAGAGAGACAATGATGAGGCGCGCCATCGCGTGACCGTCGGATGCGCTGAGCAGCGCAACGAGAAAGGTCTGAAAATAAGATGAATGCAGCCAGTCACCATGTTTGTGGACTCGATCGCTCCAGCCACGCTTCCATTGCAGCATCCGGTCGACCATGGTTGCAATCTCTTCCGTGTCCGCCGGATCTGCCATGCGTATGACTAACGCTCCTTCCTTGGACAAGCGGCGTTGAAGCGCTCCGGGTTTTTTGCGGTACAAAGTCCCCAGCTTGCCGCAAAACACGTCCCAGTCGTTTTCGTCTCTCAGCTTCGCAATCCAGGAATCATCCCGTTTGGCGCTCACGACACGGCGGTGCCGCCGTGCAAGATCGTACAGTTCGGATCCTTCGTGCGTGTACGGCAAGTGCATGAAATCGGCGCCACAACGACGACATGCCAAACGCCACGCACCTGCGATCAGCGCTGCAGCGAATTGGTCACTGGCTACAAGAACGCTTGTGTAGTCGCCGGCGTCCGGGCTCAAAGGAAGCAGATAGGTCCATAAAGCCCGCCTGTAGGTAACGAGGGGCCATACCATCACCAGGCGCCCATTTTCGCGACACACGAGGCACCGTAGGCGTCTGCCTTGTGGCTTGGCTACGTGAAGCCACGCGAGCAGGCAAACACTGAAGGCCTGATAGTAGCGGCCATTTGCTCTAGACCAAAGCGCGTCCCAATCATCCTTCAGCGCACGGAACTGGTTTTCGTCACTGATGATTTCATATTGCAGGTCTGTGTCGCGCATGGCATCTCGAAGAATGATCGTGGTTGGGCGCGGTCGTGTCTCTTCTCGTCGGATACATCGCCCGAAACGGCCGGCAAACGCGTTCGGCTTCAATGTTCCTAAGTGCTGGCGGGGAAACCCGTGTCTGCATGTTTTTCACCATGCATTCTCCTCGCCGCGTATCGCCACAACCGTTAGCTTGCGAACACAGTCATCATCATTCACTGCCGGGCGCCACGATCATGCTCGACAGCTACCGGGATGATGGCCATCTTGGGCAGTACGCGATCGTGGTGCCTTCGCTGGATCTAATCGTAGTCAATCGTGTTGATCCGAGGCTTACTTCGAAGCGTGTAGGGAAGTAAAGAAAGGCGAAGCTGTTGTGGTTGATCGAATCAGTTGCTGGTACAACTGCAACGGACATTGGACCTGAACCGAAGATCGGTATCGTTACCTGCTATCGCTAAATAAGCCTCATCAAATTCGCGCCTGAATGTGGCGTTGGCATAAAGCCAAATACAACATCTAAAGAGAAAGCGCCCGGATCGTTCATCGCTGTTCATGAGGCCGTCGACGGTGAACCACCCACAACTTGCATGGTGTGAGTGCCGAAGCTACCTGCAATGACAGACTCCAGCCGGCCATCGGCCGATCGAAGAATAACTACGAAAGTCGGCTTGCAGCCAGGTAACAGACGTTCCATCTGTCAGTCGAATGCGCGGACGAATCCTGAGCGGCGCTGACTCTCGAACTGCAGCGTGCTGGACCGCAGATTTAGGTTCGACTCGCGACAGCCGACGTCAGCATCGTTCTAGATTCGCACGGAATCTCGACAACGGACCTATTTCGACTTGCTAACTCGTACTCGTCAAAGCGAAGATAAAGTCAAGAAATACCCTTGTCTTGGCCGGCGTGTGGTGCCGCGATGGATGGTACGCATAGAGCGGGAAGCGCTCATCCGGCCAGTCTGGGAAAAGGTTGACGAGCCGTCCCTCCCGGATCAGGTGCTCGGCTCCGAGCAGAAGCATCTGCGCGACGCCGGAGCCGGCCAGACACGCGTTGAGAAGTGCGCTTGGATCATTCACCGTAAGCCGTCCATTCGTTTCGACAACAAGCTTTTTGCGCTTGCGATGAAACTCCCACGGATACGGCTTTCCGGTTTCCGGGTTCCGGAATTCGAGACACCTGTGCACCCCGCGACTCAGCTCTTGAGGCTCCGCTGGCCGCCCCCGGCGAGCGAGGTACAAGGGCGATGCGACAGTGACAACCGCGGTGTCAAGGAGCTTTCGCGCAATCAGACTGGATGAGCGAGGTTCGCCAAATCGCAAGGCCAGATCGAAGCCGTCCATGATGAGGTCGCCGAGCTGATCTCTCGCAATGAACTCGAGTTCAAGTTCAGGATGCGCATCCATGAATTCGTCGAGCTTCGAGCCCAGAATGATTCGCGAAAAAACCGGATCAAGATTGATTCGCAGCTTCCCGCGCACTGTCGCGGCGCCTCCTGCCGCGGCTGCGGCCGCTTCCTCCATTCCCCTTAAGTGCGGCATGACCTGCTCGTAGAACCGTCGGCCCTCTTCCGTAAGGGAAACGGCGCGGGTCGTCCGATTGAAGAGCCGTATTTTCAGCCGCCTTTCGAGTCGAGCGATTGCCCGGCTAACCCCGGGTGGCGACATATCCATCAATTCGGAGGCGGCTGCGAACGTCCCCGCATCGACGACGGCAGCGAATACGCTGATACCGCTAGAGAGACTCTCGCTGGACGATCGCATAGGCGCTGCATCCTGGTCATTTGATGGTCGGAAGACGTTCAGTCGAACGCCAACATAGCACGCAGGACGACTCCGACTCGCAACCGCGATCGAATGCCACTCCGCCGGTCCCGAACACTCGATTCAGTACCGTGCCAGGGCCGCTATTGGCTGGTTCTGCACAGTGCGTCAAAAACCGCACTATGACTCATTAGTAACTGCCAGTCATTTCACAAGTGTCATTCGTGTCATTTAGTTTCTCGTCGCGTTTACCCACAATGCATCCCAACAGGACGTTTCAACCTCAGTTCATTTCAATTTCCAAGGAGTAGGAGATGACCGTTCAACTCACCCGCCGCGACCTGTTGAAGCGAGCGTCCGGCCTCTTGGCCGTCGCCGCAGTCGGAGGATTGACTAGCATCGAGACAGATGCCGCGGAGGGTCATCAGGAGCGTAATCGCGTTCTGGTCCGCAACCCTGCCTTTGCCACGATTGACCTTTCCCTGCGGCAGGCCGTCGACAACGGCACCGTAGCCGGTGTGGTGGCGATGGGCGCTACGCAGCGCGGGCTCATCTACGAGGGCGCATTTGGCCATGCCAATCCCCAGACCGGTACGGCGATGACGCCCGACACGGTGTTCTGGCTGCTATCGATGACCAAGGCGATCACCGCAACGGCCTGTATGCAACTCATCGAGCAAGGCAGGCTCTCACTCGATCAACCCGCAGGCGACATTCTCCCGGAACTGAAGTCGCCGCAAGTGCTGGAGGGCTTCGATGCATCCGGACAGCCGAAGCTGCGTCCCGCACGAAACACGATCACGGTGCGTCATCTGCTGACTCATACGTCGGGCTTCACCTACAGCATCTGGAGCGAGAGCATCGGCCGGTACGAAAAGGTGACCGGCATGCCGGATATTGGCTACTCGATGAACGGCGCGTTCAAGGCGCCGCTGGAGTTCGAACCTGGCGAGCGCTGGCAGTACGGCATCGGAATGGACTGGGTGGGCAAGCTTGTTGAGGCAGTCACCGATCAGTCACTGGAGGTCTACTTCCGGGAGCACATTTTTACGCCGCTCGGCATGAGCAATTCGGGCTTTCTGATCAGCGGCGCGCAGAAGCAGCGAGTGGCGACCATGCACAACCGTCAATCCGACGGATCACTCAAGCCCGCTCCGTTCGAAATCAACCAGCGGCCCGAGTTCTTTATGGGGGGCGGCGGTGCATTCAGCACGTCGCGCGATTACATGGTGTTCCTGCAGATGCTTGTGAACGGGGGGACGTACCGCGGCGAGCGGGTCCTGCGTGCCGACACCGTTGCGACGATGTTCCACAATCAGATCGGAGATCTTCAGGTAACCGAAATGAAGACGGCGCAGCCGGCGTGGTCGAACAGCTTCGACCAGTTTCCCGGGACGCCTCACAAGTGGGGGTTCTCCTTCGACATCAACACACAACCGGGTCCGCATGGCCGCAGCGCGGGCAGCATCAGCTGGGCGGGACTCTTGAACAGCTATTTCTGGGTCGATCCGGTCAGGAAGGTGGCCGGCACGCTGTTCACGCAGATCCTGCCGTTCTACGACCCTCGTGTGGTGGACCTGTACGGACAGTTCGAGCAGGGGCTATATCACGGCCTGAAGCACGCCTGAGCGCCGACCACTGATCGGGACACATCTGTCTAAGCCAAGGAGAAACTGCAATGTATGTAATCACAGGGATGACAGGCCTTGCGAGGCTCAACGAAGTCGAGGCGCGTGGATTCGACGAAGCGTACCTCGATCGCGAGGTCGTCTATCTTCAGCAGTTGGTCGAAACCGTGGATACCCTCATTCGGTCCGTGACGAGCGTGGAACTGAAAATGCTCCTGGTCCGATTTCGCCCGTCCTTCATTCTTCATCTTGACCAAGCGCAACGATTGAAGTTGGCGATAGGCACTCTGGAAATCGGGCGATAAGTCAGGGCAAGCGCAAACTTCCTTGAGGGGTTTGTGCTCAATGACGGCGATGCGTGCGTACGCGGTGATTGTTGCGGCGCTGTGAACCGTATGTGCGGTGAGCGACCGGTTGCAGCGACGGACGGAGGCCGGCCATGAGCGGTCCTTCGTGCTCAGTCCACGAACGTCCCCTTAAACAACAACCGTTCATCGAAGGAGAAACGACGAGTCGCCATGCACAGCATCGGGGGAAACTGCTCGTTGAAAGCGAAACAGGACCAGTTGCTGCTAGCCGCATGGCAAAATCGCATTCAAGGTCCGAATTACGAGGTTGCCGCATGTCAACTGAGCGTGAATACTGGTTTCCGGCGAAACGCTACGGCTGGGGTTGGGGCCTTCCGTCGCGCTGGCAGGGATGGGCCGTGTTGGTCACGTACTTTGCGCTGCTTGGTTTAGGTATACGATTTTTCCCTCCGGCCCGAGGGCCTTTCACTTTTGCCTTGTTTGTCGCGCTATTGAGCGTCGCCCTTGTGGCTGTGTGCTGGCTCAAGGGCGAGCCGCCTCGTTGGCGGTGGGGAAAAGACTGAGTCCGCCTGCAGCGGCACGCTTGACGCCTAGCCTGGCAAGTCGCGAGAGTTACGAGAGTTGCGAGGAGGGTGCCTCGCGAAGACCGCCCTCAGCCGGGCGCGAAGCAAATCTCCGCGCCCGGACAGGATCAGTTGGCGCTATGACCGCCGTCGACGTTGAGGATATGGCCGGTGATAAATGAAGCTTGGTCCGACGCGATGAAGACGATCGCGTCGGCAAGCTCCTCCGAGAGGCCGAGGCGAGCCATCGGAACACCCGTCACCAGCGCCGCCTTATTGTCCTGCGTGCCTGTAAAACGGGTCAACATGCCAGTGTCCGTGGGACCAGGGGCTACGCCATTCACACGGATTCCCGACTTGGCGATCTCGAGCGCCACCGACTTGGTGATGCCTTCTACAGCGTGCTTGCTGCCGACATAGACCGAGGCCCCCGCCGCACCCTCGTGCCCGTAGGTCGAGGAGATGTTGATAATGCTGCCGCTGCCCTGTCCTTGCATGACGCGTACTTCGTGCTTCATGCTGAGGATCACGCCGAGAACGTTCGTGTCGAACGTCGCGGCATAGCTTTCCGCGGTCTGGTCCGTGATCGGGCCAACCTGGCCTTCGGTACCGGCATTGTTCACCGCGACATCGAGGCGGCCGAACCGTGCGACCGTTTTGTCGACCATAGCGCGAACGTCACTCTCCTTGCGGACATCGGTGTTGATGAACTCGGCCTCCGAACCAAACGAGCGCAGCTCCTCGACGAGCGCCTTGCCGGCCTCGTCGCGCCGACCGGCAACGACGACCTTCGCGCCCTTTTTGGCAAAAGCGACGGCGGCGGCGCGGCCTATGCCTGTGAGGCCTCCCGTGATCAAAACGACTTGCGTGTTCATTGCACTACTCCTGATGACAGATTGATGGATGTAAGCTCTTGAATAACGGGGACTTGTTTTCCCTATCGACTACCCATGCTTCCATGCCGCCCACTCTAGGCTTGCGTAGCGCCCGCGAACAATACTTTGTAAGCTGAGGGGCATACCCATCAGGCATGGAATGATCATGGAGTTGAGGCACCTGCGTTATTTCGTAGCCGTGGCCGAGGAGGGCAGTCTGACGACGGCCGCCGAGCTCCGGCTCCACACCTCACAGCCTTCGCTGAGCCGGCAGATTCGCGACCTGGAGTCAGAGGTTGGGGTCGAGTTGCTGTTTCGCAGCGTTCATGGCGTGGAGCTGACCGCGGCAGGCAAGGCCTTTCTCGACCATGCCCGGCTGGCGCTGATGCAAGTCGATGCCGCAGTGGAGGCGGCGCGCCGAGCTGCACAGCCGGCAAGAAAGACGTTCGCCATCGGCTTCCAGACCGGTCACGAGATGAACTGGCTGCCGCGGGCCATGTATGTGCTGCGCGACGAGCTGAAGAGCATCCAGGTCACGGTATCGAGCGACTATTCGCCGAACCTCGCCGCGGCGCTCGTCTGCGGCCGGCTCGACGTGGCCTTCCTGCGCCTCGAGCCGGCCTTCGACCTGAGCTACGAGGTGGTGGACCACGAACCGTTAATTGTCCTGATGCCGGGCGACCATCGCCTCACCAGCCGCGAAGCGATTCATCCGCGGGAATTCATCGGTGAGATCTTCATCGGCGGTTCGAACAAAGCCAGGGTGCTGCGCGCCGTGACGGAGGACTACCTGCGCCGCGCCGGGCTTGACATCAAACTGGATCATGGGGTGGACAACATGGCGATGGCCATTTCCCTGGTTGCGTCCACTCGCGGGTTGGCGCTCATGCCCGCCTATGCGAAGAATCTGCTGCCGCGGTCCGTGGTCAGCCGTCCGCTGGAGGGGGAAGTGCCAACGATCGATCTAGCTGTGGGTTACAGCAAGGCCAACGCATCGCCGATTCTCAAGCTGTTCCTCGGGGGGATGAAGCAGCTTGGGAGCGAAAGCCCGATGAACCTTTCGGCCTTGCGGGTTGATAACGGGTTGGCGTGAGCTATCTCCCGCCGCTAGAAGCTTCGCTATCCGATAGCAGAGGTTCACGACACTTCATTTCACTCACGAAAATCTTGACAGTGGGCGATCATCGTCTATAGTTCGCCATATGGTGAAGTCTCCTGTAAGTCAGCTTGATCGAACGTTTTCCGCCCTTGTGGACCCCACACGCCGGGCGATTCTCGCGCGCCTCGAGCGAGAGCCCGGCTTGTCGATAACGGAGATCGCTCGACCGTTGCCGCTCAAGCTCCCTGCGGTCATGAAGCACCTCGACGTGCTGAGCGACGCGGGGTTGGTGTCGCGCAACAAGCGTGGGCGAACCGTTTCGGTGGAACTGATCGCCGGCCCCATGGAGGAAGCGATGGATTGGCTTAAGCGCTATGAGCGGTTCTGGTCCGCCAGCCTCGATCGACTCACCGATTTTGTTGAGGATGACGAATAATGATCAAGGAGCAGCCGAGCCTGACCATCGTCCGGCGCATAAAGGCGTCGCCGGAGAAGATCTACGCAGCGTGGACCAAGCCCGAACTGATGGCGCGATGGTGGGGGCCTGACGCTGGACCGGTGCTCAGCGCCGAAGCCGATCCGCGCGTCAGCGGCGCTTTCCGGGTCGTGTTTCAGACACTGGACGGTGAGACGCATGATTGCCGCGGGGAATACCGGGAAGTCGAAGCGGGCCGGAAGCTCGTCTTCACCTGGGAGTGGGTCACCATGCCCGAGCGCCGCTCCCTCGTGACGATCAGGCTGCGCCCTGTCGCGGAAGGAACCGAGCTCAATTTCACGCATGCCCAATTCTTCGACGAGGCTGCGCGCGACAGCCACTACGTCGGCTGGAGTGGTGCGTTCGACAAGCTCGAAACGCTTCTTGTCGAACCGGAAAGAACGGGTGACGCAACCGCATAAGATCGTGTCCTGGCAAAAAAAGGCTGCCCGATGCGACGCTTCTCCAAGCCGCAAGACGTGATCTTCAAGTCAGATGCAACTGATACTGAGGTCGAATATGAAGCTCTATTACGCTGAAACCCTGGCTCCCCGGAAAGCATGCGCTGTCGCCAAATATCTTGGCCTGCCGGTGGAATATGTCTTTGTCGATCTAAAGAAAGGCGAACAAACCGCACCGGCCTATCTGGCGATAAACCCCAACGGCAAGGTTCCATGCCTGGTTGACGGTGACAAAAGCATCTGGGAGGCCGACGCCATCATCTGCCATCTGGCGCAGCGCGCGGACTCCCATCTTTGGCCAAAGGACGCACGTCAAACTGATGTCGTGCGTTGGCTCAGCTGGAATAGCCACCATTTTTATCGACATGGCGGGTCGCTTTACTTCGAACACCTCATCAAGCCGCAGATCGGACTTGGCGACCCCGACCCGTCGGCGGTAGCGGAAGGGCAGGGCTTGTTTCGCAAGTTTGCCACCGTGCTCAATCAGCATCTCCGGGGCCGCCAGTGGCTGGTGGGCGATGACCTCACGATCGCTGACTTTTCCGTCGCTGTGACCCTTCCTTACGCGAAACGAGCGGCGATGCCCCTGGAAGAATTTCCGGAGGTTCAGCGCTGGCATGACCAACTCAGCGCAATCGACGCATGGCGGGAACCGTTTCCAGCGAGACCGGCGTTGAACGCCTGAGTTTCCGCCCGGTTGGTCCTGACCCCGCGCTTACTTTGGAGGATTGGAACATGGAAACGCACAACGTTGTGTCGCCTGATGAATGGACGAAGGCGCGAGTCGCATTCCTCGTCAAGGAAAAGGAACTGACGCATCGCAAGGACGCATTAGCGGCCGAGAGGCGTGAACTTCCCTGGGTGAAGATTGAAAAGGAATACGTATTCGATGGGCCCAATGGACAAGTTACGCTCTCGGACCTCTTCGACGGACGCAGCCAGCTCTTCGTCAAGCACTTCATGATGGCCCCGGGCGTTACACACCAGTGCGTCGGGTGTTCACTTGACGTAGACCACATCGGTCCGCTGCTGCCGCACCTCGAGAATAATGACGTGAGTTATGCCGCCGTGGCGCGGGCGCCGATCGCCGAAATAGAGACGGTGCGTCAGCGGATGGGATGGTCCTTCCTGTGGGTTTCTTCCTATCGCAGTGACTTCAACTACGATTTCAACGTTTCCTTTACAGCGGAACAAGTCGCTTCAGGCAAAGCACTCTATAACTTTCAGCCGGCGCAAGACTGGGTAGTGGGACTGCAGGATCTCTCGGGCCACAGCGTCTTCTTCAAGAACACGTCTGGCGATATCTTCCTGACCTATTCAGCATTCGGCCGCGGCGGCGAGCAATTTCTCGGGATCTACGGGTTCCTGGACGTCATGCCGAAAGGCCGCAACGAGACCGGCCCCTATCACTCCCTGGGCGATTGGGCCCGGCCGCACAACATGTATGGCAAGGGTGGAGCCGTCGAAGCCAACGGCCGCTTTCACGCTCCAACATGCGGCTGCGGCGCTGATACATAGGCTGAGCTATGTGCTGCGCTATCGCCGCACTTATGGTGAGCTTGCTGGTCGGCGGGCGATCCCTATCCAGGAAGTTTCTGGCCTGCAGCCGACGGCTGCGCTGGATGGCGATCGCTTTCATTGCGGTTGGCGCCGCCGCTGGCTCTGCGTTTGCTGCGGGTCAGTTCGGAGATGCTCTCGGCGGGCAGCCGGATGTCGAGACCCCGCTCAACACGATGCCGATCTGTGGCCGGTTAATCCGGATAGCCAGTGTTTTCGCGCTATCGCCCGTCGCAGAGGAGCAACCCCGCGGCAATGGCCGGGCACCTGCCGAATCGCGCTGAAGGAGCATGGCGATACCGCGCTTCCGGGTTCGGCGGTCAGGTGTTCGTGAGGAGCGCTCATGGGTCACAACGGCGCATCAAAGCGGAAGTTTCGACAGGGCGTTGCCTACCCCAACGGCCGCACGCCGAACAACCATCCGTGAAGTACGAATGCAAACAACGCCCACGCTGCAAGCCCGGCGACAATGACGATGCCATCCCGCGCTACGTTTGCCGGCGGATACGTCGTCTTGGCGAGCACGTCGCGCCGTCGCGCTGCAACAAAATCGACGATTGCCCACAGCAGGACCGCACCGAACAGCACGACTGCCCTCAGCGTGCCGTTCGCCAGCAAATGCGCAAAGGCCCACAGCAGCACACCCAGAACCATCGGATGACCGAGCAGCGTCTTGAAGTGGTTGTTCGGAACGTGCGCGGCAGGCACCAGGATGAACGCGATGGCGACCAAGGGTATCGCAACGTGCCGTCCCCATGTCGGCGGTGTCCACACGAGAACCGGGTGTGCCCGAGCCAATCCGTAGCCCCAGATGATCAGCACCAGCCCGACTACCGAAAGGACAGAGTAGATTCCCTTCCAGCGCTTCTCGCCGATACGTGCGATCTGCGCGCCGCGCCAGTCCTCAGCGACGATGCGTACCGAATGCACGCCCAGAAAGATCAACAATCCCAGTATCAGTACTGTCATGTCTGACTCCACCATGGATCGATTTCAGTTCGGTTCGTCGTCGGCAGGCCGGCGCGTCGGCGACGTTCGTCTTCAGGCGTGAAAGCAGATTGAGACGCGACCACGCATCATAGGTAATCGCGACTCGTGGAATGTATAAGGGAATTCTACGCGCAGAGCAAGGTCAACGAACGCTGGATTGCATTGCCCATCACACGCCACAGTTCGCTTATTCCGGTTGGAGTCACCCCGCCCAGAACGATCCAGACGTGCTGCACTCGGCGCGAATGAAATCCGCTAGCAGCTTGACTCGCGCGACATCGCGCGAGTCCGCATGCGAAACCAGCCAGTAAGAGCGGGTGAGCGCAATTTCATCCGGGAGAATGCGAATGAGCGACGGTTCCGTGCGCGCGATAAAGCACGGCAACACGCCGATCCCCACGCCACCGCTAACCGCTGCCGCCTGGCTGATAACGTTGGAAATACGCACCGTGGGCGTGAGTGACGTGGAAATCTGCGACAAATAATCGAGCTCCGCACTCCACATCAAATCTTCGACATAGCCGATCCAGGGATGATTGAAGATGTCCTGAAACGCCGCGATCGGCGCATGCGAATCGAGATACTCGCGCGACGCATACACACCAAGGGAGTAATCGTTGAGCATGTGTGCATAAACGCGTCCCTGACTCGGGCGCGTCATGGTTACCGCAATATCGGCCTCGCGTTTGGACAGGCTGAACGTGCGTGGATTGGCGACCAGCTCTATCTCCAGATCGGGGTGCACGGCAGTAAGTTTGGCAATCCTCGGTGCAAGAAAGTAAGTTCCAAATCCTTCAGGTGTGCCAACTCTTACCGTCCCCGTCAAGCCGACCGACGGATCGCCCAGGCGCGCGTTGATGCGCAGGGCCAGACTTTCCATTGCTTCGGCATCGGTCATCAGGCGCTCGCCTTCGGGGGTGAGCAGAAAGCCGACCGAACGCCGCTCGAACAATTGCACCCCGATGCTTGCCTCGAGCGATGCGACACGCCGGCTTAGCGTGGAATGGTCGATGCCCATTTGCTGCGCCGCGACAGTGAGACGCCCCGCGCGCGCGATAGCCAGAAAGGCTTGGAGGGAATCCCAGTCAAATTTTCGCATGGGGATTTTTGCACAGCGCGGTTGTGGAATTGCCCATTCTATTGCAAAAAATTGGCTGCTATCGTTGCTGCATGTCCTTCCCCGACGAAGGCGCGCGTTTCGATCCCGGCACGACGAAGCGCGATTCAACCGTATGAAAAAAGGAGACAGCATGTCGCTTATCGCGAAGCTCGAAACCCGTGCGCAGGCCGGGCGTCCCGTCAGAGTAGGACTGATCGGCGCCGGTAAGTTTGGTTCGATGTATCTCTCGCAGGCGCCGCGCACGCCGGGCATTCATCTGGTCTGCATTGCGGATCTGTCGCCGGCGCGGGCGCGCAGCGCCATGCAGCGCGTGGGCTGGGAAGAAGCGCGCTACTCGGCGGGTTCGTTGGCTGAGGCCTTGCGCAGCGGCTCGACCTTTATTACCGACGACGCCGATTTGATGATCGCAAGCGACTACATAGATATTGTGATCGATGCAACGGGCAGCCCGGCCGCGGGCATTCATCACGCGCTGTTGTGCTGCAAGCACAAGAAACATATCGTGATGGTCAATGTAGAAGCCGATGTGCTCGCCGGCCCGCTGCTCGCGCGGCGCGCGGCAGAGGCGGGCATCATCTATTCAATGGCCTCGGGCGATCAACCGGCACTGATCGCGGAGCTGGTGGACTGGGCCCGCACGATTGGCTTCAACGTCATCTGCGCGGGCAAGGGCACCAAGTACTTGCCCGTCTATCACCAGTCGACCCCCGACACCGTCTGGAGCTATTACGGCTTCACGGAAGAGCAGGTCGCCTCCGGCGACTTCAACGCGCAGATGTTCAACTCTTTCCTCGACGGCACAAAGTCGGCACTGGAAATGGCGGCGGTATCGAACGCATGCGATCTGCGCCCGCCCGCTGACGGCCTTGCGTTTCCCGCCTGTGGCGTCGATGACCTGCCGAACTTGCTGCGCCCCGCCGCCGAGGGCGGAATCCTGCCGCATCGCGGCAGCGTGGAAGTGGTGTCGTCGCTCGAACGCGACGGCCGTCCCGTGTTCCGCGACTTGCGCTGGGGCGTCTATGCCGTCTTCGAAGCACCCTCTGACTACGTCCGCGACTGCTTTGCGCAATACGGCCTCAAGACCGACGCCAGCGGGCGTTTCGCCGCGATGTATAAACCGTATCACCTGATCGGACTCGAGCTCGGGGTATCGATTGCGAGCATCGCGGTGCGTGGGGAGGCCACAGGCGCGACGACGGGATTCCACGGTGACGTCGCGGCCAACGCGAAGCGTGACCTGCGCGCCGGCGAGCGGCTGGACGGCGAGGGCGGTCACACCGTCTACGGCAAGCTGATGCCGGCTGCGGACTCGCTGCTGCAGGGTGCTCTGCCGATAGGCCTCGCGCACAACATGGTGCTGCAGCGCCCAGTGGCGGCAGGGCACCCGGTTCGATGGAGCGACGTGGCGTTTGATTCAAGCAAGGAAGCAGTGCGCGTGCGTCTCGAGATGGAGGCCATGTTCCGCAAGGAACTCGGCGTGGAGCTGGCGGCTGAAAAACTTGCATCGTAATCATGACTGATCGAAGCCGGCCGGGCGTCCGCCTGGCCGCACTCTATAACGTCCGGCAAAGGACGACGGAGGAGACATGAGCCATATCAGCGAAACCCTTTTGGTAGTGCCGGCGGCGCCTGCCGATGTGTACCACAAGATCGGCTGGCGCATCATGCCGTTCATCGTGCTGTGTTATTTGTGCGGCTATCTCGACCGGGTGAACGTCGGCTTTGCAAAGTTGCAGATGCTCAATGACCTGCACATGAGCGATGCCGTCTACGGCCTGGGCGCCGGCATCTTCTTTATTGGCTATTTTATTTTTGAAGTGCCCAGCAACTTGATCCTGCATCGGGTCGGAGCCCGTCTCTGGATCGCGCGGATCATGATTACGTGGGCCATTATTTCCGCGCTCACGCTGCTGGTGAAAACGCCGCTGCAGTTCTACACCGCACGTTTCTTTCTGGGCGTTGCCGAGGCCGGATTCTCGCCGGGCATCATGTTGTATCTGACCTATTGGTTTCCTGCGAGAAAACGCGGCTTCGCGCTCGGCGTGTACTACATCGCGATTCCGCTCTCAGGTGTGGTCGGTGGTCCATTGTCGGGGTGGGTACTCAGCAGCTTCAGCCATTCCACCGTGATGGCGGGATGGCAGTGGCTGTTCCTGATCGAAGCGCTTCCGGCGCTGGTTTGCGGCATAGCGGTGTTCGCCTTGATGGTCGATCGTCCTACGCAGGCGAAGTGGTTGACGGAGAATGAGAAAGCGCTGGTGACGAGCGAGATCGAGCGAGAGGATGCCGAAAAGACCACTCATCACAACCTTGGCGCTATTCTTTCTGATCGCCACATCTGGAAGCTCTGCGCCGTCTACTTCTGCCAGATCATCGGCCTGTACGGCATCAGCTTCTGGCTGCCGTCGATCATCAAGGACTCCGGGCTGAGCGATGTCTCGACGATCGGCTGGTTATCGGCAATCCCCTATCTCGTCGCCATCCCCGTGATCGTGCTGACCGGCATGAGTTCGGACCGCTTCCGCTCGCGCCGGATGCATTTTTCCGTGCTGGCTGTGATCGGTGCGATCGGGTTTGCTGCGAGTGGTTATGTGGGTCACCACCCTGCGCTCGCCGTGATGTGGCTGAGCGTGGCGGCCGCGGGCATCTTGTCGGCGTTGTCGCTGTTCTGGAGCATTCCGTCGTCGTTCCTTGCCGGCACCTCCGTGGCTGTTGGAATTGCGGGAATCAACTGCGTGGGTAATCTTGCGGGTTTTGTCTCGCCCTATGCGGTGGGATGGCTCAACGTGACGACTCACGACAATCGCATGGGCCTTTATTTTGTTGCCGCATGTCTTGTGCTTGGCGCGCTGCTGGTGCGGACCATCTCGGGACAGCTGGCGGATCGTTGATGCGCGGCGGTGACCGCGCGACGCTGAGACCAGCCAGATCGCCCAACTTCGCCGGTGGTTCCGCCATATTCGAATGCGATGCATCCTCTCGGCGAGGTCGCGAAGGCAGAGCTTGTAACGCAGGTACCAACGCACACACAAGACGATGACTTCGCGGTCAAAGTGGCGGCCCCTGAACGGCCAGTCAATGTCTACCAGCTTGCTCATTTCGTGCTGGGTCGATGACTATTTTCGGCGCGGTTGCTCACTTAGGTGCTGGCTTTGACAAAGCCGGTGCAGGCCGACCTCTCCTCGTCATCCTGCAGGCGCTAATGGGTTCCAGAGGGGATCAGACAACACTTACGATAGATTCAGGAAATTCCTACTGATCTTCGCTCTTCAGTTTCGCCAAGACGTTGTCGTTAGCATGTTGATAGTGGGGCGACCTTTGTGGTTGCAACCGGTACGCGACAGCCTCACAACGGCGATCAAGATTCCAACGTATCCGACAAGCGTGAACCTTGCCGAGGGTGTTGTCCTCGCTTGCATATGCAAGCTTGAACCCGTCGGCCACGGATCGGCATGCGGTAATGCGCCTCATGGCCGTGCCAATGTTTGCTCGAAAGCTTGACTGGTCGTGTCTCGCTCCTCGGCCAGATTCCGAAAGCGAGCTCATCCGGTCGATAACTGGGCGAATCGAGCAAGCCGTCCGGAATGCCCACGTCCGGCTCGACGACAGCCTTATGTCTGCCCGTGCGTTCTCGATATGGAAACCGAAAATGTGGCTGCCTGGAGGTACAGTCACGATAAATCCTGGAACGGGGTGGGAATGAAGAAAAACATGATGGGTTTTGGCGCGATGAGAGTGGATATGCATATTGAGCAGGAGTTGTCGTTGACAGTCGATATCGGGCAGCGGATCGAGCAGCTTCTGAGCATCGCGAAGGAAATCGAAGCTGCTGCCGCGGAATGCGTGGCATCGGCGCAAGACAGTATCGGAACGAGCCTCCAGGCACTCTCCTGCCGCTTGCGAGGCCTCGGTGCCGCGATTGCTGCGGACATCGTCGCAAATTATGGCAAGCAGAAACAGATGCGCGAAGCACTAGCGGTCAGTGAGCGCCAGTTCCGGTCGCTGGCCGAAAACCTTCCGGACAACATTGCACGCTGGGATTGCTCTGGCAACTACCTCTACGTCAATCCCACTCATGAGCGAACCTTGTTAAAACCTGCTTCGGAACTGATCGGTACGCAGATTTCGGAGGTGCACGGACGCGTGGCAGCAGCTATCGTCCACGTCGTTGCGACCGGGGAAGAGTTGTCATTGGTGCGTCAGGAAGTTCGCGACGACAACGGGGAAGTGCGGGTACACGAAGTCAGCATGATTCCGGAAAGAGACGCACAGGGGCAGATTACGAGCGTTCTCGGGATCGGCCGCGATGTAACCGTGCAGGTGCGGATGCAGGAAGCACTGGCGGCTAGTGAACGCAAGTTCCGGACGCTTGCCGAAAACCTGCCGAATCATCTTGCCCGCTACACGATTGATGGCAGGACGGTCTACCTCAACCCCAAGTTGGAAACTCTCCTGGGTTATCGGACCGACGAGGTAGCAGGCAGGACGCCAACGCAAATCTTCCCGGATGGGAGGTACGCGGAATACGAATCCAGGATCCTCGAAACGGCCCGTACCGGAAACGACAGCCAGATTGAATTGTCGATCGTAGTGGAGGATGGAACACAACTCGCTCATCACATTGACTGCGTCGCTGAACGCGACGATACGGGCGCCGTGGTATCTGTGCTGGTGATCGGTCACGACATCACTCAGCGCCGGCGCGCCGAGGTCGATTTGCGCATGGCGGCAAGTGTCTTCCAGGCGGCAGGCGAAGCGATTGTCATCACCGATCCGACGGGTGTCGTTCTTAAAGCCAATCCCGCATTTACCCAGATCACCGATTACGATTTCGCCGACATCGATGGCCACAATCTTTTCGAACTGGACAACGCAGCTTATGCCGGCATCCAGGCGGCACTCGAACAAGACGGTAGCTGGTTGGGCGAAATCAGTTGCAGCCGCAAGAGTGGTGAGTCATTCATCCAGCGACTATCCATCGCTGCGGTCAATGATGAAAACGCAGACGTGATCCAATACGTCTGCATCTTCTCCGACATCAGCCAGGCCAAACGCCATGAGGCCCAGCTCGAATACATTGCGCACCACGATGTCCTGACCGGATTGGCTAATCGCATGCTGCTCACTGCCCGCCTGGACGAGGCCGCGGAGAAGGCGCATCGGGCCGGTCGGCTTCTCGGCGTTCTGTTCATCGATATCGACGGATTCAAGTCTGTCAACGATCGTCTGGGTCACCAGGTCGGTGACCAGGCTCTGGTACAGATGGCGCAGCGTATGATCGCCAGCCTTCGCGATACCGATACCGTCGCGCGGATTGGCGGCGACGAATTCGTCATCCTGCTGCCGGATCTTTCCGACGTTGCCGGGTGCGAGATGTCTGCAAGCCGGCTGCTCAAGGCCATTGCTGAACCGATCGACGTGGAAGGCTACCGCTTCGCCCTGTCGGCCTCCATTGGCATTGCGTTGTACCCCGAGCACGGTGACGACGCAGACAGTCTGCTGCGCCGAGCCGATGAGGCGATGTACGCGGCCAAGCGCAACGGCCGAAGCCAGTATGTGTTCTGCAGCGACGATTCGCGCAACGGACTTCATCTGGACAGCAGCCGGGTTTACCGCCTGCGTCTCGCCTTGGAGCAGAACCAGATCGAAGTCCACTATCAGCCTATCGTCGACCTTGCTACCGGCCGCGTCGTCAAGGCGGAAGCCTTGGCGCGCTGGCGCGACCCGGAACGGGGCCTCGTGCTGCCGTCGGAATTCATTCCGCTTGCTGAGGATTCGGGCATCATCCACGCGATCGGCGATCGGGTGTTCTCCCTGGCTCTCGACGTCGCTGAAGCGTGGAACAAGCTTTGTCCTGACGGCGGCAAGCGTCGAATCAGCGTGAACCGGTCGCCACGGGAATTCCTCGATCCCGACGGCGTGGACAACTGGATTGCGCAGCTGGATGAGCGGGGCGGCTGCATTGGTCACATGCTTTCGGTGGAAATCACCGAAAACCTGCTGCTCGACGATCGCCCCAAGGTGCTCTGCCAGCTTGCCAAGCTACGTTCGGCTGGAATGACGATCGCCATTGACGACTTCGGCACGGGTTTCTCGTCGCTCGCCTATCTAAAAAAATTCGCAATCGACGATCTGAAAATTGACCGCTCGTTCATTGTCGACATCACCGACGATCCTAGCGACCGGACCATCGTCGAGTCGGTGATCGTGATGGCCCGGCACCTTGGTCTTTGCCTGATTGCCGAAGGCGTGGAAACGGAGGCCCAGGCTTCATTGCTCACATCTGCCGGATGCGACTACGCGCAGGGCTACCTGTATGCCCGGCCGATGCCCGCAAAGGAATTCCTCGATTTCGTGGTCGCTGCCGAGACGGGCGCGTTGGGCGTTGTCGCATAAAAACGAGAGGCTCGCAGTAGTTTTGCCATGATGTCATGCCGAAGCTCCGAATTGAGCAGCGTGTCGCCAAGCCATTGACCGTGAGAGGCAATCGCCTGCTGACGCAAATTCATGTACTGGCTCGCCCACACGACTACCTCCGGAAGGGGGGTGATTTTCCTACCCAATGAGGGTATCTCGAGCTCGCGTTTTGCTCGATAGTACAGACACACAAAAAACCGCCGCAGTATGGTTTCCCGGACCGCAGTTTCACGCTCGGATCCCTTTCGGGTACTCGGTTAAAGCGGTTCTATACGGGCTTAATACTAAAACGATTAATAGCCCCGGACATAAGTCCGTTTTTTCCCCTACGCGTGGAAAGCCACGGCGCGTGCATTCGCTGTCAGGAATAGGTGCGCGCAAACAAGCTTGGGCCCGCCCGAGCGCTAAGAATCTCCAAAGCATTGCCTCGATGGATGGAACGGCATGGATCTCCTGACAGATGGCGATGCATCAATCAATAACGATTGAAAGGGACATTGAACATGCGCACTTCATTTGATTTATCGAACGCCGCGCGCGGCCCCAGCTTTCTATGGGTGGACCTGACGCAGGGCGCGCGCGCATCGCTAGTGGATTCGCTCGACGGCACTTTCGACATACATCGAGTTAGCGAGCCAACCCATGTCGACCACGCCATCGAAACTCACACGCCTCAGCTCCTGTGCTTCGAGTTCGACGAGCCGGACGCACAAGGCATCGATGCCTTGACCCGCATCGGTAACGAGCATCCCAGCCTGCCTATTCTCGTGATTATGGGCCGAAGCTCTGCGGCCGCAGCGATGTGGTCGCTGCGGCTTCCGGTCTGGGATCTGCTGATAAAGACCATTCCGCCGGCAGAACTGCGCCCGGGCATCCTCTCGCTTGCATCGCCGACGCGTGCGAACCGGCCAGAGATCCGCCATTCCGAGGCCAGGCGAGCAGACGTCGTACCCCTATCCCGCGCCCCCCAGCACGACAAGCAGGGCAGGACGCAGCCGGCGATCGAATACGCGGCGGAACATTTCGATCGCGCGATCGCGTTGGGTCATGTTGCGGCTTTGTGTCAATTGGGCCCGTCACAGTTTTGCCGCGCCTTTAGGCTGGAGCACGGCGTGAGCTTCGGTCAGTATCTGCTGCGCTTGCGGATGGACCAGGCGTGCGATCGCCTCGGGGACCCGGACGCGCTCGTGAAGGAAGTGGCCTACGCGGTCGGATTCAACGACCTCTCGTACTTCACCCGGGCCTTCAGGCGCCAGATGGGCGTTTGCCCAAGTGCCTATCAGGCGAGCGCAAGATTGTCTTATCGGTTATCACGATCGTCCTAACGCCCTCCCATCCGAGCGCGCTACGCTTGGTTTCATCGTGCGCGGCTGCGTACCGATATCCTGCACACGTCTCTTGCATGGAGGCCTGTCGTGATCAATAAAGCCTGCTTTCTCATCGGATCCCGATATGTCCGTCATGACGTTGCGTCCGATCGGGTCAACTTCGGATTGGGCGCGATACGTGCAGACCACGCGGGCGAGCCGACATCGCGTACGCTTCAAACAATACGAAGCCCGCGTACCTGATAGCGCAGCACAAAAGAGGAGACTGACATGAGCGATCATCCGGAATCGAAAGGCTCGCAGACCGGGCGGGCCGATGAGGCAAGTGGCGATAGCGCAGCGCTCGCGAGGGTTTTGCAGGATGTCGAACGATGCGAAGCGCTGATTGCACATGGGGCAAGAACGGGTGCGCCGCCGGAGGACGCCGACATCGACATCGTGCGCGCGGCGCGGCTTGCTGTGGAACAGAACACCTTGAGCGCAACGAACGAGGCGGACGTCCATGCAGCGATGGGCCGGATCGCCCGAGCCGTGCGGTATCCGGGCGCGCATATTGCCGACGACATGGACCGTTGCGGCGATATGGTCTCCTACGCGGCGCAGATGGGCAAGGTCATCCCCGAGAGCGATGTCGCGTCGTTGTCGGTCGCGCGTGCCGCGCAGCAGCAGTTGGTCTGGAATGCAATGACGGAAGCACTTTTTTATGCCGGCATGAGCCGCATTGCCCGGTGTGTTGCACCGGTAGTGGCCGGGACGACCGGCGCGCAAGCGCGCAAGGGCGCGCAGCTCGCGATCAAAATCTATACATGGTCGGCCTTCATCCTCGCTTTCTTCGTGATATCGCTTTCTTGCCTGTTGTTCGTGGCCAACCAAATCTCCGCGGATGTCTCGAAAGTCGTCGACGCTAACGATTCGGCGGCGCTAACGATGCACAACATGTTGCAGGCTTATCGCTTGAACGTCATCGAAGCGAAGGAGAAAGGTCCAGATGCCGTCGGGCAGTTGCAAAACTCCCAGCCCGCGTTGCAGATCAAGGAGTTGCTGCAGCAATTTGCGACCAACAACCGGCAACTCTATGCAGATGTGAAGCGCACCGAGGCAATCAGAAAATTTCTACTGGTCGGAGACGAGGAGAGTCCCTACAAGCCGGTCTGCCCCGCGTACTCGCAAACCGGCAAGCAAGCGGACGCGTGGAACGTCAACCTGGAAAAGGTTTCAGGTCCGCGAGCAAGCCCTGACGCCACGATGCAAACGACCAACTGGAACTGCGATCCCGACAGCCGGCGGCGCGCGCTCGAGATCGACCTGCCGCTGCTCGCGACCGGGCCGATGGATCAAGCGAGCACGAGCAAGTCATGGCGTCCCGAAGCCGCAGTCGAACAGGGCTTTCAGAAGATCGCGGTGTATCAGGACATTCGCGCAATGGCGACAAATGACCGCGATGTCAATCTCGCTTTCGTGGGGGCGATCACGAGCTTCCTGTTGCCGGTGCTCTACGCATGGCTCGGCGCGTGCGCGTCGATACTCCGGCAATTGAGCGCTGAGTCATCGGCAAGCCTGTTCCACCCGGAACATTCGAAGGTCGCTTACCGGGCCCACATCACGTCGGCTGTGATCGTTGGCATTTCTATTGGGCTATTCACCGAGATCCTTCAGGGTGGCAAAGAGTTCTCTCCGCTCGCGATCGCGTTCGTCGCCGGCTATGCATCCGACAAGTTCTTCGCCTTCATCGACCGGATCGTAAGCGCAACCTTTCCCGCCCGCGTTCCTGCGCGGGCCGAGACTGTAATGCCGAGCCCCGTGCCGAAGAACATCTCGCCACCAGGTGACGCCGCATCGTCCGGCATGCACGCGTAGCGGCATCGCAAGCGAGACGGCCGGTGTCGCCGGTGCATTTAATTGAGGAAGAGCTTGTTATTAAGTAAGCCGATCAAACCATCATTTTGTCGTCAGGGCGCTAAATGACAATGAACCTGATCGGCTAGTTGCCTGCTAGGGTGTCGGTTCTATCCTTCTTTCCGAAGCAGGGCGTCGAGCGATCGTTGATCGGTTCCGTTTGCTGAAGCAAACATTTCGCTGGCTGGTTCTGGGCGTGCTCGATCGCATCTAAGTGGCTAATTAGCTGGACGGTTAAAAGGAGTTTAAAACACTACTTTTTCTCAGATTTTTTAATCATCCCAGGGAGTGGCGAAGGCCGACTGATCGACTCGCCTTCCTTAGGGAGACAGATGGAGGAATTCATGGTTGACCTCGATGGGCGCATGATTTGTGCAAGTAATTGGGCTTACGCCATTCTCGATGCCGGAGACATGCCCGTGTTCGTACCGTTCGACGCTGCATGCGATTTGACCGCACCCGTACCCTGCTTTGCGACAGGGTCAAGTCGCATCGATGCCGCTTTTATTGGCACGGGGCGTGACGGTGTGGTTCTGGCGTTTCGTGGAACTTTGCCTCCGGGATCGCCCGACCATAAGCAGACCCTTCAAGACTGGTTGAACGATCTCGAAGCAGTGCTTGTGGTTGGCGACAAACTTCCTGGCCGTGTACACCAGGGCTTTCTCGGATCCCTGGACGCGCTGTGGCCATCTGTATCGGAAGCAGTTGCGGAACAAATGGCTAGCTCGCCGGTGAAACATTTGACTATCACCGGACACAGCAAGGGTGGCGCTGTGGCACATTTGGCTGCGGCAAGATTCGCACTCAGCACGCTCGTTCATGGCTCCGACATCACGGTACGCACGTTCGAGGGCGCTCACCCAGGCGACCAGTCATTTGCCGATGGATATATGCGACTCGTACCTGATGTGATCCGATATGAATTTCAGGACGATCTTGTTCCCCACTTGCCGCCATCGATTATGGTCCGCCGTTTGTTCAAGGCAGAGCCACTATTCGCACCGCTCATGGCCATCGACAGCGGAGTGGATTATGCGCCGGCTGGTCGGCTCCAGTTCATCGACTGGAGCGGAAACATCCAGGAACAGTCAACGCTGTTGAGCACGGAGCGTTTTTTCCGATTATCCGAGAAGCTAGCCGCGCTCGACTTTCAAACGATCGTCAATGACCACTCTATCGGCGTGGGTTCGCTCTGCTTGAAGGCAGTGTGGCCGGGGGATATTTCGGGGGCTAGCAGTTCGGGATGACCGTCTCCATCATCAGCACCCGAGCACACGCCTGAAAGGCCAAATGGCTCACGTGGGTGGCGGATAGGCTGTCGAGTATCACTCGGATTTGATGAGAATTTCCATGCCGGACGACCCATTTAATTAGAATATCTTAGTAATATAAGGTCGATCTGTGAGTGGACCTTCCACGTTGCAAGAATTGACGTCGGGGAGATAGTCATCGTTTCTTTTCCTGCGAGGTGGATTGCCGTGTGGGCAGGCGCCTCGACCTCTGCGAGCAAACAAACAGGCATAGCTCCTTCTATCGGATCTTGATGACAACCTTACCCTTTGCACGTCCTGTTTCGACATAAGCCGAAGCCTCTTTGGTTGACTCGAACGGGAAAACCCGATCGATCACAGGCCTTATTGCAGCTGCGTCGATGAGCGTAGCGATCTGGCTTAGTTGGCGCCCATCAGCGCGCATGAAAACAAATGAATAGCTGACGCCATGACGTTTCGCCGCTTTTCTGATGCGATAGCTTAGAAAGCGCATCGCCGTTTTCAGGAACCAGGAGGCACCCATCTCTTTCGCGAAATCGGGATCAGGCGGACCGGCGATCCCGATGAGTTTGCCACCCGGCTTGAGCACTCGCAGCGACTTCTCGAGGGTATTTCCGCCCTGCGTATCCAGCACCACGTCGTAGTCCTTCAGGATGACCGCAAAGTCATCCTTCTTGTAATCGATGACGATATCCGCACCGAGTCGCTTCACCAATTCGGCATTCCCCGCGCTCGCTGTCGTCGTGACGGTCGCGCCCACATGCTTTGCCAACTGAATAGCAAAGGTGCCAACGCCGCCCGAACCGGCGTGTATGAGTACTTTTTGCCCTTTCTTCAGTTGCCCTTTTTCGATCAGCGCCTGCCAGGCGGTCAAGCCCACCAACGGGATTGAAGCCGCTTCTTCCATGGTGAGTGCTTTGGGCTTGAGGGCCACGCCATCTTCCTTCACCGCAATGAATTCCGCGAAAGTACCGATCCGATCTTTGTGCGGTCGCGCATAGACCTCATCGCCCGGCTTGAATTGCCGCACGCGCGATCCGACGCGAACAACGACCCCGGCCAGATCGTTGCCCAAAATCAGTGGCAGCCGGTAAGGCAGGATGAGCTTGAACTCTCCATCCCTGATCTTTGAATCGAGGGGATTCACGCCAGCGGCGTGAATCTGGATTAACACGTCGTCCTCGCGCGGCTCCGGGACCGGCATATTGCCGGCTCGTATGCCACTCTTGCGTCCATATCGATCGACGACGAATGCCTTCATCACGGTTCCTTGTCAGTTTCTTGTTGCGTCAAGTTGTTTCGCGGGCAGCAGCACGAATGTAGAGCTGCAGATCGGTCGCAGCACGGTCACGGATTTGCCGCCGCCGGCCGTGGTAGCGCACTTTTTTAACGGGGAGGGGCAGTAACCCCGTCTACGTTGAGAGCCGCAGATCTTTGCGAATGCCGGCGTCCACCAAGCCAGCGGGCGCAAATCTGCGTAGCAATCGCAAACGGCCGGCGAGTCCACCGGCTGTATAGCGGAGTTTCGGGCGAGCTGCGATGGCGGCCTGTAGTACGGTCTCGGCCACAACCTCGGGACCGTCAGCGCCCTCGACCACCTCTTTCACTCGCTTATTCATGGCCGAGCGCACCTCGCGGTACTCGTCGAGGGGGGCGTCGGGCGCCATGAAGTTCGCGTCGAAAGGCGTCTTGATATAGGCAGGCTCAATGACCGACACCCGGATGCCCATCGTGCGCAACTCATGGTCGAGCGACTCCGAATAGCCTGCGACCGCGTGCTTGGTGGCGGAATACAGCGCCATATAGGGCATGGGTAAGAAACCCAGTACAGAGCCGATGTTGATGATGCGGCCGCTACCTTGTTGCCGCATATGGGGCACCACGGCACGCGTCATGCGGATAATCCCGAAGAAGTTTGTATCGAAGATCACGCGGGCCTGGTCAATCGAACTCTCTTCTGCAGCGGCAGGGGCGACGCCGAAGCCAGCGTTGTTCACCAACAGGTCGATGCGGCCGTGCAGGCGCAGTACTTCCTTGACGGCAGCTTCGACTGATTCTTCGCTGGTCACGTCAAGTGGCAGCATCTCGAACGTCCGCTGGCCGGCTTGTGCACCGCGCCGGCTGGTGCCGTAGACCTTATACCCGGCCTTCGTAAGCCGCTTTGCCGTGGCTTCGCCGATTCCCGACGAGGCGCCCGTAACGAGCGCTATTTTGGTTTCCATGATGTCCTTCCGATATTGACGGATGTCTTTACGTAGTTGGTTGGGCATTCATCTTGTTGAAATATGATTGTCATCATATTTTTGATCCAACGAAAACCGGCACCGGGCCGGCGGATTTACGCATCAGTGGGTGCGAGTTTCTTCAATGCAGCTTCAAGAAAACTTTCCGACAGCTTAGGGTCGTCGACGGCGCGCGCCAGCACAATGGTGCCTACCATGGTGGCCACCGTCATTAGCGCCTGTTCGTGCGCGCCCGGCTGGCCCCAATCGGGCAATTGGCGCGCAACGACATCGATCATCTCCTTGATGCGGCGGGTGGCCGCGCGCCGCACGACCGGCGCCTGGCGCGGCATCTCCGAGCCGAGGGCGGAGACCGGGCAGCCAGTCTCTATGCCTTCACAATGCTCCTTCGACAGATAGGCGCGCACCATCGACGGCAACGCCTGCTCTGGCGGCACGGAGGCGGCGATTTGCTCTGACAGGGCCACGGCTTCAGCACCGGCGCGGTCTGCAGCTTCGGCAAGCAGCACCTCGCGCGACGGAAAGTGCGCATAGAAGCCGCCATGCGTCAGGCCGGCCTCCTTCATGATGTCGGCCACTCCCGTGCCGTCGTAGCCACTGCGCCGAATCGCGCGCGCGGCAACCTCGACAATGCGCTCGTGCGTGATTTCCTTGCGGCTGGCGGTTTTCCGATTGATTGGCGCGTTTTTCATGATGGCCATCATATAACATATCGGCGCAACTTGCTGCGCGGAGCAATGTCGATGGAGATCGATGTTTTCTGTTTGGCTGGAGACGGAAAAACATAGACGCTATCGCCCGTCATTGCTTTGAGTTCGTTCAGAACAGCCAGCGCTTGCCGGGGAAGTGGAACGATGTGGTCATATTCCTACAACGATTTCAGGAAATCCCTACCCCGGTCTCACTACAGAGATCGAAGCGCATCGCCGTATACCGATATAACCACCATGGCTATCGGCTTCCCACCTTTGGCTTCGCAGAGTCCAGACCAGGACACCCACTCTTTGATGGATGCAACAAGGACAAGTTTGCACAAACAATAAAATTCAAGATCATTCCCTCGCTTGGGGTGGGCGTAATACACATGGCTCGAATCGGACTGTTTGGGGCACTCGGTCTTCCCGGACTCGTTTCGAACATAGTCGACGCATGCGCCGGCAATACCTTGCTGGTTACCGCAGTTCGAAGTAGCGACTGAAGAAGCCGTTGTCGGGTTCTGCGCATAGCAACTTAAGGCAGGTACGGGCAACAACTGCATAGGCCATTAGCGGTGTCGTAAGAGAAACCGAGATTCGAATTTTATAGTCCGATGTCTCGGATTGGACTCGTTGGCGATAGATCGCAAGGATGCGTGATGATGGAGTTCATGAAATGCTTGAAAGCCGTTAAAGAAATGGCGGCTATCCCCAAACACAATCCGGATCTGCTGATCGCTCAGTACAAAGCTTTCACGTTTCAGATGCCCCTCATGTATGTGATCTTGATGATCAACACATGGGGCGTGGCGGCGACCCACATGCACGTGGCGCCGCGCTGGATGACAATCGACATACCGGTTGTCATGACCGTGATCTCGGCCGTGCGGGCTATCGGTTGGCTGCGTTGTTCGAAGCAGGAAGCAACCCGCGATGTCGCGTTAAAAGCACTGTCCCGTACCCAACGGCTCTCGGGCATTCTTGCCCTCGCTTTCACGCTGTGGGCACTCGCACTATTTCCCTACGGTGACGCCTACGAAAAGGCCCATGTCGCCTTTTATATGGCTATTACGGTTATCGGTGTGATTTTCTGCATGATGCATTTGCGGCCGGCCGCTTTCACCGTTGCTTTCATCGTCAACGGCTCGTTTGTCATTTTCTTCTCCCTGTCCGAGAACTTGGTCTTTGTCGCAATCGCCATCAACACCGCGCTTGTCTCCGCGGCGATGCTCGCCATACTGTTGGTCCACTATCGTGACTTTACTGGCATGGTGAATGCTCGCGTGGAAAATTTCCGGCTCGCAAATATTGATAGCCTGACGGGTTTGGCGAACCGTCGCGCATTTTTTTCCTACCTTGACAAGGCGTATGCGAAGGCGAAATCCGATGGAACCCGTCTCGCCGTCGGCATTATTGATCTGGATGGCTTCAAACCCATCAACGACATCTATGGTCATGCGACCGGCGATAAACTGCTTCAGACTATTGGGACGCGCCTGGGAAATGTATGTCCAGCAAACTACTACGTCGCAAGGCTCGGTGGGGATGAGTTTTCGATTGTGGCCTCAAACTTCGGCGATACGGGCGAACTTGTGGCGACTGGAGAGCTTATCTGTTCTGCGATACGAACTGCTGCGTCGCTGGGAGATATAACGCTGCAAATAGGTGGATCGATAGGATTCTCCGTCTACCCCGATATGGCGAGCGACACGGTGCAATTATTTGCAAACGCCGACTATGCGCTCTATCACGGAAAGCGCGCGGGTCGTGGCAAGGTGACACTTTTTTCCATTGATCACGATGCCAAAATTCGATCCGACGCGAAAATTGAACAGGCGCTACAACACGCGAACCTCGAAGATGAACTGACGGTAGTGTTCCAACCGATCGTCGATGTTTCGAGTCGAACGACAATCGGATTCGAGGCACTTGCTCGCTGGTTCAGCCCGACATTGAGTTCAATCTCGCCAACGCAGTTCATTCCCGTTGCTGAACGAACAGGGATGATCTTGGCGATCACCCTGACGCTATTGAAAAAGGCGCTTGCGCATGCCTTACTTTGGCCTGATCACATCCGTCTTTCGTTTAACCTGTCCGCCCACGATCTTAGCTCCCCCGAGAACGTCCTCGACATAATTACGGAGATCAGGAGGAGTGGCTTCAATCCCGCTCGCCTCGATCTCGAAATAACCGAGACCGCTTTTATTCGTGATTTTTCGCAAGTTCGTAGTGCCACAGAGACTTTGCGATCGCTCGGATGCGGCATTTCCCTGGACGACTTTGGCACAGGTTTTTCGAGCCTGACGCACCTCCATGCACTGCCGCTCACCAAAATCAAAGTCGATCGCAGTTTTGTCACGGATCTAAACAAAAATCCCGCAAGCTATAAGATCGTCAAATCCCTTCTCGCGCTCAGTCGAGATATGGGCCTTGATTGTATTGTTGAAGGTGTAGAGACAAGAGACGAATTAGCTATTCTCCAAACACTTGGAGACCTGACGGTTCAGGGATATCTGTATTCCAAGCCAATCTCGGCAGACGAAGTCGTTGGTTTCCTTGAACAACCGGCGACCGTTGCTTAGGTGATTTGACCGAACGAATCGAGGGACTGCTCAGGGTCGCGTGTTGCGAAATTTCGAGTCTTGACGGACTTGGCACACCGCGGTCGGCGAGGATCAAGGTAGATTATCCATTGACCGATTTTGCGGTGGACGGTAACTGAATCAGTTCATGTCAGGATCAGATTTGCCCATGCTGCGCCTGATTCCTGTGCTGGGCCTGAAGAAAGAGCAGGGCCCGTACATTCATCCGCACGAACGGCAGTGAAACGCTGATCGCGACAACGGCCGTGTCCTGCCTTTCGTTATCGACGCAGCCACGCAGGCCACGTTCGGATCGGATTCGTATGTCCGGGACAGAGCGATCTTGATTCATCAGCACTCGATCTTATGTGACGGACCCGCAGACGTGATGAACTCAGGAGAGGAGCGCGCTAACTTTTCCGTACAGGAGCGGTGGAGGCACGTTTGACCAGCACCGGGTCTGCGGTCCGAACAACCGGAGGCACATCGGGCGCATTGGCGATGAGCTTTAGCAGCAACTCGACGCTTTGCTCGGCCATCTCGGCCGTAGGAATGGCAACGGTGGTGAGCGAGGGCCTGGACTGACTTGCCAGTTCAATGTCAGTTACGCTGACAATGGAAATGTCATCCGGAACATTCAACCCTAGCGAAGCAGCAGCGTTTAGCGCACCTAGTGCCGGTAGGTCGTTCGAGACGAATAAAGCGGTCAGGTCCGGGTGCGCGGACAGCAGGTCGAGCGCAGCGTCGAAGCCGCTTTGGAACGAGTCGCTGCAGAACCGCGCATCCGCCAGGACATGCTTGACCTTTCGCGCGCGCAGGGCGTCGCGAAAGCCCTGGTAGCGGCCACCGTGAATGCCGTTTTTCGGGCTGCCGATAAGCGCACCGATGCGGTGATGCCCAAGTTCCAGCAAGTGATCCGCCGCGATAAAGCCCGCCTTGTGGGAGTCAAAGGCAACGCACGGCACCCCCGGTGGATCGTCTGGAAATTCCCAGATAGAAATGACCACGGGAGTACCCGTCGCCTGAATGGCTTTCAATTCATCAATCCGCAGATCGCCGTTGTTCGCGACCAAAATACCGTCTGACAGCGAGCCCGCGACATCCGCAAGAAACCGTGTTCCGCCATCCGGCTCATAATCAGTATTGCAAACCAATAAAAAACGGCCGTGCCGGCGAGCGGCATTGTTCGCTTGCAGCGTGAACTCCGGATAGAACGGGTTCGTGATGCAACCCAGCATGAGCGCAATCGTAGGTGCGCGGCGTTCCACCAGCGCCCGCGCGTTCAGATTAGGACGGTAACCCTGCGCGGCCACTACCTTCAAAACCCGCTCACGCGTGGCGTCGCCTACCCGGCCCCGGTCTCGAAGCACATTGGTTACCGTCGTCGGAGTCACGCCGGCCAACGCCGCGACCTCCTTGATAGTTGCCATCAGCCTTTCCCGCTTAGTCATTCCATTTCCCGAAATCTGCAGTGAACATCGCTTACGACTACCTTTAACGTCATATCGGACGTTGATGTTACCAACGCTTTCGTCTGACCGGCGGAGTCGATTTCGTCAAAAAAAATTCTTGCCAATCGTACCGCACGCTGCTAACTTCCCTCCACACAACCACGTTGATCGACTTTTCTGACGGCCCCGGGCCGTATTTTTAGCGAAGTTTGATTTAACGTTAAACCAAAGATTGGAGACGCGGTGGCAGCGATATCTTTGCAGGGCATTTCGAAAGCGTTCGGAGAGGATGTGCCGGTGCTTCGGGATGTAAATCTCGAGATTGCACACGACGAGTTCTGTGTCTTCCTCGGACCGTCCGGCTGCGGAAAGTCGACCCTGCTCCGAATCATTGCCGGGCTGGAGGACCCAAGCGCTGGCGAGATTTCGATCGGTGGCCGCGTCGTGAACACCTTGGCGCCGGCAAAACGCGGCGTAGCGATGGTGTTTCAAAGCTATGCCTTGTTCCCACATATGACGGTCGCCGAGAACATGAGCTTTGGGTTGAAGCTGGCCAAGCTGCCGGCGCCGGAGGTAGAGCGCAAGGTGCAGGAAGCCGCGAAAATCCTGGAACTCGGACCCTTGTTGAATCGCAAGCCCGCGGCGTTGTCCGGCGGCCAGCGGCAGCGCGTGGCGATCGGCCGGGCCATCGTGCGCGAGCCCGGTGTCTTCCTGTTCGACGAACCCCTTTCGAATCTCGACGCGACCTTGCGCGGGCAAACACGTGTCGAAATTGCGCGAATCCATCGCCGCTTCAGTGAGGCGAGCACCGTCTACGTGACGCACGACCAGGTTGAAGCCATGACCCTGGCCGACAAGATCGTACTGCTCAATGTTAGCCGGCACGCATCGGCGTCTGGAAGCATCGCCCAGGTCGGCACGCCCATGGATCTGTATCTGCGGCCGAACAGCCGCTTTGTAGCGGGTTTCATCGGCTCGCCACAGATGAATTTTCTGCCGGCAATAGTCAGCAAGTTAGAAGAGGGGAGCACGACCGTAACGCTCGGGGCGTCCCGCGAAGACGTCCGGGTCAAGCGGACAGGCGCGCGGCTGACGCCGGGACAGGCGGTGACGCTTGGCGTGCGGCCGGAGCACATCACGCTGCTCGCTTCGGGCGAGCTGGAAGGGGATGGGCCGCGATGCGCCGGCTCGACGCTGACGCGCACGGTGTCGCTCGTCGAGCGGCTTGGCGAGCAGAGTTATCTCCATTGCAACGAAGCGGGCGGCACCACGCTTCTGGTCAAGCTGCAGGGCAATACGCTGTTGCGTTCCGGCGAAGTGGTTCGCCTTGCACCTGATCCTGCTTCGTGCCACCTCTTTACCGAAGAAGGCCACGCCGTCTGAGCGGGCTCATATAAACATCAGGAGACAAACCATGAAAAACCGAATCCGCTTGTCGTTGCTTTGCGCCGTGATGAGCTTCGCCGCCACCGTCCATGCGGGAACATTGATGGTCAACATGGCATTCAAAGGGGCGAACCAGCGCGCATTCTGGGAGAACACAATCGCCGAATTCGAAAAGGCCAACCCTGACGTCAAGGTCAAGATAGCCTACATCGAGGAAGAGACCTACAAGGTCCAGCTTCCCGGCTGGTTGATTTCCGAGGCGCCCGATGTCGTCAGGTGGCATGAAGGCGAGCGGATGCGTTACTACGTCGAGCGCGGTTTGCTGGAAGACCTCTCGCCGGACTGGCGGAAGAACGGCTGGAATGCGAGCTTTGCCTCCCTGAAAGATCCGTCGTCGTACCAAGGCAAACAGTACGCCTTGCCGACAGACTACTTTTCCTGGGGTGTTTTCTACAGAAAGGATCTGTTCGCGAAGGTGGGGATTCAGGGTGAGCCGCAGACGTGGGCTGAATTCCTCGATGACTGCAAGAAGCTCAAAGCGGCCGGCATTGCGCCGATCGCCGTTGGCGGCCGCGATTCATGGCCGCTCGCCGCATGGTTCGACTACCTCGATCTGCGCATCAACGGCTATGCATTTCACATGCAACTGATGGACGGAAAAATCCCCTATACCGATGCGCGCGTGAAGAAGGTGTACGAGGCGTGGAAGGTGCTGATCGACAACAAATATTTTGTCGACAACGGACTGTCCTACACGCTCGATTCCGCTCAGCCTCTGCTGATCCAGGGTCAGGCGGCGATGATGCTGATGGGCTCGTTCATCTCCGCTGGGCTGCCCGATACGGTCAAGACGCAGACGGGATATTTCCAGTTCCCAGTTGTCGATCCCAAGATTCCTGTGGCTGAAGACGGCTCTGCGGACTGCCTCAACATTCCTGCCAAAGCGAAGAATAAAGCTGATGCACGACGCTTCATCGCGTTTGTCGGCACGCCTGAAATCGAAGGACGTCTTGCCAAGGCATTCGGGTCGCTGCCGGCCAACAATCAAGCATCGGTCGCGGACGATCCATTTACCAAGAAGGGTTTCGCGATCCTGTCTAATACCAAGGGCGGCATTGCCCAGTTCTACGATCGCGACATGACAAAGGAAATGGCGGACGAAGGCATGAAGGGCATGCAGCGGTTCTTCAGCGACCCGTCGAAGCTCGATCAGGTGCTGGCTCACCTCGAAGAGACCCGCATGCGCATCTACAAAAAATGATGTACGACTACCCGGCGCCACTGCACGCCCGGGAAGCGATCGATTAATCAACGTTTAGCCAACGCAGCGCGCCTCGGCGCGCGTTACCGAGCTTCATCATGTCCGCATCCATCAGTGCGTCTCCACTCGCGCGCCGCCGCCGGCGCTCGGCGCTGCTGTTCCTCGCGCCCGCTTGTGCGATGTTCTTAATCTATGTGATCTACCCGATCTTCAGCAGCATCGTGCTGAGCTTTTACGATTGGGACGGAGTCGGGGCACGAACCTTCGTAGGGCTTGCGAACTACCGCGAACTGCTTCATTCCGATACGTTTTTTACGGCGCTGCAGAACAACGTGCTCTGGCTCGCCCTGCTATTGCTGGCGCCGCCCATCGGATTGCTGCTTGCGCTCTATTTGAATCAGAAGGTACGCGGCATCCGGATCGTCAAGTCATTGTTCTTTTCGCCGTTCGTCGTGTCGGGTGTTGTCATCGGCCTCGTCTTTAGCTGGTTCTACGACCCCTCGTTCGGTTTGCTGAAGGTACTGATCGGGCACGGTGTGCCGGTGCTCGGCGACGAGCATATGGCCACGCCCGGGATCATTGTTGCCGCGCTCTGGGTGCAGATTCCATTCTGCATGATTCTGTTCCTGACCAGCCTGACCGGGATCAATCCCGAAGTCATAGAGGCTGGACGGCTGGAAGGTGCCCGTGGCTGGTCCCTGCTTTGGCACGTGGTGCTGCCCCAGTTGCGCCCGGCGACCTTCATGGCGATCACGCTGACCGTGATAGGCGCGTTACGGAGCTTCGACCTGATTTCGGTCATGACGGGCGGCGGTCCCTTCGACAGTTCGACTGTCCTTGCTTACTTCATGTACGACCAGGCGATCAAATACTTCCGCTACGGCTATTCAGCCGCGATCGCAGTCGTGTTGTTCCTCGTCATGCTGGTCTTCATCGTCTATCAGCTGCGGCGCTTGCTGCGCTCGGACAATTGATTCAGGAGCATCCCATGTATCCCTTGCCGGTTGCCAGCTGGAAACCATCGAATCGGGTGCTGTACAAGATCTCTTTACCCGTTGCGTTGATCATCTGGTTGTTGCCCTTGTTAGCCGTGCTGCTCACCTCCATCCGCTCCTCCGACGAGTTGATGCATGGCAACTACTGGGGGTGGCCGCATGACTTCGCCGCGTTCCAGAACTACCGGACCGTGCTGGTCGACTCGCCGATGCTCCACTACGCATGGAACAGTTGCCTCATCACGTTTCCGTCGGTGTTCGGTGCGATCGTACTTTCCGCCATGGCAGGTTTTGCTTTGGCAACGTATCCGTTCAAGGGCAACGCGGCCGTTCTGGCGACCTTCGTAGCCGGCAACTTCGTGCCGATCCAGATTCTGATGATCCCGGTACGCGACCTGACCCTGAGGCTCGGACTGTTCAACACGGTCGCTGGGCTCATCCTGTTTCATCTCTCCTTTCAGACGGGTTTTTGCACCTTGTTTCTGCGCAACTTCATCAAGGAGTTGCCGTACGAACTCGTCGAAGCGGCCCGGGTTGAGGGCGCCACGGAATGGCAGCTGTTCTACAAGATCGTGCTGCCGTTAATCCGGCCCGCACTTGCCGCGCTTGCAGTCCTCGTTTTCACGTTCGTGTGGAATGACTATTTCTGGGCGTTGTGTCTCACGCAGGGTGATGACGCCGCACCGCTGACGGTCGGGGTCGCCGCATTGAAGGGACAGTGGACCACCTCGTGGAACCTCGTCTCGGCAGGTTCGTTGCTGGCGGCACTGCCGTCCGTCGCGATCTTCTTCGCCATGCAAAAGCATTTTGTGGCGGGACTCACGTTTGGCGCTACCAAGGGCTGAATGCTTCCGCTCCGGGCCGGATGCTTTTGCATCCGGCGCCTATCAATCAAATCAGGAAACGTTTATGAAGGTCGGTGTCGATTATTACCCCGAGCATTGGGATCGGGCGATCTGGGAAGAAGACGCGGCGCGCATGCAGGCTGCGGGGATCACCCTTGTGCGGCTGGCAGAATTCGCCTGGTCGCGTCTGGAACCGACCGAAGGTCAGTTCGACTTCGCATGGCTCGACGATGCGATCGACATTCTCGGTCAGCATGACATTCAGGTGGTCATCGGTACGCCGACCGCGACACCGCCCAACTGGCTGGTAGTGAAGTGTCCTGACGTCCTGCCACTGGATAACAAGCGCCAGCCGGTCTATCCCGGCGTACGGCTGCACCGCTGTTACAACAGTCCGTCGTTGCGCCGGTACACCCGGGTCATCGTTGAAAAAATGGCGAGACACTACGGCAAGAATCCGCACGTCGTTGGATGGCAAACCGACAACGAGATGATTGGCAACGACAGTCACAGCGACGCCGCCATCAGCGACTTTCGTCTTTGGTTGCAAAAAAATACGGCGACCTCGAAACAATGAACCGGGAGTGGGGCACGGTTGTCTGGAGCGGCGAGTACAGCGACTGGTCCCAGGTGAGCACGCCGCTGGGCGGCTCACCGTATATGAACCCGTCTTACCTGCTCGACTACAAGCGATTTTGTTCGGACTCCGTGGCGGATTTCAACCGGTTCCAGGCGCACATCATTCGCGAGCATTGCAGCGGGCAGTTCATCACGCATAACCTGTGGGGTTACCCGGTCGTCAACGATTACTACGACTTGTTCGACAGCATGGATTTCGCGTCGGTCGATTATTACCCGAGCACCGATCTCGCCAACGACAGCAAATCACGCGTCTATCACGGCGCTTTGACGCATGACCTCACACGCGGCCTCAAACAAAAAAACTTCTGGGTGATGGAGCAATTGAGCGGCACGCCGGGTTGTTGGCATCCCATGTCACGGATGCCCTATCCGGGGATGATTCGCGCGCACGCGTGGCAAAGTGTTTCGCGTGGCGCGGATGCCATCGTTCAGTTTCGATGGCGCACGGCTCGCATTGGCGCCGAACAGTTCTGGCACGGCTTGCACGACCATCACGGCAAGCCGGGGCGACGCTTCGACGAGTTCGTCCGATTCAGCGAAGAGGCGCGGAAGGTGTCGCCTCTGCTGGATGGGACGACCGTGGTCAATGACGTCGCGATTCTGTTCTCGCACGAACAACTCAATGCGTTGACGATCCAGCCGCAATCGGACGGATTCGATTATCTTGCCAACCTCAAGCAAATACATCGCGCGTTCCTCAGGCTCGGCGTAGGTACTGACGTGATAAATTGGACGTCCAATATCCAACGCTACAAACTGATCGTCGCGCCGTTCCTGTTTCTCGTCAACGACGACATCGTCAAGACGCTGACCGACTACGTGGCGGGAGGAGGAACGTTGGTCCTGACCTCCCGGACCGGTGTCAAGAACATGAACAACGTGTGCCTGCCGACGCAGCT
Organism: Caballeronia mineralivorans PML1(12); assembly: GCF_001028175.1. Lineage (GTDB taxonomy): Bacteria > Pseudomonadota > Gammaproteobacteria > Burkholderiales > Burkholderiaceae > Caballeronia > Caballeronia mineralivorans. The sequence goes on from NZ_AEJF01000221.1 coordinate 58,076, forward strand.
TCCCGGACCGTTGAGCGAGCTTGCCGGCGTGCTGGTCGATGAATATGACCCGGTCGGCCATGACACGCAGTTCGTTGCGCTCGGTGACGACAAAACGTTCAAATGCGCGCAGTGGTGCGATGTCCTCACACCGACTACGGCCGGGACGGTGGGCACCTACGCGAGCGAGTTCTTTGCCGCGCGGTCTGCCGTGACGAGAAACCGCTTTGGCAAGGGGGTGACCTACTACCTCGGCACGGTACTGGAGGATGAAGGATACAAGGTATGGTTTGAAGGGATTTTGACTGACCTGAACATCGTGGTCATGGCGCATCTCCCCGCAGGAGTTGAGGTCTCCGTAAGGACCGACGGCGAGCGGCGTCTTCTTTTCGTGCTCAACCTGACCAAGAGCGAGCAGGTCGTCGAGCTGCCGGAAGGGGACTATCAAAACGTGCTGAGTCACCTTGTTGCACCGAGGCGTTTAGTACTGGAGGCCATGGGCGTCGAGATCCTGCAGGCCGTCGGCAAGATCTAGCGCGGCGTTCGTCCGCAATTCGCTTGCGCCTTAACACGCCTGTCGGTTACCGGAGGTGCGACTGTTACTGAACGCGTGAGTCGATGCATTGATCGCTACGATGGTGCCTAAAATTGGCGGTAGCCAATCATGCAATACCTCGATTTCAGTGCACTTTACAATCCCGTCAGCTAAATCCCGTGAGCGAAAATGTGCTTTTCAGAAAAATTGCGCGAGCAGCCCGGTAAAACCGGTGTGTGAACCGGGTGCGAACGCGGTGCAACGCTGACACCAAACATGAAAGCGCAGGACTCCTCCTAGTTGACGCAGATGCGGACCTGTGCGTCGCCCAGTAAGTACAAAAGTGTAGCGCGTGAACAAAGGGTGCGCTTCGCGGATAAATAAAATTCGTATCCCGGACGAATAGAAAAACAAACGCCGAAGCATCGCTGTAGCGCCAGATGCGGACAGCGAGAGACCGCCGGATACAAACCTTGCGCGATGCCGTGAAGATGGAAGAATTAACCGGCGGCATCGCACGTTAGGAAAATCGACGCGGAGAACGTGGGTGGCTAATCCGTTCCAGGCTCAAGAATTAAGA
>NZ_AEJF01000222.1 GCF_001028175.1 Caballeronia mineralivorans PML1(12)
CTGTAGTGCTAAGGCAAAACGCCATTATATTCATAGCGATCAAAGCGCGTTATGATGGTACGCAACGCGTATCATCATAACGGTCATGTCGAATCCTACCCAGCAAGAATTTCTAAAATCAGCAAAGGACGCGCTCGGTGTCACTTGGGATGAACTCGCCGAATCGGCCGGCATCAACCCACGTGCGCTCAAAACGTATCGGATGCCGGACACGTCGAAGGACTATCGCCCACTTCCTGCGCTTGCGCGTGCGGCTGTCGATCGCCTGATGTCCGGTCACAAAACAAAAGGTAAGATTAATGCTTGACATGGTACGCAACGCGTACCACTATGGAACCCTGCATTAGGATTTGAGGAAACGGCAATGTGACGGGTAGGAGAACCATCAAGAGGCCGGTAGCCCGCTGTCCTGGAGCTTGAGCACATAAATCGGGACATCATGGCTGCACGGGCAAGGATCCGTGACAGCATTCAGAGGCGACTTTGCTGGGCGATTGAACAAGCTAAACAAATGAAACCGTTGCAAATGTCAAAGGGGATTCAAATGTCGAATGGCAATACGTCCGTAGAAGCGACCTCGAACAAGACCAAAGTGAAAATCATCAAGTGGGCCATCATTGGCCTCTGTATTGCCGTTGGCGCGCCACTAGCAATCTTGTTGATCAAAGGGATCGTTGGGTTGATCGTGGCCGCGGTCCTGGGTTTGGCGGCAATCAATTTCGCGCCGGTCATTGCCATGAAGTTTGCGAACCAAAAGGTCAAAATGATTGTCACCGAGGCGGAGAAGAATCCAATCGAGACGCTATACAACGAATTGAACGAAAAGAGACAGGCGGCCGAAAAATTTAAGGACAGCATCACGGCCTTTCGCACCGAAGTGAAGAACTTCGAACAGAAGACGACCGTTTTCAAAAAGCAGTACCCCGAAGACGCCGGTCGCTTCGAGTCGCAGTTGGAAACGATGAACAAACTGCTTGCCTTCCGCGAAGGCCGGTACAAGCAGGTTCAGCAAGAAATGCAGCGCTTTTCTGACGCGATCGAACGGGCGAAGGCGCTGTGGGACATGTCGCAATCAGCGCAGCGGATGAACAAGATCGCCGGCATGCAGTCGAGCGACACGTTTGCCCAGATCAAGACTGATGCAGCTCTCGATTCAGTGATGAATTCAGTCAATAAGGCATTCTCCGAAATGGAAACGTCCCTGATGGAGAATTCCGAGGTGCAGCAGGCAAAGGCCGCCATTGACGTCACGATTGCAGCTCAGCCGGCGCAGCAGCAATTGGGCTCGCCCGTGCAGCCGAAGTAAGCGCAGTCCTGCGCCGAAACGCGAAAACAACCTTTAGCCATTCACATACAAGACATGAAGAAAATCCTGGGATCTGCTCTCTTTCTGGTCGTGCTCGCTGCTGGGTGGTTCATCTATCACGGGGGCGTGAAGGGCTTGCTCGGTACGGGCGAGCCGCACGTCACGGCCACCGATGTCTCGGCAGCCGGCGCAGCAAGCAGCGGGTGGAGTGATTCTGACACGCCGAAGACGGCATCCAGCACGCCGTCAGGCCCGGCGCCGACCAGTGACACGTTAAAAGCGATCCTTAGCAGCGGCGTTGTGCGTGTCAGCGTGGAAAATCCGTCGAAGCCCTTTTACTCGGAAGACAACGGTAAGGCGCAGGGCTTTAATGTCGACTTCGCGAAGCTGCTTTTTTCGCAGAAGGAATTTGCTTCCGGCGATCACGGCAGCATAAAGGTTGACACGAACCACGGCGTGGATACCTATCCAGCGGTGCCCGCGCAATTGACGCAGTCCGACAAACATGGAAACGCGGTCGTGGACGTTGCCATGGACGGGCTGACTTTCCCGGATGACACGCCGAGTGGCGTGGTTTATACGGTGCCGTATGTCGACGATTTTGGTTACTCGCTGATCGTGCGAAAGGGGTCACCGATAAAGTCGGCGGCCGATCTGGCCGGCAAGACGGTTGGTATCCTGAAAGGAGACCCGGACGTCAAAGCGTTTGCGGAAAAAGCGTTTCCGGCGAGCAAGATCGTCGAGTTGTCTGATGCGAGTATCAACGGTGAGCGCTCGTGGACTTCACATTATCTGGACGGCGGACAGGTCGATGCCATTGTCTACGACTACCCGTTCGGTGTATCGGAGATCGAGGGTACCGACCTGACGTTTGCGGTCACGAAGCTTGATGGTTCGAATCTGGCCTACAAGATCGGAGTGCGCAAGGATGACGCCACGCTTCTCGTCTATCTGAATTCCGCTATTGCGAAGGTCAAGCAGTCTCCCGAGTATCTGAATCTGTTGAGGAAGTATTTCATCAGCAATCAGGTCGTCACGACTGCTGCGACAAGCGGCGAGAAGACCTACTTGGTCAAGGCGGGCGATACGTTGAATTTGATCGCGTCGAGCCAACTGGGAAGCGCGGCAAAGTACGTCCAGATTCAGAAGCGCAACAACCTGCCGAACCCGAACCTTATTCTTGTCGGCCAGCATCTGATCACTCCAGTGTTGTAAGCGTGAGTGGATTCCGGCGCGGTGCGATCAACGATAGAAAGCGCGAAGATGAACAGGATCAAGCTGAAGCGTCGCCATTCGCAACCGTATGGTAATGCGTGGCGTAAAAGGGTGAATCGGTCGAGATGGATGTGTTCTCAGACGCGTCCGACCAGATCAAAGGGCCTCGTAGTGAGTCTCAGGCGCGTTGGAAGATTGATCGCGAGAGGCTAATCGAGCTGATTCAGCAACATGGCGAGCGTATCCGCTAACGCACGGGAAAAGGACATGGCGTGAACGGTGGGTGAAGGTGATCTGAAAGACGCGATACAACGGTCTCGCGATTGGATGGTTGCGTGCGCAGCCCTCGTTGACGGTGTTACGTTCAATACGACGCTACGCGCGCGTGGCTGTCGCGCTCCACCACCTTTGCATTGAGCACCACCAGGCCGCGCATGTCTTGGTTGATAACGACGTGCGAGGGTCTGCTTTCGCTCTATATCGCCCACAATTAGAAGCGTATACCCGTGCGCATTGGTACTTCGCCTGCGCGAGCGACGCCAAGCTAGAGGAACGGCAGCGCATCTCAAAGATACTTCTACATCCTCGATTTGGATGACATTTATTTAAGATTACTAAGGAATATGGTCTTCTCGCTCGCCTGCGCTATTTGTACCACAACCATTGATCTCTACTTCTGCTGAATCTATTCAGGTTCTGCCATTGAATAACTGTTGGCGACACGACATCATCAACTTTTAGCGGCCGATCCCGCACGCATTCAACAAAAGGACATCATGCAAAACTTTATCTTCCGCAATCCAACCAAGATCATCTTCGGCGAAGGACAGATCGCCGCGTTGAATGCAGAAATTCCGCCTGATGCCCGAGTGCTGATTACGTCCGGTGGCGGCAGCGTCAAGAGCAATGGTGTGCTCGCCCAGGTGCAAGCGGCGCTGGGGGAGCGTGCATGGTTCGTGTTCGGCGGGATCGAGCCGAATCCAATCTACGAAACCTTGATGCAAGCGGTCGCGATGGCGCGCGAGAAGAACATCGACTTTCTACTTGCAGTTGGCGGAGGTTCCGTCATTGACGGTACGAAGTTTATTGCGGCTGCGCTGAAGTTCGACGGCGAACCGTGGGACATTCTGGAGAAGCAGGCGGAGGTGCGTGACGCAATGCCGTTTGGAAGCGTGTTGACGCTGCCCGCGACCGGTTCGGAAATGAATAGCGGCAGCGTCATCAGCCACCGCGCGCGCGGCGACAAGCTCCCGTTCAACAGCGAAGCGACTTATCCGCGCTTCTCCGTGCTCGATCCCACAACGACGTATTCGCTGCCGCCAAGGCAAATCGCCAACGGCGTGGTGGACGCGTTTGTTCATATCGTCGAGCAATATCTGACCTATCCGGTAGGCGCAAGCGTGCAGGACCGTTTTGCCGAAGGACTTCTGATCACGCTGACAGAGGTTGGCCCGCAAGCACTCGACGAACCGCACAACTACGAGGTCCGCGCGAATCTGATGTGGGCCGCCACCATGGCGCTTAACGGTTTGATCGGTGCCGGCGTGCCTCAGGACTGGGCCACGCATATGCTGGGCCACGAAATCACTGCGCTGCACGGACTGGATCATGCTCAGACGCTCGCCATCGTGCTGCCGGCGATGCTGAGCGTGCGTCGTGAGGAGAAGCGTGCAAAGTTGCTGCAATACGCCGAACGTGTCTGGAATATTACGCGAGGCAGCGAAGAGGACCGTATCACGGGGGCGATCACGGCAACCCGCGTGTTCTTCGAGCGGCTGACTGTCGGCACCCGCTTGCGCGACTACAAGATCGGCGGCGCTTCGATCGGCACGCTCGTCGCGAAGCTTGAAGAGCACGGCATGACGGCGTTGGGTGAACACGGCGGGGTGACACCTGAAGTGGCTCGCCAAGTCTATCAAATGTCCGTGTGACGAAGGCCAGCCGTCATGCAGAACAATGTAAAGGACTAGAAAGTGTTCAATTTTTTCGATGTTAATGAAATCATTAAAACGTTTCCCGACGAGGCTGTCAGCACAATCGTCGACACTTACCTTACTGACGAGGCTTCAGCAAGCTCGCGAATCTTTCGTGTTTATTACCCCATATCTCGCCACTACCATGAGACGTGCGAGGAGCATCTTTATCTCCTGACCGGTAAAGTCAAATTTGCCATTGAAGAAGAGGATCCACGTGTGCTGACGGCCGGGCAACTGGTCACTTTCGAGCGAAATACCGTGCACGCGATTACCGAGATTCTGGAGTCTCCCGCCGTGTTTTTTACGGTTGACGCTCCCCGGCGTGTGCCGACCGATGTGGTGTACGTCAATCCCGAGGACGCAAAGATCCGTCCTTTTGTTACCCACCTGGACGACCTCAATCAATAAGACCGGTCAAGCCTGATACTGCACCGGGACGCCGCTCTTTGAAACCAGCAGATCGAGAAAGGTCTTGGTGATCCGATCGGATGGTTGTCCATTGTGTCCCTTGAACGCGACGATCAGCTCCCAGCAAGGCGCAGCACTGTCGGACAGTTTCGACACTGCGATCGGGCTTGCCCGAACATCCCTTGCGCGAGCACGCGCGATGGACTCGGGCACCATCGCTATGCCTAGCCCTTGAGCGACGAGATCCAGCAGCGTGGACACATCGTTCACTTCGAAGGCGGTCGTGCGGGTGGCTGAAAGGGCAGCAAAGCCCCGGTCCAGAAGACGCCTCATGCCCCAGTCGGGCTTGAGATCGACAAATGTTTCGTCCAATAGTCCGAGCATGTTGGTTGCGGGCCCATCGGCCAATGGATGCATCGGTGAACAGACCACTACGATATCCTCGCAGGCCAGCATTCGTGACACCATCCCGGCACCGGTTTCTCCGGGTTGAGTGAAGACGAGATCGAGCCTGCCCTCGTTCACTTCGTCGAGCAAGGGGGTCGCACCATCGAGCAGTAACTGGACATCGATGCCGGGAAACCGGTTGCGAAATAGCCCTAGCGAGGCCGGCAAGTCAACGAACGGCGCCAGGCTCTGAATCGAACCGATGCGCAACTGTCCACGGGCGAGGCCGTGCACTTGCGTGACGGCTAGGCGTGCTTCGCGGGCCGCTGCCAGCACGTGCGCTGCTTCCTGCAAGAGAACTTTTCCCGCGGGCGTCAGATCGACCCGGCGCGTGCTGCGAATGAGCAACGGCCCCCCGAGCTCGTCTTCAAGCATCCGTATTGTTTGTGAAAGACCGGACTGCACGACGTTCAGCCGCCGTGCTGCCCGCGTGAAGTGGCGTTCTTCGGCCACGGCAATGAAACACTCAAGTTGCTTTAGATCCATTTACTTGTCCCGGATAAGCTGAGTTCCTGCGGCAGTCCGACTATAACAATTCCTTTTTCAGTTCGCTGACAACCTCAGTCGTGCGGAGTTGCGAGCAATGCGCGTAGCGGATGCGCCCGCCTGGATGGCGAAACCGCGTAGGGCACCGGCACTGCAGATAGATTCGAAATCAAGTATGGTTCGACGCTGCGAGTACGAAACTCCGCGAGCACGTGTTCCACACTTGTCACCCCCTGTCCGACCACGTTGAGCGGGGCGTCCAGACGGGGGCGATGGCACGAGATCCAGAAAATCAGAGAACCAGATACATGGACAATAGACACACCGATTCAGATCATATGAATCCCGGCACCCGCCAAAGAGGCGTCGTAGCGGGTCTTGTCTATGTTTTCGAGCAGGTCATGCCGGACCCGTTCGTCCTTTCAATAGGTTTGACGGTTGTTGTCAGTCTGCTTGCCGTGGCCTTCGCGCCGCATGGCTCGCTGCCGACCGTGCTCACGTCCTGGTATGCGGGCACTTTCAACATCCTCGGCTTTGCCTTGCAGATGATCTTGATCCTTGCAACCGGATACGCAATCGCCGATGCGTCTGTCATCCAGCGAGGCTTGCGCGCCATGGCGACACGAGTGCAGACACCGGCTCGCGCCGCGCTTGTCGTGTTTCCGATCGTAGCGGTTGCGGCGTGGTTTAACTGGGGGCTTGGCCTGATCGTCGGCGCACTGTTGTCGCGCGAGATCGCGCGGCGCGTGAAGGTGGACTTTGCATGGCTCGTCGCGGGCAGCTACTCTGCGTGGTCGGTATGCAATAGCGGGCTATCGAGTTCGATTGCGTTGTCTCAGGCTTCTCACGGCAACGCCTTGAATCTCGTGGAAAAGGCCACGGGGCAAGTGGTTCCCTTGAGCGCGACGGTTTTCGCGCCGTTTGTCTTCATACCGACGGTGCTCGTGGTTGTTGTCATGACCGCTATCTTCATCTGGATGCACCCGAAGCCGGAAAACGTTGTCGCGTTCAACGATGCGCAGACCGGCGATTCGTCAGGTGCCGGGAGCGAGGCGGACCCCCATGCGCGCGCTGCGGGGACGTCTTCGTTCGCGGCACGCGCTGAAAAATCGCCACTCGGTACGTGGTTCATGCTGGCTCTGGGCGTTGGCTATCTCGCGATCACCTGGCACGCCACAGGCTTCGAACTCGACATCAACACGACGATCCTCATCTTCCTGCTCGCGGGCCTTGCATTGCAGCGCACCCCGATCGCCTACGCCGACGCAATCCGCCGCGCTGCCAGGCAAACTGGTTCGATGCTGCTGCAATACCCGGTCTACGGCGGCATCATGGGGATCATGACTGGCACGGGGCTCGCATCGATGATCGCGAAGACCTTCGTGGCGATCGCGACACCGGTGACGCTGCCGGTATTAAGCTTTTTAAGCTCGCTGATTATCACGCTGCTCATTCCGAGCGCCGGCGGGCACTGGGCAGTGCAGGGGCCATTCGTCCTGCCCGCTGCGCTCAGCCTGCACGCATCGGTTCCGCGCACGGCGATGGGTGTCGCGATGGCGGAAAATGTCTCGAACATGCTGCAGCCGTTCTGGGCGGTCCCCGTCGTTGCGATCGCCGGCATTCGGATTCAGCGCGTCATGGGCTATACGGCGATTACATTCGTCGTGTCGCTTGTCATCTACGCGGCGGCGCTCTGGCTGATCCCGTGAGCATGAGAGACTGCGATTGATCTTCAATTCTGCTGAATCTATTCGGGTTTGCCCGTTGAATATCTTGCGACTCAGCGACATCATTTTCTCTTGGAACCGCGTCCGCGGTTCACGATGGCAGGTCTACTCGAAAGGCGCTTTGTGTCTTTGCGTAAGCCTATGCGGCATGACCGCACGAAGCGTCTCGAGTCCTGGTAACGAAATGGGTGACTGCCGAACCCGACAGCTATAACGAAGGATTGCTCATGACACTTTCTGCCCTCGCTCCACGCTCTGTGGCTGTGGTAACAGGTGGCGCCGCCGGGATCGGCCTCGCCGCTGCCAAGCGGTTCGCACAGCTCGGTCTTCGCGTGTGCATCGCAGATCTGAATGCAGACCGGCTCAATGCGGCGGCCAAGGAGGTCGCCATGCTTGCCGCGAACGGAGCGGATGACGTGCTCGCCGTGGAGACGGATGTCAGCCGGGTCGAAGACCTGCGCCGGCTGCACCAGGTGGTCGGCGATCGCTTCGGCGGAACAGACATTCTGATGAACAACGCCGGCATCCAGCCCGGCAGCGCCATCTTCGGGCCGGCAGACAACTGGGAGCGAGTACTCGCAGTCAATCTGTCGGGCGTCATTCTTGGCACGCAGATCTTTGTTCCTTCAATGATCGAACGTGGACGTCCCGGGCTGGTCATCAACACAGGGTCGAAGCAAGGCATCACGACTCCACCCGGCGACCCGGCCTATAACGTTTCGAAGGCGGCCCTGAAGGCTTTCACCGAGGCGCTGCAGCACGAACTCCGCAACCTGCCGGACGGAAAGATCAGTGCGCATTTGCTGATTCCGGGCTTTGTTTTTACGGGACTTACTGCCCGGGGACGCAGCGAAAAGCCGGCAGGGGCCTGGACGCCGGAGCAGACGGTTGATTTCATGATTGAGCGGCTGGATGCGGGCGACTTCTATATTCTCTGCCCCGACAATGACGTCGCCCGCTCGCTTGACGAGCGACGCATCATCTGGGCAGCGCAGGACATCGTCCAAAACAGGCCGCCGCTTTCGCGGTGGCATCCAGACTACGCCCAAGCATTCGAAGCCTTCATACAAAAACAGGACTGAACGGCTCTCTCGACAAGGCCATTGGCGCGGGTGCCGTGGCCGGCGCGGTTGGCCCCTTCGCTGGCAAGCCAGCGTTCGGCCAAGACCGCACGTCCCCTGTGAAGCCCGAAAGTTTCGTTCTTCCCGCGAACGGCTGGGCCCAACAGCCGGGTCTTGCCCGTACTTCCATACTGAGGCATCCTGCCGGTTAAAGAAGGGGACGAGCGGGTTTCTGCATTCGAGCAATCCTGCGCCCGCAACCGATGGTCCGCGCACTAGACCGAAGCACAAACCAATCCATGACATACGGCAGTCCAAACTCGGATTTACAGCACTTTTTACGATCATGGCTTTCCGACCCATTGCGTGTCTCGGCGGTCGCGCCGTCCGGAGAAGCGCTCGCTCGCCTGATGACCCGTGAGATATCTCCATGCGACGGTCCCATCCTCGAGCTTGGTCCAGGAACCGGTGTGTTTACCAAGGCGCTTCTGGATCGTGGTGTATCGGAATCCGAGCTCACACTGGTCGAAAATGGTCCCGACTTTGCCCGACTCCTGCGGCATCGATTCCCGCAGTCGCGGGTGCTCCTGGCGGATGCGGCGCGGCTGGCCCGGCTCGACTTATTTCCGGCCGCGTCGGTTGGCGCCGTGGTCAGTGGCTTGCCGTTGCTTTCCATGTCGCCGCGACAGGTGCTGTCGGTCCTTCGTGGAACCTTCGGATACCTTCGCCCCGACGGGACGTTCTATCAATTTACCTACGGATTTCGCTGCCCCGTGCCGCGTCCCATTCTCGAGCGTCTGCGGCTAAAAGCCACGCGAGTCGGTCAGACAGTTCGAAATCTGCCGCCGGCTACCGTCTATCGGATAACCAGACGGCTCTCGAATTGAATCGCCAAACGCGCCTATACGAAGACGAAGGAACTCGTCCGTGCAAAGGAGCGAGTGACGTATCTTCTCGTGAATATCAATTCTAAGGAGTATGAAGTGCTCAATTTTTCGGCGTTCGATAGATCGTCAAGAAGTTGATACGCGCACGGCGACCCTCTTACGTGACCGTGCCCGTCAAACCTCTGCGCTGCCGTGCAGAAACCATCAATCGGTGTTGTGTGCCATCGTGGTTGCGACGAGTGCCGGGGCCGCAGCCACTTGAGCGAGCTCGTCGCTCGACCATCCGCCGCCGAGTGCGTGCAGCAATTGCACGTTTGCGCTCAACTGGCGGGTCTGGATATCGAGCACGCTGCGCTGTGCCTCCAGTGCGACGGTCTGCGCCTGCACGACATCGAGATAGCCGACCGCGCCGTGCCGATACTGCTGCAATGCGAGGTTGACGGAGTACTGCGCGGCATTGGCCGCATCCGTTTGTTCGCTAAGCGCGGTGGCGAAGTACGACAGCAAGGAGAGGTTATCTTCGACCTGCTGGAACGCAGCCAGCACCACGCTACGGTAGCGATCTCCGGCTTCCTCGGTCGCCGCTTTCGCAGAAGCAAGCGTCGCACGACGATAGCCGCCGTCGAAGATGTATTGCACAAGTTGAGGGCCGATTGCCCAGAACAGGTTGGGTGCGCTGACCAACCCGGCGTAGGCGGAGCTTTGCACACCACCTTCAAGGCTAAGCGTGATCGACGGGAAATAAGCTGCTCGCGCCACACCAATTTTTGCGTTGGCCTCGGCGACCCGGCGCTCTGCTGCAGCGACATCGGATCGTCGCTGCAGCAACGTCGAGGGCAGGCCGGTAGGGATGACGGGCAGCGCGATCGCAGTGGTCTGCTGCGGCAGGCTGAACGTGGACGGCGTTGTGCCCACCAGCACGGCGATCGCATGTTCAAGCAGTGCTCGCTGCGCCAGATTCTGCGACAACAGCGACTTGGCCGACGACAACTGAGTCTGGGCGCGGGAAACGTCAAGGCCGGCCACGATCCCGCTGCCATGCAGCGTCTCGGTGAGTTGCAAGGCTTTCGCGTAGGCGTCGACCGTCTCGTTCAGCAGTTCCGTTTGCTGGTCGAGGCCGCGCAGGCGGATGAAAGTGTCGGCCAACTCGACCTGCAGGCTGAGCTGGACGGAAGCGAGATCGGCCTTGGTCGCTTGCGCCTCATCCTTGCCTGCCACCACGGAGTCGCGCACGCGGCCCCACAGGTCGAGGTCGTAATCGACTTGCGCGCCGAGCGTGGCAGAGGTGTAGTCGTTCGGGCCGCCCACGCGCAATGGCCGGTTATCGGACTGACGATCCCGCTGCGGCACCGCGCTCGCGCTAAGTGTTGGGTACAGTCCCGCCTCGACCTGCGCGACGAAAGCCTGTGCCTGGGCGTAGTGCGCGAATGCTGCGCGCAAATCAGTGTTGTTCGTCAGCAGGCGCTGTTCAAGATCGTTGAGTTGCGCGTCGCCGTACATCTTCCACCAGCCGTTGCGATCTATGCGGTCGGCTGGCTGGGCTGTGGTCCAAGGGCCCACGGTCTTGTATTGCGCGGCGATTGGCGTCGGCGGCACCTTGTATTCCGGCGCGAGTGAACACGCGGACAGCCCGACCACGCCAGCAAGAAGTGCCGGAAGTCCAAACTTAACCATGTGCGGCTGCCTTCTTGTCGGTCACCGCGACTTGCACGGTTTCGCCGTCGACCAGTCCGTCGGGCGGCGCGTCGATCACGCGATCGTTAGCGGTGATTCCAGAACCAATTTCCACCGAGTCGCCGAAGTCGCGGTCGATCTTCACCTTTTTGAACAGAACGCGGCTGTTCTCACCGAGCGTGGCAAGCGACACGCCACGGCCGTCGAAGACGAGGGCGCTTGCGGGGACCCGAAGCGAATCCGCGGCGACGGGCAATGTAAAGTTCAGGCTGGCGAAGCCGCCCGGCATCAGCTTGCCGTTCGAATTGTCGACCAGCAACTGGACTAGCGTCGTACCCGAACCGGAACTGACGGAGTCCGCCGACGCAACAACGCGTGCGCTGAACTGCTGGTTCGGATATTCCGGCACGGTGAGCGTAGCCGTCGTGCCGATGTGTATCGAAGGCGCGTAGTTCTGAGGAACCTGCGCGTACACGCGCAACTGCTTGACCTCCGAGACGGCGAACAGCTGTTGGCCTGCGCCTCCGCTGCCGGCGTTAATCAGCGCGCCGACGTCGGTATCGCGTGCGGTCACCATGCCGTCGAACGGGGCGACGATCCGCGCGAACCCCTTAGTGGCGACCAGCCGCTCCACATTGGCTTTGGCAGACGCAACGATGGCCTCCTTGGCAGCGTAGTCAGCAGTGCGTAGGTCCACATCCTGCTGGGCGACGGAATCCGTGCCGCTCAGCGCTTGCCAGCGCTTGGCCGTCGTGCCCGCCACTACCGCGTTGGCCTGCGCGGTCTGGAGATCGGCGCGTGCCTGCAGTATTTGCTGGTCGAGCTCGGGCGTTTCGATTTCAGCGAGCAACTGACCTGCTTTGACCGGAGCGCCGATATCGACCGTCCATGATTTCAGGTAACCGTTGACCCGCGCGAAAATCGGTGCCTGCGAATAGGCCTCAAGCCGTCCGGGTAGCTGCAGCGACGGACCTTTCGGATCGCGCATGGGCTCGATCAGGCTGACCGTCGGTACGGCCTGGGCATCGGTCCAGGTTTTCAGTTTTCGTGCGTCGACGGCGCGAAGCGTGATGCCTGCGGCGACCACGCCCAGGGCGATCAGAACGCCGATCACGCCAGCGGCAACAAGCTTGCGCCGCGACGGGGCATTAGTGGGGAAAGCGGTTTCAGACGACATGGGCAGGACCTCGCGAAACGGATGCCGGGGTAGCCGCGCGCCCGGGGCGCGCGTGGACAATACAGAAAATGACGGGGACGAGGAACAGCGAAGCAGTGGTGGCGAAAAGCAGCCCACCGATCACGGCGCGGCCAAGCGGTGCATTCTGTTCGCCGCCTTCGCCGAGGGCGAGTGCCATTGGCGCCATGCCGATGATCATGGACAGGGCGGTCATCAACACGGGTCGAAAGCGTGTAAAGCCGGCTTCGAGCGCCGCCTTGAACGCGTCGCCGTGTTCGGCCAGGCGCTCGCGGCAGAAGCTGACCACCAGAATGGAGTTGGCTGTCGCCACCCCCATGCACATGATCGCGCCCGTCAGCGCCGGCACGGACAGCGTAGTATGGGTCGCGAACAGCATCCAGACGATGCCCGCCAATGCGGCCGGCAACGCCATGACAATCACGAAGGGGTCGGCCCATGACTGGAAGTTGACGACAATCAGCAGATAGATCAGCGCGACCGCGCCAAGCAGTCCGAACAACATCCCGGCAAACGCGCTGTTCATCGTCTGCACCTGACCGAGCAGCGTCACCCTGGAGCCCTTCGGCAAGGTGTCGGCGTTCTCTTGCACGATTCGCTGGATATCGGATGACACCGCGCCAAGGTCGCGGTCCTGGATTGTCGCGAAAATCTCGACCATTGGCTGGATGTTGTACTGGCTGACCACCTCGTTGCTGCCGGTGCGGTGTACCGTCGCGAGGCCTCCGAGAATTTGCGCCCTGCTTCCGTTGCCTCCGACGCTTCCACCGCCGGCAGTGATTGGCAGGTTTTGCAGCGCGGCGAGCGAATCGAGACTGTATTGCGGCGTTTGCATCACGATCGGGTACGACACGCCGTTTGCGTTGTTCAGCCAGTACGTGGGCGCGACCTGGCTGGAACCTGCGAAGTTCACCACCATGCTATTCGTTACGTCGCGCTCGGTGATGCCAAGCAATTGCGCGCGCGTGCGGTCGACGTCGACGTTGAACGTCGGGTTGCCTTGCGATTGCTGGATCCGCGCATCGGCTACACCGGGCACGTGGCGGATCTGGTTCAGCAAGCGATCGGCGTACGCGAAGTTGGCGGTGAGGTTGTTGCCGCGGATCTGCAGGTCAATCGGCGCGGGCGAGCCGAAGTTCAGAATCTGACTGATGATGTCGGCGGGCGGGAAGGAGAAGGTGACACCGGGGAATTTGCGTGGCAGCTCTTCGCGCATGAGGTGAACATATTCGTCGGTTGGACGATGACCTTCGTTCAGCGCGATCTGGATGTCGCCGTCCTGCGAGCCGACCGTGCCGGTGTTGTTATACGCAAGGTTGATGCCGCTGACCGGCAGACCCATATTGTCGACCACCGTGCCAAGGTCCGACGGCGGGATGATCTGACGGATCGCGCCTTCGACGTCGGCGAAGACCTGGGCGGTCTTTTCGACACGAACCCCGACCGGCGCGCGGACGTGCAACAGAATCTGTCCGGCATCGACTGCAGGGAAGAAGTTGCGGCCGAGCAGCGGTACCAGCGCGAACGAAAGGGCGACAAAGCCCAGGAAGCAGGCAACGAACGGACGTCTATGGTTCAGCGCAAGCTCGAGCAGGCCGTGATAGCTGCTGCGCACCTTCTCAAAACGCGCTTCGAAACCCTGCTGGAAGCGCCGGAGCGGGCCCGGGCGGCGCTGCTCATGTTCATGAGCGTCCTGCGTGTGCTGTTTCAACAGGTATTTCGCCATGGTCGGGACCAGGGTCCTCGACAGGATGAACGACGAGATCATCGCGAAGATCACGGCCTCGGCCATCGGCACGAACAGGAAGCGCGCCACGCCGTTCAGAAAAAACATCGGCACGAATACAACACAGATACACAGCAGCGAGACGAACGCCGGGGTGACGATCTGCGCAGCGCCGTCGAGGATCGCAGTTTCCACCTCCTTGCCGTGTTCGAGGTGCCAGTTGATGTTTTCGATTGTCACCGTCGCATCGTCGACAAGAATGCCGACGGCGAGCGCGAGGCCACCGAGCGTCATGATGTTCAACGTCTCGCCGAGCGCGGAAAGCGTCGCGATGGAGCCGAGGATGGCGAGCGGAATCGAGGTCGCGATGATGATCGTCGAACGCCAACTGCCAAGGAACAGCAGGATCATCAGGCTGGTCAGCACGGCTGCGATCACGCCTTCGCGCGCCACGCCCGTGATGGCCGCGCGCACGAACAGTGATTGATCGCCGATTGCCTCGATCTGCAGGTTGTCGGGCCATGACGCTTTGCCCGCTGCGATCTGCTGCCTGATGCCGGAAATGATCCCCAGCGTGGAGACCGAGCCGTTCTTGAGCACGGACATTAGCACCGAGCGCCGGCCATTCACGTGCACGATATTGGTCTGCGGCGGGCTGCCGTCGCGCACGTTTGCAATGTCACGAATGTAGACGGTCGTGCCATTGGCGGCCTTTACCGGCAGATCGCCCAAAGCCTTGATCTCCGACGGCGCGTTGTTCAGTTGCAGCGTGTATTCGTAGTCGCCAATCTTTTCCGTGCCCACCGGCGTGATCAGGTTCTGGCCGGCAAGCGCGTTGGCGACGTCCTGCGCGGACAAGCCGCGCGCCTGCAGTGCCGCTGGGTCAACGTCGATCTGCACCTGACGTGTTTTGCCGCCGAACGGATAAGGAATCGCCGCACCGGCGACCGTCGTGAGAACCGGACGCACCGCATTCAGGCCGAGGTCACCGAGATTCTGCTCGGATAACCCTTTGCCAGATAGCGCGAGCTGGATGATCGGCACGGTCGACGCGTTGTAGTTCAGGATCAGCGGTGGTGTTGTACCTGCCGGCAACTGCCGCAACTGTGTTTGCGCGACCGCGGTCACCTGCGCATTTGCAGTGCTGATGTTCACGCCCGGCTGAAAGAAGATCTTGATGATCCCAAAGCCGGCGACGGACTCTGCCTCAATGTGTTCGACGTCGTTGACTGTGGTCGTCAGCGTGCGTTCGAATGGCGAGGTGATCCGGCCGACCATCTGGTCCGGCGGCAGGCCCGTGTATTGCCACACCACGCTGATAACCGGGATCTTGATGTCGGGGAAAATGTCGGTTGGCGTCTTCATCGCGGACAGCGGACCGATGATGAGGATGAAGATCGCCAGGACGACAAAGGTGTAGGGCAGTCGAAGGGCGATGCGGACTAGGCCGAGCATGAGAATTCCAGAGCTTGGGGGAGAAACGTAAAGGCGTCTCGGTACAGGCTAACGCGATGGCCGGGAATTCCTGGCCGCGATGTTGCTCATGATGCAGACGGTCGATGCGCTTAAGAGATCGCTATATGAGCATGATGGTTTTCTGATTGGGCTTTACGTAATCTTCATGATCTTCATTTCGTCAGAACCGCTCTAGTACGCGACATGGATTAAAAGCTTGCGTCCGTCTTGCATTTATCGGACTAAGGAAGACAATCGAAATAAAGGTGTTTGCCGGGTGACATGTTTCTTATGGTGTACAAAACAAGTAAAGCGAGAATCTACACAAAGCGTTAAGACTTTGCTGAAGCGCGCTTGGCATCAACAGGGCGTTTTTATCGTAACCCAGTCAATCAAACTCTGCCGACTCGCGCGCGGCAGAGAGGGTGTCTGCTTTATGGAATGAAGCGCCGCGACGCAGATGTGAAGGGGTGGAAGCGGTCAAATCAAACTAAGACTCGACCACGAACTATTTTATTACCAATTATTCGAGATCCTAATCCGTCGCTTGGATTGAACGACTGTGATGCGTTCTGACGGCGCTGTCACGTTGAAGTATTCGCGGCGTAATAGCCGAAATGACACGCGTTTTCTCAGAGCGCGGACGGATCTTGGGTGAGTTCAGTAAAACGATGCCACGCTGCAAAACGCGCGGCGAGCTGCTTGCGATAAAGCGAGGCGCGCAGTAGAGGGCGCTCGAGCCTTGAAGTGACAGGTTATGGAAAATCTGTTTTCCAAGGACCATCTCGAACGTGACTGAATTGCAATGTTGACGCCATACATTCGTCAGAGTCGTGCATCTAGACTGCCTCTAGTGAATCGTCATCAGGAACAACGAAAGGGTCGATTAGCATCCCCCCCGAGCCTGCGGACCCGCTTGACGCTTTGAACAAGATATATGCCGCATTGGAGGCCGCACTATGCTCAGGCTAATTCTGATTGTCGTTCTTGCCGCAATCGTCGATGGCTGCGCCGTTGCTCCCGGATACGGGTCGGCGCAGCCATATAGCGAAGGTTACGTCTCGGATTATCCGTATGGATATGCTCAGGGTTATGGGGGTGTCTATATTGGCGGCTGGGGCGATGAATACTACGGGCGCGTCCGGCGTGGTCGTGCTCTAGACCATGGAGATTGGAGCCACCCCGGCGGAGGATGGCACGGACATGGTGGCGGAGCCCGGACCGGTGGTGGCCACGGCGGTCCCGGGCATGGCGGTGGTCACGGTGGTGGCCATCGTTAATATTCTCGTGCTTGGTGAGAAGGATAGCTGATTTATTTAGACCACAAAAGAATCGCTCCTGGACCAGCGGCGTTTAACTTTCTTATGCTGCGACCCATGCAAACATGAAAAAACGGTGGAAGATATCAGATATTGGGCGCAAGACGGCAAGCGAGTTCTCATCACCGGAGCGAATAGCGGCATCGGGTACCGTACTGCATTGGGCCTGGCTAGCAAAGGAGCACAGGTCGTGCTCGCGTGCCGCGATACGCAACGCGGTGAAGAGGCCGCACGGCTTTGGAAACTACCCGCTTCCCATCAGGATCTACGCGTGAGTAGACCGATGGTCGGAGCGGGCCGAAGGTGACGTCGCGGTGCAACGCGCGCGTATTGAAATCGGCCCGCAATTACCACCGCAGCTATGCCTTCGCGCCGAGGCGAAACTTGTGCAGCAACGGCTCGGTGTATCCGCTTGGCTGCGCACGCCCCTCAAACACCAGCGCTTTCGCCGCCTTAAAAGCCAGCGAGGTTTCAAAGTGAGCACCCATCGGCTGATAGTGCGGATCGTTGGCATTCTGCTTGTCGACGACCTTCGCCATGCGCTCGAACGTCTCGTTCACCAGCGCCTCCGACACCACCCCGTGATGCAGCCAGTTCGCAATATGTTGACTCGATATCCGCAGCGTCGCGCGGTCTTCCATCAGCCCGACATCGTGGATATCCGGCACCTTCGAACATCCCACGCCCTGATCGATCCATCGCACCACGTAACCCAGAATCCCTTGAACGTTGTTCTCGATCTCCTGGCGAACTTCGGCCTCCGACCACTGCGCCTTTTCCACGACGGGAATCGCCAGCAGTCCATTCAGCAGGTCATCGCGAGCGCTGGCATAACCGGTCTTCTCCA
>NZ_AEJF01000223.1 GCF_001028175.1 Caballeronia mineralivorans PML1(12)
TCGCCTGCACCGCGCTGCTCGCCGGCACGATGTAGCCGATGCCTTCCAGAAACGCGCGGTACGCCTTCAAATCGCGCACCGGTCCCGGATTCTTTCGATGCCACTGGTCCAGTTCCGTCTGCAGCCGATCACGCTCGGCGAGCAGTGCGCAGTTCTTCGGCGCGAGGTCGTGGACCAGTTGGCTGAAACCGTTCCAGAATGCAACGCTGTCGACGCCAGTCCCGGGGAGGGCCTCTTCGTCAACAAATTTTCTGAGAACAGCCGCGACCCGCAGCCCGTTTCGCTCGATCATTTCACCCATCACATACTCCAACAATTCCAAGTGTTAATTAATCAGCCGTTGAGGCTGTTTGCGGCGATCCTGGCCACTTGTGAATCCTGATCCGGCTTTACGCCTGACACACCGACCGCGCCGACGACTTGCCCGTCGACTACGATGGGTACGCCGCCTTCCAGCGTCGCGACCAGCGGTGCGCTGAGAAACGCGGTTCGGCCGCCGTTGATCATGTCTTCGTATTGTTTCGATTCGCGCCGGCCGAGCGCTGCAGTACGCGCTTTCTCGGGCGCGATATACGCGCCTATCGGGGCGCAGCCATCAAGGCGGAGCAGGGCGAGCGGATGGCCCCCGTCGTCGACAACGGCGATCGTGACCGCCCATTGATTTTTCTCGGCTTCCGCGCGCGCGGCTTCGAGGATTCGCGTAGCTTCTACAACGGTCAATACGGATTTGCTTTGCATATCAGCGGTTATCAAGTCTGTGTGTTGAGGTGTTTCCACCGACGCATGCCGGTGGTCAAAATAAAATTCGCCGCGGCCCCATTCATCCGCCCAGGGCGCCCTGCGTATTCACATGCACTGCATAGATGGACTGCGACGACGCCATGAACAGCCGGTTACGTGCACGTCCGCCAAAACACAGATTCGCGCAGCGCTCCGGCAGCGCGATCCGGCCGATCATCTTTCCTTGTGGCGAAATCACCATGACGCCATCGAGTTCGTCGTTGCCCATGCCCCAGCCGCACCACAAATTGCCGTCGACATCCGCACGCATTCCGTCGATTGTCCCGGCCCCCGCGTCGTAGAACACCCGGCCTCGACCGATTCCGCGACCGTCCGGATCCATTTCATAAACATGAATCATCCGGTTCGGCACGCCGCGCGACTCGATGATATACAGCAGCTTCTCATCGGGTGAAAAGCACAAGCCGTTCGGCCCCTTTAACTCGCGCGTTACGACTGACGCTTGGCCCGTCGCACCATCTATCCGATACACCGAGTGCGGTAATTCCTGCTCCGCCTTATTGCCTTCGTAATGCCCTTGAATGCCCATCGGTGGATCAGTGAACCAGATCGAGTCGTCCGATTTCACTACGAGGTCGTTCGGGGAATTCAGCGGCTTGCCCTCGAAGGAGTCGAGGAGGACCGTCATGCTGCCGTCGTACTCGGTGCGCGTGACGCGGCGGCCATGCTCGCACGTGACAAGGCGCCCCTGCCGGTCGCGGGTGTTGCCGTTGGCGTAGTTGGAGGGCTTGCGGAACACGCTGACCACGCCCGTTTCCTCCTCCCATTTCAGCATCCGGTTGTTCGGGATATCGCTCCAAAGCAGGTATCGACCGTCGCCGAACCATACCGGACCTTCCGTCCAGCGGTAGCCGGTAGCCAGCCGTTCGACGGCTGAAAAAGCCACCCGGTATTTGTCGAAGGAAGGGTCCAGCGAAATCACGCGAGGATCGGGATATCGCTCAGCTTGTTGCCACATCTCTATCTCCAGTTTTCAGTTCCGGCGGTTCCGCCATCCGGCGGCATGACCGCTAGTATAGCGACAAATGAGTAAGCGCTTTCTCTTGAAATCACGACTGAACTCCCCTAAGATGCTTGAAATTTATGAGGTTCTGTCAACGGTTCGTCGGTGGAAATGGTCGTGTAAGAAAGCGGTTACTCAGATGCAGCCATTTTTGCGTGCACGTCCGACCGCTCGGCGAAGGTTTTTTGAAAAGGCAATGCTTGATGATCGAGATGTCCAGCAAGACCGTAACCGGGCCGGTTATCCGGTTGCATCCCGCTGATAACGTGGTGATTGCACGCATCGACGTGGCAATCGGCACCCCGGTTCCTTCGGAGGATTTTGTCTGCCGCAGCCAGGTGACAGCGGGATACAAGATTGCGGCGAGACCGATCGGAAAGGGGGAGCCAATCCGCAAGTACAACGTGGTGATCGGATTCGCCGCGACGGATATCGTGCCAGGAACGATGGTGCACAGTCATAACGTCGAGTTTCGCGAGTTTGACCGCGACTACGCATTTGGCGCGGAGTACCAGCCCGTCGAGATGGTGCCCGAGGCCGAGCGCGCCACCTTCCAGGGAATCGTGCGGGACAACGGCGAAGTCGCCACGCGCAACTACATTGGCGTGTTGTCGACGGTCAATTGTTCCGCCACGGTGGTGCACAAGATCGCAGAGTGGTTCACGCCTGAACGGCTGGCGGACTACCCGAATGTGGACGGCGTGGTCGCATTCAGTCACTCGATTGGATGCGGCATGGAGATGAGCGGCGAGCCGATGGTCCTGTTGCGCCGGACCATGGCAGGTTACGCACGCCATCCCAATCTCGCCGCGGCGCTGATCGTCGGGCTGGGATGTGAGCGCAATCAATTGGCAGGACTGATGGATCAGGAAGACCTGAAGGTTGATTCCCGGCTGCACACTTTCATCATGCAGGAGAGCGGCGGCACTCGTCGGACCATCGAGGCCGGCGTGGCCGCGGTGCAGGCGCTGCTGCCTGAGGCTAATCGTGTGAAGCGCACGACGGTTTCTGCGAGTCACCTGAAAATCGGCCTGCAATGTGGTGGATCCGACGGCTTTTCGTCGATCACGGCGAATCCTTCGCTCGGCGCGGCGATGGATCTGCTGGTACGTCATGGCGGCACGGCAATCCTCTCCGAGACGCCTGAAATTTACGGCGTTGAACATACGCTGACGCGGCGTGCGGTCAGTCGCGAGGTAGGCGAAAAACTGGTCGAGCGGATCCGTTGGTGGAAAGACGAGTATTCGGTCGGCCGAGACGTCCAGATCAACGGTCAGGTCAGCCCTGGCAACCAGGTGGGTGGACTGGCGAACATCTTCGAAAAGTCGATCGGATCTTCCATGAAGGGCGGTACTGGCCCGCTGATGGAGGTGTATCGATACGCCGAGCCGGTGAGGAAACACGGACTCGTTTTCATGGACACGCCGGGCTTCGACCCGGTCTCGGCGACGGGTCAGATTGCCGGCGGTGCGAACCTGATCGCCTTCACCACCGGGCGCGGTTCAATGTTCGGCGCCAAGCCCGTGCCATCGCTCAAGCTCGCCACCAACACGCCGATGTACAACCGCCTCACTGAAGACATGGATCTGAACTGCGGTGGGATCCTGGACGGCGTGGCGTCGATCGAAAGCGTGGGCCAGGCAATCTTCGAGGCCCTCCTTGCAGCCGCGTCGGGCGAGCAGACAAAGAGTGAAATGCTCGGGCTCGGCGATCACGAATTCGTACCGTGGCAGATCGGCATCATGAGTTGAGTCGGCGCGACCCAGCGCATCGCAGGGCGAACGGTCATTTACACAATAAGTAAAGCTGCCGCCCGGCAACCAGTCAAAACAGAATAGAGGAGACAACCCTTGAGTACTCAGACCCCGGCCATACGAATACCTGACAGCGCGGCAAGCAACTCGATCTATTCGCGAGTTACCTGGCGCTTTATGCCCTTGCTGTTCGTTTGTTACGTCGTGGCCTATCTGGATCGGGTCAATGTGGGCTTCGCCAAGCTCCAGATGCTCAGCGACCTGAACTTCAGCGAGGCGATGTATGGCTTCGGTGCCGGGATCTTTTTCATCGGCTATTTCTTTTTTGAGGTGCCCAGCAACTTGCTGCTGCACCGGCTCGGCGCGCGCCGATGGATAGCCAGGATCATGCTCACGTGGGCTGTCCTCTCGGCCGCGACCGCATGGGTCAGCACGCCCGCGACGTTCTACGTACTGCGCTTCTTTCTCGGCGTGGCCGAAGCGGGTTTCTTTCCGGGGCTCGTGCTATATCTCACCTACTGGTTTCCAGCGCATCGGCGCGGCAAGATGGTCGCTTTTCTGATGGCGGGCAATCCCGTTGCGGGCATTGTCGGCGGCCCGATATCGGGCTTCATCATGCAGCGCCTGGCGGGCAACGCAGGGCTTGCCGGCTGGCAGTGGCTGTTCATTCTGGAAGCCGCTCCCGCGCTGGTTCTGGCGGTCATCATTTTCTGGTTCCTCGACGATCGGGTGAAGGACGCCAAGTGGCTGCCGGTACAGGAGCGCGAATTCATCGCGTCGGAAATTGAAGCGGAAGGGCGTACCAAGAGCCACGGTTCCGTGCGCGAGGTGTTCACGTCGCTCAAAGTCTGGATCTTGTGCGCGATCCTGTTCGGTATCGTGATGGGCTCCTATGCAGTGGGCTTCTGGCAGCCGACGATCATCAAGGGATCAGGAATTACCGACGCCTTTACGATTGGCCTGCTCACCGTGGTGCCTTATCTCGCTGCCCTGATTTCAATGATCCTGGTTGGCCGCCATGCGGACCGCAAACGCGAACGCCGCTGGCACGTCGTCATACCGCAATGCGTGGCGGCGGCGGGCTTCGTGATCTGTGCCTATGCGGGCAACAACACCTATATCGCGCTGCTGGGTCTGACCCTCGCGGCTTCGGGCGTGATTACCGCCTTACCGATGTTCTGGGCCTTGCCGACCTCGTTTCTCGGTGGCACCGGTGCCGCAGCGGGCATTGCATTGATCAACTCGACAGGCAATCTTGCGGGATTCGTAAGCCCAGCGCTGGTTGGATGGTTGAAGACGATCACGCATTCACTGGATTCAAGTCTGTTCCTGATTGCGGGATCGTTACTCGTATCCGCCTGTCTTATCTTGACGCAGCTTCCTGCGAAGCTTGTCAATAAGTAATACGTTCATGCCGCTCGTCAGAAGCGTCAGATTAAAAATTTGTAATCCTTAATTATTATTACGGAATAGAGACAACATGAAGACCGGCAAGTATCGCTATGTCGTCGCCTTGCTGCTGTTTATTGCGGGCGCGATCAATTACATGGACCGGGCGGCGCTTGGAGTGGTCGCGCCCATCCTCAACAAGGAGTTGAGCCTTTCTCCGTCGCAACTCGGGATCGTGTTCAGCAGTTTCTTCTTCGGCTATTCCATCTTCGCGTTTGTCGGCGGGCAACTTGCTGACAAGTACGGACCTCGTCGGGTTTTCTCCTGGGCAATGGGCAGCTGGTCCATCCTCTGCGGGCTCACCGCGGCCGTGACCGGATTCGGCACGCTGCTGATTGCGCGGGCACTTTTCGGCTTCGGCGAAGGTCCGATGAATTCGACGACCAACCGGACCATCACCAACTGGTTTCCCCGGCACGAAACCGCGACCATGGTCGGATTTACGTTTTCGGGCCAGACGGTAGGCAGCGCGATCGCCGGGCCGGTGGTCGGACTGATTGCCATTGCTTATGGCTGGCGCACGTCGTTTGTGATCATCGCGGCGCTCGGGCTGGTGTGGATCGTCGCCTGGCGCATCTTCGCGACCGACAAGCCCGCTGAAAACGCGCGGGTCGGCGCGGCCGAACGCGATATGGTCGAAGCGAGCCGCGGCGCGGCGCACCCGGCGGAAGGGGGTGACGAGACCACGCCGCTACGCGGCTATCTGTTTCGTCCGAGCACGCTCGCGCTCGGCGTTGGCCTCTTCGCGGTGAACTACACCTTGTTCGTGTTCATCTCATGGATGCCGAGCTATTTCACCAACGCGCTGCATCTGGACTTGAAGCAGATGAGTATCCTGAGCGCGGTGCCATGGGCATGCGGCGGGATTGGATATTTCGGCGGGGGTCTGCTCGCCGACGCTTACTTCAAGCGCGTGAACAACAAGTTGCTGGCGCGCAAGGTCTCGGCTACCGTGCCGCTCGCGCTGTCGGGTCTCGCTCTGCTGGGCGTCAGCATGGTCTCGTCCGTCACGCCCGCGGTGATACTTGTCGCGTGTGCCGTGATGTTCCTGACGGCTTCGTCGCAGGCATGCTGGGCCGTCATGCACGAGCTTGTGCCTGGCAGGCATCTTGGCGGCGTGAGCGGCTTTGTTCACCTGATGAGCAACATCTCGGGCATCGTCGGGCCGACCATGATGGGACTTGCGGTCCAGTACCTCGGTGGTTACAGCAGCGGCTTCGTGCTCGGCGCAGTGATCGATCTGATTGGTGTGCTGGCCATGCTGCTGGTCATCGGCCGGCGTACGGCGGATAAGGCAACCGAGGCGCCTTCCACCGCCGCGTAAACCGTCCGGCCCGTTTCGGCGGCTATCAGAGTGCCTTTCTGTTCGGATGACTGATCGATTTTTCCGGTGTGCGCACCACCGCTCAATCGTCCCCATGGGCATGGTTACCTTTTTTAGAGTAGGTGTATCGCTATGAAACAAGCCATAGTTGAAGCTGAGCAAGCCGATTATCAGACAGGTTCACGGATCGTTTCGGTGGAAGCGCGCACCATTCGCGTGCCACTCGACCGCCACACTGCGTTCGCGACGCGGCTCGTCACTGCCCGCGACTACACGGTTGTGCGCGTCACCACCGCCGATGACCGGCACGGCATCGGATTTTGCTACAGCGGCAGCCGCGCCGGCATGCTGGTCACCTACGCCGTGCGCGAGCTGTTTACACCGCTTTTGCGCGGGAGATCCGCCCTCGATGTGGAAGGCTTGTGGCGCGCGATGTACGAGGAGTCGCTGCTGCAAGGGCGCGCCGGATCGGTCATGCGGGCGCTGTCTATCGTCGACATCGCGTTGTGGGACAGGAACGCGCGTGCCGCCGGTTTGCCGTTAAGCCGCTATCTCGGCGGCACGTCGAGCGAAACCGTGCCGGCGTATGCCAGCGGCGGATACTACATCGAAGGGAAAACGCCTGAGCATCTCGGCGAGGAGATGGCGGGCTATGTAGCACTTGGATTCCGTGCTGTGAAGATGAAAGTCGGGCGCCTTGATCCGCGCGCTGAGCAAGCGCGAATCAGGGCGGCACGAGAGGCGATCGGCGACGACGTGCTGCTGATGCTCGATGCCAACAACGCCTGGTCCGATGTTCCGACCGCGCTGGAATACATGCGCCGGTACGAGCCGTTCAACCCTTATTGGATAGAGGAGCCTTTCAGTCCGGACGACATTGAGAGTCACGCGCAACTGAGCCGGCGTACGCCGGTGACGGTTGCGACCGGCGAGATTGAAGCGGGGCGCTGGCGCCATCAGGAACTGCTCGACAAACATGCGGCGATGATTCTGCAGTCGGACGCGGCAGTGTGCGGCGGGATCAGCGAATGGCGACGGATTGCGGCGTCGGCCGCAGCCGTTGGCGTGACGATGTGCCCGCACTGGTTTCATGATCTGCACGTGCATCTGGTGGCGTCGACGTCCAATGCGCGCTATGTCGAATTTTTCCCTGACGACCAGGTGTTGAATTTCCGTCGCCTGGTGGATACGCAACTGGAGTTCGCTGACGGCAGGCTGACGGTGCCGACCCGTCCCGGCTTGGGCTTCGATTTGGACGAAGCTGCGCTGAACGAATACGCGCTGGACGACTGGGCCTGAGAGCTGAGCCTGAGAGACGACGCAAGCGATACCGCCGGTTGTGCACGCAACCGGCGGCGGGTGTTTGGCTTGTGCGCCTCTACTTCGCTGACGCGGCTATCTTCGCAGTTGCCTCGATACCCGGCATCGAGAAGCCGATCCCGAGCAGCGCGGTGGCCAACGCGTCGCATTGCGCCTTTGTCAGGTTAACAAGAGGAGGGCGGACGACGCCCCAGTCCGGATCATTCGAATAGATGCCGATCGCGGCCTTGAGCGCAGGGATCATCGGAAACTTGGCGAACACTGCGCGCGTGGCATCGAGCGTTGTCTGGCGGGCATCGGCGTCAGCCGACTGCCAGTGACGGTACAAGTCCACGATAGCTGCCGGATTGACATTCCCGGTTGCCGTGATACAGCCAACGCCGCCCGCGCGCAAGGTGGCCAGCAGGAAGGTTTCGCTGCCGGCGAAAACATCGAAGCCCTGTGGCTGGAAGCGATCGAGCATGGCCTGAGTGTTGCTCCAGTCGCCTGAACTGTCCTTCACGCCGGCGATGACACCCGGGAACGCCGCGAGCAGCCGTTCGATCAGCGCAAGACTGAGCGGCACCTGGGACACGGGCGGGATGTGATACAGATAAATGCGCAGCGCATCCGATCCCACCCGCTCGATGACTTGCGCATAACTGCGGAACAAGCCTTCGTCGCTGACGCCCTTGTAATAGAACGGCGGCAGCATCAGCACATGGTTGACGCTCAGCGACAGCGCGTGGCGTGTCAATTCCACGGTGTCCGTGAGTGCCGAGCAGCCCGTACCCGGCATCAGGCGAGCGACCGGAATTTGCGCGCCGACCAGCGTTTCGAGCAGCTTCTTTTTCTCGCTGACCCCCAGCGAATTCGCTTCCGAATTGGTGCCGAACACGGCCAGTCCGACATCCTGTTCGATGAGCCATCGGCAATGACGCACATAGCGGTCGTAATCGGGGAGAAGATCTTTTGTGAACGGCGTTACCACCGGCGAGAAGACGCCGCGGGGCCGATTGACAGAAGTCATCGCGTGTTCCTTTTCGTTGAAGTGAGGGTGTTTCGCACCAGTCAGCCAGCGAGACGTCCGAGGGACGGGCGGGCTTCGAGCGCTTCGGGATTGACACAGGTGGAGGAGAGGTTGTCGTCGAGCGCGCCGATGAGATTGCGCGCAGCACGCATGGCCATGTTCTCGCGCGTCTGCCGCGTAGCGGATCCGATATGCGGCACCGCTACCACGTTAGGTAATTGCAGCAGCGGCGAGTCGTGCGGCAAGGGCTCGCGTTCGAACACATCGAGACCAGCGCCGAGAATGCGGCGTTCACGCACATGCTCGATTAGCGCTGCCTCGTCGACGACCTGTCCACGGGAACAGTTGATGAGAATGGCGGACGGCTTCATGGCACCGAGCTCGGCGTTCCCGATAAGACGCTCGGTGGCGTAAGAAAGCGGGACGAGCACGCAGACGAAGTCGGCGCTCGACAGCAGATCGCGGAGCGGCCGCCATTGCGCGCCATAACGCTGCTCGGCTTCGCGATTGCGAGAGCGATTGGAATAGATGACGTCCATGCTGAAACCGAGGGTAGCGCGCTTCGCGACCGCACTGCCGATGCGCCCAAGCCCCACGATTCCAAGCGTTTTGTGATGCACGTCGACACCAAATTGCGCCTCGCCGACAGAGCGGGTCCATTGACCGCGCCGGGTCCAGTCGGCGAGCTCGGAAATGCGGCGCGCGGTGGCGAGGATGAGACTGAAGACGAGGTCGGCGGTGGTTTCGGTGACTTCGTCCGGCGTATTGGTGAGCAAGATGCCGCGGCGTGAGAGCTCGGGGACATCGAAGGCGTCGAAGCCTGCCGAGATGGTGGACGCGGCCTCGAGCAAGGGCGCCGCATCGAGGAGATCAGGGCTTATCTTGAGATTGTTACCGATGATTCCGTGAGCCGAGGCGAGCGCGTGCCGAAATGGCGCGAGGTCGCCGGAAGAAATGTCGACCACGTCGACGGAGCAGTGCTGGCTAAGAAGGTCCAGTACGGCAGGAGGCAACGGACGATAGGCGACGACACGCTTCATGAAGACCTCGGGACAATGCTGTGTAAAGAAAGTTGAAAGGCGGTAGATGACAGACGAAAAGTACCGCTTGCAGAGGCACTATAGATATCGTTAAGATTGTCGTCAAGATTATCAATAATTTCATCGAATATTTTAGGAGTAGCTATGGATGAGAAGAAAAGCGGCTTGGGGCAGGGCCTGACGAACTACGGCGACGAGGGTTTCTCGCTGTTCTTGCGCAAGGCGTTCATCAAAGGCGCGGGCTATACGGACGACGCCCTGTCGCGCCCGATCGTGGCGATAGCGAACACGGGCAGTGCCTATAATCCGTGCCACGGGAACGCACCGCAGTTGATTGAAGCGGTGAAGCGCGGCGTGATGCTGGCCGGCGGCTTGCCGGTCGAATTTCCGACGATCTCGATCGCTGAAAGCTTTTCGCATCCGACCAGCATGTACCTGCGCAACCTGATGTCGATGGACACGGAGGAGATGATCCGGGCCCAGCCCATGGATGCAGTGGTGCTGATCGGCGGCTGCGACAAGACCGTCCCGGCCCAGCTGATGGGCGCGGCTGCGGCGGGCGTTCCCGCTATTCAACTGGTTACGGGTGCGATGCTCACGGGCTCGCATCGGGGCGAACGGGTCGGAGCATGCACGGACTGCCGTCGCTTCTGGGCGAGTTTTCGTGGCGACCAGATTGACGAGGCCGAGATCGAGGCCGTCAACAACCAGCTCGTCGCAACGGTTGGGACCTGCTCGGTGATGGGAACGGCAAGCACGATGGCCTGCATTGCGGAAGCGTTGGGGATCATGTTGCCGGGCGGCGCGTCGGCGCCTGCCGTGACGGCCGATCGGATTCGCATAGCCGAGCGCACCGGCGCGCAGGCCGTGGCGATGATCGGGCGGGACCTGAGTCCCGCGACCATCCTGACGCCGAAAGCGATCGAAAACGCGTTGCGGGTGCTGCTCGCGATCGGCGGTTCGACCAACGGCATCATTCACCTTACCGCGATTGCCGGCCGGCTCGGCATTCGCATCGACCTCGCGCGGCTCGATCAAATGGCGCGCGAAACGCCGGTACTGGTCGATTTGAAACCGTCAGGACAGCACTACATGGAGGACCTGCATCGTGCCGGCGGTTTGACCACGGTCATGCGCGAGCTTAAAGGTTTGCTGCATCTGGACGCCCTTACCGTGACCGGCCGTACGCTTGGCGAAGAGCTGGACGCCGCGCCTGCGAGCTTTCCGCAATCCGTAGTCCGCCCGTTTGACAGCCCGATATTTCCGCAAGGCGGTATTGCGGTGTTGCGTGGCAATCTCGCGCCCGGTGGCGCGATCATCAAGCAGTCAGCGGCGAGCGCCAGCCTGATGGAGCATGAAGGCCGGGCCGTCGTCTTCGAGGACGCGGAGGATCTGGCTCGCCGTATCGACGATCCGGAACTGGACGTGGAAGCGAACGACGTACTCGTGCTCAAGCGGATCGGCCCCGTCGGTGCACCCGGGATGCCGGAAGCGGGCTACATTCCGATCCCGCGCAAGCTCGGCCGCCTGGGCGTCAAGGACATGGTGCGCATTTCGGATGGCCGCATGAGCGGTACGGCGTCCGGTACGGTGGTCCTGCACGTGACGCCTGAAGCGGCGATCGGCGGTCCGCTCGCGATCGTTCAAACCGGCGACCGGATTCGCCTGAGCGTGGCAGAACGGTCGATCGAACTTGCCCTCAGCGACGAGGAAATTGCAGTGCGTCTCGCCGCATTGCCCGCGCGCGAGGTGGATCCTGACGAGCGGGGTTATCGCAAGCTTTTCCTGACCACGATCACTCAGGCCGACGAGGGCTGCGACTTTGACTTTCTGAAAGCGACCCGCACCACTGCGACCGTTCCGGGCGATGGAAACAAGGTTTAACGGTCACATTTTCGTATAGGCTCGCGACTTAGATCATTTTGCGGACCCTTTTATGAGCAACGCTGCCAAGCCCAAACGCTCCGATGCACCCGCCGAGAAGACGGTCGAGCGCGACCGCAATATCGACGAGACGATGCGCAGCGTCTCCGACGAACTCGAGGAGCAGATCGTCCTTGGCGTTCTGCATCCGCGCGAACGGCTCGTGGAAGACGATTTGTGCGAGCGCTTCAACCTGAAACGCCACGTCGCGCGGCAGGTGCTGGCGGAGGTGGAGCGGCGCGGCCTGGTGGAGCGCCGCAAGAATGTAGGCGCGCTGGTCAAGTCGTATACACCGCGGGAGGTCACTGAGCTGTATGCGTTACGTGAGCTCCTTGAAGCCGACGCGGCGAGGCGCATCGTTTTTCCGGTCAGTAGCGAGGCGCTCGAGGCGTTGACGGCAATTCAGGCTGAGCACGACGAAGCTGCTGATGCTGGCGATCTGCGACGCGTGTTCCGCGCGAACATGGCGTTCCACCATGCGTTCTTTGCATTGTCGGAAAGCCAGGTCCTGACTGAGGCGATTCAAGAGTATGAACGCCGCACGCATGCCATCCGCTCGGTATCGATCGTGTTTCCTCAGTACCTGGAAAAGGCTCGAGCCGAGCATCACCAGATGATCGAGGCGCTTCGGACCGGCGACCGGGAATCGTTGATCAGGTTATGCCGGGAGCACCTGGTGCCATCGCGCGATGCGTATCTTGAAGCGCACCACCGCCGCTCGGTTGGCTACGCCGCACAGAAAAACCAAACCGACTAACCGCATTTACCTGAATCACAGGGAGGGTAGTAATGACTCGAGTACTGATTACCGGCGCGGCCGGTCACATTGGACGCGTGCTCCGTGCCGGTTTCCAGGGCCACTATGCTTTGCGCCTCGCCGACATCGCGCCGCAGGCCGAGGCACGGGCAGGCGAGGAGATCGTGACCGCGGACATCACGCGGCTGGCGGATCTTGTGCCGATCATGGAAGGTGTCGACGTCGTCGTGCATCTGGCCGGGATTCCCGACGAGGATCGCTGGGAGCGCATCCGCGATATGAACATTGAAGGCTGCTACAACGTGTTCGAAGCCGCGCGGCAAGCGGGGGTCAAACGCGTGGTGTTTGCGAGTTCCAACCATGCCGTGGGTTTTCATCGTCGCGACCGGATGATCGATAACACGGTCGAGCCGCGCCCGGATAGCCGCTACGGTGTCTCCAAGGTGTTCGGCGAGGCGCTTGGCCGGATGTACGCCGACAAGCACGGCATGTCGGTCGCGTGCATCCGGATCGGCTCGTTTCGCCCCGACGACCAGCCGAGCGCACCGCGGCATCTTTTCACCTGGATCAGCCATCGCGACATGGTGCAGGTGACGCGCCGCTGTATCGACTATCCGGATTTTCACTTCGCGCTCGTGTATGGCGTATCCAATAACGGGCGTAACCGGTGGGACAACGCCAACGTGCGCTATCTCGGGTTTGCGCCGGAAGACGATGCTGAACTGCACGCGGCCGAGATCGTGGCAGCGGGAAAGGTGGAAGATGCACGCGAAGCGCTGTTTCATGGCGGTTTCGGCTGCCTGGTCGAATTCGACGGCGATCCGCTCCGGATCGATTGAGCGTGGCGGTCCATCGTCGGGAGGAGTGCGTCGCGTTATAGTATGCGGTCGTGAAGACATCCTTCATGACCCTACGACGAGAAACAGGTGGACGTTGAACACAGAATTAAAAAAGAGAGCGCCGCGCCGCAAGTCCAATGCGGTTTCCGTGATGGACGTAGCGCGTGCTGCCGGAGTATCCACGGCGACCGTATCGCGCGTCTTGAACGGCAACGGCACGGTCGCTCCGGCATTGCAGGACCGGGTACGCGAGATCGCGCAAAATCTTGGCTATACACCCCATGCCGCCGCGCGCGCGCTCGCCTCCCAGCGCTCGAAGACGATCGGCGCGGTGATCCCTTCGCTTGAGAACCAGAACTTTGCACTCGGCGTGTTTGCGCTTCAAAAACGTATCGGTGAAGCGGGTTATACGCTGCTGCTGGCGTGTTCGTACTACGACCAGGAGGACGAACTCAAACAAGTCCGCGCGCTGATCGCCGATGGCATCGCCGGGCTGATGCTGGTGGGGCGCAGTCATTCTCCAGCACTCTACGAACTGCTCGAGAAGGAGCGGATACCACTGGTGAACGGCTGGACCGTCGATCAACATCATCCGTATGTAGGCTTCGACAACGTCGCGGTCGGGCGGCGGATCGCAGAATATCTGCTCGATCTCGGGCACGTGCATTTCGGCATGATCACGCAGATGACCCAGTACAGCGATCGCGCGGCCGATCGCATCATGGGCGTGCGCACGGCGTTACGCGCACGCGGGCTCGAGTTGCGTCACGAGCACCTGATCGAAATGCCGCACAAGATCATAGAAGGCCAGATGGCAATGCGCGCGCTGATGCAGGGTCCGGTCCGGCCGACTGCCGTGATCTGTGGTACGGATCTGCTTGCCGTGGGGGCACTTGCCGAAGCGCACGAGGCTGGCATCGACGTTCCGGGCGAACTGTCGATTGCCGGTATCAACGATATCGAATTTTCGAGCTTTACCACGCCACCACTGACCACCATGCGTCTGGCCGCCGATGAGATCGGCACACGAAGCGCCGAGTACCTGCTCGCGCATATAGAAGGACGGCCGGTCAGTTCTCAGAACATCGTGCCCACCGACCTGATCGTGCGTGGCACGACGGGCCGTCCTCCCGGCCAGGGTTAAGCCGGACTCGCGATTATTTGGCGAACAGCGATGCCATGTTGGCGAACGCCTTGAACTCCACGGCATTACCCGACGGATCGAGGAAGAACATGGTCGCCTGTTCGCGTCGCCGACGCCTCATTGCGGGCGCCGTACCGATGATCCGATGCTGTGAGCGCCAAGGTTGGAAATGGAGTTTGCTGTATCTCGCTCGTAGTCGTGCGCAGGCTGCGTCCTGCGAAGTACTGCTGGCGTTCGGTGCGGATCGCGTTCGCGTTCACTTTGATGACGAAGCGGGACACCTGTTCGACTTCTCTGACCCATCGTTCTCCGTGGAGCCGGGTGTACCGATCTATTGCTGCGGCCCGGCCCCGGTCATGAGAGCGGTGGGGGATTTTTCGTCGAACCATCCGGACAATCTCGCGTATTTCGAGTGGTTTTCGCCACCGGTTGAGGCCGGGACAGATGAGGTCAGCACGGGGTTTGACGTCAAGCTGCAACGTAGCGGGCAGATCGTGCATGTGTCCGAAGGCAAGACGATCCTCGAGGTGCTCGAAGAGCACGGATACGAGCTATCCTGCTCATGCCGCGAGGGCATGTGCCGCACCTGCGAAACCAGCGTGATTGAAGGCACACCGGATCACCGTGACTACGTGCTCTCGAAGGCCGAGCGGGAAGCGGGTCGAACCATGATGATATGCGTGTCGCGAGCCAGAAGCTCCATGCTCGTGCTCGACGTTTAACGTTGCTGCTGAAGGGACCTCTTGATGGAATTTGACTACGACCTGTTTGTGATCGGTGCAGGCTCTGGTGGTGTGCGGCTGAGTCGCACGGCGACCTCATACGGTGCTCGGGTTGCAATCGCGGAAGACAGTCGCGTGGGCGGGACCTGTGTGATGCGCGGCTGTATTCCGAAGAAGTTACTGGTCTATGCGTCGCACTTTCCGCACGAAGTAGAGGACGCGGCAGGCTATGGATGGTCTTACGCGCCTGGCACCTTTTCGTGGTCAACGCTGATCGAGGGAAAGAACCGGGAGATCGCGCGGCTGAACGCAGTCTGTATTACCTTGCTCGGGAAATCCGGCGTACGACTGTACAACGGCCGTGCGACTGTCGTGGACGCGCACACCGTCGAGGTGCTGGGGCAGCAGGTTAGCGCGCGTCATATTGCAATCGCCACGGGCGCCCGGCCAATGCTACCTGCGATTCCGGGTATCGAACATGCGATAAGTTCCGATGAGGCGCTCGACCTGGTACATCTACCTAAGAATATTGCGATCGTAGGGGGAGGTTACATCGCGGTCGATGTTTGCCGGAATTTTCGACGCACTGGGCGTGCAAGTCGATCTGTGGCATCGTGGAACACAGATTCTGCGCGGCTGCGATGAAGATGTGCGCAACGCGCTGGCAAGCGCCATGAAAGAACAGGGAGTATCGATTCGGACCGAGACCGGCGTGCTCGGGTTGGAGAAACACGGGGACGGCACGGTCGAGCTGCTGCTCGAGGGCGGCTCGCATGGGCGATATGACGCCGTCCTCTATGCTACGGGCCGGATGCCGAATAGCGGTCGTCTTGGACTTGAACAAGCGGGCGTGAAGCTTGGAAGCAATGGCGCCATTGAAGTGGATGGGTATTCGGCAACGAGCGTTCCCTCGATTCACGCGATCGGTGACGTAACCGCACGGCCGCAATTGACGCCAGTAGCCACGCGCGATGGAGTGCTCCTTGCGGCGACACTGTTTGGCGATGTGCCGCGCGTTGTCGATCACATGTATGTTCCGTCGGCCGTCTTCAGTAACCCGGAAGTAGCGACGGTCGGTCTCACTGAGGATCAGGCACGTGCTCAATATGGCTCGATCGATGTTTTCAGGACGTCGTTCAAAGCGCTGCGCCACTCACTGTCAGGCCGTAACGAAATCACCTTAATGAAGCTTGTTGTGACGCGGGGCAGTCGGAGGGTGGTAGGCGCACACATGGTTGGGCGCGACGCGGCGGAGGTCATGCAGGGGATCGCTATTGCAGTCAAGGCAGGAGTGACCAAGGACCAGTTCGATGAGACGATCGGAATTTATCCGACCGCTGCGGAAGAATTCGTGACGATGCGTGAATCGGTGCTCTCGCCGGACTGAGTGATGTCACTGATCTACAGATTACGTTTCCTAAGTCACGGAAGCTGGTAAAGGGCCTGTTGATCACGACACGGTTCCGAAGCGGATAAATCGACATCCTCGGCATCGACGATCGATGAAGCACGACGACCGATGCGGCAGTGGCGACTGACATCTGAAGAATGCGCTAGGAGCCCACGTCGCGGAGGTCTGGTCGGTTAGGCTTGTTGTCCGAGATTGTAATATTCTATTTGTACTGCTTAACGTATCCATGATTGCTTCGAAAATACGCAACGTGAATCAGTTCAACTAGCATGGTTAGTCACGAAGGTCCTGGCGTCAGCCCGGCCGTAGAGGCGCGTTTCAGGCAACGTCGCGGCCCGTTCGGCGACGCGTTCTTAGATACATAGGCTGAATGTATCCTAGTGCACCGTCGAAAATCCGTCGGGGCCTGTTCATTTTTCAGTGGACACATCCTGCGCCGTCCACGCTCAAGACGCCGTGCGCTCAATGCACCGCTTACGCTTTACTGCAATGGCATATGTACAAAGCCATCTGTCAAAGCACAGGTCCGAAGAGAGCGGCCTGTTAAGTTCTCCCGTGTGCAACAGAGACCGCATGATCGAAGTTGAGAGTATTTCTGTAGATGGCTTGTGAAATACATGGCTCATCGCTGGCGCGCATACAGTTGAGTGCGATTAAACGCAGTCGGGCAAGGAGGCCTGGCTGCGCCCCAATGCGGCACGCGGCTTGTCATTTTGTCGCGACTATTGATCCGAGAATATGTGCCGATATAACTGGCGACCTTTCCTATTGAGGATGCCACCACCAATACTGAGCCAAGCCGCCATCACAAAAAGCAACCCGGACATAACGATCATGCCAATAAACCATGTGACACCAGCACGCTCGATCTTCCTCATAGGTTTGCCTCCACCTTCTCAACGGCTATCGAAAATACTACGTCGGAAAGACACTTTCATGATGCATTGGAGCGAAAGGGGCGTGCTTGCGTTAGTGAGATGGCCCAGTCCGCACTGAGCTTCCTTTGGAATTTCGCCTTCAACCGATACCTGTGATTCTAGAAATTGATGAAAATCAGGAACGACATCTAGTGTGACTCGGGGTACGCCTCGGGGCCAATCCGAGCTAGTCCACGCAGTGGTGTCTCATCAGCTAGGCGTCGTTGCGAGCAGTCGCCCCCACTCATGGTCGATCTTGTCCGGTCCGAACGGAAAGACGCCCGCGTCGGGCGTAATTGTTAGCTTGCCGAAATAGACCTCGTTGTCCGGTGCATATAGATCCACGCGAACGTAGTCGAAGTCTTCGGACAACACAGTCGCTGTCTCGAGGATCGATTCGAGATTAGCCGGCCGGGGCGCTGGCGCCGCGCTGCGGGCGCAGTAGCCGAGAGCAATGTCGAGATGACTCCAATGGACGTCGTACACATCGCCATGCGTGTTGTTGCCGAAGCGGTCTGAGATCACGAGTATGTAAATGATCGGCCTACCGGGGTGGCCACCGAAACAATGCAGCTTATAGTCGGCCCGAATCTTGCCGCTCTGATCAAGAAGTAGTGTTTCGAAGAAAATACGCGGCTTGATTGCTCGATAGTGCCGCTCCCGCGCGATGCTGTGGACATCTAGCGACAACCACTGTTGCGCAAGCTGCTGAAGTTTTTCAAACGATGTTTCAGCCTTGTTCCCAACCACCTCGACGAAGCTGCCGCCGTGGTTCGCTTTCATCATGAACGAGCAAGGCAGCGCGTCAAAGACCTCTCGCGTAAACGCGTCTGGCGCCGCGATCAACGGAATTAGATGGTGTTTTCCGATCTTGTCCTCGACATACTTGCGCACCGCGAGCTTGTCGGTCAGTTCCACAAAGCGGGGGCCGGTCTCATGCTGCGTTGCAGAATTTTTTCATTGAACGTTGTCGGCCGCAGCAGCTTCGGAAAACGTCCAATATATTCCCGATGCAAGAGGCTTAAGAAGACTGCGCCCGGCAGCAGTGACTTAGCGGAGGTTTTAATCCTTCTAGCTACCGAGGGGGACGCAACGAAGCCGAGTCCCGGCGCTTCAGCGCGAAGAAGGGAGGCCTTCGCAGCATCGACCATCAAAGCCGCTTGGCCCGAAATCTTGACTGCTTCTGGCAGGCCCGTCGGCACCTTCGGCGAGTTAGCGGCATCGTATAGGCAGTCGATCGGCTTTAACTTGGTACTAGGCACGTTTTCCATCCATCGTTGGCACGGTCCGAACCGGTCATTGCGATTGACCATCGGAGGTTCCTGTTGTCGACGTTTGTCGGATGTCGGCGAAAGGAGTGCCTGGGCTGCCCGTCGTAACCCGGTTCCGCACCCGAAAGATCATCGGCGATACTCCAAACCTTTTGCGAAAAAGTCGTCCCAGCCGATTGCCGTTGCCCATGCCGCAACGCCTCGCAATCTTGTCTACGGGTAAATCGGTTTCCACTAGCAACCTGCAGATGATCTCGAAGCGGGTGCGAATCAAAAATTCAGAAGGTGTCACCCCGAGTTCGCTCTTAAAACGCCGAGGATAGTTGCGCGTGCTCATCGCAGCGGCCTCCGCCGCTTGAGCGACAGAAATGGGATTGCTGTAATTTTCCCTAATCCAGCGGGCCGACTCGTGAATTTTCTCGATGGTGCCCGCACTCAGATCCTCGAAATCGAACTTGGCCCCCGTGACGACGTGCGGCTGCAGTACGCGCGCGATTTTTTGCGCGATGTCTGCATTGAGGTCGCGCTCAATCTGCGCCAGTGCCAGGTCCGCAGGGGGCGTACTGATCGACCATGCCGCAGTCGGTACATCCTTGAACCAGAATATCGGCACCGGCGGCGGTTCAATGCTTGACGGATTGTTGAGTAAGTTTTCCGCGTGTTGATGACGGACGTGCGCGTCACTGCCTGGCCCACACAGCCACGAGAGCAACTGATCGTCAAGCGCGTCCGGAGCGCCGGCTTCATGACAGGCGACGAAAAACGCATGAAAATCGACCAGACTGTAGGTCTCGAGCTTCTGCGTCAAAATGGAGATTGATGAGGAACTGGTAACAGAGCCGCCGTGACTCGACAACACAGAGAAGCGGTACGGAGCCGGCGCCCCCTCTGCCTGTTCAATTTCGTTGGCTATCCGGAACGCCTCGCCTATGACCCCTGCATTCGCTACGGAGCACTCGTCCGAGAGCAGAAGTCCAATGTGCTTCTTGGTATCGTCTGATCCAATCTTCTGTTGAATACCATTGAGCGGGGAAAAATTGTTAATGATGTTCACAGTTTTAATCTCCAACGTAGAAGTCCATTTACAAAGCACCACAATTCAACGTGAGACAGCTGAACATTGGCTAATTAATGCGAGTGATCGGCGCATTTTGAAGATGCGCGATTTCCGTAAAACTTACTGGCGTGAGCGAGTACAAGTCCGAAAATAACTTGTCGCTGCAATCAATACCTATTTCGTCAGATTAATATAGACGTAGGTGACTAAATTCGCGCTGTCGTTCGAAAAAAACTCTGAGATGCCCGCCTGGTGGGCGTAGAGCCTAGTCTCGTTCATGTAGCGAAGTGATGTCAATGATCAGAAAAGTTCGATTCAGCATATATTATTTCCAGCTTTTTTCAGGAAAAGTCGATTTTGTTACAAAGAATTGCATGTCGCAACAACCCTTTCAAGCCGGCTTTTACGCTGTAATTAACTTAACACTATCGGCCAATACCTCTAGACTTTGGGCCACTTCTGGTCTCGACCGCTTTTGTGCGTCTATGCTCAACGCAACATCGGGAGTAACCCCAATATATCGGGAATAACCCCAATATATCGGGAGTAATCCCAATGTTCGCTTAATCGCTATGTCAATTGAACTATCGGCCCTTTGCATCGCGTCGCTCGTGAGCGTTCGAGTAGTCCGCTTTCCGAGGTCGTCTACTGACGCGATGTTTCGAGGCCAACCTCAGACTGCACTGGCGAAAGAGGTGATTAGAGGCGTGCGTCGCGGTGTAGTGCCAGAGCGCGGCCAAGCCCCACATTCGTTCTATCGCTTCATGGAGCGATGGCTTGTCGGACCCGCGTAGCGTCTTCAGCGTGCGGCTTCGGAACGAATTGGCCTTGGCGCCGTCTGCTAAGCGCCACGTATTGGCGAGTGGCTCGACTTAGGGACTACCGGACGTTATTGGGGTCAATCGCCGCCTGCTGGAGAACATGGCCTGTGCTTCGCCGGCACATACGCTGCCGGAGGGGATTGCACCCACCGGGAACTCGCTGCCGCTCATCCCGCAGGACGGCTCTCTTTGAGGGCGCGGGTAGCTGGATTCGGATCGCGCTGCATGACTTTGGGAGATCAATGAATACGTTAACTCTTGACCCGGAACACCAAGTCAATTACTTGCTCGATGCGCTTCCTTCACATGAATGGCAGGCATTGAAGTCTCATGTTGAATTGGTGCGTCTTCGAGAGGAACAGATACTTTGCGATGCTGGCGAACACATCGAACACGCGTACTTCCCCCTTACGGGCGTCGTTTCGCTGCTATACAAAATGAAGGGCGGCGCATCGGTCGAAGTCGCAGCCGTTGGGCCGGAAGGGATGATAGGCGTACCGATACTCACCGGCAGGGAGGCCATGTCGACATGCGTTCAAGTTCAGTGTCCTGGTATTGCCTACCGGATCACCGCAACCGCGTTGCGAAAGCATTTCGATCGCTGCGACTTTCTCCGCCGGCTGATGTTGCTTTACATGCAGGCTCTCCTTATGCAAGTCGCGCAGACGGCCATTTGCAACCGCGACCACTCTGTTTATGAACAGCTTTGCCGCTGGCTGCTCGTTGAAATGGATCGAATGCCGACAAACGAAGTGCATGTCAGCCATCAATTAATTGCTGACATGCTTGGCGTGCGGCGCGAAGGCGTGACTGTGGCGATCGGCAGGCTGCAAGACGCAGGCCTCGTCGAGAATGGTCGACGTTCGATTAAGGTCAATGATCGCGCGGGACTCGAGGCACATGCCTGCGTGTGTTATGGACTGGTGAAGCGAGAGTTCGACCGGCTGTTGCCCGTTCACGCGAGGGAAGCGGTGGGCTGACCACGGCGCGGTTTTTGCACTATATGAGCGCCCGTCAGCACAAAACAACCAAGCCAATGTATCAGTATTTGGGAGTCCAAATTATGAACGAATCTGTAACCGCACTCGAACATATTCGCCTGTCAATCACGAGGGCCGAAGCGCTCAGGATGAGGTCCTCCGCCGTCCTCGTAGCGGATCTCAAAATTTTGCTCAAGATTGCTGACAGCGCTGTGCAAGCGACACACACGGCGTTGCCAACAACTAAGCCACAAGCCAAAACCGAAGTTTCAGTCGGTGATTGACGTGTAAGTGCCAGCGTCGGACGTCTGCTGGGGTAAGGAAAACGCCCCGGCGTTTCCGAAAGGCAGCGCCCATTA
This sequence comes from Caballeronia mineralivorans PML1(12), assembly GCF_001028175.1. Classification (GTDB taxonomy): domain Bacteria; phylum Pseudomonadota; class Gammaproteobacteria; order Burkholderiales; family Burkholderiaceae; genus Caballeronia; species Caballeronia mineralivorans. The sequence goes on from NZ_AEJF01000223.1 coordinate 21,902, forward strand.
AACGATGGCGCAACGCTGTTCATCACGAACCGACACCTGTAGGTACTCCGCAGGGTCGTTACAAACATTGCACATTGAAGGACTACGCCGGTGGATTATTTCCCTTCACATTCACTCTCGCCCCCCATCGCCAACGAACATGGTCAGCTGACGGGCAAAGAGATGCTCAACTTGATGCATGATCACCTATGGGAGATCCTGAACGTCATTGGTATCGTCGTGGCGCTTGCTGTGGTGTACCTACTCGTGGCGACGCCCATTTATTCCGCCGATGTGCTTGTGCGTGTTGATCCGCCTGAGCAAAACGCGCTCGGCATTGCGATCCAGAACCAGGAAACGCTGCCACCACCTGCGCCGGCGCCCAGCGCCGAGATGGCGGTGATGCGCAGCCGGTCCGTGCTGGAGCCGGTGATCGAGCGGTACCGGTTCGATGTCTCGGTGAAGCCCCGCACAATTCCGCTGCTTGGTGATCTCGCGGAAAAATTGGCCACTCCAGGACAACCGGCGGCGCCATGGCTCGGTCTCAAATCGTTCGCATGGGGTGGGGAACGATTGCAGATCGCCAATCTGGACGTTCCCCAAGATCTTGAGGAAGAAAAGCTGAACATGGTCGTGCTCGATGGCGGCCAATACGAGCTCCGTGGACCATCGAATGAATTACTGCTGCGCGGCGCCGTGGGCAAGCCCGCCAACTCAAATGGCGTTTCTATGCTCGTGGCTCAACTCGTTGCGCGGCCCGGAACCAGCTTTGAGGTAATTCGTTGGAATTCGCTCGACGCGGTCAAGCGTTTCGGTGACGTCATAAAGGTCACTGACAAGGTAAAGGACTCGGGTCTGATTGAGATGCAGTACTCGGACTCGAACCGTGCTAAGGCAGTCGAAGTCACGAATGCGCTTGCGCAGCAATATCTTGCGACCGCGGTGGCAAGCCGACAGTCCAACGATAGCCAAACCCTCGCTTTTATCAACGGCGAACTACCGCGTCTGCTTGCGGACCTCAGGCGAAAGGAAGAGGCGCTCAGGAACTTTAGGGCGTCGTCGAACTCGATGCAACCAACTTCTGAGGCACAGGCCTATCTGCAAGGCGGCATCGACTTTGACCGGCAGATCGCTACTCTGCAACTGCAACGTACGCAAATGATGGAGAAATTTACGCCGGACAGCCGATGGGTGCAAAACATCGATATCCAACTAGCGCAGTTAAATAAAGCTAAGGCGGCGTTCGATGGGCGATTCAGCGCCATGCCATCCTCTGAGCGCAATAGCGTCGATCTCGCGCGCGATGCAAAGGTTGCCGAAACGATTTACCTTGGCATGGTTCAAAAGGCGGAGCAGTTGTCGGTGCGGCGTGCCAGCACGACGGGTGGGGCGCACATCGTCGATGCTGCGATTAGGCCATTGCACCCGACGAAACCAAGTCGCCCGATCGTTCTCGGGGGCGCTGTTGCGCTTGGCTTGATCTCTGGCATGTTTTTGGTATTTATGCGCCGCCATGTAATGACAGGGGTGACCGATCCGCTTTTTGTTGAACGTCGGCTGAGCGTGCCAGTAATCGGAGAGATTTTATTTAGCCAGCAGCAGGTGCAGCTTGCCCGCGACGCCGACGGAGCGGCTCGCAAAGCTTTGCCAGGCAACCGCTGGGCCACAAGCCCAGTTTGGCGGGATTCGCTTGAGGATCACCCGTTTGATAGCAATGCCGGGGCCACGGCGCTGGATGGCGTTGGCACCAAGGTGCTCGCGGCGCGCTTTCCGAATGATCCCTCGGTTGAAGCTCTTCGCGAGGTGCGTACCGCGCTCGCGCGCGACCTTGCGCACGCGCCAAACAACATTGTGATGTTCACTGGACCCACGCCGTCCGCGGGGAAGAGCTTTGTCGCGGCCAACTTGGCCGTGCTGCATGCGGAGATCGGGTCCAAGGTACTCCTGATTGATGCGGATATGCGCCGCGGTCACCTCGCCTCCTACTTCGGCATGAGTAATCGGGGCGGCCTATCGGAGGTGCTCTCAGGCCGAATTCCCGTGCGCAACGCGCTGCGGCACGTCGGTGTTCACGGCATGTCGTTCTTAGCATGCGGTGAGCGCCCCAACAACCCTGCAGCACTGCTGATGAAGCAAACCTTCCGGGATTTGTTGGATCGGCTCAGCAAGCAGTTCGACCTAGTCATCATCGACACCCCGCCGATTCTCGCCGTGACCGACGCGTCGATCATTGCGAGCGAAGCTGGCGCCACGATGCTCGTCCTGCGTTCGGGCATGCAAAGCGAGGACGAAATCGCCGATACCGTCAAAAAGCTTGAACGCACCGAGGGGCGCATTGCGGGTGCAGTTTTTAACGCTATACCACTGCGACGGAGTAATCGCAACTACGAATACACGACGAACTACGCGAGCGACACGGGACATCTGGGTATGGCGAGCTGAACCCGCCAAATCATCAGCGAGCTCCCGGCCGGTAGCTCACTACATCGTTCGAGGGAAAAATGTCATGACTTTCGCAATCAACGGGAAATTCACAGCGCAACAAATTACCGGCGTTCAGCGGGTCGCCTACGAATTGACAAGAGCAGTGCAGTTGCGCGGAGCACCAGGCGGCGAGCTTGAAGTTTTCATGCCGCAGGATGCGGTCGAACCAGGCACGCTGCTCAAACGGCAACGCCGCTTTCCATGGTTTCGCGGCAATCTCTGGGAGCAAATTACGCTACCGATTGCTGCACGAGGTACGACGCTTGTCAGTCTGTGCAATAGCAGCCCACTCTTTAAACGCAGTCAAGTTGTAATGGTTCATGACATGGCGGTCTTCGATGTGCCACATGCATTCTCGAAGAAGTTTTTGCTCTGGTATCGGTTCAGGTTTTCGATGCTGCCGAGAAACGCACCGATGATTTTGACGATTTCGGCATTTTCGAAAGAGCGCATCTGTCATCACCTCAACATTGATGCATCGCGCGTTGCAGTCCTGCCTCCTGGCGCAGATCATCTCGACCGGGTCGTCAGCGATCAGGCAATCCTTCAGCGTCTGGACCTCGTAAAAGATTCGTATTGCGTGATCGTAGGCAGTCTCGATCCACGCAAAAACCTGCAACGCGTTCTGGATGCGGTCGATCGTCTCGGTCATCTCCAGGACGTCAAGTTCGTTATTGTTGGCGGCAGCAATGCCCGCGTCTTTAACGCGGGGCGCGTTGCGGAACAGGTCGTTTCGAAGCAGGTCATATGGGCGGGTTTCATTTCTGACGGTGAGCTGAAAGCGCTCTATGAGAGCGCTGCATGCCTAGTGTTTCCATCGCTGTACGAGGGTTTCGGTTTGCCGCCTCTCGAGGCGATGTATTGCGGCTGCCCGGTGATCGCGTCGAAACATGCGTCGATCCCAGAAGTTTGCGGGACGGCAGCAATGTATTGCGATGCCACCTCTGTTGACGACATTGCCGAGAAGATTTCGCTGATGATGAGTGACCGGAAGGTGCGGCAAAGCTATAAAAGCCTGGGCCTGCGCCATGCGCAGAGGTACCGATGGGATCGGGCAGCGCGCGATTTGCTGGAGATCTTGTTCGGTGAGATAAATCACCGGACATTCAACCTCGCAGCCCACGCATCTACAGGCTAATGGGCGCCGCCATCGGGTCAAGCCGGTGTAGCGTTTATAGATGCTAATTTATTAATAGTTAGGTTTAATTTAAACACAGACCGCTCCGCCTGCATCGAGGCCTTATGAACGACGTGACTATCATTATTTGCAACTACAACTATGAGCGATTCCTCGCCGATGCAATTGATTCGGCACTCGCGCAGGACTACGCGGCGACGCGCGTGGTCGTCATTGACGACGGTTCAACCGACGACTCGCGCGAAGTGATCGGACGTTTCGGTTCGCGCATTTCAGCTGTGTTCAAAGAGAATGGCGGTCAGGTCTCGGCGTACAACCGTGCGGTGGAACTTCTCGAAACTAAATATGCGATCCTGCTCGACTCCGACGACGTTCTCTACCCGAGCGCGGTATCAGAAGTGATGCGCGCCTTCGATGGCGGCGATTACGGAAAGGTTCAGTTCCGCTTGGATGTTCTCGGTTCTGCAGGTGAACTCACGGGCAGCCATGTGCCGCATTCAGACCCACCTTTGGATTGTGCCAATTTGCTTCACCGCGGCTGGCTTTATCCTTCGCCACCGGCATCGGGCAACGCGTATCGCGTGAGCGCGCTGCAGCGTATCTTCCCCGTACCAGAGACAGAGGAAAACCGCTACGGCGCGGACTTCTACGCGATCTACGGCGTTGCCTTGCTGGGAGCGGTAGCATCAATCCGGAAGTCGCTTGGCGGATATCGCGTGCATAACACGACTGAGCCAGGTGCCTCCTTCGCTAACTCCGAGGACCTTAGTAAGGCACCCAAGGCATTCGCCGCGCGATGGACGATCCTTCGGAACATCGCGCGCTCGCGTCTTGGCGTTGAGTTGCCGCAAGAGTTTCACGACTTTGCCTATGAGAAGGCTCGTTTTAGCTCACGGGTTTATCAGGCGCCGCTCGCAACGCGCTGGCATTGGATGATGCGCGAGTCACGCAGCTATTTCCATTCCATTATTGCGAACCCATTTTGGAGCCTGAAGAAGAAACTTGGCACGGTCGTCTTTTCCGGCCTTTGCCTTCTGCCGTACCGGCCGCTTTCCGACTATGCGGTTCGCTATATCGCCAATCCACTTGCGCGCCATCGCGTAGCTGCACGCTGATGCGGGTTCTGTGCCGTAAAGCGGCTTGAGGGAGAGCGTTGTGGACAAGAAGGAAAACGCTAAAATTTTAGGGTTCGTCTACGGCGGATACGTGATGAGGTATTTGTACCTCATCGTCGTAATTCCGTTCTATGGAAGAGTGCTCGGCGTCACGGAATACGGACGGGTACTGGCGTCGATGTCGCTAATGAACGTGATTTGGATGCTCGCGAGCTACGGATTCACGCTCGTCGGCATGCGCGAGGTCGCGAAGTCATCCGAGCGTAGCCACCAAAACGCTGTCTTTTCGTTGCATTCGAGTGCGCGTGCCTTTACCTGCGCGGTGGGCGCTGCCGTCGGCGTGATCGCCACGATGTGTTCGCCGACGCTGTCCGAGCGGCCCGCCATGGGGCTGTTGGCGACCTTGCTCGGGCTTGTGTCGGCCCTGAACCTCGGCTGGCTGTTCCAGGGGCGTCAGCGCTTTCGCACGCCGATTATTATTGAAGTGATCGGCTTTGTGCTCAGCCTTGTTCTGATCTTATCCATCGTCAAAGGGCCACAGGACTCGGTATGGGTAGTCGCGAGCCTGTTGGTAGCCGGCGTGCTCTGCTCGGTGATCTCATACGGGCTGACATTTGTTCATGTCGGATTGCCGCGCTTGAGAGTGGACGGCGTCATGGAGCTCATGCGCGGCTCGACGATGCTGTTCTGCTATTCGACAGGCTCGGCCGTACTGACTGCATCGTCGACGTACCTGCTCACACTGCTTTCTACGCCGGCCCAAGTCGGTTATTTCGGTGCTGCTGAACGTTTTGCGACGATAGGACTTAGTCTGATGGGGCCCGCTGCCCAGGTGTTTATTCCAACCATCTCAAGGCAGCTCGCGCAGGGCGATCACCACGGGGCGCATGCCACGAGCCGGCGGGGAGCCACTCTCTTAATTGCCTACGGATTACTTGCCCTGTGCGGCGCGCTGACTTTATCGCCATTTGTATTGCCTCTCATTTTGGGCGCGGCGTTTGCGCCGAGCGCATATGTCCTGCAGTGTCTGGCGTGGATGTTTCCGTTCGCGGCCTTCAATCAATTCGTCGCCTTTTACGTGTTCGTTCCGCGCAGAAAGGACCGGCTGCTTGCGGTAGCCGGAATAACGTCGGGACTGGCCAATCTTGCGGCCGCGCTATACCTCGCGCCTAGATATGGCGCGATCGGCATGGCGCTTGCGCGCGTCATCGGAGAAGTGATGCTTTCCGCGATGCTGATGGGTCTCATGGTTCGCTCGGATCTGACGAGATTACTACCAGGAGCGGGACGTGCGATCGCGATGTTTCGTTACGCTCTGAACGCCCGCAGCCGGGCCGGACTTGGGAAAGACTAGGGATGACTATATGACGCGCACACACGCGAAGTTGCAATCCCATTGCTAACAAGCTCATGACTTGGTCGGCGGCGTGTCCGTCGATCAGGTTGTTTTGTCGCAGCATGATCCGAAAGCGACTCGGGCGACCGTGTTCCTATGCCCTCGCCGAGGGAAGAACCACGATGCGCCACGACGTGGCTTTTGGCCTACACGAAGTGAGGTAAGCGTGAAAATTGCTATTGTTCACGATTGGCTAGTGGTGTCCGGTGGCGCCGAAAAGGTGTTACAGCACATCATCGAGTGTTTTCCGCAAGCTGACATCTTTGCGATCGTCGATTTTTTGGAAGACCGCGCCTGTCTCAGAGGAAGGCCGGTTCAGACCTCGTTCATTCAGAGGCTGCCGTTTGCACGCAAGCGCTATCGTGGATATTTACCACTAATGCCGCTCGCTATCGAACAGCTCGACTTGTCTGGTTACGATCTGATTATTTCCAGTTCCCATGCCGTTGCAAAAGGCGTGCTAACGGGACCGGACCAGATGCATGTCAGCTACGTACATTCGCCCATTCGATATGCGTGGGACCTGCAGCATCAATATTTACGCGAATCGGGTCTCGCTAGCGGTATCAAGTCCGCTATGGCGCGTGCCATGCTGCATTACATGCGGGGTTGGGACGCGCGGTCGGCGAATGGGGTTGATCATTTGATCGCCAACTCGCAGTTTATTGCTCGGCGGATCAAAAAAGCCTACCAGCGCGAATCGACGGTGATTTATCCGCCAGTCGATTTTAAAGGCCTGACGCTTTGCACGGAGAAGGAGGACTTCTACATTACAGCGTCGCGCATGGTGCCATACAAACGCATGGACCTAATCGTCAAAGCGTTTTCCCAAACGCCCGAACGCCGGCTCATTGTGATCGGTGACGGTCCTGAAATGAAGAGGATCGCGGCGGTTGCAGGGAGGAATGTAACTATCCTCGGCTACCAATCGTTCGAAGTCTTACACGACCATTTGCGGCGGGCACGCGCCTTCGTGTTCGCGGCGGAAGAGGACTTTGGAATCTCAATTGTGGAGGCGCAGGCATGTGGGACACCTGTTATCGCGTTCGGCAAAGGCGGAGCGCTTGAATCTGTAGTGGGTCTTCCACACGAGCGGGCGACGGGCGTCTTTTTCCGCGAACAGACCATCGAGTCGCTTATCGAGGCGGTTAATCGCTTTGAAAAGAATGTTAGGTACTTTGATCCGCGGCAGTGTCGAAGAAACGCGGAGCGTTTCTCAGCAGAAAACTTCAAGGCAAAACTGACTAGCTTCGTTGAGGCGCGGCTACTTGGCGGACGCACGAAAGGGCCTCTGCTTCATGCCGTGAACGAAGTAGAATCGGCCGAGGAGCACACGACCACCGCATAGAGCCAACAAAACAGGGTGCCGACGACGGCGCGAGCTGCCGGCCGGCGGCTTGCTTAGAATACCCGCGAGACGTCTGCCGCCGCGCGAGCGCGGATGGCAGGAGAATGACCATCGATCAATCGTTGGAATGGCGTCGTGTGGCCATATGCCAGTGTCGAGACAACTAGTAGCGTGATTGTTACCGCCATTGGTCGAAACTGCTCTAGCTTGGCGTTAACGCACGCACGCAAGAACACAGCGCCCACAACCGCTCCAACGACCCACCCGATGGCGACTTCTGACAGCGAGTGTGAATCGTCAAAAACGCGTGCAAGGCCCGTGCAGGCACCGACGATGAGACCCCCGATCACCCCCACGGTCGCAGGTAGCCCCCAGCTACGCAGGAGCAAGGCGATCGTCACCGTCCAAACCGATGTTGCGAGCATTGTATGCCCGCTAATCACCCTAAACTCGATTTCAGGAAAAGAGACGCCCCAACCTGCGTACAGGATCTTGGTCGCGCCAACTAAGGCCATGCCGGCACTTAACACTAAACCCCAACGAAATGCCAGACGCAAGTTAGACATCGCGATCCAGCCGGCGCAGACGATCGCGACGGGAAGTGTGACGGCGGCGTCGCCGATGTTCGTGAACGCGTGCCACATAAATTTCGAACTCCAGTTGATTGCCGGTCCGTGCGATTACTCGCGGCTCAGGTAACGTGACGTAGAGACGCTTCTAGCCGACCTGCCTGGAAGGTGGTCAGGCGGCCGAACGGTGTGAGGTGCCGACGTCACATAGGGCTGGGGCGCGCGCGACGCCAGAACCAGGGACACTACCAGTGACAGGATCAGCACATTCGATGGCGATACCAGTCGGTGTTCGGTGGCAGCCATGACGAGCAGGCATACAGACGACAACTCGATGAACCTGAAGGCGACGAAATTTTGCCCCTGATCGTTCGTCGCGGCATTGGCACCCTCCTGGCCCCAGCGGATAAGTCGCCAGTAAAAGGTCAACATCAGCGTCAATCCGACCAAACCGAGTTCCGCAAGGAAATTTAGGTAAGAGTTGTGGGCATGCGAATCGCTATGCTCAACGGTTATCCCTGAAGGCACACCCAGGACTCCGAAATAGGAAGTCACCGTATGGATCTGATCATCGAACGAACCAAAGCCGAATCCTATGATCGGACTTTGCCGAAAATAAGTAAGCGCCCGCGGCCAGAGCCATTCGTAACGAATGTCCAGGTTTGCGACTTTGGCGTCCCCGTTGCTAATGGAGAAGGTGTAGCCCATGTAGTTCACTGATGGTTCCGTATGGTAGATCGCCACCGCGATTGAGCCGGCGAGCAGACAGGCGATCAGCGAAGCGAGAACCCAACGTTTCCGGCCAAGGTACAGGTAGGGCAGTATCATCGCGGCACCCAGGAGCGATCCACGGCTGTAGGTTGAAAAAAGCATCATCGCGTTTAGCGCGAGCAGGGCGAGAATCAGGCGGCTGCGCTTCTGGAGATAGCAGGCCACGCCAAGACAAAACAGCATTGCAAGAAAGCCGCCGGCGGCGTTACGGGCAATAAAGTAACTGCCAAAAGACGCGTCTGGGTTCGTGAAGATGCTCAGCAAGCCGCTGTGTGCCAAGTAAATCGCATATACCGGTACGTTCACGCCTACAGCGAAAACGAAGAAAGCTCGGAGGACCTTGTTGAGATCCCACCGATGAATATACAAACAGCCAGCGAGGATCGGAGCATAGGACACGAAGAAGTTCCCATCGCGTCGATAAAACTCAAAGTCGATCAGCGAGCCTGGGTCATAAAGCAACGTCGATAACACCGCAAAGGCCGTGAATGCCACAAGCGGCGTGATGAACGCAGGATAACGTCTCCCAAAAAAACGCCAGGCGCAAAGGATGATCGGCAGGAAACCAATCGCGCTTAACGGCACGAGGTTTGTGACCGTCAGAAATAACGCCAATAGCGTTACATAAGCCATTGTGGATACCTCTGAGTAATTGGCGTACGGCCGAAAAAACTGGCACACGTACAAAGATGGTCGTGTTGATAGGACCGTTAGCGTTGCTTGCAGGCGGCTCGAGGGTGCGCCGGGGAAGTGCGACGCAGCAAGAGGGCCGCAGCAGTCAACGGCGCAAACGCGCACAGATTGCCTCGATCATTCGGGCGTCATTCAAGCGTGCGTAGATGCGACTCCAGTGCAATAAGAATGCATTGTCGGCGGCGATGAACGTCAATGAACAAAGCGACGAATATGACGGCGCTGCGGCATTCGCGGCCCCGCCGAACCGCATTCTCTCGCCTTTATCGAGCGAGGGCGATGGTCTAGGTTAAGACGTTGTTACTCACGCCCAGACATCGGCCTGAGTTCTTCGTCCTCGATTTGGGTGGCCTGCAAATTTTTGCCTTTGCACCGGGTTCGCGCACGTTCGCCAGGTCGACATCAACACGAGACAATTCCTCGGGTGCGCATATATCGACTCTATCGAAGCGCGATAGGTCGATTCCCGCCGCGATAGACGTGCTCGGGACTTGCCGGAGACCCTCGAGCAGGCAAATCGCAGGGTCTCGGCACCCGATGCTGATCAGGCCCCGCCGCGGCTCTCCAACCAAACCGACACATGTCGGAAGCTACGTCCCACAGGATACCGCAAAACCTCCTCTCGTGGCAGGGGAGGGATGGCTTGACACGCTTGCATCGTGCCGGGGGAACTGAGGGCCGTGTGGATTCCGGATGAGGCACTGGAGGTGTTGCGCGACTTCGGTGTATAAACGAAGTTTTTTGGCCGTTGCAGCGCACAGACGGGGATTCTTCAAGCAAACGCGGCTAGACACCGCGTGCCTTCGCGAAATTGAACATGCGTCGTACACCGTATGATATCGGCCGGACCTGAAGACGTAATTATTTACGTTGAGACGTTAGCTGTTGTTCGACTGTTGCCGCACCTGCGACGCAAACTGACCCGAACGCGCCGAACTCGCACAGACGAGATTTCGGGGGGCGACCATGTCGGTTGTGGGCAGACGCCTTACTTTTTTGTAGTGATGTCCTAATGGTCAGGCTTTGCATAACTGAAAAAGATAACCATGAACAAATTTGATGCTGTGATTCAGACTTTAATTGCCCGAAACGCGTTCACTTCTCCCGAGATCAACCGCGTGATCGGGGCTGTGGAAGGCTTATACCTCGCCAAGGGATTGCTGTTGGTTGCCGCCCTGTGGTGGATCTGGTTTCAACCGAGCGACCGAAACCGCTGGCAACGCGAAATGGTGGTCGCCACGGTAGCGGCGGGACTAGTAGCGCTTGCAGTAGGAAGAGCTTTGGCCTATTTCCTGCCATTTCGCTTGCGTCCTCGGTTCGACCCGCAACTGAATCTTCCTTTCCCGGCGGGTGCCAAAGTAGACGCCGTACTCAGAACCTGGAGTTCGTTTCCGAGCGACCACGCCATGTTATGGATGGCAGTAGCAATGGGTATTTTTTTAGTTCGGCGCCGTGAAGGTATAGCCGCACTTGCCTACACGGCGCTTCTAATATGCGCGCCACGCGTGTACTTGGGGTTGCACTATCCGACGGACGTAATCGTCGGGGCTTTGTTGGGAATTTTTATTACATATTTGTTGACCAGAGAGTCGATTCGGCCGGTGATTGCGGGGCCCGTCCTGCAGCTCGTCGATCGTTACCCTGGTCCGTGTTATGCGCTCGCTTTCATTTTTTTGTTTGAGCTGGTCACTCAGTTTGATGAGATAAGATTGATCGTGCAATACATCACAAAGGCACACGGGCACTGACGCCCAACTGGTTGCGGGTTTCGATCGGAATCTGGTGCGGTGCTGCCGAAGGGAGAGCGCAAGACTGCGGGAGCGGGAGACGAAGCGATGATTTACACCGTCGCGAGCAGGTTTGGGCATGGGATGGACGAGCAGGATCCCGGCGCGGTGCGCCGGACACAAAGCACATGTATCGGCCGTGAGATCAGTTCGGGCAGTAGTGCCGGAGATTGATCATCGTATAGGCGAGGGTTTTGAATGCGTAGTGCAACTGACTGAGGCGCTCGAAGCGAAGCAGCAACCGGCGGAACTTGAAAATCATCTAGCGTGCCTCCCACCGCCGCCCCTGCGGGCGACGGGCCTAAATGAGTTTGCACAGAACCCTTTAATCGGAAGGAGGTCAGCATGATCGCACTGCGCTTGTGCGCTTGTGCGCTTGTGCGCCTGAAGCCGAGATTGTCGCCCCCTTCCTTCGCTGCGATCGTGGTGCCATCGCCATGGATGATGCTCGAGTCCAAACGACCGTCTTGATGACGTTTGAACACCGAGCCCTCGAAAATGGCAGCAAAGCATCCGCGCGCTTCACACCGCCGAAAGGCGATATAGATGCGCGTGTCGTGAATTCCGGGCGCCCGTGCCGATCCTTCTCGATCGGCAGTTCCTTCCACTGGTATCCCAGGTAGAGCACCTGAAAAATGCAGTTGAAGATCACATGCAACGTCAATTTGGGCGCGAGGCAGCGACTGCCTTTTCGCCATCTCGACCACCAAAGGATCCGGATTTTAGTCAGTTCAGGCGATGCGGGCGCGAACCCTTGTCCAGAAGGGCTTTCAGACAAATTCGAGGACCTTGAGAAATCCGCAACCGGTTGTAAATCAATCGCGATCACGTGTTCGACGGGGAAAGCGGGCGCCAAACTGCATCGCCCTTCTCATGGACAAGGCTCACGGCAACGACGATCTGCTCACGAGCGGTCGCGAGCATTCCCTTTTAAGGCAGGCGCACCTGTGCTTAGCTGTTCATGAACGCGACTGCGGCGGACCGAGTCGCCTCGGTCCGCCGCAGTCCTGATCCGCGCTTTTTCCTAACGGGAAAGCCGAACCCTGCAAGCTGCGCAGGGCAATGCCTGCAAAT
>NZ_AEJF01000224.1 GCF_001028175.1 Caballeronia mineralivorans PML1(12)
CTGTATGGACTTGACGCCGTCGATCAAGCCGCGCATGACACCGCGCATGATCGGCCAGTTGGTGTTGTTGAAGTCGGTCACCTTCGTGCCCGCATAGGTGAAATTCATCACCGTGGCGTTTTGGCGGGTCAGCTCGTTGCCGCATTCGTAGATTGTCACGCCGTACGGCGCCAACGCGCCGGCGACGGTGACGCCGGTCGCACGAGCGGCGCTGTAGGCAACACTCTCGTTCGAGAAAAGGTTGCCAGACGAGTCAGTCAGGGAATGATCGATCAGCACGAACAGCGTCATGCCCGCCGCCTTGAATGCTTGGGCCAGGCCGATGAGCACGTTGAGTTGCCCAGAGTCGGCGCCGGTCCCGACGCGGTAGGTCGTGCAGCCCAGGGCCTTGAGCATGCTGACGATCTGCGCCGGCGTATAGGTGTAGTCGAAATGGCCGTTCACGCCATAGAAGGAGCCCGCCGTCGCAGCGGTGGGGATGCGCGGATCGCTGCACCTTACCCACGTATCGTTGCCGCTCAGGACAAAGAACACATTGGTGCCGATGTGCCATATCTTGCCACCGTACCACAGCAGCAAGCTCACGTTGTAGGTGTTGCCCACGGTCTGGTTGTTTCTGTAGATCACACCGCCGACCACGGTCCAGACGTTATTGGATTTGTCGATGATGTAAGTGGCAGACGGGATGGCGGTGCCGTCCGGGGAGGTTCCACCCAGGCGCGGATCCCTCGTGAGGCTCCAGAAAGAACCCATCCAGCAAAAGAACACGCCGCTATTGGTCTTGTGGTAGACGCTGTTGCCGAAGTAGAGGACGAGCGCCACGTTGTAGTTGACACCGGCCGTCGCGCCGTTTTGGTATACGACGCCGTTCACGAGAGTCCAGATCGCGCCGCTGGTGTCGACGATGGACGCTGCGGGCGGTATGGTCGTGTTGTTGGGCGAGGCTGCGGCCACGGCGGCGTTTGCAACTGCCATGGCCTTCGCCGCCGGATCCGAACCGCTGGCGTTGGCGACGGCACCGCTCGTGGGAGTTCCGTTGCCGCCACCGCATGCGGTCAAAAGGTAACTGCCACCGAGAGCCGTCAGGCAACCAAGGAATTCGCGTCGTTTTAACATGGCGAGTTTATTCATCGTCGAGAGCATCTCGATAAAAAATTGAGTTAAGCAATGGGCGCTTGCAACAGGCGGCTGCGAGAAGACGCATCGTCTTCAATTACAATCAGTAATCCTAAATATGTGCTGGCGTCCGGACTCGTGTTGGAGTTCGTCAGTCAGTGATTGCCCGCAGGTCAAACGAGAAGTCCGGCGACTTGTGCTGCAGCGCACCGAAACAAACCGCGTTTCGCACATGAGCGCTTCGTCGCTGTCTTACACCTGCTTCGCTACGTGTCCCCTAAACGACTGGCCGATATCATTTTTTAACGGCGCGTTGCCGTATAAATTACTTGTGACGGACGTCACGGGGTAAATAGTACGCATATGTACGGCAGCGCACCAACAATCTGTTACAAGAACTGTTATTTAGCAAAAGTCTGCTTCCAACGTGTTGTATGAGGAAATATTTTTCTAATTATATGAGTATCTTTTACTCGTATAGGTAAGAAGTACTTATTTTCTTATGATGAAAGAAGGGATACTTTTGATAAAGAAAAAAATATCGATCCGATCCGACACTTTTGGAGGGATAAGTATTTATTCCAGTATCGACGGGGCAATATTTTGCAGCATTGACGATCTGGAAAACCCTTATTGTTCAGATTAAATCTGAACGAAGTAACCCGGGCATCCGCGGAAGATCGCAGCCAAGCAAAAATGACGAGTCATCGCGACGCCCTTCGGCGGAAACGACCTAACTCGTAGTCGAGGCTTTTCTTTCGTACTCGAAAATACGTTGTCCGGCGGGTTGGGCATATGAAGAAATACTAGTTTTAATGAATTTACCGACGCCGGCCTATTTGAGCGTCGATTTGAGTAAGGATGTACCTACAATCGACCGCTCGCAGAAAGAACTCACTTATTTTCGTGATTGAGATGATTTCAAGACGCGACGCAGGTCGAATTCGATTGTTGCGCCGCGGGGCGCTACGCTCGAAATCGCCCCTGCGGACGAAAACGCTGCACCTACCGGTCGCGTCGCGCTATTCGGATAAGCGGAGAAAACAACCGCCAGACTCTTGCAACGCACCCTTCACCGGCGGGCAATTTCAATGTGTGGAGGCGGCATGGCATTTGGAGTACGGCGTGGGCGTCGGCAGGTACTGCGGGTACTTGCGGCGCTGGCAGGTTCGGGATTGCAGTCTGCTCGCGCGGCGGAGCAGGGCGCGGCGCCGGTCGCGGCGCGCCCGAAGACAGGCGCGCGCATGATTACGCAGATGATCGGTGCCAACGGTTGGGCAAGCGCGCCTGGCGATGTCGCCATGTGGAAGGACATGGGCATTACGTGGGGACGCGACGTTGTCGGTCCTGGCCAGGGCGAGTCGGCATCGAGCATCATGGACGTCGACAAGACTTCGCCGACCTACATCAGCGATCTGCCGCCCGCTATACTCGCCAACAACCGCAACGGTATCCATTCGCTCCTGCTGCTCGGCTTTACGCCATGGTGGAACGCGACGGTGCCGAAGGATTCGAAGTCGGCGCCCAAGGATGTCCGCGCATGGGAACGTTACGTCGAGGCAGCGGTACGCAAGTATTCCGCGCCGCCCTATAACGTCAAATATTTTCAGGTCTGGAATGAAGCTGCGGGCAAGTTGTCCGGCGGTCTGCCGCAGGCGACGTTCTGGCACGGTCCGGATGACGATGGCAAGCTCGACCGGCCTTACGAGCGGGCAATGCAGGATTATGTCGAACGCATTCACATTCCTGCCGCGCGCATCATCAGGAAGTACAAGGCTTACGTGGTGTACGGCGGCTGGCCCGATCAGGGAGGGCTCGACACGTTCACGCAATGGATCGAATACCGTAGCCCGACGCTGAACGAACGCATGCTCGACTGCGTCGATTACCTCGATTTTCACTACCTGAACGTGGACGATCTCAGCCCGATCTACGACAAGTATGTGAAAAATGGCCCGGCTCGCGGCATCTGGCAAACGGAAATCGGTGATCGCTTTATCATCGACCCCTTTTACCTGCCTCGCTATTTTTTCGATTTCGCAGTGTGGGCACTCGAACGGAACTGGGACGATCCTGACAAGTACGTTTCGATGGTCTATCACTGGGACGGCTATGAACCTTTCAGACTCACACACAGGGGACCGCCACGGACCTACAACGTCTCAGGCAAGTCGCTCGTCGTCCTCAGGAAAACGCTGCCGGGAGCGCTCGCGCCGCTCGCGGCTTCACTCAAGTTCAGTGAAGATGCATCGGGCAGCGCCCTGTATTCGGGTTCGGATATCGTGGTTCAAGTGAGTGCTTCAACGGGGTGGCGAACAGTGGAGATCAATACCGGAAGCACACCGGCTTCGGGGCAGGCAAGCGTCGCATTCATCGATGCGCTGACGGGCGTGGCGGCCGCCGCGCAAGATGCTCAGGCGACATGGAATGGAAGCACCTTGTCCGTTCGCTTCAAGGTACCTCTGGTGATGAACGGTGCGGAAAGGAAGACGCCCGCGCACTTGGCTTATCTGGTCGTCAGGTCGAAAGCGTAGCGAGGACTCTCGGGTCTTCCGCCGGTTGCTGCTTCACTTCGAGCGTCTCAGTCAATTGCACTACGCATTCAAAACCCTCGCCTATACGATGATCAATCTCCGGCACTACTGCCCGAACTGATCTCACGGCCGATGCATGTGCTTTGTGTTCGGCGCACCGCGCCGGGATCCTGCGCGTCCATTCCATGCCCAAACCTGCTCGCGACGGTGTAAATCATCGCTTCGTCTCCCGCTCCCGCAGTCTTGCGCTCTCCCTTCGGCAGCACCGCACCAGATTCCGATCGAAACCCGCAACCAGTTGTTATAGTGACTCCTGCGATTGATAGTTCAAGTGATAAACGGACATCCAATGAAACAATTGTTTAGAAACGCGTTGTCGATATTCAAGACATTTTTCATAAAACAAACATTGAACTGGCAAAATGTGGCTTACGAGAGCCCGCCCATATACTCCGGCGTGTGGCCAAGAATAAAAAACGAAGGTAAAATTCTCCTTGCCGAAAATTGTTCATTCCGTTCGTTTCGGACAAGACCGTATATTACGGTGCTGAAGGACGCGGTATTGGAGATCGGGCAGGGCACGTTCGTGAACGACGGGGTCAATCTCTGTGCAAAGTTGTCCATAAAAATAGGGGCCAATTGCAAGATAGGAGATATGACGTACATATACGACACCGATTTTCATCAGGTTTCTCCCCAGTATCCGACCAAATGCGCACCTATTTCGATTGGCAGTAATGTCTGGATAGGCGCAAATTCAATGATATTGGCTGGGTCGAAAATAGGTGATCACTCCGTGATTGCGGCGGGTTCGATAGTCGTCGGAGAAATTCCAGCGAAGACATTGGCGGCAGGCTCTCCGGCAACAGTAATAAGACAACTGGATATGCCGGATGATTGGGTGAGGGATTGACGGTCGGCATTTCAGCTGTTCGCGTCTCCGGCTGAATTTGCCGGCAAGGACGCGATGTCGATCCGTGCGCGCGGCCAGCATCGTTTCGGAGACGGCGCGAAGCCCAACGATCTGACCATCATGCGCAAGAATGGCGAGTGGTTCGCGTCGGTCACGCTGGCAAGGCGGCGTCATCACGCCACGGACGCGAAAGATAGCTTTGATCGGCGTGAGGTCTTTGCGAGGATCCGAGGGGCCGGGACGATCCTCCGCTTCCGCCGTCTGATCGCGCGGTGGTGGGAATCGAATGGTGAATGGCGATGGCTGCGTCAGCCACCACACCCTCCTTGACGAGCAGTCTCGTGATGCGCTGACGGTCCTAACATCGAGCGTCTCGGCATGGCTGCGCAAACGCTCCAGGAATGCCGTTAGCGTTTCCGCCAGCCGTAGATAAGCGGCCTGGTCAACCAACTGGGCACTGAGCGAGCGAAGCTCGTCTTGCAGACGCTGCTCACGTTATCGCATAGCAGGCATGCGCCGCCGTCACTCGTTCAGAGAAAGCAAGTCCTCCTGGTACGCGGTGAGCAATCGATCCATCCGCTTTTTTGACTTGTGCCAGATCCTGCGTGACGTTGTCCTTCCGACGCTTGGTCGGACTCGAATGGCGCGCCGTCTCAAGGCGCCGGTTCAATTCGGTCTAGATGAGGGCGGGATCTTCCAACAGGCGCACAATTTCGGACCACACGATGTGCCCCAGCAGATCCAGTCGGATGGCGCGCTGCTCACACTTGGCGTGGCCGTCGTAGCGCCAGGCGTCAGTGCCCAGGCAGCGGTAGTAGGAAATCTTACGTGCGCTACTGCGTGTCGAGCTCCGGTATAGGGTGTAGCCGCACTCGCGGCAGTGCACAAGGCCTTGGAGAATACTGGGTTCGATCGTCCGACGCGACGCGTGCTTCTTGTTGCTTTCTAGACGCTCCTGCGCCAGGGCGAACGTATCCGGATCGACCAGCGCGGGAACCGGAATCTGAATCCATTGATCGGGCGGCAGTTCATGGCTCGCACGGTTGTGCGCGGGCAGGCCACCACGCTGACGTAGTGTCCGGTTGTTGGTACGCTCTCGCACAGCCTGCTGAGTCTTTCCAAAATAGGCCATACCACGATAGGCAGGATTGCGAAGTATAGCTCAAACCATGGACCGCTCCCAGCGTGCTGCGCCCTTTTTGGTGAGAACTCCCCAACTCGTTCAAACGGGGCGTTACGGCACCGATGCTCAGCCCCGTCACCGAGTATAACTCGTCGATTTGGCGGACCACCTGCGCCTCGGCGTCGATCACCGCGTAACCCGCTGCCTGCTCGTCGCTCTTGCGTTCGTAGCGGTAACCGTAGGGCGCGCCACTTAACACGCTGATCTCGCCTTGCACAGTGCAGCTTTTCTCGCCGCGAGCGTTCGAGGATCTGAGCGCGTTCGTACTCTGCGTTTTGCGGTTATCTGCAAAACGCTGATGATGCGGAGCGCGGGATTATGCAGAGCCACACCGCCAAAGTGGCGGCGTAGCGGGCATCTCAACAGTACTCCACTCTGCATTATTGTGGCTCGAACAATGAGGAATAGTAAATCCGCAAATCAATTTGCATGACATTGTTAATAAACGGTCCGCAGTTATATACACCTGACAAACGATATTGCGAGGCAAATGACCCAAGTCAACTTCGCCAGGAAGGCGACGGCCTGTTGAGCAAAACCTACCAGTCCCAACAATCTATGCTGCACCGTAGCAAAATTTCACGTAAAGTGGTCACGCAGGTCGCGCAACCGCCTAATCGGCCCTAAAGGTCGATGGTTTGGCCGATTGTGCTGACATCTCGTGCTAATACCTGGTCAACAATACGTCTAGAGTAATACGTTGCATGCAGCGCATGCATGTGAGGTTGGCGCCGCAATTGGAATGCCATGCATTCCTTACGAGATTGCATATACCGAAATATAGAAGCTAAAAGCGTAAAGGATTGCGATTTTACCTTCGGTGTTTGCTTGGCGATCATGTCATTGCAACTGTTAAATCCAACCGGACCCGTACGAAATGACGCAGACCTTCGAGGACGCATCCGGCGGCATTGAAAGAAAAGCCGTAGCTGCACGGCGCACCCAGATTATGATGTGTCCGTTCACCAACAACACGAATCGCTATATAGAGATCCAGAAAGACTTGTTCAGGGCGATTGGTTACGACGTTGTGCCTCTCTCCATGAAAGGGCTTCTACAAGGCGGGTTCATTCAGCTGTTCAATCCCAACAATATCCTTGTGTTTCATTGGCTCGAGTTGCGACCTTTTAAGCGGAAAAACGGCCGCACTCATCTGACCATCCCAGGGTGTCTTATTTTTGCGTTCTACTGCTCGCTGATGTCCATTGGGCGAGCGAAGGTCGTTTATTTTCAACACGACCATGCGGTCCACGATACGACAGGGTTCATCAGGCGCCTGTCGATTCGGCTGATCAGGTTTGTGCGCGGTCTCGCGGATTTCCGCGTAGTCCATGCGCCGGACTGCCAGGCCAGATACGACGCCGAATATCTGCCGCATCCGCTCTACTGGGATGTGCCGGGACAGGCGTCGAGCACGTCGAAGAACGACACTGGGGCGCCTTTGTTCTCGCTGCTCGGCGCGATTCGCCCGTACAAGCAGATCTTGGCCGTGCTCGATGTCTGGCCAGCCGAATGCAACCTGTATATCGCGGGTCTTGGCAGTGAGTCCTACATCGCGACGCTCAATGGCATCATCAGTCAGCGGTCGCTGCGGGATGCCGTGCGCCTCGACGCCAAGTTCCTCTCTGATGCCGAATTCGCGCAGGGCATCGCGAACAGTGACGTCCTCATTCTTCCGCACGCGGCAGATTCCATGCTGGTGAGCGGAGCGTTCTTCGAGGCGATCGGACGCGTGCCGCTGGTGATTTCGCGCTCGACGCCGTTCATGATCTGGGCGGCCAATAAATTCGACAATGTTCTGCTGTTCAATAGCATTGACGAACTCCCGGAGATAGTCCGTTCTGTCCAACAGTCGTGGCCCGATATCGCCCGCAAGTTGGGCAACGGCCTGGCTACCGATGAATTCGGCTGGGCCTCATGTTGCCGGCGCTACGCGCAGTTCTTCGAGACTGTCGTAGGCCGCGGAGAAACCGTCGAGAAACCCGCCGCCAAGTAGCCGGCGCTTTCGCCCGGTGCTGACGGATATGAGCCACCGATGAGGCGTTCCCCGAAAGGGCCTTCGCATCGGGCCGACGACAGTTGGCAACCGCTTCTAACAAAGCCTAATGGCCAAGGAAATACTATGCATCAATACCTAAGGCAGGATTTAGCCCCAAAAAATAACAAACTCCTCGGGCTGGAAATAATACGCTTCATTGCGGCGATGTCGGTTTTATTTTGGCACTATCAACATTTCTTTTACGTCGCCGATAAACGGACCGACTTTGTGAGCGAGCAGCAGCCTCTCTACTCGGTTTTCAGTTTTTTCTACACCTATGGCCATATGGGTGTTCAGGTTTTTTGGTGCATCAGCGGTTTCATATTTTTCTCGAAATATAGAAGGACGATCTCGGAAAAAATTATAGATCACAAAAAATTTTTTGTGCTGCGATTCTCACGCCTCTATCCTCTTCACTTTGCAACGCTGCTGCTCGTTGCTGTGCTCCAGGTAATCTATTTTTCTAGAAATAATTTCTACTTTGTTTATCAGAACAACGACTTTCGGCATTTAATTCTTCAGCTTTTCTTCGCAAGCAACTGGGGATTCCAGAGGGGTGACAGTTTCAACGGCCCGATCTGGTCGATTTCTGTTGAAGTCGTAATCTACATGATTTTCTATTTGGTATTGCGTTATGTTGGAAAATCCTGGCTGGTGAACATAGCTGTCTTGCTGTTATGCGTTGCGTCCAGGGTAGCCCATGGTCCTTCCCCTATTGTCGATTGCCTGGGCTTTTTTTATATCGGCGGTCTTTCGGCCATCGCGCTCCAATATTTCGAGAAAACGAAATATCATAATCTGCTCAGTGCTCTGTCTTTGGCTGCCGTCTTTCTCGTGCCCGTCATGGCGTACGTGACCAGGATTTACCACTATAAGTCCTTCGCTTTCTTGTTCTTGATGACATATGTGCCGACGCTGCTTTACATCGCGGCGCGAAACGTTACCGTGCATCCGACCATTCAGAGCGTTGTCGAGGCAGCCGGTAATATGACTTACTCAAGTTATCTGATACATTTTCCAATTCAGCTGACGATAGCGATATTTTTCGCGTACACGAACCAAGCAATTCCTGCTCACAGCCTGACGTTTTTCCTGGGATTCATGTTCGTGACACTTGTTGCGTCGTATTACATCTTTCGGTTTTTTGAAAAACCGGCACAAGATTTTATTAGACATAGGTTTAGGCGACTGTCGACCAAGTCGGCTCAAGCGCAGCTTTAGTCACTGATGGACACTTTTGCGTCGACGCAGGATGCGCGTGCGCGACGAACGCCATGAGGACTCGCACATCAGTCGCAGTTCGACATGGCGAAGTGCGAAAGCATCCCTCCACGCGGCGGCCGTGCAGTCAGGTCATGCCTGCATCCGCAGTGCTGGAAAAACCTTCGGTTCGCACTGCGCCAGCAATCACCTCGACAGCGCCCAGAAGATCAGCATGGTGGACTGCCACATGAAGTCGTCGGTGAGGTTCTTCGTCAGCATGCCAATAAGCAGCGCGAGTCCGGCACGGTCGATCTCGGGGCGTTGCTGGCGCCTGCGGATGACTGATAACCCGAGCTGCCGAACACGGCCAACTTCATCACCAGACCGAGGACACCCGCCTGAAGCAGCGTATTTAAGAAGATATTGTGGGCGCGGGTCTTGATGTTCTAGTCCACTTTGACGAAATCGAGCGGGATCAGGCGGGATCAGGCTGCGATATGCAACCGCCGGCAGCGGCTCGCCGAAGATGCCGAGCCATATCTAATCCTCTGGGAGCAATGCACGGCGGCGCGCATGCGAAGTTGCGCGGTGGTGCTGTGCATTGCAGACACGACCGAGCCTGGGCTTCAACGCAATTCCTTCCACTGACATCCCAGGTAGAGCACCCGCAAAATGTAGTTGAAGATCACATGCAACGTCAATTTGGGCGCGGGGGCGCGACGGCCTTTGCTCAGATGCGGCCACACACATTGCTCGAACTGAGCAAGACTCAAATTCGTTGGAATCCCTTGCAGTGGCCGGCTTTTCGCCATCTCGACCACTAAAGCGCACGGATTTTAGCCAGTTCAGGCGATGCGGGCGCGAAGCCTTGTCCAGAATGGCTTTCTACAAATTCTGGGACCTTGATAAACCCGCAACGAGTTGAACATCCGATAAGCAAATCTAATTAAAACAGACGCCACGTTGTGACCCTGCGGGTAATATGCCGCAGTAGCAACCCCATCGAGCGCGATGGAAGCCACGAATATTCATCAAGCGTGGGCCGATCACAAAAGGAATGATGTATCGCGACGCAGGGGCGATTTTTGAGACGGTCAGTTGCATGAACGTGCGATTGGCGACATTCCACCTCGTGCGGTACAACGTGAACGGTTGCTCTAGGAAAGGATATGGGCGCGGCGTCCTTGCTTCGACTTGAGCAAAAGAATCCGCCGGAAGTATTCAACTGCCGGTCCGAGAAAAATCACGCGTGCCGGCATATGGCACGCAGCGAGCGATGGTCACCTAACAATGGGCCGCGAAGACCTGCTCTGCTCTCGCCTCGAGTCCCTAGCGCCTTCGGTAGTCGCGGCGCCGCCAAGCAAGGAGCGTGGCGGCGCTCGATCGCCTGGGTTTGTCACATTTAGGTCTACGAATCGAACAGTCGTGGCTTCGCATTCGCGGCACCTACAAATTTGCGCCTCTATTGCCGCGTATCGCTTTCAAAGATGGCCATCCGGGGACAGACAGCACCAAGCACCCCGGTTCAGCAATTGCTTGCCGCCTAGTCATCCCGCCAAGCCCGCCCCACCAGATTTGACAGTTGCTCGGACGGCGTCCGGTCGGGCATCCCGCTTGCGTATTGGAACGCACCGACACTGAAACCTCCGAATTGTCGGCCAGAATGTCACCTCTTTGCGCCAAGAGCGTCCTAACTTGTCAGAGGATGCCTATGATGCACTGCAATGGGAACGGATTTTCTAGTCAATGAGTACAGCAAGTTCTTACGCGAGCGCAGCGCGCAAGGTGAAGCCAACCACATCGCGAGTCGCCTTTTCGACAGTTTTGTCCCGGCCAGCGAGGCATCGTGCGCGAGTCTTTATTTGAGGCACAGTTGCCGATCTTGGCGGTGGAGAGTTGCTGCGCATGCGACATGCGCCTCCGATGCGTCAATTGCAGGAACGCGGCATGCCCTTCGTCGGTACAAGTATGGACCGACGAGATGAATGGGCGACACTACCGCGTATTGGACGCGTTATTCGTAGCTCGCGGCAATCGGGGCTGGCGACGACGCTCATCCTGTTGTCTTGCATCCGTCAGGGGCACGGCTTCCTCGGGTGACAACTTGGCACCGCGGCGAGCTGATCTCAGTACGACTCGAGCGGACGTTCTCCTGCGGGGATGATCTGGCCAAGATTTTCCACAAGCGTGTGCGAATTGACCCACGGCATACCGAATGTGAAGTCGCCGACACGCGCGCGTCTTCTTATGTCTTATTCGAATCAACGCATCTCGTTAACGGCGGTCATGGCGTTGACGGAGCTAAGAGGTTTCACAGAGCCGAAATCAGCAATTAACGCAGACAGCATCACCCGGGAACGGGTTCACGAATTGAGGAATCGAAAATGGACAAGCTAAAGCAGAGTATCGAAGAAGCCGATCAGACCATGGCTGCGGTAGGCATTGCGGCGGATTGCCGACGCCTCGTGCAGGTGATTCTCGCGGGCGGTTCGGGCACGCGTCTTTGGCCCGTGTCGCGTGAACAATTTCCGAAGCAACTGATCGGCGTGATCGGCACGGAGTCGCTGTTACAGGCAACCGTGCTACGCATGAGGGGGTTTCCGGCTGCGTGGGACGTCGTCGCAGAGCCGGTGATCGTGTGCGGCGAAGAACATCGCTTCGCCACCGCCGAACAGGCTCGCGAGAGCGGCGTGAAGGCGCGCATCGTGGTTGAGCCCGCGCGCCGCGATACCGCGCCGGCGCTGACGCTCGCCGCACTGACCGCTTGCGCCGACGGCCAGGACGCGATCCTCGTTGCCATGCCGG
Source organism: Caballeronia mineralivorans PML1(12) (assembly GCF_001028175.1). Classification (GTDB taxonomy): domain Bacteria; phylum Pseudomonadota; class Gammaproteobacteria; order Burkholderiales; family Burkholderiaceae; genus Caballeronia; species Caballeronia mineralivorans. The sequence continues at coordinate 11,793 of NZ_AEJF01000224.1, forward strand.
CCGATCACGCTATTGCCGATATCGCTGCACTGCATGCGGCCATCGAGATCGCGGCGCGTCATGCGCAGGCTGGCGAGATTGCTGCACTCGGCATTCCGCCGACGCGTCCCGACACCGGTTTTGGCTACATCCGTCTGGGGGATTCACTGCAAGACGGCGCTCACAGCATTGAGCGCTTCGTCGAGAAGCCAGCTGCAGAACTAGCCGCGCAATACGTTGCAGCGGGCAGTTACTGGTGGAACAGCGGCATCTTCGTGGTGCGTGCATCGGTATGGCTTGCCGTACTCGAACAACTGCAACCGGAGATGTACCTGGCATGTGTCTCGGCGCAGCAGCAGGGCAAGAACGCCGACGGATACTCGCGTCCAGATGCGGCGCAATTCGCCAAGTCGCCGTCCGATTCGATTGACTATGCGGTAATGGAGCATCTCGGCAAGCCCGGTTCGCCATTCAAGGGCGTGGTCGTTCCGCTCGAAGCGGGCTGGTCCGATCTTGGTTCGTGGGATGCCGTCTGGGATGCGATGGACAAGGACGAGTCCGGCAACGTGGCAAGCGGCCGTGTTTTGTTCGAAGGGGCGACCGCGACATACGCGCGTTCGGAAGGCGGCAGGCTCGTGGCGTGTGTGGGCACGACGAATCTGATCGTGGTGGAAACCGACGACGCCGTGCTGGTGGCCGACCGCTCGTGCGTGCAGGACATCAAGGGTCTCGTGTCGCGCATTAAGAAGCAGAAATCACCCGAAGCAGATATGCACAGAAAGGTTCGCCGCCCTTGGGGATTTTACGACTCCATTGATCACGGCGAGCGTTTTCAGGTCAAACGCATCGTGGTGAATCCGGGTGCGCGCCTGTCGCTACAAATGCATCACCACCGTGCGGAGCACTGGACTGTCGTGTGCGGGACAGCGCTTGTCACCCGCGGTGAAGAAGAGTTTCTGCTGAGCGAAAACGAATCGGCCTACATTCCGCTTGGCGTGCGTCACCGGTTGGAGAATCCTGGCCGTGTGCCCCTCGAGATCATTGAAGTGCAATCCGGCACGTATCTCGGCGAAGACGACATCGTCCGGTTCGATGACAAGTATGGCCGTGCAGTCAATCAACCGTAGAGCAACAAGGTTAGTGGTTCGGAGGACACAGAATGCGTGGCATAACAGACCTACTGGCGAGAGTGTTCGACGTCGCGATGATCGTATTGGGTGCAATCGTCGCGTCGCAAATCCGTTTCGATGACATTTCTCAGCGTAGCTTCTATCCGGCGTTCGTCGCCTTCGCGGCGGCGCTTGCGCTTGCTTTGTTTCCGATGTTCGGCGTATATGAATCGTGGCGCGGCCGCTCGAAGGCCGCGCTCACCGGGCGGGTCGCGCTTAGCTGGCTCATTGTGCAGGTCTGTGCGCTGGCGCTGATGTTCTCCCTGCACCGTATCGACTTCGTGTCACGTCTCTGGTTGGTCTACTGGACCGGCATGGCCGGCGCCGCGATGATTGCAGGCCGTCTAGCCATGTATCGCGTGTTGGCTAGGGTGCGCAACGCGGGGCTAAACCTGCAGCAGGTAGCGGTTGTCGGTTGCGGCGAACATTGCGACGCGATCGTTCGCAAGATCGACACGGTGCCGGCCGCGGGCTTCCGAGCGACGGCCGCCTACAACGTCCAAGAGGGCGCGACGATGAACACGCGCGTGCCGGTGTTCGAGGAGCACGAAGCCTTCGCCAGTTACGTCCGTAAGCAGAAGATCGACGAAGTCTGGCTTGCCCTGCCGATGACTGAAGAAGCGAAGCTTCTCAAGCTCGTTGACGAATTTCGCAATGACCTCATCAACATCCGCTTCATGCCCGACGTGCGAACGCTCGCGCTCTTCGAAGGCAGCGTAATGGACCTGCTTGGCGTGCCGACCATCAATTTGGCTACTTCGCCGTTGCCGCCGAAGGCCGTCATGCAAAAGGATATCTTCGACCGGCTTTTCGCAGCCGGCGCATTGCTCGCGGTGTCGCCAATCCTCCTTGCCTGCGCGATCGCGGTAAAGCTCAGTTCGAGCGGTCCGGTGTTTTTCAAGCAAAACCGTAAGGGCGCCGATGGCCGCGTCTTCAGCATCTTCAAGTTCCGCACAATGCGCCTGCATGCACAGAAGGCCGGCGTGCTCGAGCAGGCAAAGCGCGGCGATCCACGTATCACTCGCGTAGGGGGCTTCCTGCGCCGCACGAGCCTGGACGAACTTCCGCAATTCATTAATGTTCTGCGCGGTGAGATGTCGGTGGTGGGACCGCGTCCCCACGCACTCGAGCACGATGACCTTTATCAGAAGGTTGTGTCGGGATACATCCATCGCTACCGGATCAAGCCTGGCATCACCGGGTGGGCTCAGGTGAACGGCTTTCGGGGCGAAACCGATCGCATCGAAAAAATGGAGGGACGCGTAGCGCACGATTTGTACTACCTCGGGAACTGGTCGTTCGGACTTGATGTGAAAATTATTTTCGCGACGATCTTCAAAGGCTTACGCCACACCAATGCTTACTGAAGTGGTCAAATACCATCATGAATGCGACACAACAATCCGGTGCTGCGACGCCGAACAACAATCATGGCATGCTTGGAGCGCGTGTGACGCTTGCCATGGCGCTCGCCGCCATGCTTTCGGCCTGCGCTCTGGCGCCGGGTCAGCATATGAGTACGCCGCCAACCCTGCCGGCCACGACCGCCGATAACGGCGACGTGACGAGCGACATGCAGATCCCGGTCAAGCAGATCGACCTGGCGCTGGTCCGCGAGATCCGCGCGGATCAGAAGAACGACACCAAGGTGCAGAGCCAGCTCAATCTGTTTGCGAAGCCGGCCGGCTACAAGCTCGGTTCGGGCGACGTGCTGCAGATCACGGTATGGGATCACCCCGAACTTGCCGCGGCAGTCGGCCAGCCGGCGCAGAACACGAAGACCTCAGATGCGGCGCCTGGATTTGTGGTCAACAGCGAGGGCAACATCCAGTTTCCGTATATCGACAAACCGATCCGTGCTGCGGGCAAGCGCGCGGAAGAGGTGCAGCGCGAGATCTACACCGAGCTGAGCAAAGTGTTCGTCAAGCCGCAGGTGACGGTTCGCGTGGCGTCGTTCCGTGCGTCTCAGGTGTATGTGGACGGCGACGTGCGTGCTCCGGGTGCGCAGACGATCAACGACATTCCCATGACGCTGACTGAAGCCGTCAGCCGCGCGGGCGGCTTTGCGCCGACCGCCGACCAGAGCCGCGTGACGATCACACGCAACGGCACGGCCTATCCCGTGAACGTCGCGCAGATGATGAAGCAGGGCAAGAACCCCGCCGACATCATGCTGCAGCCGGGCGACATGCTGCATGTGGATGCCCGTGACGACAACACCGTCTATGTGATGGGCGAAGTGATGAAGCCGCAGGCCGTGTCGCCGTTGCGCGACGGCACGCTCACGCTGGGCGAAGCCCTCACGCAGGCAGGCCAGATCAACCCGGAAACGTCGGATGCGAAGCAGCTTTTCGTGCTCCGCCAGGCAACCGGGGACGCGCCGGTGATCTATCACCTCGACGCCCGGTCGCCGGTTTCGATGTTGCTCGCGAATCAGTTCGATCTGCAGTCGAAGGATGTGGTCTACGTCGACAACAGTGGTCTCGTCCGCGCCAACCGCGTGTTGAACCTGTTGTTGCCGGCTATTAACGCTGGTCTGACCGGCGCGATCGTAACCAAGTAGCTCTGAAAATTGCGTCGAGGGTTGCGGCAGCCCGTTAAAACGAACGCGTTTGAGTGAACGACAAAACGGCCATGAATTGTGTAAATCGCCGTCCACGCGGTGAAGTGGACGGTGTCGTCGCGGCTCTCGCGATTTGCCTCTTTGTAGGCGATGCTGTCATTTTCACTACAGGTTCAAGCGAACCAGAAACGGGTCAGCCGAAACCATTTGGATCCGACGGCTATCCTATACAAGCTGCGTTTCGGAGCGGCTATTTGAGCATGAGATCAGGAATGCTATTCAATAGATATGACCCTATTGACGTTGACCGGATAACATGGACGCTATCGCGGCTGTCCCTCGCAAGGGGGTTAGTCCGCCGGCGCGGGTCAAGGCGGTCTTGGGCATGATGCCATTCGTGTAATCAGTTCGTTCGTGGGACTGGCTATTGAGAAATTACGCACGTTCGATCTGACCAGAATGCGCAGGGCTTCGCACGCGCCGTCCAGGCCATCGGGCACCAACGTTGCCTAAGCGGCGTTGGAAGGATTTTTGCCGCCAGAGTCGCGCGGCTCCGAATTTGCAGAACGATGTTGCATTAGATTTCAGGCTCGACGTTTAAACACGATATGAGGATCAGGGTCGTCAAATGTTAAAAGTTACGAAAGCAGTTTTCCCGGTTGCGGGTCTAGGCACTCGATTTCTCCCCGCGACCAAAGCCAGCCCGAAGGAGATGCTGCCCGTGGTTGACAAGCCGCTTATCCAGTACGCGGTCGAGGAAGCCATGGCAGCTGGCATCACGGAAATGATCTTTGTGACAGGACGCAGCAAGCGCGCGATCGAGGACCACTTCGACAAATCTTACGAGCTCGAAGCCGAGCTGGAGGCACGAGGCAAGCAAAAGCTGCTCGACCTCGTGCGCAGTATCACGCCGAGTTACGTCGATTTTTTCTATGTACGTCAGGCCGAAGCGCTCGGCCTTGGTCACGCAGTGCTGTGCGCGGAGAAGTTGGTCGGCGATAACCCGTTCGCCGTGATTCTCGCGGATGACTTGCTGTACGGCACGCCGCCGGTGATGACGCAGATGATCGAAGTCTTCGATCACTATCACAGTTCGGTAATCGGTGTGGAAGAGATCCCGGCGGAGAATTCCAAGTCGTACGGCGTGATCGACGGCAAGGAATGGGAACCTAATATTTTCAAACTATCGGGCATTGTGGAAAAACCGGAGCCGGAAGTTGCCCCGTCGAATCTCGGCGTAGTGGGCCGTTACGTGCTAAAGCCACGAGTGTTCGATCACATCCGCGCGTTGAAGCCGGGAGCCGGCGGTGAACTACAACTGACGGACGCAATCCAATCACTGCTCGCCGACGAGCAAGTGCTCGCGTACAAGTATCACGGCACACGTTTTGACTGCGGCAGCAAACTCGGTTATCTGAAAGCAACGGTGGAATTCGCGCTGCGACATCCGGAAGTCGCAATTGATTTTGAGGAATACCTAAAGACGTGTTCACCACATCTGGTTGGGTGATTCGCGCAGAGCAATTAAGCGGTCGATGTGACCAGTTTTTGGCGGCCTTGTTGCATGGAGGAGAGCGAGGACGAAGTTTTCCCTTTCCCATCAGCTACGCTGGCTGCGCCTTATAACGGACGAATTTCCGGCGTGCAGCGTCGAGGATGCGGTTGAGCATCGCCACGCCGATGGTGGTTTCGATTCGTTGGGCAGGTAGCTTGCGCGCCCGCAGGTGGGTGCCCATCAGCGCCTTGTAGCGGCTTATTCATAGCAATCTCCACCAGCGCGCCGACCGTAGCCGATTGAAGCCGGCCGGGCCGGCCGTCCCTGTGTCTGAAATGTCTGCAGGTGCCGCTCGTGCGGCGTCGGCTGCGGTGTACCGACACCTCGACATAAGGCTGTTAAGTTCTCTGGTGTGCAACAGAGAACGCGTGCTTGAAGTTGAGAGTATTTCTGTAGACGGCCCGTGAAAATACATGGCTCATCGCTGGCGTGCATGCAGCTGAGTGCGATTGACGCAGTCGGGCAAGGATGTCTGGCTGCGCCCGTTATTCCCGGCTGCGTCGACACCTGCTTTTTGGCATGCAAGCGAACGACTTCCTCGACTTGCGTCGCATCAAGCTTCAGCAGAAACCGACGAATCCCAACCCATGTGGGCGCTTTCTTTCATGACGTGCCAAACAGGGCATTGAGCTGTCCCAGTCGCTCTTCGATGAAAAGCCCCATCTGTCTCAATGATGTCGCGCCTGACAACACGGCCAGCAATAATGCGCATAGCAACGGCTCCTGCTGATAACGCGTGCCTCTCGCTCTGAGTTGCTCGACCAGTTCCGAAAATAATCGCCCAAGCAACACGCCGATTCAGCATAGACAACTCAAAGAATTACGTTGGCACAATCTTCGAGGAGCTAACAGCGCAAATCCTCTGTCTATTTGTGAAGCGTCGCTTTTTCAGGTATGATTTTTACTGTGATCGACAGAGGCGGAAATAGATACCTCTTTGCAAGATTTCGATCCACTGCTTGACTATTCATCTCGCGAGAACCGATGTAAGTGGGATGCCGGTAGCTCGACCTCCGATGCATTCTGTTGTCCAAAGTGCTTTTTCGCTAACGGCCTATTCTCTTTAGGCCGTGGTCAGATTGCTGTTTGACGATTCAACTTTCGATTCCCCCTTTCGGCGCGCGAGTCACCTGAACGTTCGTTCCTATTGTTTCGTTGTCCGAACAAAGATGCATCGGCCTGAGCTGGTTAGGTACACTCACTGGCCCGACCGGGAGAAACGCGTTCATTAACCTTACCGTCGAGTTTCGACGATGGAACAAGCTCTGACATGCTAAAACGACGTCAATTCCTTACCGGGCTGGCAGCCCTGGCTGGTAGCCCCCTCCTGGGTGCGGTTTCGGCTCATGCCGCCGTGACTGCCTCGGCCGATGCCACGGCCATCCCGGGTGCCTCGAGCATCACTGACAGCCTGGGTTCGATATGGACCGTGAGCAACGGCGTCATCTTTAGAAACGGTCAAACCGTTGGCAACACCTACAACGTGAGCTTGCTGCTGTGGTACGGCGGCAAAGTCTGGCACAGCGGCACCGGAGGTCAGTTCTATGTCTTGACCGGAAACGATACGTGGGTGCAGTGCAACGATCCGCGGGTCGCGATCCCGGGAGCGGTAGGCTCCTTTTACGGCATGAATGGCCACTTCGACTACGCTTATACGCCGGCGCAAATCATCAGCATGCTCAAGGCCCTGGGCTGCACAACGTACCGCGTGGGATGTACGGATGATCCAAGGCAACTCAACGCAGTAGCCGCGCTGGCCCAAGCGTTCGAAAACGCTGGGATGACACTCTTCGTCCTGGTGAACGTCGGCCTGTCCGACTCATCGGGCAACCTCTACCCTAATGAAGATGTTGCCTACAGTACGGCTCGCGCCGCCAGCCAAACGATTGCCAGTACCCTGTCACCGTTCGGCGTGACGATGTACGAATGCGGCAATGAGCTGACCCGCCAAAACGCCACGGTGATGAACTTCACCTATGCGGGCACCAAGGTGACCGACTTCAACAACACCAACTGGCCGATCATGCGCGGTGTCATGCGCGGCTTGATCGACGGCGTCAAGACCGTGCAA
>NZ_AEJF01000225.1 GCF_001028175.1 Caballeronia mineralivorans PML1(12)
AGCAGTTGTTTGAAGTGAGAGAGCAGCAGGCCCTTGGACGGCGGCGCTGCTCCGCGCGGGCAAAGGAGTGTGTTCGGGAACGCAAGGCCGCCTCTTTACAATGGTCGAGGAACTGCTGGCCCCGCGCGGCATCGACGCACTTTTGAAACGGTGCGGCGCTGGTCGGTGAAGTTCGGCTTGGGCATTGCCCGGCGCATCCGCGCCACCGCGCTGGGCCGGGGCGACAAGTGGCATCTCGACGAACTGATGGTCACCATCAACGGCAGGAAGCACTGGTTGTGGCGTGCGGTGGACCGGCACGGGGCGGTGCTCGACGTGCTGGTGCGAGGGCGCGACCAGGCACGCAGCCAGGCGACTCATGCGCAAGCTGCTCAGGAAGCACGGTCGCGCGCCGCGCGTACTAATCACCGACAAGCTCAAGAGCTACGTAGCAGCAAACAGGGATCTCGGGCTGAACGTGGAACACCGATAACACAAAGGACTGAACAACCTGGCGGAGAATTGCTACAACGCGAACGCGCAACAGAAGCGGCAGGCACGCAGGCGGGCCTTCGAGGCATGGGAAACCGTAACGGGCAACTCGATGCTGGATCGTTCTTGGCTGATACGGGGATGGCCCGAACCAAGAGCCAAGTTAGGCTAGTGATCCATCCACACAGAGATAGAATCGACATTGAAACGGACCTTGCCCGTCTTAATTTTCATGCGATGCCTAAGCCCGGATTATCTTTCGACAATTTCTTTAAGCCTATTCTTCGTGCAGTACCCTATGAGCCCATCAATTGTCGCCGCGGCATCATTGTGAATCGAAGGGCCGTGCATCGGGAATATCCAGTCGACATCATATTTTTGAATCTTTTTTAACGCTGAATACAGATGGTCGATGGAGGGAAGGTATCCGGATTTCTCTATCGACGCAATAATGCCCTGCAATGTACTTCCTGATGCTTCGTCGACGGTACCATATCTCATGAAGATGTCAGATGAAAAAAGCGCTTTGAACCGCGGAATATATATCACTAATGAATCCCACTGGTGTACGTGTTTTGTGAAGATCGGGATAATTAACTCTTCGTTAATTGTGATCGGCACTTCATCTTTAAGCAGTCTTGTTTTGACGGAAAATATGTCGGCGAGCGCGTGCGAACAGATGGGGTGAGCGTATGCGATTAGATTCTGATTTTGCAACATAAAATCCGGAAGGGCGCCCATTTCGTCGGCCTCGAAATGAGGAGCAACGATACTGCTGACGGATCCAACGTTGATCCCTACGGTTAGCAAATTAGATTTTAGTTGTGAAAAGTCATCTCTCATTCCCGTCTCTATGCAGAGGATGCTGCCAGACGGTGATTTTACAAAGAACTGGCAGAAGCTAAGGTTTAGTTTTTCGATAAATATGCTGTTCCTATAGACATCATCAGCAAAAATATCTATTTTTGAGGACTTCATTTATTTGCCTCCATTGTCATCTCAAATTGCCGAAGGGCGATAGCTCCACGCTTGCCGAATTTCTCTAAGTACACGCGCACATGGCTTTCTTCGCCGTACAAAAAGGCAATATCTGTCGGTACCATATTTCGGATGGCGATTAATGGAATCGGCGCCTGCAGGGGACGAAACATATTATTCCACAGTCCAGGCACCTCGCAACCCTGAAAAAATTGACCGATCATCATGTGGCGTTCAACGAACGCAGGCTTTAACCGCTTTTGGACATATTCTACTGCGCTTACGACTTCGTTGAGTCTGGTCGGCACAATTATTCGACACTGGTATATGTCATAGATTCCGCCGCTTCGCTGGAATTCCTCCATGTGCATCTCTATGTCTCTTGATAGACACATGACGCTTTCAGAGTGATTTCGAAAAAACTCGATGGATTTTTTTAACATCGCTGTTTTGGCAAATGGGCACACGTCACCGGACCTTCCGACATCACTGTTGGGGGCGCAGAGGAAACTTTCGATCCAGTCGATGACCTTGGAGAAGCCTTCATCCATCGATGCCTCCTCAAGAGACAGATGTTCTGATTCTGACACCCCTGTTACCATGATCAACCTCATCAATCGTCGATTTGGAATTAACTTAAGGTAGGACTTACGCAGACCAAGTCAGCATGTCCGCGCCTCCTAAGCTGCTTCACTTCGTGATGAGTTGGAGCATCAGCACTCATTTATGTGCGGAATGCGGCAAGTCCGAAACGAAGTGTTGGCCGGTTTAGTCCATTCCATTAAGTCGTGACAATAGGCTTGCAAACTGCTCCCAGAAGCTTGCAATTACGCAGGATTTTCACGCCCAGCCAATATGGCCAAGCTGGATGTCGATGAGACGATGTGGGCCTCGCCAGATGACAGTATTGCCTGGTGGGTGATCGTTGGCGCGCGCTACATAACCGTGAGTTGTGCGAGCTTTACGAGGCTGCGTGACAGTGGAGCGGCCTGTGCGGAGTGTGCCGTAGCCGGCGACATGCTTGGCGACAAGAAACCGTGCGCTCTGAACAGGCTTGATGGCAATGCGCAGGCCCCGAGCGCCGGGTAGCAGCGCGCGCTTCAGCAAGGCCTATTTCGCGCTCATCGTCGTTGCCTCCATCCCTAACTCGACGGCCCGCGCATGCCGCTCAGCGCTTGCGGTGGGGGCATTTCTTTTAGAAGCTGCCCCCACTCGTAATCGTAGCGGTCCGGCAAAAAACGGGAAACGCCGGCACCTGGCGTGAACGTCAGCTCGCCGAAGAAGACCTCATTGTCAGGCGCGTAAAGGTCCACCCGCACGTAACCGAGGCCTTCCGCCAGCAGCGTGGCAACTCTAACCACCTCGTCCCAATTCGGCAACGGCGGCGCAGCGACCACGCTGCACGGATATTCACCCAATACGACGTCCAGCCGATTCCACTGTGCGTCGTAGAAATCGTGCCGCGGATCGCCAAACCGGTCGGAAACCACGCCCGTATAGATGATCGGTGCGCCCTGTGCGCGTCCGAAGATATTCATTTTGAAGTCCGCCGGAATTTTTCCGCTTCGGTCAAGGAGCAATTTTTCAAAGAAGATCCGGCGTTCGATAGACCGATAGTGTCGTTCGCGTGAGGCGCGATAGAAATCGGTAGCCAGCCATTCATTTGCGAGCTGATTCAGTTTCTCGAACGACGTATCAGATTTGTCCCAGACCACCTTGACGAATCCGCATCCATGGTTCGCTTTCATGACGAATGAAGCGGGAAGCGAGTCGAACACTTCTTGCGTAAAGGTATCGGGCGCCGCAAGCAGCGGGATCAGATGCTTCTCCCCGACCTTGCTCTTCACATACTCGCGAACGCCGAGCTTGTCGGTTAACGCGCTCCACCGCGGATCCGGATGCAGGCAGCGGTCCAAGATCATTTCGTTAAACGTCGCCGCGTTTTTCAGATTCGGGAATCGCCCGACTCTCCTGCGATGCGAAAGAAGCAAAAACACGTAATCGGGGAGGAAGTGCTTCACGCCGTGAAGCAATCGATTGGCGGTTGCACTGGTAACCCTTTTCAGCACTGCCGTGCCCGATAAGCCAACAAACCGCTGGCCGGCAATTTGCGGCGAAAAGCGCTTCCTCAACGCAGACCAGAGCCGCCCTTGAACCGATTGCGCTCGCTCCCCTGTTTCAACAGAAATGGTCATCGGACTGCCTCCTCACGTGCTGGATATCCAATCGAACAGGAACGGTCAGGCACAAGCAGCACAGACGGCCAGACCGCGGATCGTCTGGAAACCTGGTCGGACACCCTCTCGATCGCCCCATCCTTGCGCACTCCTCAATTGCTTCACTTCATGCTGCGGCGAAGCATAACCGGTCAAAGCATAACCGATCAGTTCGATGCGTCAATGCGGCGTGTCCTAAAGTGTTGAACTGTTGGCGCATTGTGGGGATAGTTGTCCTTTTCGTGCGTGTATGGACCTGACGCTGGACATACCGAGTCTCCGGACCCTGCAATATGCCCATATGTTGTCGATTCCCTTTGAAAACCTGGATATCCACCTCGGACGGAAAATCGTCCTTGACGAAGCGCTGTTGTTTAACAAGATCGCCGAGAGACGTCGAGGGGGTATCTGTTACGAACTGAACATATGCCCGCGTATTCCCCTTCTAGGGTCCTGCAGGTTCCCTGCGTGTATATCGCGTTAGAGCTGAGATTGTGTCAACCGCCGCGTTCTTAAGAAAACGTAGGCCGGCTTCTCCAACTCCGATGACTATCCAAAAAATCACAAGCCCCCAGCAATCCGATACGCAACGGGGGAACCATGCTTATAGACCGGCCGCAATAGCATCCGAGACATAACCTGATGGCAATTAATGCGAGTCGTCGAGCAACGCAGTAGAACGAATCAATTGGTCATTTCCCTCGACGAAAGATATTGTGCATTGTCGCGCAGCCGTAACAGAGGGAATAGAAGCAGGGAATAGAAGCCAAGCGATTATGACAGCCGTTGAAGCGCGCGTTCGTCAAACGCCGGCGCGCAAACGGAAGGGCGCCAAGCCTCGGTTAACAAGGTGCAGGATTCGCTACATCTTCGGCGGAAGGATGTTGATAAACAATTCGAGTCGATGTTGGCTTGAGTACACGCTTGACATCAATCGCACGCCGTTGCCTTCCACCAGTGACAAAGATGACTGGGTCGATGCCGAATTTGGCGCGGCAAGTCTGGGAGATGCCTGCTTGACCAGTCGGCTCGTCGCTTTGGCGTGGCGACTGGTCAACACGCCTGATCGTTCATTTCCATGCGCGCTCGATGCTACACAACGCGACGCAGCGTATCGCTTGTTCGATATGACCAGGTCGATGCAGACGGCGCCCTCGCACCTCACGTCGTCTATACCCTGCAGAGCAGGGGCTGGTGACAATTGTCATTCGCAAGAATTGTGAGGATGCCAATGGAGGGTCGGACGCGTCAGCCGTTTGCTGCGAGGGCGACTCAGTTAACGCGCACCTTGTCGGTGCGGCGAGTCCGATGCCGAATTGATTTCGGCGGATTCTCTGACTAACTTGTCCGTAATTGCCGCTGCGACGGATTCTTTGGTCAACTTGTCCGTCATCGCCGCGCCGGCTTGGCTCGATGCGGGGCGATGCAACACATCAGGCCTATTCGCATGTTCCAGAACTTTGCCTGCACCAGGAACTTGGCCTGCACCAATACGTGCGGAAGGCTGAACGTCCATCCGTTCGGGCGTCTGGGGCACGCGTTGCCGGGTCGGGGGTGTTGTTCCTGCGCCCTCCCGGACATCTGGTGTCGACGGACTCGGTTCGGGCACCGAGTTCTCGGTTCCAGAGAGCACCGACGCCGCCACGGTATTCTCTTTTGTCGGAGTGGGCGGTGCCGCGGGAACCACGGCTCCCGTAGCGACATTGGCATTGCCGTATCGAGGGGCATCCGCTGCCATGGTCGCCGAGCTTTGTAGTTTGGGCTCGATTTCTAACACAGGTTTGCCTGGTTGCGGCGATTGCGGTGGGGCTTTGGCCAGTTCTTCCCGGGCAAGCAGCTCTCGCTGCACTTGAAGTGCCGTTGAATTGTCTTTCTCTGCAGTGGCCACCGCGGTCGGCGATGCTTTCGCTGATACTGGTTCGTCACGTCTCAAGCTGTCGCGCACGGTGTCAAGAGCTTCCGGCACTCTGGTCGAACCTGGAGCGAGTCCTGACCGATCTACCTTGTTCATCGCGATTGCGGTTGCTCCGCTAAGGTCGGCGGCACGGGAGTCGCCAGTGGAGTCGGAGATCACTCGGTCTGGTATAGACTCATCATCGTGGGGCAATAGTAGATACGCCCCGAGCCCCATTTCAGCCAACAGCAGTCCTGATATAAACGTTTTTGCTGCAATGTTCATGTTAATGTAAGCCATAAAGGCAGATATGATGAATAGTGCCAGTTAAGGGCCGGACCATCTTGAGCTTCGAGCGATGGAAGCGCGGCACATTGATCATACCGCGTTCGTATCTTGCTAGGGGTGAGGCGGATCGATTCAGTATGTTCAGGATTGCTTATGTTGCCATCTAATAAGATTGGTCGGCGGCTGACGGATGGGGTTCCGCGAACGCGGGCACATATCCAGAAGTAAAGCTTGAGTCCCCCAGCTCACCGAGAAGCCGGCGTGTTGAACGTAGGTCCAGCGCATAAATTGTGAAAAAGCCTTGATAGCGAGCATAAGCGATATCGATTCGCCGGTCAGCGGGTCGGATGTGCGCCGCTTATTATCTGCAACTCAACAAGTCTCACATGGCCGCGTGACTGAAACTACCGAGCCTCCGGAATTTTTCCTCCATCGGAAAAATTGTTGCTGGAGGGCACTATCTGTGTACAGGTTTTGTCTATCGATTCTGTTGCGATTGCGCGGGCTACGGCGGTTCATGCCTTTTTCAAACACTGGAACCCGGCAGCGGTTCGGTCGGGTAGGGCGAGTAGATTTCGTAAATAGGGACAGTCATGTTGCCACTTGAGACGCCGAACCGCATCCTGGTAATTGGCACCCGGCGAATCGGAGACGTTGTTCTGATCACGCCCGTAATCCGGTCGCTGAAGACCAGGTGGCCCACGGCAGAGATTCACGTCCTTGTATTCGAGGGAACCGAGGGAGCGCTCGAAAACAATCCCGACGTCGCCCGGGTTATTGTCGTGAAGCGCCGCGGCACTCGTCGGGAGCGGCTGATCGAAGCAGTCTCTCTATGGCGTAAATATAACATTGCCTATTCCGTGACCCAGTCGGACCGGGCGAGCTTTTACTGCTGGATAAGCGGACGATACCGCTTGGGGATCGTAGCATCGGGCAAGAAGAATCTGGCGAAACGCATATTGTTTCATCGACGTCTGTTAGCGCCTCCGGAAACCCATACGGTCAGCGTCGCACTCATGGGCTTGGGGCTGCTCGGAGTCGAACCGGTCTACCACGTTGTGCCGCCGTCAATGAGCACCGAGGCCGAGCTTGCGGCGGGCTTGGATCGCAAGTTGAAGCCGCTCGGGGATAAGCCGTTCGTGGTGCTGCAGATCGACGCGATGTACCGGTACAAAGCCTGGCACGCGGCAGGATGGACCGAGTTGATTGCATGGTTGCGCGCCCTCGGTTACGGGGTCGTGTTGAGCGGCGGAACCCAGGCGACGCACGATGCAGATGTGGCAGTTGTTCAGCAGGGCGCGGGTCCTGACGTGGTCGACCTCGTGGGCCGCGTGTCGCTTGCGGAGCTTGCCACGGTGATCGGGCGGGCCGCGCTGTACATCGGCGTTGATACAGGGGTATCGCATATTGCCGCGGCGACCGGCACGCCAATGGTCGTCGTCTTCGGGCCATCCAATCCGATTGCCTGGGGACCGTGGCCGGTGTCGTGGCGTCAGCATGAAAGTCCTTGGCAATTGCGCGGCTCGCGCTCGATCGAAAACGTGTTCTTGCTGCAAGGCTCCGGTGCCTGTGTGCCATGTATGCAGGAGGGCTGTAAGCGGCATCAGCAGAGCCACAGTGACTGCCTGTCGTCGCTGGATGCGGGAACCGTAATTTCTGCGGCGGCGACCATGCTCGGTTTGCGCGATGGGACACCTGACCGGAACTCAGGGTCCGCGCCAGATATCGGGAACACGCGCCAGATCCGATGGACTGCACCAGACAACAGTTCCCGCTCCCCCGTCAAACAACCAGGCTGAACACAAGCAAGCGGCCCACATTTCACCTTCTGTGTTCGGTCTGAACTCGAGCACGACATTCTCGTCTTTCTCCGCTGGCGCGGGATGAGAGTTTGCGTGATCACGCTAGCGGTGTTCTACCGGACAGATTCGACCTCCTATAGCGTGGCGGACACGTCTGTCATGCCAGATGGCGGGCTTGAAGTTGCGGGAAGTCGATGCGGCGGATCCTTTGTGGACCGCGCGCATGGGCGAGTTGACGCGAATGCAGCGTATACCCCGTATGGCACGCCGAACGGCTCACCCGCCCGCATCTGCACGCGCAATTCCCTTTGTTGCCTGGCGCCGGCCACAATGACTGGTTCGGCTCGATGACCGCTGACCGTTGGCAACAGGTTTTGGTCTGGCTGCGACGCTGACCTTCGCTGCGGATACAAACTGCAAAACAGAAATCGCACGCCGCGCGGCAAGCGCCTGAGCCGCGGCCTGAACACGACCCGCGCGAACCGATGACAACGTCAAAGATTGCCGCCCGGGATACGCGCCCTCATGAAATATTCGGTTTCAGAACTCACAAACCCGAGGTCAACATCGTGGTCGTCTGCGACGTTGGGAAGGTGAAGGGCGAAAAAGGGCCGACCCTGGCATTTACCAACACGAGCGTGACGTGCTGATTCGGTACCTCGAAACGAACTCGCGTCCAACGTCGGTCGCCCTCGGACTTGCTGGAGAGGAACATGCAAAACACGAATGAGCAGTCCCTGCGGTGCCAAGTCGAAAAATGGCTCGCTCCGACTCACGCGATACCGGTTCATGTGACTGAATTCAGTCGTACACGTTGGGGCGGCAGACGCTACGTATGCGTCGAGACCTCGTCAGCGGACGGAGCCCGCGCGTTGTTCTTCTTTCGGCACGATGACGGTAGTTGGTGCGTGTTTCCGCCTACTGCCGACAGGCGGAAGTTGACCACCGTGCGCCCCGTCTCGCGGGTTGTAGCCGCCGCGTCGTATGGTTCTTTCCACTACGCGGCCTCTTCCCACGAGCCCGCAGTCCTCTGACCGACCCATAGATATAAACAGCTGAAGCCGAGTCGCGCATCACGCGCGGCTTAGGGGAACCCGGCCACCGTCGATGCCGACGCCGGTCAGATTTCGCCCGATAAATCGTGGCTTCGCTTGAGTAACAGAACGCACGAACTCGACAAGGTGTGCTCCCCTGCAACCTCGACCCTTGAGACCGCCCGGTTCTGGCAACTCGCAACAGATGGCGATTCGTCGGAACCGGACTGCTGAGGCAAATGAAGTGGCAACCTTATTTCGAACACACTTCCTTTTCCCTTTTCCGACACGACCCAAATCTCACCGCTTAAAGACCATACGAGTTCTTTAACAATCGCCAGCCCCAATCCTGCGCCGGGTATATCGGCTCCGGCCGCGCGCTCCAATTCACCGAATACTCGCTCTTGGTCTTCCAAAGAGATGCCCTCGCCGGTGTCAGACACGCGCAGACACCAGCGGTCAGCGCCGAGTTTCACCAGTGCAAAACCTACCTCTCCAGACCGCGTGTATTTCATGGCATTGGAAATTAGGTTCACTGCAATTTGTTTGACTCTCAATCGATTCAAGGTTACGAAATCCAGGCTCGAATCAAACTCGGAGCGTAAGTGAAGGCCCTTGGCTTCGGCGCCCACTCGATGCGCTAACACCAGTTCGTCGTACAAAGCCCGGAGTTCGAACCGTTCAACTACAGGCACCTGATTTTCACTCAAGACGACCGAATACTCGAACAACTGGTCGACCAGTAGCTTCATGTCGGCAATTTGTCGGCTGGCCACGGTCAGCGCGGTGTCCACCTTTGCGGGACGCGCCCTGACCAGCTCGAGCGATGTTTCAAACACATTCAGGAAATTGCGCAGTTCGTGCACAACGCTACGCGCGGCCAGTTGTCGCGCCTGATATATGTCGGCTAGCAACTCCCGCTGCGAAGCGAGTCCGCGATTCGCTTCCTCAAGCATGCCGGTGTATTCGCCGACTTTTCTTTCTTGCTCGCCGACGAGTTGGCGGACAGACGCCAGCATCACTAGGTTTACGGCGTCATCGACCAAATCCCGCGCGTGGGTCTCGTGACTCCGAGTGAAGTCATGATTGTCTTCCGCGAAGTTAGCGATGGCTGCGGTCAGAACGCGGCGAAACAAGTCCAATTCACGAATCAGTTCGTCCAGTCGATATCCTTGTTTCCAGCGCCAATGGCCGTGTGTCCTCGCATCGCGCTCGATAGCCACTTCCACATCGCTCAGGTGTTCCGACTCGAGGAAATAGCAAATTTCGTCGAGAATCACCGGAACATGGTCGGCCAGCTGTTCATACGTAAGCACGTGGCAATGTCCGATGTCGGCATCACGTAACGCGGATTTTATCCAACGGTTGGTCAGCACGTCCCGCTGGTCGCGCAATGTCGCTGCAAGTCGCTGCAGGGGGCCAACAGGTGTATTGGTCATTGTCTGAGCCTCGACGGTGCATGTTCATGGGAGGTCCCCGTCGCCGAAAGCCTACTCGGCGCCCAAATACGTCTAAGCATAGAACTGCGCAACCAGTCTCGAAAGCGCGTTTTCGTTCATAAGGTCGGCCCTATCATTTGCGGGCGAATTTTGCCAATGGCTCTGTGAGTCGCTGTCAACAAACTCAAATGAATAGCGAGCAGAAATAATCTTCTTAAAGTCGCCGATTACGGAGGCGATTGTTCATGGGCGTCACGGGGACCTCGGGCTGGACGCATGTAAACTTCGTCGTCAATGAATCAGCCCATCGCATATATGCTATGAAGTCTCCGCTGAATGCAGACGCAAAATTTCCAGACAACCTCAAAACGTCCAGTGCTAAGCGTGCGTTCGCAGCACGACTTGATATGACCATCAAGCGGGCGAAGATAACGTCTGGTCGGCTAGCACGTTTGCTTGCTGTATCGGATGGCGATGTCACTCTTTGGAGAGCTGGAATTATGGCTCCGGGTGCTGAACACTGCCACAAACTTTCGGACATTCTAGGAGTGGACATCACGTGGCTATGCGCTGGAACAAGTTAAGTTCGTTCGAAGGACCGCTTAACGGTCTAGCGAGCGATTGGCAGGTAACGCCACCACGTCGCGTCGACTCCGCCTGATGTTCAGATAGCGATTCCATCGTGCTGTTTCCATCGGGATTCGTGTGCGGCTGCATCGGTTGTAGCGTGGTAGTCGTCTCCTAACAGAACGTTCGTTGATAAGTATTCCTTTGTGCTCGTGAAAAGAACATCCATTGTACGGCGCAGCGCAAGCAGATTCGTAGCGATGAAAACGGTACGTCAAGGACTGAACTCCCTCCTTTGACGTGCCGATGTAGTAAGGGTCCCGTCTACTTGAAGTAAAGATCGCGACACGGCCCGGCATAGCGAACATCGAGCGATGACCAATCTTTAAAGACGAGACGTTTTACAAGTCCCAAGTCTTGCGCGCGGAGCACGGCGCTCCGATTCACAAATACGCCGGGGCGTTCGTCCGGAAGAATCAACTGCATCAGCGGACTGAATTTTTGCATCGCGTCGTAAAAGCTAGGTTCGCGTGAAGGACTTGTCATTCCCAGCCAATAAACCAAGGCAATGACATGGTCCCTTGGGTCTCGTGCGAGGAAGCGCAGCGTTGGGTTTGTTTGCGTGTACAGCTCGGGTTCAATGACTGGCACTTCGCGCATGTGGTCTCCGTTCGTTTGCATACTGATACCGAGATGCTCAAGCCTGGCGAGATTCCTGTCTCGCGTGTCAACCGACATGCGTCCTTAGAGAGTCGCGTGGGTCAACGCGCAGGTGCGGTCCAAGAGATAGTCCAATGCAACGGAAGCTTTGAGTCCGCCTCCCGGCTCTTCGATGACGAGGTCGTCGGCGTTGAGACCACGGTGCGCGGGACATGCGCTGGCTGTGAGCCTGTGCCTTTGATACGACGTCGAAATAACCGTTTCCATATGAACTGTCGCCCAGATTTTTGCCCTTCATCGTCGCGAAGGTGCCTTACATGTTCGGACCGAGATGAAGCACTTTCACAGGTAGGCGTTACCTGTATGACAGGCCATCTAGTGTGCGGTTGCATGGGTGTCGATTCTGGGGGAAACACCTTGTTTTCAGAACCAGTGTTTACGCGATGCAGCTAAACAGGTGCGCGAGCAGAGTTGCGCTGACTAGCGCTCCTCTCGCCAGCGAGGAGCTCAAAACAAAACCTCTAAAACGACGCCATCATGCCGCGAGCATGTCCACGGTTCTCATTCGCATGCCAATGTGGATAGCCCATTGCGGCGTAATAAAGTTCGGCATCGAAGACCGCGACAGGCAAGATGTCCCATTAGCGCGCTTGTTTCATTGCTCCCGTTGGGACTTGACTACTGCCTCAGTGTTTGGAAAAAAGGTCGCATTTCACTCTAGTAGTGCATGTAGGCGAACTGGGTGAGCGGGTACCTCCAGCTGCGCTTCGCGTGTCCGGAACGCCGCCATATGACACGTCCGTGCTGGACTGAGCAGACGCATTAGCGTTCTCGACCATTGTCGCCCGTGCAGATGGCTGCACGCTCTGCTGAGTCTCCTGTACGCTCGTGCAACCAGCCGACAGAAGAAAGAGGGCGCCGGCTGCCGTTAAAGCGAAAGCTGATTTCATTTCCATACTCCCCGCGTGAAGTTCGGTTGCCTAAGTCCTTTTCTCGGCAAATCACAAATCGAACGTTGTCATCGCACGTACCAACCGCATCAATGCCGACCGGTCGTGCTCTAAAGTCGCGTCGCGCACCCATACGGATTTGATAACCTCTGACGAATGCGCAGTCCTGACGGGCGGCGCAAGTACTCGCCGGAGAATGCCCTTGCTCACAAGGGCGAAACTCTGGCTGACGGTGACTGCGCCGCTTCAAGTTCTGTTATAGGTCGCACGTGTCGAATTAAAAGGGCTGTGCCGCAAGCCGTATCGGGGAGGTGCGGCGCGTCGGCTGCGCGCGTCGCATATCGACGGGCGTTTTGCAATGGGTTGTCCTGGCGAAGGCCTATTCGGCGAAACGTTCCCCGCGCCCTCTATCTTGCCGAGCCACGATTCCGTCTTCCGTGCTGGCATTCCAAAACGCAGGGGTTCATCGACCGCGACAGAGATAGGGGAAAACGCGGCCGAATATGTTTCTGCGGCGTCATGAATTTTTTCCCTTCAGGCTCCCATTTCGGAATAGTCTAAAGAAGTAGGTTGGTGCCGAAACTCCTCACTGTTACCAAGCAATCCTTCGAAAATTGCGGTGCCGGCGGAACGTCGAACTATGTTTCGGCTTTGCTACTTGGCAACAGGGAGGATTCGTCTATGTTTCATTCGTCATCTGTTGATTACATGGGGAACGTGATTGTCCCCATAGTTACACAGGACCCGTCTGGCTTTAGGTCGACGGCCATCATCACGGACAAAAACGGTGACGGACAAGCAACCGGTGCGCTCGGTTGCTTTGCGACCGAAGCGCAGGCGCGCCAGTTCGCTGTGGAATATGCGAAATCCGAAGTCGGACGGCGTCGCTTAATGACCCTTACCGATTAGCGCTCGTATTCTCTTCGTCGACGTCTCTAGGGCAGTCGCTTCGCGCACACGCACCACGACGATGCTACGGCGCGTTAATGGAGTCATTTATAGCCGAGCCATCTGCTCTGGGCTTTCGCGACGCCTGCGTCGCGAAAGCCCAGAATAACGGCCTGCCACCAGACACATGGTCGCCTCAAAGACTCAGCTATGGAGAATTATTGGTGAAGAGTCGGAGAAGGTATCCGGAGGTACCGAAACAATGCCCGAAGGCACCACGCTCGTAAGCCCCGACTTTCTGAATACCTTCGAATGAAAGTAGGCGCTGGAGACAATCGGTACTGCAAACGCAGCCGGTTGCCTCAAAGGTGCAGTGGTGGGTGATGTCGGGCCACTATGCAGGACACCACGCGGTCGTCGGGCTGTCGGTGGCTGTGTGGTGGGGAGACATTTGGCGAAGAAACACGCTCAGGAGCAGGCTGCCCAACATCAAGCGCTACAGGCTCAGGAAAACGCCGTGCCGTTAGTTTGACCGTAGGGCGGGCGGTTCGCCGCCGCGCAATTGACGGATGCGCTCAGATTGTCGACTCAGAGACAGTCGAGACTGTCGCAGAAAAGAGCTTTGCCATCCGTTACTGCATGTCGAATCACGCTCGGCGAACGGTGACACGTGTCGCACAGTGGGTTGTAGTACTAAGTCGCTTCGCGAACCGCCCGCAAGAACTGCTGTGTGCGCTCGTGTTGTGGAGCCGCAAAAAATTGCTGTGGCGGCGCCTGCTCTATGATTTTTCCCTGTGAGAAGAAGCATACCCGGTCCGCGAATTCTTTAGCAAAACCCATCTGGTGCGTGACCATCAGCATGGTCAGATCGTGCTCGTGGCCAAGCCTGCGAATCACGTTCAGCACCTCACCGCACAACTCGGGATCGAGCGCCGAGGTCACTTCGTCGAAGAGCATCACCTTGGGGCGCATCGCTAGCGCGCGGGCAATCGCCACGCGCTGCTGCTGGCCACCCGATAACTGCGACGGAAAGTGATTGCATTTGTCGTCGAGGCCCACCATGGAGAGTAGCCCGCGGCCACGCTCGTCAGCATCGCGCTTCGACATGCCAAGCACTCGCAACGGTGCCTCGATGGTGTTTTGCAAGGCCGTCATGTGCGGAAACAGATTAAAGCTTTGGAACACCATGCCGATCTTGCGGCGAACGTCGCGCACATGCCGTTCCGACGCGGGCACCAGCACACCGTTTCGGCGCATGTGCGTCAACGGTTCGCCTTCCACTTCTATCAGGCCGTCAGTCAGCGGATCGAGCGTCATGAGCACGCGCAGCAAGGTGGATTTACCCGAACCGCTCGGTCCGATGATCGCGACCTTCTCGTTGCGGGCGACCTCCAGATCGAGTGCGTCGAGCACCGTGAGCGGGCCGTACCGTTTCGTGACGCCGGTGAAGCGCACCATCGGCTGGATGTTTGGCACAGCAGCATCCGCGCCGAGTGCGGGGTCGAAATCCCGTTTCATCTGCTTCTCCTGGAGTTCCATCAGCATACTCCGGCAGGTCGTTCGAATAGAACGTACGTCATGGCAATCTCACGCGATGTTCGAGGTGACGCACGCCCGAGGCGAACGTTACGCTGATCAATAAAAAGAACAGGCCGGTCATGGTGATTGGTTCAAGATAACGAAACGTTTCCGAACCGATATTTTTCGCCTGCTGCATGAGTTCGACCACCGTGATGGCGGACAGCACTGGCGTGTCCTTGAACATGGCGACCAGATAGTTGCCAAGCGCGGGAATCACGGGGCGAATCGCTTGCGGAAGAATGACGCCGCTATATGTGCGCCACGGCGACAACGACAACGCGCACGCTGCCTCCCACTGGCCTTGCGCCACGCCATTCAACCCCGCGCGATAAACCTCAGAGACATAACATGCGTAGTGGATCGCAATGCCGATCGTGCCCGCGGTCAGCGCCGACATCGTGATGCCATAAAGCGGCGCAACGTAGAACAGCACATAGACCTGGATCAGTAATGGCGTGCTGCGAATGAATTCGACAATGAAGCCGGTCACACGCGACGCCAGCGCAATGGAACTGCGTCGCAGAATAGCCAGTACGAGCCCCAGCACCAACGCAATGGCAAACCCGACCAGCGTGATACCGATGGTGTACGTCGACGCGCGCAGCAGGTCCGGCAGGATGTGCAGCGCGTATTTGACGTCGAAGAATGAGTTCATCTCACTGTCCTCTGCGCAATGCCATAACTGACACGCCGTTCGAAACGACGCATGATGGTCACCACAATCTGCGCCAGGACGAAATAGATCGCCAGCGTCAGCGCGAAAATCTCAGCGGTCTTGAAGGTTGCTTCGTCGAGTTGGCGCGCTCGGAAGGTGAGATCGGAGAGTGTGATCAGCGAGACTAGCGAAGTCCCCTTCAACAATTCGATCATCAGATTAGTTGCGGGCGGCAGCGCGTTGATCATGGCTTGCGGCAAGACGATCCGGCGCATTCTTGCCGATGCAGGCATGTTCAACGCGAGCGCGGCTTCATATTGGCCACCGGGAACCGAGCGCAGCGCGCCGCGCAAGATCTCGGAGCCGTAGGCGCCGTAATGCAGCCCGAGTCCGACGATTGCCACGGTGAATGGTGTCAGTGCGAGATTGAACGGCGGCAACGGCAACACGAAGAAGAACCAGAATAGCTGCACCAGCAGCGAGGTGCCGCGGAACACTTCAACGTACACATTCCCGGTCCAGCGTAAAACGCGCCACGCAGATGTGCGCAGGATCGTCGCGACGCCAGCCATCACGATCGCCATCAAGATACCAAACACGGCAATTTCGATGGTGACGAGCGTGCCCTTCATCAACAGGGGCAGGAGTTCATGCAAATCGCCCATGGCGTTCCTCGCTAGGCAAAGAGACGGTGTGAGTCGGCACCTGCCGGCCCGTCAAACGCAGGCGGTCAGCCGCCGCAGAGTTGTGCGGTCGTCTTGTCCGGCAGGTTGCTTTTATCGAAGCCGAACGGTGCGACCGTCTTGAGATGATCCGGTGTGCCGAGCCACGCATGCAGTTGCTGGTTGACGGCATCGCGCAGGTCCGTATCGTCCGGGCGGAAGGCGAGGGCGCCGTAACCGGTGTGCTTGGGATCGTCGGTGAACTTGGGGATCGCCTCGACCGTCGGACCCGCTTTGGCGGCGAGACCCTTCATAGTCAGCGCGGTACCGGCTGCAGCGTCGGCGCGGCTCGCGCGCACGGCCTGTAACTGCGCAGTGGTGTCGGGTACTTGCAGCAATTGCGCGTCCTTCACGCCGGAATCGCGTGCGTAGCCCAACTCAACCGAGCCCGACATGACAGCCAGTTTTGCGTCGGGGTTCTTGCCGACGTCCGCGTAACTTTGCAGGTGCTTTGGATTGCCCTTCAACGTCAGCAGGGTGTCCTGGATCTGGTATTGAGGATTGGCGAAGGCGACTTGCTTGCAACGCTCAGGCGTGACATACATGCCGGCTGCAATCACGTCGAAGCGGCCCGCGCGCAAGCCGGGAATGAGCGAACCCCACTCGGTCAGGACCGCGTCGACTTTCTTGACGCCCAGCTTGGCGAACACCTTCTTCGCGATCTCGGGCGACTCGCCGGTGACGGTGCCGTCCGGCGTGGTGTACGCAAAGGGGCTTTCGTTCGCGTAACCAATGCGCACTTCCCCCGTGCGCTGAATGCGCTGTAAGGTCGTTTCAGCATTCGCCGCCGCTGCATGAGCCACCAACCCCGCCGCTGCAACAATGAACAGCGCCGCCAGCATTCCAGACACTCGTTTGAGTTTCATGTCGATCCGTTTCCGTAGCGTGGTTGATTGCGCCGCGCTCGCGCGGCACAAGTGGCGAAAAATGCTCGCAAACCCTTGGTTTTATTCCCGTTTTAGAGTCGCGCTACACCGCCATGAACGCAGCATACAAAGCCATATTTTTGTTCTAATTGCTCTAGGACAATAATTTTCAAGGCCGCTTCTGCGCCACTATGAACGCTACTGAATGGAGGCAAACGTGAACGAGCGGTGGCGTGACGCAGTGCGCACGGTGCATGGCGTCGAGTCGAAATATAAACGTCTGGTAAAAGCGATCGCGGCCGATATTGAAAGCGCGGCGCTGCCGTCAGGTGCCCGCTTGCCGCCGCAGCGCGAGGTCGCGGCGGACCTGGCGATCAGCGTCCAGACCGTGACGAATGCGTATAAGGAACTGGAGCGGCAAGGGCTGATTCGTTGCGAGGTCGGGCGAGGCAGTTTTGTCACGGCGCGCGTAACCGAAACCATGTCGAAATACATGCTCGACACGGCCGAGCGCGAGGTCGTCGACTTTTCAATTGCACGCATCGTGCATACCCCGGAGCACGATGCGATGTGGCGCAAAGTGTGCGTGACACTTGCCACTGTCGATGACCAGCCGTGGATACGCGCGTGCAGACCGATCGCGGGGCTCGAGCATCACCGGCAAGCGGGCGCCGCGTGGCTGGCCTCGCTCAACATGCCGGCGAATCCCGAGACGCTGCTTGTTACCAACGGCGCCGCGCACGGCATCTTCCTGGCGTTGGCGTCATTTGTCGGCCCTGGCGACACGGTCCTGTGCGAGAGCTTGACCGACCATGGTGTGATCGGCTCCGCGAATGTGCTGGGCTTCACGCTCAAAGGCCTGGATATCGACGAATACGGCATACGTTCCGAACATTTCGAAGAAATGTGCGACAGCGAGCGCGTCAGTGCGTTGGTCTGCACGCCGACGCTGAACAACCCTACGGTAGCCTTGATGCCGGATTCGCGTCGCCGCGCGATTGCACGCATCGCCGAACGTTATGGCGTGTACGTGATCGAGGACGACGTCTACGGCGCGTTGCCGGCCAAGACGCAGACGCCTATCGCCAGCCTGATTCCAGAGTTGTCGTTCTACTGCACGAGCATGACGAAGTCGGTGCTCACTGGCTTGCGCATTGGTTATCTCACCATGCCGCGACGTCTCGCGCTGCGGGCCGAAAGCGTGTTGCGGGTGAGCAGCTGGGCGGCGACGTCACCCATGGCGGAAGTCGCTACGCGCTGGATCATTGACGGGACGGCGCAGCACCTGGTCGCCGTGCAGCGCGAGCGTCTCACCACGCGCCAGGCGATGGTACGCGAGGGGCTCGGCGCGTATCTGCTCGGGAGCCATCCGCAGGCCCTATCGGCGTGGCTGAAGGTGCCGGATTACTGGCAAGCGGACCGCGTGACGCGCGAGTTGCGCAAGCGAGAAATTGCCGTGACATCGCCGGATCCCTTCCTCGTGGGCGGCGCCGAACGACCGAACGCGGTGCGCTTATGCGTGGGTGCTGAAGTGGGAGACCACACCTTTAAAACCGCAATCGAAACCATAGGCGAAGTGTTCGAACAGTACCCGCATGTGCATGACTTCAGCTAAGCGTTCATCCTCGCGTATAGATTGAACTAGGACATTAAAACCTGATTTTTAGGCCATTACACTCGATCGCATCAACTCTTTGGATGCGACTCGATTTATGCCCGCTTTCTCACTTGCCGATGTTTATCGCGCGCGCCGCCGTCTTGAAGGACGCGTGACGCACACGCCGCTGCTTCAGTCAGCGGCGCTGTCGCGGATCGCCAGGACGCCGGTCTATCTGAAGCTCGAAACCATGCAGCCGACCGGCAGCTTCAAGTTGCGCGGCGCGTCGAATGCATTGGCCAGACTCGCCGAGCGCGGCATTAGAAAAGTGGTCACTGCATCGACGGGAAACCACGGCCGCGCGGTCGCTCACGCCGCACGTGTGCTTGGCATGGAAGCGGCCGTATGCATGTCGGCGCTGGTGCCGAAGAACAAGGTCGATGCCGTTGATGCACTCGGCGCACGCGTAGTGATCGCCGGCAAGAGTCAGGACGATGCCCAGGTCGAAGCGTTGCGTCTCGTCAGCGAAGAAGGCTTCGCATTCGTTCCGCCTTTTGACGACATCGACGTCATCGCGGGACAAGCGACCATCGGCCTGGAGATCATGGAGTCCTTGCCGGACACGGCCGCTATTGTCGTGCCCTTGTCGGGCGGTGGATTGTTTAGCGGCGTTGCGTTCGCGGCCAAGCGAATTTACGAAGACGTCGCGATGATCGGCGTAACGATGGAACGCGGTGCCGCGATGCACGCGAGTCTGGCGGCGGGTCGACCTGTGCTTGTTGATGAAGTCGAAACCCTTGCGGATTCACTTGGCGGCGGCATCGGCCTCGACAATCAGCACACCTTCGCGTTGACACAAACGCTCGCCGACGATGTCGTGCTGCTGAACGAAGCATCGATCAAGCGCGGCGTCGTGTTTGCATATCGCGAAGAGCGGCTGGTGATAGAAGGTGCGGCGGCGGTCGGTATTGCCGCGATTCTCGACGGGCGTATCGACGTCAAGCGCGGTCCGGTCGTGCTGATCGTGAGCGGCTTGAACATCGATATGGACCTGCATCGCCGATTGATTCTGGAGGCTTGAGATGTCCGCCATCACACTGCTCAGCCAAGCACAGTTACGGGCGCTTGTTCCGCTCGATCTCGCCGCCATCGATCAAATCGAGGCCGCGTTTCTTTCGCTTGCGACTGAAGCGGTAGCCATGCCGCCGATCCTTCGTCTCGACCTTCCCGAGCATGCCGGCGAAGTCGATGTAAAGACCGCGTGGTTACCCCGAGTCGATAGCTTCGCGATCAAGGTCAGCCCTGGTTTTTTCAACAATCCGTCGCTCGGCCTGCCGAGTCTCAATGGCCTCATGCTGGTGTTGTCGGCGCGTACCGGATTGACTGAAGCGGTGCTGCTGGACAACGGTTATCTCACCGCGGTTCGCACCGCAGCAGCGGGCGCGGTCGCGGCGCGCTGGCTCGCGC
>NZ_AEJF01000226.1 GCF_001028175.1 Caballeronia mineralivorans PML1(12)
CGCTGGCTCGCGCGCAAGGACGCGCGGCGCGTGGCCGTGATCGGTGCGGGTGAGCAGGCGCAGCTTCAATTGCAGGCACTGCGGATGGTTCGCGAGATCGACTACGTCGCCGTCTGGGCGCGCGATGCCGGACGCGCGAGAAGCTTCGCCGAGCATGTGCAAGGCATCCCTTGCGAGGTTGCCGCAACCGTCCATGACGCACTTGCTCACGCCGATATAGCCATCACCACGACGCCGAGCCGCGCTCCTCTCATTCATGCTGAAGACCTGCATCCCGGCTTGCATATTACCGCGATGGGATCGGACGCGGAGCACAAGAACGAACTTGCGCCAGCCGTCATCACCGCCGCGCGTTATATCTGCGACCGTCTTCAGCAAACCCGTGTGCTCGGCGAACTGCATCACGCGATCGAGGTTGGTTCGATTGCTGGCGACGCAAGTTTTGCCGAGTTGGGACAGGTCATCGCGGGCACTCACAAAGGGCGTGCCCATGACGATGAAATCACTATCTGCGACCTGACCGGCACGGGCGCGCAAGACACAGCAATTGCGGCTCTCGCGCTGCAACGCGCGCGCGCGGCGAACGCCGGAACCATTTTCAACAACGACGTGACGCTCTGAGAGGGGACGATGTCATCAATGACAGAGATGCAGACGCAGAAGCAACCGCAAGAGAAACCAAAGCCGGCAGAACCCACGGTACGCCTGTCGTTCGAGCGTAGCGAGTTCGACGCGCGTATTGCCAAGACCCGGCAAGCGATGCAAAAAGCGGGGGTCGATCTGCTGATCGTCTCCGATCCGACCAACATGGGCTGGCTCACCGGCTACGATGGCTGGTCGTTTTATGTGCACCAGTGCGTGCTCCTGCCAATGGAAGGCGAGCCTGTCTGGTTCGGTCGCGGACAGGATGCGAACGGCGCGAAGCGCACGGTATTCATGCAGCACGATCAGATTGTGGGATACCCAGATCATTACGTCCAATCACAAGTGCGGCATCCTATGGATTATCTGTCGGGAGAAGTGATTGCCGCGCGTGGCTGGGATAAATGCCGGATCGGCGTGGAGATGGACAACTACTACTTCAGCGCAGCAGCGTATGCATCGCTGACCCAGCATCTGCCACACGCGTCATGGGTCGACGCAACGGGTCTCGTTAACTGGCAGCGTGCCGTCAAGTCGCCGCGTGAGATCGAGTACATGCGCATCGCAGCGCGGATTGTCGAGAAGATGCACGCACGCATTCTCGACCGGGTTGAACCGGGCATGCGCAAGAGTGATCTTGTCGCGGAGATCTATTTGGCGGGCATCACTGGCGTGGAAGGTTATGGTGGCGACTACCCCGCCATCGTGCCTCTACTGCCGACCGGATCGGATGCCGCCGCGCCGCACCTGACCTGGGACGACTCCGAGTTCACCTTGAACGCAGGAACGTTCTTCGAAATTGCCGGCTGCTTCAAGCGGTATCACTGTCCACAATCGCGCACGGTCTATCTTGGCCGGCCGCCGCAACATTTCATCGATGCAGAAAAGGCCGTGCTGGAAGGCATAGAAGCGGGGCTTGCGGCGGCGAAACCCGGCAATCTTTGCGAAGACATCGCTAACGCATTTTTTGCGGTGCTGCGCAAGTCTGGAATCGAGAAGGACAGCCGCTGCGGTTACCCGATCGGCGCGAGTTATCCGCCCGACTGGGGCGAACGCACCATGAGCCTGCGCCCGGGGGACAAGACTGTCCTCGAACCCGGCATGACGTTTCATTTCATGCCGGGGTTGTGGCTCGACGACTGGGGCCTGGAAATCACGGAGAGCATCCTGATTACCGGCACGGGCGTGGAGACGTTCTGCAATACGCCGCGAAAATTGTTTGTGAAGGAGTAGCAATGCGTGCGTCACCCATTACGCCGACAGTGGATCTCGCCGCCGAAGGCGAGCAGCACGGGTTTCTCAAACTGCCGTATTCACGCGACGATTCGGCGTGGGGCGCCATCATGATTCCGATCACCGTGATCCAGCGCAGGGAGGGGCCGACGGTGCTGCTGACCGGCGGCAATCACGGCGACGAATATGAAGGGCCGATCGCGCTGTCGAAGCTCGCTTCCACGCTCAAGGCAAGCGACGTCACCGGCCGGGTGATCGTCGTGCCCTTCATGAACTATCCGGCGTTCAAGGCCGGCACGCGTACTTCATCCGTCGACTCCGGCAACCTCAACCGGAGTTTTCCGGGCAAACCGGATGGCACGGTCACAGAAAAAATAGCGGACTATTTCCAGCGGCATTTACTGCCCCTATCCGACTACGTGCTCGACATTCATGCCGGCGGTCGCACGCTGGATTTCTTGCCGTTCGCAGCCATCCATGTGCTGTCCGACGCGCAACAACAGGCGCGTTGCGAAGCCGCGATGCGCGCGTTCGGCGCGCCCTATTCCATGCGCATGCTCGAGCTCGATAGTGTGGGTCTATTCGATTCAGCGGTGGAAGAAGCGGGGAAGGTGTTTGTCTCCACTGAGTTGGGCGGTGGCGGGACCGCGACTGCCGCGAGCGTGGCGATTGCGGAACGAGGTGTGTACGGCTTTCTCGCGCATGCGGGTGTCATCGACCGGGAAGGGATTTCTCCGCGCGATGACGTGAGGGGCGGCAACAGCACGACAACCCTGCTCGACATGCCGGACGGCACTTGCTACACCACCAGCGCGCATAGTGGATTGCTCGAAATGTGCCAACATTTAGGGGATTTTGTTCAAAAGGGCGACGTGCTGGCCCGTATCTATGACGCCACGCGCACCGGTGTGCCCGCAGTCGAATACGTGGCACGCCGCAGCGGTTTGGTCGCTGCGCGGCACTTCCCGGGACTGGTTCAGATCGGCGACACGGTGGCGGTAGTCGCTGACGTTGTCGAAGGCAATATCCCGGTGCTCGTCTGACCGTGATCAAGCTCGACCGCTATGACATCGCCATCCTGCGCATCCTGGCGCGCGACGGCCGCATCACGAAATCGCGGCTGGCCGAAGAGGTCAACCTGTCGATTTCTCCAGCGTGGGAACGCGTGCGCAAGCTGGAGGAGAGCGGTGTCATCAAGGGGTATAGGGCGGAACTCGATTGGGTGGGTGCTATCAAGGCGAGCCGGATCGTAGTGGAAGTGACGCTGGCAAAACACACCGCGCACGACATGCGGCGCTTCGAGCAACGGGTACTGGCCGCGCAGCAAGTTGTTCAGTGTTACGCGACGGGCGGCGGCGTGGACTATGTACTGCACGTGGTCTCGCCGGACATTGATCATTACCAGCGCTTCATCGACTCCTTGCTGACGGATGAGATAGGGATCGAACGCTATTTCACGTACATCGTCACCAAGGTCGTGAAAAGCATGCCAGACAGCGTTCCCGACTGGGACTAGACGAATATCGCGAGAAGGGCTCGCAGAACAGAAAAAAACGCCACGCAAGGCGTACCACATCGAAAAAATCGCACCGCGGCAGGGAAGAAAATGGACGTCATACAGTGCAATCAGGAGCCTCTCATGTTGCTGGGTCATCCCGTCCTCTTCAAGTCGCTTTGTTATGTCGATGGCCGCTGGATTCATAGCGACAGCGCGTCAACAATCGCCGTGCAGAACCCCGCCGACCAGGAGGTGATCGGTCATGTGCCCATGCTGGATTGTGCGCAAATAGAGGCAGCGGTTGGCGCCGCGCAGCGTGCATTCGAATCCTGGCGATGGGTGGCACAAGAGCGCCGCAGCGCGATCCTGCTGCGCTGGCATGAGCTGATCCTGCGCCATCAACACGATCTCGCCGGCATTCTCTCGATGGAACAAGGCAAGCCTTTGGCCGAATCCAAAGGGGAAATTGCGTATGCGGCAAGCTTCGTCGAGTGGTACGCCAACGAAGCAAAACGTCTATGCGGCCGCACGATTCCCACGCATATCAATGGCGCGCATCTCGGCACGGTGATGGAACCGGTCGGCGTTGCCGCGCTTATTACGCCGTGGAATTTCCCGGTTGCGATGATTACCCGCAAGGCTGCTGCCGCGCTTGCCGCGGGTTGTACGGTGATCGTTAAGCCCGCGCACGAAACACCTTTCTCCGCGCTGGCGCTGGCGCAACTGGCGGAAGAAGCGGGTTTTCCCACGGGCGTATTCAACGTTGTGCTGGGCGAGCCGCAAATGGCGATGGAAACGCTGGTACGCGATGTGCGCGTGCGCTCGGTCAGCTTCACCGGGTCAACGCGTGTAGGCGGGCTCGTCGCGCGCGCGGCGGCCGAGTCCGGCATCAAGAAACTGGCGCTGGAACTTGGCGGCAACGCGCCGTTCATCGTGACGGAAGACGCTGATCTCGATCAGGCCGTCAAGGTGGCGGTCGGTGCGAAGTTCCAGACCTCGGGACAGGACTGTTGCGCGGCGAACCGCATCTTCGTGGCCGCGTCGCTGTACGAAACCTTCGTTGATCGATACACCGAAGCCGTGCGCGCGTTGAAGGTCGGTCCGGCTTTCGAGGCGGGCGTGGAGGTTGGCCCGCTGACGCATCAGGCGGCCTTCGATACCACCGCCGAGCGCGTGACCGACGCCCGGGCGAAGGGCGCGCGCATCACAACCGGCGGACAGGCGCATGCGCTCGGCGGGTGGTTCTTCGAGCCCACCGTCGTGGCCGACGCCGCGCCTGGCATGCGTATCTACGACGAAGAGAACTTCGCCCCGACATCCGCCATTTCATCGTTCAACACGCTCGACGAAGTGGTTGCGAAAGCGAATGACACTGAACACGGTCTGGCTGCCTACATCTGCGCCACGCGCGTGGACACGATCTTTCAACTGGTGCGCCGGCTCGACTTCGCGATGATCTCGGTCAACGGCGTCAAGTTCACCGGTGCGCCTATCCCCTTCGGCGGCATGAAGGCGTCGGGCCTTGGCCGTGAAGGAGGATCGGAGGGTTTCGAGCCGTTCGTCGAAACCAAATATTTTTGCCTCGGCAACCTCGGTCTGCCGCTGAGCGTCTGAGCGTCACAGCGTAATCAAATTCAGGGAGTAACTCATGGCACAGCAACTCGACCAACTGTTCAACGAAGACCGCGCACACTTCATGCATCCTTCGACCCACGCGCACGATCACGCGAGCGGTGCGCTGCCCGGCAAGATCATTCGGGGAGCGAAGGGTATCCGGATCGAAGATCACGAGGGCAAGAGCTACATAGACGCCTTCGCGGGTCTCTACTGCGTGAACATTGGCTATGGCCGCACCGAAGTGGCCGATGCGATCTTCGAGCAAGCGAAAAAGCTGGCGTATTACCACACGTACGCGGGCCATTCCACCGACACTATCATCGAGCTGTCGTCGCGGATTATCGACTGGGCGCCGGCCGGGATGAAGAAGGTTTATTACGGCATGTCTGGTTCGGACGCCAACGAGACGCAGATCAAGATTGTCTGGTACTACAACAACGTGCTGGGTCGCCCGAACAAGAAGAAGATCATTTCACGCGAGCGTGGTTATCACGGTTCGGGCATTGTTACGGGCAGCCTGACGGGTCTTCCGAGCTTCCATCAGCATTTCGATTTGCCGATCGATCGCGTGAAGCATACGGTCTGCCCGCACTGGTACCGGCAGGCGCCGGCGGGCATGAACGAAACGCAGTTTGTCGCGTATTGCGTGGAGGAGCTGGAGAAGCTGATCGCACACGAGGGCGCCGATACAATCGCTGCGTTCATAGGTGAACCGGTAATGGGGACGGGCGGTATCATCGCGCCTCCGGAGGGGTATTGGGCCGCCATCCAGCAGGTACTGAAGAAGCACGACATCCTGCTGATTTCCGATGAAGTGGTGTGCGGCTTCGGCCGGCTCGGGTCGAAGATGGGCGCGCAGCACTACGGCATGCAACCGGACCTGATCACCGTTGCGAAGGGTCTCACGAGCGCTTATGCGCCGCTGTCGGGCGTGATTGTCGGCGAACGTGTGTGGGATGTGATCGATAAAGGGTCGCAGGAACACGGCGCGATGGGACACGGCTGGACCTATTCCGGTCACCCGATCTGCGCGGCCGCCGCGATCGCGAACCTGGACATTCTGGAACGCGAGAACCTGACGCAGAACGCCGCGGATGTCGGCGCTTATCTCGGCGCGCAGTTGCATGCCGCGTTCGACCAGCATCCGCTAGTGGGTGAAGTGCGCAATGCCGGGATGCTGGCGGCGCTTGAATTCATGGCGGACAAGCCAGGACGTCAGCCCTTCGATGCAGCGTTGAAGGTCGGGCCGAAGGTATCGGCGGCGGCGTTGCTGCGCGGGGTAATCGCACGGGCAATGCCGCACGGCGATATTCTCGGCTTTGCGCTGCCGCTGGTGACGACGCAGGAGGATGTCGACGAGATTGTCGGCATTGTGAGGGCGGCGGTGGATGAAATAGCGACGCAGACGATCGCTTAAGAAGACGCCAGGTTCTGAACTGCACCCCAAAAGTTGGACACCCGTGCAACGAATTTGGGGTGCTTTTTTTATTAGCAAGCAGTGCGCGATTCAAGTGTTCGGTGGTAAAGACTATTTGTCAGGCAAGGGTGGTAGGAATCGAGAACGTGGCGCGACGACATGGCGTGGACCATCGCGCGGTGCAAAAGAGGGGCGTTGTTGAATAAAGAAAACATCGAGCAAAGCGTCCCGATGTTCGCTACTTTCTAGACTTTCACGGACACCGGCATACCGAGATTGGTCATTCGGTTCAGTGCAGACACACTGATCCATGCCTCGGTCTTTTGCTGCGCCAGCGCGCGCCTTCATGGTGTTGCCGAAAATGCGCTTGTGGCGTTGCATCGCAAGCTCGGCATAGTTGCGCAGGTTGTAGCCCGTGATGCGCTGCCAGGCGAGGCGCCCTTGTTGCGCAATGACTTCAATATGGTGGTCGGGTTGATTTGGACCAGTGCATCGCGATGTTTCTCGTCTCGCCGCTTTTTGCGGGGATCGATGCCATTTGCGACCAAGGCTCGGCATTCTGCCGCTCGCTCCCGAGCTTGCTGTAGCGAAACGGCGGGATAAGTGCCGAGCGAGATGCGCGGTTGTTTCCCGCCCATTCTGTAACGGAAGTGCCAATACCTGTGGTCGTCCGGAGTGATCCACAGGGTCAGGCCACCGCCGTCGGGCACCCCGTATGCCTTGGGGCGAGTCCTGGCTGTTTGGGCTTGTCGCGCGGTGAGGAGCATGATGAGTACATCTTCCTAACTCGAACTTTCAATGTACTCAAAAAAGTACTCATTTTCAATCGGATCACCGGGGAGCGTATCGGACGTTAAAAGACAAAAACCCCGCAGGCACAAGGCTTTACGGGGTTTCTCGGACTTCTTCGGATTGCTCCGGACTACGTGTTGGTGCCCAAGAGAGGACTCGAACCTCCACACCTTGCGGCGCATGGACCTGAACCATGTGCATCTACCAATTCCGCCACCTGGGCCAAGGGATGCAACTAAGGGTGCTTTTTAGCGAACGATTCAAAGCTGTCAATGGTCAGGTAAGAAATGATTGACGTCCTCCCCGTCCTCCCCGTCCTCAGCCATCGGCTGCCGCTTACGCGGAAAGGGCGGGGATTCCTCCAGCGAGACGGCCACGTCCGACCGCGAGAATGTTGATGGCGGCGTTGATGTCGCGGTGGTGATACGCACCGCATACCTCACACGCCCATTCTCTTATTCCAAGACCTGCGACACCTTTGGGCCCCGTGCGAGACTGGCAGCACGAACAGGTCTGGGTTGAATACGCTTCGTTGATTTGCTCGAACCACACGCCTGCGTCATCGCATTTGTACCGGAGCATGGTTCGGAACATCCCCCAACCTGCATCGAGCACGGACTGGGCCATCCGTGTCTTTGCCAGGGCAAGGGAATTCACCTGGCCTACGAAGAATCGCGTCGTACTTGCGCACGAGCGCTGTGGAGTGCTTGTGATGCTGATCCTTGCGACGGTTCGCGGCTTTCGCGCAAAGTGCGCGCACGAGCTCCGGCTTCTTCGCCCGCTGCGCCCGGGCAATCTTCTCTTCGAGTAGGCGATGATGCGGTTCAAACTCGAGCAGGACGGCATCGCTGGTCGCGGCACGGCGCAGATTCAGATCCAGTGCGACCGCCTTGCCGATCGCCGCAGGGGCTGGTCCGGGTGGCTTCTGGAGCTTGATCGTGACGTTCAGATACCAGCGCCCGCGCGCGTCTTCGCTGATCGAACCCGTACCCAGCCTGTACTTCGATAAGCCGTAGCTGTCCCACAGACCCAGCGGCTTGCCGGCGAGAAACACTTGGCCGTTGCGATACTGGATCGCGCTCGACTTGAAGGGGATCCACCCCAGGCTGCGCTTCGCACCCTTGGACACTCGCCATCTGAGCCTCACCTTGCGGAACTGCCTGCGCCAGGTTGCAAACTCTTCGGCCACTGCCTGCACGGTTTGCGAATGGAGCGGCAGGCCTTCCTG
>NZ_AEJF01000227.1 GCF_001028175.1 Caballeronia mineralivorans PML1(12)
GGGGCAGAAAAAGCCATCAATTGCAGAGACAGTTTGAGGCGGTAAGTGTTGTTCCAGGGTGTAGCGCCATGCGATTTTGCGGTGCGCCAAAGGTACACATCGAATCGGGATTTCGCTACCGGGGGCGATAAGCCGAACTCAACCCTGGACCATCTTGTTATGCAGTTCACAAAGGTGCACGATAATCGAATAGACGGTGACTCCGTGGACGAGTTGTTGATCAGTCGATCATGCTTGCCTCGTTCCGGGTCACGCGTCGATGGACAAGCCGCGGGCAGCGTTAAATCGCCGGGTTGCCGGTTCAACCGACACGTTGGAGTTCCCGTGGCCGTGCGTACTTGAAGAGGAGGCGCTCATGACCAAACGGAAACTTATCCTTGGCTTCATATGTTGCTGTTGCTTAATCGAAACGGGCAACGCCGGGCTGAACGACCGGAGTAAAAAACTGCTGGAAACGCAAGCGCTGAACGCGCCGCCTTCGGGCGGCGTGGCGAAGAACAATAGTTCTCCAGCAAACGTCAACGCGCGTCCTAGCTACGGACCCACTCATGGGGTGTTCAGTTCGCCGGCAACCAGCCCTGGCGGCGCCGGCGTGGTTTCGCCCCGCAAGCCGTAGCACACCGGCAAGCAAAATCGCAGCCGTCCCACCGAGCGAGCAGAACACAGGCCCGATGGGACGGCTTGCAGCGGGTTCGTGGGTTTTCGTCGATCATCCGCATGGCCTCTGGATGTCGGAGGGAAAGGAGCGGTCGCCCACAGCAGACCGGAAGCACGTTGCCGGATACAATGCGGCGGCGCCCGATTTGTCCAACAACGACCCGATCCGATCCATGCGTAATCCTGCTCGAGCCTTCCTTCTCGGTCCGCTACTGAAAGGCGTTTCACGTTCCTTCTACCTCACTCTGCGCATACTGCCCGCCGGAATGCGCGATCCTATCGGCCTCGGGTACCTCCTGGCACGCGCGGCGGACACAATCGCGGATACTTCGCTGATCCCGCCGGAGCAGCGGCTGGAGCTGCTTTTATCGCTTCGCAGTCAGGTCAACGGCGTCTCGGACGAAGGAGCGCTGGCTCGTATTGCGGTGGAAGTGGCGGGTCGGCAGACGCAGTCCGACGAAAAGCATCTGCTTGAGTCGCTCGGGCCCGCGCTGACGGTGTTGTCCCAATTGAGCGAGTCTGATCGGCAGGCCGTACGCGAGATTGTCACTACGCTCACCGAGGGCATGGAATTCGACCTGCGTACTTTTCCCAACGAATATTCCGGGCAGATTGTCGCGCTTCAGGAATTGGACGAACTTGATCGATACACGTACATGGTCGCTGGATGCGTTGGGGAATTCTGGACAAAGATGACTTACGCGCACATGCCGGGAACACTGAAGGACAGTCCCGAGACAATGTTGAATCGTGGCATTCGTTTCGGAAAAGCGCTGCAGATGACGAATGTTTTGCGGGACTGTGGCAAAGATTTGCGCATAGGGCGCTGCTACCTTCCTGCCACGATGCTTGATCGATCCGGCTTGAGTCCGCAAGACCTGTTGTTACCGGATGCTTCCCGTCGCGCCCGGCCGCTCATGTTCGAACTTGTCCGCGGGACCCTCGATCACTTCCGTGAGGCCCTCGATTACACGCTCGCTATTCCCGCGTTCTCCGTTCGACTGCGGCTGGCCTGTTTATGGCCGATCCTCATCGGGCTGGAGACGCTACTGCTTCTTGTGAACAACGACGATTGGCTGGACCCGGATAAAGTCTCAAAGATACCGCGTAGCAACGTGTACCGGGTCATGGCGTATTCGGTGCCGCTGGTGCCGTCGAACAGGCTACTCCGTAGCTGGGTTGAGCGACTGATTGGAAGAGTCGAAGCCGGGATGAAAGGGTGATCGCCGGGCTCCGAGTATTCCACACGATTCCACACGAATTTACTGAGGGGGATTCGATAAATCGTATTGCACGACGATCACGACCCGACGATTGGCTGCGCGGGCAAGTGGGTCATCTCCCATAACAGCGGGAATATTGTCCGCGCGGCCAATTGCCGCGAGTCTGTGTGGCTCGATACCTCGATCGACCAGGAACCGTACGAGCGAGCCGGCCCGTGCAGACGAAAGCTCCCAGTTCGACTCGTATTTTGTCGTCGAGATCGGCACGGAATCAGTGTGTCCTTCAACCAGGATCTGTTGTGCCGAATGCTCCTTGAGCGCAGTGGCCACCTGGTCCAGCACAGCATCTGAATCCTGCATCAGATGTGCCTCACCCGAGCGGAAGAGTATCTTCGCGTTGATTTCGATCTCGACACCGCGCGCGCTCTCGCGCACAAGAATTTCTTGCTTGTCGCGCAGGACTTTTAATGAAGAGATCAGCTCTTTCCTGGACGCCCGGAGTTGTTCAAGCGCCACCGTCCGGGGCACATGAGTATGTGCATCGCCCAGGTTTTTCTCTACCGGTGCTACTGCGAGATTTTTCGTTTCAAGCTCTCGATGTTTGGCCAGTTGCATCGCGTACAGCGCGATGAAGAGCACCATCAAGGTGGTCACGAGATCCGAGTACGAAATCAGCCAACGCTCGGAGAGTACCTCGGCGTCATCGTCGAACTTGCGATTGGGTTTAGTAGATGCCGAGGACATGATCTTTAGACGAAAATTGGCGCGTTAAATTGCCTGCTCATCACATTCCGTCTCTAGGCAATGTCCGCCACGAGACGGGCTTCGATCAACTGGGGAGACTCTTTGCGGGAGATGGCGAGAAAGCCATCGAAGTACAATTTTTTAAATCGCAATTCGCTATCTATTCTTGCCTTGATTTTCCCGTAGATAGGCAGCAACAGCATGTTGGCGAGCGCCAGTCCGTAAAGCGTCGTGATGAAAGCAACCGAGACGCCCTGGCCAAGCTGAGCAGGCTCCAGGAGATGGCCTGTTACCTGAACCAAACCCAGCACAGCGCCCAGGATGCCGAAAGTCGGGGCATAACCTCCGGCCTGTAGCCATATCCGGGCGGCCGCCATCTGGTTGCGCTCGTACGCGTCCAGCTCCCTTTGCAACGCATCCTCGATCACGGCAGTCGGCACGCCGTTGGCGATCAATTCGAGTCCTCTCTTGGCAAAGGGACTAATGCCTTCGGGATCTATGGTTTCGAATGCGAGCATCCCTTCCACTTTTGCTTTATGGCCCCATTCGAGCAAGATGGTCAGGTTTTCCCGATCTACCGGCTTGGCCTTGGTGAACACCATGCTCAGTTGCCTGACCCCTGCTGAGAACTTTACCCACGTGTTCTGAACCATCACGGCGCCGATCGTGCCGCCGAGGACAATGACCATGGCTTCTATCTGAAAGAGCGTCAGGAACCGGCCGCCTTCCAAAGTAAAACCGAGAACAATCGCGACAATGCCGAGAAGCGCTCCGCACAGCGTTAGGATGTCCATACGATTCCTCGTTTATCTTTTGACGGCTGCGACTATTCTTTCTAATCCCCGATCTGCTTAACAGAACCGGGGACCGGGCAGTCAGGTTCCAACAGAAAGCTGTGCTGACGAGTCGGTTGCCGGCCCGGCTTTTATCGACTTGACCAGTTGAATGAATCGTTGTTCGATGTCCTGTATCTCGAGCGGATTGATCACGAGGTCACGTCGCATGATCCACGACGTTTCACTCTGCCGGGCCTTTGTCATGACCGAAAGCAGCCGCTCGGATACAGCGCGGTCGGTCGCCGAGGAGAGCATTTTCGCGAGATCGTAGGTATCGAACGCGCTGACAGCATCAAATAGCGTCCGGTCGTCAACGAGATCCAGGTCCGTCAGCGATTCGAGCTCGCTGGCAGCTCGCGGCTTTTTCTTGGAGAAATAAGCCACGCCATTGTTTTCAATGTACGTCAGCACTTTGGCTCGCCGGAAAGCGAAGATATCTTCGGCGATTTCCGCGCGAGAGAGCTTGTCGAGTATTAACTGCCTCTCGACTCCTATCAGGGCCTCGAGGTCAGCCAGTTCTATTAATTCCAGCTCGCTGGCGATCGAAATATCAAGATCATGACCACCGACTCGTTGAGCACGTTCGATAATCCGCACAGGATCGAAGGTGACAACCTGGCGACCCGAGGTGTCGTCAGCGACAGGAGCCGGGCCATTGCCGAGAAACTCCGCGCGACCGAACTCGAGCGCAACGAGGTTGAGTTTCTCCATGCGTTTGAGCATGGCCATGACATGCACGCGAGGATGGCCGGCTACCGCCTGGCATCGCTTGCACACTTCCGCAAGAGGAATGGCAACTTCATCCGATTGAGACCGGCGGCCCTGCATTTCGCGACTTTCAGTTCCTGACATCAAGCTAAGTAAGTGCGCATAGGAGACTATGCCGGGCAGAAAGTCAGCGTTTGTGTAGGTCGCCAGGAGTTCGTCCTTCCTCTTGTTCCGGCGAATCAGAGTGCGCATCAGGTGGCGAAGGAGCGGCGAGACGCGCTCCAGTTCTTCTTCCACGACCTTTGCATCGATCACGCTTAGTCGGCAAAAGCTAAGCGCCTTCGCCGTCGACCCGCGTGGCTCGGACGGCAGCAACGCCGATTCTCCGAAGCACTCTCCCTTTCCAAGGGTCGCGAGGACGACACGTCTTTCGTCGCATTTTGTCGAAATCTCGACTTTGCCCTCTGCAATCACATAGATGGCCGAGGTTCCAATATACCCTTCCGAGTAGATGACCTCACCCGGGGCGAATGCCCGCAATCTTGATGAGTTTTCCTGGTTCAATGTAGCCCCCGAAGAGTTTTCGCTTGGCCCCGTTTGTATTTGCCGGACACGCAAGCGGTTCGCCAATTTTCATGGTCTGTAGATCAGATAACGACCCTTCTTCGGAACTCTTTAATGATGTTCGCTCTACTCAGGGTTTGTTGGTCCGCGCAAAACCCAGGGGCTGCAGGGAAATCGATCTCGCTCGGAAAACTCAGGCTGGGGATGGGCGCACAACGTTTCTGCCAAAACGTGGCGCTGCGATCATCTGCTGCGAGTGCGCAAACGTTAAAATGGGTCGGTTGCGGCGATAGCAGGCAGTCGGAAGGCGGCCAAAGACGCGTACGTTGCACTAGTCACGAATGGCGATACTCACGACTGAAACGATGTCTTCATTTCGGGGAATACCAGTGACTACAACGGCCAGGCCGTCTACGGCCTCTTGCTGCTTGCATCTCATTTAATAATGTAGTCGCACCATTACTTATTGTGGCCGGATGAAACGGCTCCAAAATTCGAGGCATAGAGATCCAATGAATCCATCGGAACGCATTGACCAGCTGATCGCAGAAATCACTGACTGGCGTGGCAAAACGTTTGCCAGCATCCGCAAGAGCATCCTTGAGGCCGACCCGGAGATATTCGAGGAATGGAAGTGGATGGGAAGCCCGGTGTGGTCTCGCGACGGAATGATTGCAGTCGCCAACGCTCACAAAGGGAAGGTGAAACTTACCTTTGCCTACGGGGCGAGCCTCCCGGATCCTGACAATCTGTTCAACGCGGGCCTCGAAGGCAACGCAAGACGAGCGATCGATTTTTTCGAGGGCGACAAGATTGATGCTCGCGCTCTGAAAAATCTCGTCCGGGCCGCTGTTGAGTACAATCAGATCAAATTGAAGAAGAAAGCGCCTGCGGGCACTCGAGCGAAAGTACACGAAAGTAAAAAGACATGAAGCTATAGGTTTCTCTCGCGTGTCCCGCTGACTCGAGTCCTTCCGCTCAGCCCGTCAGGAACGCGAGATCATTGCATCTTGGCTGCAGCGTTGTGCGTGGAGGTGTCGCCTGTTTGCGCGGGCGCCGCCTGTTGCATGACCGAAGGCTGCGGATGCCGCGGATCATGCAGGTCGGTGGCGGCCCAGCCGCCACCCAGGTCGCCGAACAGCGACGCCGCATCCAGCAGGCGCTCCTGCTGCACATTCAGCGCGGTCTGCTGACTGCTCAACTGGGTGGCCTGGGCGGTGGCCACGGTGGTGTA
Source organism: Caballeronia mineralivorans PML1(12) (assembly GCF_001028175.1). Lineage (GTDB taxonomy): Bacteria > Pseudomonadota > Gammaproteobacteria > Burkholderiales > Burkholderiaceae > Caballeronia > Caballeronia mineralivorans. The sequence goes on from NZ_AEJF01000227.1 coordinate 5,967, forward strand.
GTCCACCGTGCCGGCCTGATACTCGTTGAAGGCAATCTCGGCGCCCCGGTTCGCGTCGCGCACGAGCGACTCCAGCACGACCGACTGTTCGGCCAGGATCCGCAAGCCGGACAGGTCGTTCTCCACGTCCTGGAAGGCAGTCAGCACCGTGCCGCGGTAATTGGCGACGGTCGCGTCGTAAGCCGCCTTCGCCGCGTCCACGTCCGCATTGCGCAAGCCGCCGTCAAAGATCGTTTCGGTGGCGCTGCCGCCGAGTGACCAGACGTAGTTGCTCACGTGCAGCAGCCCGGACAACGGCGACTGCGTGAAGCCGCTCAGCGCCGAGAGGGAAACCGTCGGGTAATAGGCCGACACGGTCACGCCGATCGCCGCGTTCTGCGCGGCCATCTGGCGCTCGGCGGCGGCGATGTCGGGGCGACGCTCGAGCAGCGTCGACGGCACGCCGACCGGCACTGTGGGCAGGGTCGGCATCGCGGTGCTGTGCGGGATCGAAAGCTCTTCCGGATTCTTGCCTACCAGCACGGCAATCGCATGCGCGTCTTGAGCGCGCGCTACGCCGAGCGCGATCAGGCTGGATTGCGCCGATTCGAGCTGGGTGCGTGCGGTGATCAGGTCGGACGGCGCGATGGTGCCCGCCTTGTCCTGGTCGGCAATCACGTCGAGAAAGTGCTGATACGCCTGGACCGTCTTCTGCAGCAGGTCGATATTGGCGTCGCTGGTGCGCAGGTCGATGATGGCCGTGGCGAGCGCCACCTGCTCGGAGAGCGTCGCATTGGCGAGCGTCGCTTCGCTCGCTTGCGCAGTCGCGGCGTTTTCTTCGATCGTGCGGCGCACCTGGCCCCACAGGTCCGGCGCCCAACTGACGTCGCCTTCGAGCGAACCCGAGTTGATAACCTTGGCCGCGTTGCCGCTCGCGCTACGCGACTTGGTGGACGAGCCGGTTACGCCGATCGTCGGGAACAGGCTGGAGCGTGCAACCCGCACTTCAGCCAGCGCTTCCTGATAGTTCGCGTAGTCCTGGCGCACGGTCTGGTTGGACACCGACACCAGTGGTTCTAGCTGGTCGATCAGCGGATCGTTAAAGGCGGTCCACCATTGGCCCTTCGGTCCGGCTGCGGCCGGCTCGGCTTGCGTCCAGCCCGGCAGCTCCGCGTAGGTGGCGGGCACGTTGACTTGCGGCCGGTGGTAGTCCGGGCCGACCATGCAGCCGCTGACCAGCAGGGCCAGCGTCGCGACGGCCAAGGGTCGAAGGGGGCCAAGGTGGCTAAAGTGACTTAGCGGCCCAACGTGTTTACAGAAAATCGTCATCTTCATGCCTTCGTATCCGGTTGTCCGGGTTGCTCCGAGTCCCGATTCCACGGCAGGCCTGCGGACCACCTGACCAGCTTGGAACGCAAGCGGTCGAGGTAGAGGTAGATCACCGGTGTCGTGTACAGCGTAAAGACCTGGCTCAGGATCAGGCCGCCCATCACGGTGATACCGAGCGGCTGACGCAGCGATGCGCCCTGGCCAATGGCGATGGCAAGCGGCACCGCCCCGAGCACGGCCGCGAACGTGGTCATCATGATCGGCCGCAGACGCACCACGGCGGCGGCGTGAATCGCTTGCCGCGCCGGCATCCCTTCGTTGCGCTGCAACTGGATCGCGACATCGACCATCATGATGCCGTTCTTCTTGACGATACCGATCAGCAGAATGATGCCGATCATCGCGATCACCGAGAACGGCGTGCCGAAAATCAGCAACGCCAGCGTGGCGCCGATACCGGCCGACGGCAACGTCGACAGGATGGTCAGCGGGTGGATCGAGCTTTCGTACAGCACGCCGAGCACGATATACACCACGCCGAGCGCGGCGAGAATCAGCAGCGGCACCGTACCCATGGACTGCGAGTAGGCCGCCGCCGCACCCGCAAACGCACCGTGGATGCTGGCCGGCATGCCGATCTCGCGGACCGTGTTGTCGATCGCCACGGCCGCCTTGCTCAACGAACCGCCGGCCGGCAGGTTGAACGAAATCGTCGCGGCGACGAGGCCGCTCTGATGGTTCACCTGCGTCGACGTATGGCTGTTCGCGAACGAAACCAGCGCCGCCAGCGGCACCATGGTCTCCGCTGACGTGCTGTCCGCGCTGCCTGTCGAACTGCTGCCCTTGCTGTTGGAGATGCTGTTGGTGGTCGCGTTGGCTTGCGCGTTCGAGTTGAGCGAGTTCGTGCTGGACGAACTGCTGGTCGTGCTCGTCACAGTCGTCGCCGTCACGCCGGACACCGTGCCGCTCGGCATTTGCGTGGCCGCCGTACCGGTGGCATTGCCCGCCGCCTTGCTCAGGTAAATCTGGCTGAGCGTCTGCGGATACTGCCAGTACTCCGGCGCCACCTCCATCACCACGAAATACTGGTTGAGCGGGTTGTAGATGGTCGACACCGTACGCTGGCCGAACGCGTCATACAGCACGTTGTCGACCTGGTTGGGCGCGAAGCCGTACCGTGCCGCCGTCGCCCGGTTGATCTTGACGTAGGTCTGCAGACCGTTTTGCTGCAGGTCCGAGTTCACGTCGAGCAACTGCGCGTGTTCTTTGCCGAGCGCGGCGACGAGTAGCGGCGTCCACTTGAACAGCGCGGCGGAATCGTCGCTGGTCAGCGTGTACTGATACTCGGCGGCCGACTGCCGTCCGCCGATCCGCAGATCCTGCTGCGCCTGGATAAAGAGCCGCGCGCCCGAGACCTGGTTGAGCCTGGGCCGCAGGCGGTTCACCACCTCGGTCGCCGTGAGATGGCGTTCAGCCAGCGGTTTCAGTTCGATGAACACGTTCGCAGTATTGAGCGCGCGGCCGCCGGTAAAGCCGGCCACCGAGGCGACCGCCGGGTCCTTCTGCACGATCTCCTGCAACTGGGCGAGCTTCTTTTGCATCGCCGGGAAGGAGATGCTCTGGTCGGCGATGATCTGTCCGATCAGGATGCCGGTGTCCTGCTCGGGGAAGAAGGTGGCCGGCACCAGCTTGAACAGGAACACGTTGGCCACGAGCAGACCGATCAACAGCAGAATGACCAGCAGCGAATGGTCCAGCACGGCTGTCAGCGAGCGTGCGTAGGCGCCCTTGAAACGGTCGAACTGTGCCTCGACCCACAGCGCCCAGCGGGCTTTCGAATGCCCGGCGTTGTTGCGGCTCAGCGCGTACGCGCACATCGCCGGCGTGACCGTGAGCGAGATGACGAGCGAAATCAGGATGGCGATGGACAGCGTGACCGCGAACTCGTGGAACAGCAGGCCGACGATGCCCGGCATCAGCATGATCGGCAGGAACACGGCAATCAGCGACAGGCTCATCGAGATCACCGTGAAGCCCACTTCGCCGCTGCCTTTCAACGCGGCTTCCTTGGGACTGAGCCCCAACTCCATGTGGCGCACGATATTCTCCAGCACCACCACCGCGTCGTCGACCACGAAGCCGGTGCCGATGGTGAGCGCCATCAGCGAGAGATTGTCGATGCTGTAGCCGAGCAGGTACATCGGCCCGAAGGTGCCCACGATCGACAGCGGCAACGCGACCGCCGGCACCAGCGTGGCGCGCGGCGACTGCAGGAAGATGAACACCACGCCCACGACCAGCAGCACGGCGATGAACAGCGTGCGTTCGGTGTCGCCCACTGACGAGCGGACCGACTCCGACCGGTCGATCGCGACGCCCACGTGCACGCTGCTGGGCAGCGTTGCTTCGATCGAGGGCAACACTTGGCGGATCTGCGCAACCGTATTCACGACATTGCTGCCGGGCATCGGATACACGATCACCAGGATGGCCGACTTGCCGTTGAAGAGTCCGGCGTTACGAATATTTTCGTTCGAGTCCTTGACCTCGGCGACATCGCGCAACTGTACCGCCGCGCCGTTGCGATAGGCGACTACCAGGTCGCGGTAGGGCGCGGCCTTGGTGATCTGGTCGTTGGACGTGACCACGTAGCGCTGGCTGCCTTCATCCAGGTGGCCCTTGGCGCTGTCGGCGTTCGCCGCACTGATCGCCGCGCGCACGTCCTCGAGGCCGATCCCGTAGCTGTTCAGCTTACCCGGCTGCAACTCGACCCGCACGGAGGGCAACGCGCCGCCGCCGAGCGTGATCTGGCCCACACCCTTGACCTGCGAGAGCTGCTGCTGGATCACCGAATCCGCGGAATCGTAGAGCTGCGCCTTGGTGAGGGTGTCCGACGTCAGCGAGAGCACCATGATGGGGGCATCCGCCGGGTTGTACTGGCGATAGGTCGGATTGCTGCGCAGCGTGGTCGGCAAGTCGGCGCGGGCCGCCTGGATCGCCGCTTCGACGTCGCGGGCGGCGCCGTTGATGTCGCGGTTCAGGCCGAACACGACCACGATCATCGACGAGCCGACATAGCTGATCGACGTGAGCTCGCTCACGTCGGCAATGGTCGCCAGGCGCCGCTCGAGCGGCTCGGCCACCGTGGAGGCCATGATGTCCGGGCTTGCGCCCGCCATGTTCGCCTGCACCACGATCACCGGAAAGGCGATGTTCGGCAACGGCGCGACCGGCAGCCGGAAATAGGCGAGCGCCCCGGAGATCAGGATCGCGATCGCCAGAAGCGTGGTCGCGACCGGGCGCCGGATGAATAACGCCGAGATGTTCAAGGCGTGTCCTCCGTCGTGCCCTCCGAATTGCGGCGTCGCCTACGGTTCACGCGCTCGGCCATCCTGTCGAAGAACAGGTAGATCACCGGCGTGGTGAAGAGCGTCAGCATCTGGCTCAGCGTCAGGCCGCCGATGATCGCGAGACCCAGCGGCCGGCGCAGTTCCGAACCTGTGCCGCTGCCGAGCAGCATCGGCAGGGCGCCGAGCATGGCGGCGAGCGTTGTCATGAGGATCGGGCGGAAGCGCAGCAGCGACGCCTCGAAGATCGCCTCGCGCGGCGCCTTGCCGTGATTGCGCTCGGCATCCAGCGCGAAGTCCACCATCATGATGGCGTTCTTCTTGACGATGCCGATCAGCAGCACGATGCCGATGATGCCGATCACATCCAGATCGCTGCCGGCGATCATCAGCGCGAGCAGGGCGCCGATGCCCGCCGAGGGCAGCGTGGAGAGAATCGTCACCGGATGGATGAAGCTCTCATACAGCACGCCGAGCACGATATACACCGCGACCAGCGCCGCGATCAGCAGGTACACCTCGCTCGACAGAGAATCCTCGAACGCCTGGGCCGCGCCTTGCAGCGACGAGGTGATCGACGGCGGCAGGCTCACCGACTGTTCCGCTGCATGGATGTCCTTCACCGCCGTGCTCAACGACGCACCCTTCGCGAGGTTGAACGAGATCGTGACGGACGGGAACTGCGCCAGATGGCTGATCACCAGCGGCGACTTCGTGATCTGGATCTTGGCGATGGCGGACAGCGGCACCTGGCCGGTGCTGCCGGTCTGGCTCGGCAGATACAGGTTGCCGATCGATTGCACGTCCGGCAGTGCTTCCGGCTTGGCGACGAGGATCACCCGGTACTGGTTCGACTGCTCGAAGATGGTCGAGACGATCCGCTGGCCGAGTGCGTCGTACAGGGCGTTGTCGATGGTCGCCGGCGTGATGCCGAAGCGCGCGGCCAGTTGCCGGTTGACTTCGACGTTCACGCTTAAGCCCTCGGTATTCATGTCGCTTTGCACGTCGGCGAGCGACGGAATCTGCTTCATGCGCGACACCAGTTCCGGCACGTACTTCTGAAACGCCTGCTGGCTCGGTCCGCGCAGCACGAAGCTGTACTGGTTCGGCGAGACCGTGGTGTCGAGCGTCAGATCCTGCTCAGGCTGCATGTAGAGCCTCACGCCGGGCACATTAGCGACTTCCTGCTGCAGGCGCCGCGCGATCTCTTGCGCCGTGTCGGAACGCTTGTCCCGGTCACGCAGGTTGATCAGGAAGCGGCCGTTGTTCAGCGTGGAATTGGTGCCGTCGATGCCCACGTAGGAGGTGAGCGAGGTGACGTCAGGGTCTTTCAGGATCGCATCGGCGAGGGCGCTCTGGCGGGTCACCATCGCCTTGTAGGACACCGAGTTGTCGGCCACGCTGATGCCCTCGATCACACCGACGTCCTGCACCGGAAAGAGGCCTTTCGGGATCACCACGTACAGGATGCCGGTCAGCACGACGGTACCGACCGCCACCGCGAGCGTGAGCAACTGATGGTCCAGCACCCAGCGCAGGCCGCGTTCATAAGCGGCGAGCGTCTTGTTGAAGAGGCCTTCGCTGATGCGCTCGAAGCGGCTTGGATGCCGTTCGGCCTGCGCGCGCAACATGCGCGCGCAGAGCATCGGCACCACGGTCAGCGAGACCACCGCCGAGATCACGATGGTGACCGCGAGCGTCACCGCGAATTCGCTGAAGAGACGCCCGATCACACCGCCCATGAAGAGCAACGGAATCAATACGGCGATCAGCGAGATGGTCAGCGAGAGAATCGTGAAGCCAATCTGCCCGGCGCCTTCCAGCGCGGCCTCGAGCGGCGTCTTGCCTTCCTCCAGATAGCGCACGATGTTCTCGATCATCACGATCGAGTCGTCGACCACGAAACCGGTGGCAATAATCAGCGCCATCAGCGAGAGGTTGTCGATCGAATAGTTCAGCTGGTACATCACCGCCAGCGTGCCGATCAGCGAGACCGGCACCGAGATGCTCGGGATCAGCGTGGCCGGCACGTTGCGCAGGAACACGAAGATCACCGCCACCACCAGCACGATCGCCAGTATCAGTTCGAGCGCCGCGTCGGACACCGACGAGCGGATCACGCCCGTGCTGTCCGACACCACCGTGACCTTCATGCCGGCCGGCAGCGTGGATTCGAGCTGCGGCAACTGCTTCATGATCTGGTTGACCGTGGCGATCACGTTCGCGCCCGGCTGGCGCTGCACGTTGAGCACGATGGCGGGCGAGCCGTTGTACCAGGCGCCGCGCTCGACGTCCTGCGCGGCCTGGCTCACGCGCGCAACGTCGCGCATGAACACCGGCGCACCGTTCTGATAGGCGACCACGGTGTCCAGGTAGTCCTTCGGATCGGTGATCTGGTCGTTGCCGTTGATCGTGTAGTCGAGGTCCGGGCCGTCGAAATTACCCTTCGGCTGGCTCACGTTGACGTAGCTGAGCAGCGTGCGCAAGTCGTCGATGTTCAGGCCGTAGGCGGCCAGTTTGTGCGGATCCGCTTCTACACGAATGGCCGGCACGTTGCCGCCGCTCGTCGTGACCACGCCCACGCCCGACACTTCGGAAATCTTGGTGCCGAGGCGGTTGTTGGCGATGTCCTCAAGCTGGGTCAACGACATCGACTTCGACGTGACCGCGAGCGTCAGGATCGGCTGGTCGGCCGGGTTCACTTTCGCATAGGTCGGCGGCGCCGGCAGGCCGGAGGGCAGGTAGCTGTTGGCCGCGTTGATGGCCTGCTGGACGTTCTGCTCGGCGACATCGAGGTTCAGCGACAGGTCGAACTGCAGCGTGATGACCGACGCGCCATCCGAGCTATACGACGTCATCTGCTGCAGGCCGGGGATCTCGCCCAGTTGCACTTCGAGCGGCGCGGTCACCGTGGTGGCCATCACGTCCGGGCTCGCGCCCGGATAGAAGGTCTGCACCTGGATGGTTGGATAGTCGACGTTGGGCAGCGAGGAGACCGGCAGCACGCGCATGGCGACGAGGCCCACCAGCACGAGGGCGATCATCAGCAGCATCGTGGCTACCGGTCTAAGAATAAACAGACGGGAAATATTCATCGGCGCGTGGGTCCGCTTCTACGAAGCAGCATTGGCCGACGCGGCTTCGGGCGCCGCAGCGGGCTCCGAGGCACCGTGGGCCCGTTTGTGCCGGCCGGAGGCAGCTGCGGAATCCGAGGCAGCGGCGTCAGCCGCGGCGGGTTTCGCATTGGCCGCCCGGATCTTGGCGCCGTCGTTCAGGCGGTCCGTGCCGTCCGTGACCACCACGTTGCCCGCCGAGAGGCCGGACAGGATGACCGTGTTCTTGCCGTCGCTCGGGCCGAGCTTGACCTTATGCACGGAAACGGAATTGTCCGCGTTGACGAGATACACGTAGTCGCCGGGCGCCCCGGTTTGCACAGCGGGCGTGGGCACCAGCACGGCATTCTGCATCGTATCGACCAGCAGCTTGACATTGACGAACTCGTTCGGGAAGAGCGCTTCGTCGTCGTTGGTGAAAGTTGCGCGTAAGGTGACCGTGCCCGTCGCCGTAGCCATCTGGTTGCTGACGGCGTACAGCGTACCGGTGGCAATCTCGCGCGCGTTGTCGCTGGTATAGGCGGTGACCGGTAACGTAGCGCCCGCATTCAGGCGCTGCACGACGGTGGCCAGCGAGTCTTGCGGCACTGTGAACTGCACCGTGGTCGGCTTGATCGTGGTGATGACAACGATGCCCGTCGACGACGACGCCGTGACGTAGTTGCCCGGGTCGACGAGACGCAGGCCGACCTTTCCGGCGACCGGCGCGGTGATGCGGCAATAGGTCAGATTGAGGTCGTCTTGAGCGATGGTGGCCAGATCCAGCTTGACCGCGGCCTCGTCCTGCTGGACGAGGAACTGCTGGTCCGCGTAGGTTTGCTCGGCGATCGACTTGCGCTCGTTCAACTGCGTGTAGCGGACCAGGTCGGCACGCGCCTGGGCGAGCGAGGCCCTGTCTTTGGCGAGCGTCGCCTCGGCCTGCTGCTTGTTGATCTCATACTGGCGCGGATCGATCTGGGCCAGGAACTGGCCTTTCTGCACTTCCTGGCCTTCGTGATAACCGACGGCAGTCAGGTAGCCGCTCAGTTGCGGCAGCACGGTCACGGTGGCGGTAGGGGTGACGGTGCCAAGTTCGTTCAAGGTGACCGGCATCGAGCCGAGCGTTACGCTAGCAACCGTCACGACGATCGGTGCTGCGTCGCGCGCGGGCTTCTTCTGGGTCAACAGGTGGACAACGACAAGCGCGATCAGCGCCAGCACGATTACCCCAAACAGGATGAGCCCGCGTCGGGAGCGCTTTGGCTGCTTGGACACGGCTTCGCTCATAGATATCTCCGAAAACAGATGCTGTCGTTGATGATTGGGCGGGGAGTGATCCCCAGCCGGGACTGTGGAAAAGTGCCACGGTTCCCTCGCGTTGTAACCATGGATCAAGCCTTTGACAATGTTTTATTACGTTGTAAGCCACGCTGGCCGCGCGAACGGCGCAATAGCCGTCTGTTGTTCATATTGACCTCAGTAGCAGAGGAGGGACGCGGATTGAGTAAAGAATGGCGTCAATGTACCCGGCTCGCGCGAGGCTTGAGTTACACGAATGCAATAATGTCGATCCCTGAAATGGTTTTGTTTTGCGTTCTCGGGCGCGTAGCCTGTACCGACAGGCGGCTGGACGGGGGATCTGCCGCCAGACGGCGGTCCCAAGGAACAGTAATACGCAAAGAAGGCAGACGGCCGGCTGACCATCAGAAGGTTTGAAAGGTTCTAGAAAGTAATAACGTGCGGTGGTGCTTCGAGCGGTATTTCGCCGAGCTTGACGAGCGCGTTGAATCAGGATTCGACCCGTCGATCAGCTTGTCGGCGGATGTCCGCGAACTGACAGCTCCAGAGGGAGCGCTGCCGCTCGGATCTAACCAGCCAAAGGGCGGAGAACACACTGAAAAAGCCAGGCCATCTGCCGTCCACCAGTTTTGCTCATTAATTATCAAGCTATCCTCAGCATATCGACACGACCCGATCACCTTGCTGCGACGGATCCATTAAGTGTCGATTTCGGAGAATCATAACAACCCGTAATAATCCGTATTTTTCGTAATGATTTTACTTGGTCGCTTTCGGTTATCGTGACAAAACCCTACAAGGCTCTGCCACGCTGAATATAGCGTAAAGAATCCGTCAAAAACCAAGGCAGCATTTAATGAACAATAAGTTCATCGTCGACGCGCGTTTCTATGCTCGGAGTGGGCCTTACAATCTCGCTGAAGTCGCTGTCGCAGCCAATGGCACCGCGGAGGCGTCCGATCGCATGCTGACCGGGGTTGCGCCGCTTCAGCACGCCGGGCCGGCCGAAGTCAGCTTCCTGGACAACAGTCGATACGCCTCGTTGCTGGAGAAGACAGGTGCGGGTGCTGTAATCGTACATCCTGACATGGTGGGCCGCGTGCCGCCCTCGGCGAGTCCGATCATCACGACGGCGACCTACGAGGGCTGGGCGCGAGTCTCCGCACTGTTCCATCCAGTGGCTCCAACTAGCCCCGGGATCCACCCGACGGCGTTCGTGGCGCCCGGTGTTGTCGTCGATCCGACGGCGGAGATTGGCGCCTTTGCCTGTATTGAGGGCGGGGTGCAGATTGGACCGAGGTGCAGGATCGGATCGTATGTGAGCATCGGTAGCGGGGTCGTGATCGGCGAGGACTGCCGGTCGGCGCCCACGTCACCATCAGCCACGCGTCGCTCGGAGCGCGTGTCTGTCTGCTTCCTGGAGTCCGTATCGGACAGGAGGGCTTCGGATTCGCAAGAACGAAGGCTGGTTTCCTGACTATCCCGCACCTTGGGCGGGTCATCATCGAGAACGACGTCGAGGTCGGGGCAAATTCTACGATTGACCGGGGTTCGATCCAGGACACTGTGATTGGGGCCGGGACACGGATCGACAATCTTGTCCAGATCGGCCACAACGTACGTCTTGGCCGCTGCTGCGTCATTGTCGCCCAGGTCGGCATCTCCGGGTCAACGGTGCTGGAGGACTTTGTCCAGGTGGGCGGCCAGGCAGCTATGGCCGGTCATCTGCGCATCGGATGTGGCGCACAGATCGGCGCTCAGGCCGGGGTTATCTCGGATGTGCCCGCAGCGGCCGTCCTGCTCGGCAGCCCGGCCCAATCGCGGTACGAGTTTTTTCGACAAGTGGCTGCACTTAAGCGCATGGTCCATCGGCCAAAGTGAGTGTCGGCTCCCCGTCATTGGAGAGGGCTAATGTGTCAGTGACATCGCGGCTTCGAGGCGTTGGCAAGGATCGACCCGGACTCTTCATGAAGCTCCGAAAGGATTTTGTGTGGCGCTTGCGATTATGTGATGGAGGGTTAAAGACTCGGCCTAGACGCGTTCCTTTGGGCCATCCGCGGAAATCCACGATTTTTTCGCATCTGCGGTACATGCAGTACAAATAGAGTTCTCCTGCTTGCGGGGAAGACGGCAGGCGTGCTTGCTCGACAGCGGCCACTCGATGCGTCCTCGGATATACGAAGGATAGCGAACCGATTAGGTTGATCCATCGAACTGGCGAGCTCGTCTGCGATCTTGACCATCAGCGCATCGCCCGTCATCACCGCCAGTTGCCGATGAAACAAGCGGTCGCCGCTATTCCATAACGCGCGCTGCGCAGGATCGTAGATGTTTTCCATCTGATTGAGATATTGCGCGGCCAATCGGTCGCGACGCGCACGTGCAGCTGCGCGACGGGTTATGCCGCGTCGAGACGCCGTCGGGCGGCATGCGTGCCGCCATAGGACGCCAGGGAGAAACACCCGCCGTGCCCTTGATAGCCGCCTATACTGGCTGGATATCCTGGTGTTCGACTGCGCCAGGCAGCGTTCGTTGTAACGCGAACCTAACAGACTCGCAAGGGTGTTATGAAACTTCTGATGGTTTTGACTTCACACGACCAACTCGGCAATACCGGCCGGAAGACTGGATTCTGGCTAGAAGAATTTGCCGCTCCTTATTACGTGTTCAAGGACGCAGGTGTCGAGATTGCACTTGCATCCCCCAAAGGCGGGCAGCCGCCCCTCGATCCCAAGAGCGACGATCCGGATTCACAAACCGACGCCACACGGCGTTTCAAGAGCGACAAGGATGCGCAGGCTGCTTTGGCAAGCACGATGAAGCTCTCGACTGTCTCGAGCGCAGGCTATGACGCCGTGTTTTATCCCGGTGGGCATGGTCCATTGTGGGATCTGGCGGAAGATCCGCAGTCGATTGCATTGATCGAAGCCATGGTTGCGGACGGTAAACCCGTCGCCGCGGTTTGCCATGCTCCCGGCGTGCTACGCCATACGAAGGCGCAAGATGGTTCCCCGCTTGTGCAGGGCAAGGCGGTGACCGGTTTTGCCAATTCCGAAGAGGAGGCCGTCGGCCTGACCCAAGTAGTGCCGTTCCTCGTTGAAGACATGTTGAAGAAGAATGGGGGCAAGTATTCGAAGGGCCCGGACTGGCAATCCCATGTCGTTGTCGCCGGGAACCTCATTACCGGCCAGAATCCCGCGTCGTCGGAAGCCGTGGCAAAAGCGCTGCTGGCGACGCAGAGCGCGGCCTGACATGACGACCCAGGAGAGATGCCATGACAGTCAAGGTTCAAGTAGTGTTCTACAGCATGTATGGACACATCTATCGGATGGCGGAGGCCATTGTTGCGGGAGCGCGCGAGGTGGCGGACACCGAGGTCTCGCTCCATCAGGTTGCTGAACTGATGCCCGACGAGGTATTGGAAAAGAGTGGTGCCAAGGCAGCGCGAGCGGCGTTTGCGCATGTTCCCCTGGCTACGGTCGAGCAACTGGCGCAAGCCGACGCGATCATCTTCGGTACGCCCACGCGGTTTGGCAACATGTGCGCGCAGATGCGCAATTTCCTTGATCAGACCGGCGGGTTATGGATGAGCGGCGGCTTGATCGGCAAGGTGGGCAGCGTGTTCACCAGCACTGCAAGCCAGCATGGCGGACAGGAGACCACGATCACGAGCTTCCATAGCACGCTGCTCCATCAGGGCATGGTGATCGTCGGGGTGCCTTATTCCGAACAGGGCTTGCTCAACATGGACGAAATATCGGGCGGCACGCCCTATGGCGCATCCACCTTGACCAAGGCTGACGGCTCGCGACAGCCAAGCGACAACGAGCTGGCTATTGCGCGCTTCCAGGGTCGTCACGTGGCGCAGATCGCGGCGAAGCTCGCGGCGAAGTAACTGGACGTGTCATCTGCGCTAGCGGGAAGGGCGCACGCTTATGACCGTGGCGCCGGAGAGCTGGAGCATGCGGTGAACCGGCGGAACCCCACCAACGGGGTGGGTGGGGCCGACCGGGTCAAATGAATGGTCAGGCCACAGAAGTCGTATGCGGCACGATGACCGCGCCTTGCGGACCGCCACCGCCAGGCCCTCCTCCCGGGCCACCGTGTCCGGGACCACCCCATCCTCCTCCCGGCGGCGGGCCCCACCAGCATCCGCCAAGTAGCGATGTTGCGGCCGCCAGGGCAGCGATAGCTGCAATCTTTCTCATGCACTTCTCCTTCGTTTTCGGTGGGTCGCACCCGTTCACGCTGTCGATACGATCACATGAACGGCATGACTGTTCTTAAGTTATCAGCTTCGACCGAAGCCACTTGCTACGGCGAGTAACAAAACAATAACGCCTGTTTTTCCTGCAGCACTGACCGGAGCTGTACTGCAGACGCCCGGGGCAACGCGATGCGGCCTCTTACGCGACGCACCGTGCACCCACTGCGCTCACCAGTCGATACAAAACACAATAATGGGTAAGCCCTTGGCGAGAGTTGGTAATCAACCTTGGCATATAGGTTGCCGGACGCATCGCGCGCTGCTTTGACGATTCCGAAGTACGATAGGCGCTGCCTGATCCCACACTCATCCCATTCTCCAGCGAGTCAAACCATGAGCCAGACAATCTACGATATTCAGGTTAAATCCATCGACGGCGCAGCGCTTACGCTTGAACCGTTCAAGGGCAAGGTGTTGTTGGTGGTGAACGTGGCCTCCAAGTGCGGACTTACGCCGCAATACGAAGGCCTGGAGAAACTCTACGAGGACAAGCGGACAGAGGGCCTGGAAGTGCTGGCGTTTCCGGCGAATAACTTCAAGGGCCAGGAGCCGGGCAGCGACGCCGAGATCAAGGAGTTTTGCAGCCTGACCTACGATGTCAAATTCCCCCTGTTTTCGAAGGTATCGGTGGTGGGCGCCGACCAGCATCCGCTTTACCGGACGCTGACCAGCACGCGGCCGAATGCCACCGGTGACGGCCCTTTTCGCGAGCGGCTGAAGGGTTATGGCATCGAGCCTAATCCTGCGCCGGACGTATTATGGAATTTCGAGAAATTCGTGATCAGCAGGGATGGCCGCGTAGTGGGCCGTTTCGCCCCCGATGTCACGGCCGACGATCCACGCCTGCTCGAAGCGATCCAGGCGGAACTGTCGAACGAAGCGCAGTAACCGCATGCCACACGGGTTAGTGGCGGTCGTGTTTGGATTGAATCGTGCAGAGCAATCAGAACAGTTTGTTCGGAGTTCTTACGGACAATCGATCGAGTAGAAGCCACAGTGTTGAAGCGCAGACGAGGGGCGATTGACCTCGTTTTCCTGAAGCTTATTCGATGACGCAATACACGCTCGGCTGCACCTGTAGCCCGCTTGAAGCGAACGAATACGCCGTTTGAATCTCACTGGCGGCGTTTTGGGCGGCCAGAAAATCTCGAGCGTGGACCACGGCGAGGGGTGGCCCCGCGCCAACACGTTCCCCCCTTCAATGGCGGCACCCATGTGTCTCATTTCGAGACACATGGGCTAGCCACCGCTTGATCAGGCGTCCGATTCTGCGACAGTGGGCGAGTTCCCGAGCGGGCCAGAGCGGCTATCCAGTCAGTCACTTTCCTTTTGTCCGCCGGGCAGTAAGGCCCAGCTGTGGCGGGTTAAGCGTCGTCGGCACAGAGATTGCATAAACAAGAGCGATAAAAATGCGTTGGAGGAGCCGGCGAGTTTTCGAGTTGACGATTTTCGAACGCGCGTCGGGCGTAACCAAAGCGCGCCCAACTGGCCATTTATAGGCCGGCAAGTTTCCCTGCAAGCCGTGATAAGGAGACAAAACGTGAAAGCTGCAGTGCTGCATGAGTACGACGAATCATTGACTCGTGACGAGTTCGTGCGTTATGAGGAGGTCGCTGATCCGAAGATCGGGCGAGCCACCGACGTGATCGTGCGTATAGGAGGCGCCGGTGTCTGCCGCACCGATCTGCACGTTGTCGAAGGCATTTGGCGCAGCAAGGTCGACGTGGCGTTGCCCTACATCATGGGCCACGAAAATGCCGGCTGGGTCGAGGCCGTGGGATCCGCCGTGGAGAGCGTCAAGGTGGGCGATGCCGTGATTTGCCACCCGCTCGTGACCAGCGGTCACTGCCTGGCGTGCCGGCGCGGCGACGACATGCATGCGACCGACAGCAGTTTCCCAGGCATCAATGCCAATGGCGGTTATGCCGAATATCTGCTGACGGGCGAGCGTTCGCTGATCAAGCTGCCGAAGTCGCTGGCGCCCAAGGATGTCGCGCCTTACACCGACGCTGGATTGACCGCTTACCGCGCTGCCAAGAAGGCGTCGCGCCATCTGCTGCCCGGCCAGTTTGCCGTTGTGATTGGCGCCGGCGGCCTGGGGCACATCGGCATCCAGGTATTGAAGGCCTTGTGCGCTGCGGAAATCATCGTGGTCGACCGCTCGGAAACCGCATTGCAACTGGCTAAGGAGTGCGGGGCGCACCATACGGTCAAAGGCGGCAGCGACGAAGTGCAAAGCGTGCTCGAGTTGACCAGCGGCAATGGCGCGGAGGCGGTCATCGATTTTGTCGGCGAAGGTGATGCGGTCGCCAAAGGCCTCGCCATGACGCGCAACGGCGGGTTCTATTACATCGTCGGTTATGGCGGGAAGATCGAGTTGCCGAGCATCGACATGATCACCAGCGAGAAAACCATCGTCGGCAATCTGGTCGGTACCTATCCCGAACTGGTCGAGTTGATGGCGTTGGCCGATCGTGGACTGGTTCATCTGGCGACGAAGGAATACCGTTTGAGCGAGGCGAATCAGGCCCTCAAGGACCTGCACCACGGCAAGGTCAGGGGCCGCGCGGTGCTGATTCCATAGCGATGGGTCCGACAGGGAGAGCGCCGTGGCGTCGCAACAAAATCCAATGCCGATTCCCGAACGTGTGCGATTGGTCATTGCACTGACCGAGGTCAATTCCCGCTACTTGCGCGGCGAAAACCGGTGCGCCGGCGCTGAGATCGAGTTGGCGTGTGCGCTGGCGTGCGAGAAGCACGAAGGCGTCACGCCGGACCGGACGCGGGATATCGCGCAATTGCGGGAGCGGTTGAGCGCCTCGGAAAACGAGCTGCTGGCTATCGAAGCCGAGCGTGACTGGCTCGAGAACGAGCTGGCGAATTTCGACACGGCGGGGTCGGGCAAGCAACCGGGAGATTTGCAATGAATCGAATACCGGTCACTGCGCTTACCGGGTTTCTCGGCGCCGGCAAGACCACGCTGCTCAATCGCATCCTGCGCGAGCAGCACGGCCGGCGTTACGCGGTGATCGTCAACGAATACGGCGAACTCGGCATCGATGGGGGTCTCGTTGTTGGCGCGGAAGATGAGGTGGTTGAGCTGAACAACGGCTGCGTGTGCTGCAAAGTGCGCGGGGACCTGATCCGCGTGGTGTCGGGGCTGATCAAACGCAAGGGCGGCTTCGACGGCATCCTGATAGAAATGTCGGGATTGGCGGACCCCGCACCCGTGGTTCAGACATTCTTTTTCGACGATGCCATCCGTCAGCGCACGCGGCTCGACAGCGTGATTTGCGTGGCCGACGCGCTGCACCTGCAAGCACGTCTGGCCGACAGCCGTGAGGCCGCGGAGCAACTGGCACAGGCGGACACCGTACTGCTCAACAAGACCGACCTCGTCGATGCAACCGGTCTGGCTTCGGTAGAGGCAGCCATACGAGGGTTCAACCCCACTGCGGAGTTGCTGCACAGTGTCCGCTGCGCAGTGCCGCTTGCTGCGCTGCTGGATCGAGGTGCGTTCGATCTCAAGCGCCTGCATCTTGATTCGTCGCCAGACAACGCCAACGAGCCGCCCCGCGATGAACGGCCGTTTCGCCATATATCCGTTAGTCTCGGCCGTCACAGCCATGGCATTGATTGCGTGTCGCTGCACGTCGAAAAACCGCTGGAACGCAGCCGGTTTCTATCGTGGCTGCAGCAACTGGTAGTCGAGCAAGGCCAGGATCTGTTGAGAGCCAAAGGGATCGTCGACCTGGCGGGATCGGACCGGCGCTTTGTGTTCCAGGGAGTGCATATGACCATGGACACGGATTTCGACCGGCCTTGGGGTGTGGACGAAGTACGCGATAGCAGGCTGGTGTTTATCGGCCGCAATCTCGATCGACGCGGATTGCGGGAGAGTATCGGGCACTGCAAGACCGACTCATGAATGCGCCGCCGCCTTTGATCGAGTTGCTCGGGGCCCGTTGGGTGACGGAGGCCCCGGTCGTTGCTGTCGCTTGGGATGCCGCCGGACTCAATGCCGGATTCGCGCTGGGTGACGGCACGCTGGCGCTCGCGGTTGCTGAATGGCGTGGTGGCCCAGGGCTCAAGCCGCGTCAGGGCGGCGGTGTCGAATTCGTCCAGGCGCAGGAGCCCGCCGCGCCGCTGGCCCGCTTCAGCGTGCACGACGGCACCTGCCTCGCACTCGCCGCCGACCCTGAAGGAGGATTTCTCAGTGGTGGCGACGATGGCCGGCTTGTCCACTTGAATGTGGATGGTGCGAGCGAGGTTCTCGTCGATGCCGACGGTGAGTGGATCGACCTCGTGGCGACGAGTCCGGCCGGCCGAGCCTATACAACCGGCCGCCGGGCTCACTGGCTGGGAGCGAAGCCTGCCAGTCTGGCGTTATCGGGCTCGGCAACGGCCCTTGCTTTCAATGCCGCCGGCGATCAGTTGGCGATCGCCCATCAGGGCGGAGTCACGCTATGGCCCGTTCACGCCCATGTTCCGCGCCTGCTTGCGTGGCCCGGCTATCACCGCAGCGTTGCCTGGAGTCCCGACGGCCGCTATCTGGTGAGCGGCATGGAGGAGAACGCGTTGCACGGGTGGCGCCTGCCGGACGGTGGCGACATCGAGATGGGTGGTTATCCCGGGCAACCCCGATCGCTATCGTTTTCGGCGGACGGCCGGGTTCTGGTCACGAGCGGTGGTCCGCGTGTGGTTTGCTGGCGATTCGACCCGCCAGGTGGCGACGACCAGCCGCGAGAATGCGGCATTGCGGGCAAGACCCCGGTCACTCAGGTTGCGTGTCATCCCACGCATCCATTGATTGCCGTGGGGTATCACAACGGCGCGGTACTGCTGTGCCAGCCGGGCGGCAGTGACGTCCTGTTCGTCAAGGGGGCCGGCGACAGTCCTGTCAGCGCCATCGCCTGGTCGCCCGATGGATCTCGCCTTGCGCTGGGCACGGAGGCCGGTGAACTCGGGCTCGTGTCGCTGCCGGAGGCACTGTTTCACTTCGGAAGCCCGAGATGAAGCGAGCGGGCAAGATCTATTACATGCAAAGAAGGAGACAACGATGACCGATGCACACCTCACCAAGGACCAGTTCTTCGAGCGACTGGGAGCGATTGGCGATGAAATGACCGCGGCTTATGGCAAGGACTTCGCGATGGGCGCCCTGGTTCTCGCCGCGCGTTTCATTGCCGAAAAGAAGCCGGATGGTGATAACGCCCAGAGCGTGATCTACACGGGCGATAAGCATGGAGGCTTGAGACTGTAGAGAGTTGTGTATTGAGGCTCAGGGCTGCGCGATGACCGTGCCGTCTGACTGCCTCGGGCGGTCTCTTCTTCCCCACCGCAGGTAAATGGTGAGACCGGGACGAGGACGCTGTTTCTGTCGTCACGTAGATAATACGGTATCCTGATTAGTTGAAGAATCCACTTAAAACCGCGATAGTGGAGAGCGTCCCAATATCGGACAGATCGGCTGAATGCGAATGTCGCATAACAAAACAGAATTCGCTGTAGGGAAATGATGCAAATGGCCGCATGCACTGCACAGCCTTATAGGGCGCGACGTTAGCCTCGTTGGCACGCAAATCGCTCTATGAGAGTAGATCGAGACCCAAGCGTCGATGATCCGAAGTGCATGACAAAACGACAGGAGGCATGGATCGTGAAGACCGGACCCGCATACCTTTTTGTTCGCGACAGTGACCCCCGCCTGTGTTGTTGATTGTTGACTCTGGCCGCGGCATCAACCGGCCCTGCCCGTAGCGCCGCCATACGACGGTGAATCGTGAAATGGAAAAGGAGAGCTCAATGTCTGATGGATTAACCCTCAACAAGATCACGTCCCAGCGTGGGATCAGTATCGGCGAGGCGGCACGCCGCGTCGCCGATCTCGGCTGGACGCCCAGTTACGTTCAGGAGGCCATGACCTTCCCGACGGACTACAAGATCAGCAAGGCGCCACGCGACCCGATGAAACAGGTGCTGCGTTCCTATTTTCCGATGCAGGAGGAAAAGGACAACCGCGTCTACGGTGCGCTCGATGCGGCGTTGCGCGGCGACATGTTCCGCAATGTCCAGCCGCGCTGGGTCGAGTGGATGAAGCTGTTCCTCGCGATCATCCCGTTCCCGGAGATCTCGGCGGCGCGTTCAATGGCGATGCTCGGTCGCCTTGCCCCCGGAGAAGAACTACGCACGGGTTTCACCATGCAGATGGTCGACGAGTTCCGGCACTCGACTATCCAGATGAACCTCAAGAAGTGGTACATGGAGAACTATATCGACCCGGCTGGGTTCGATATTACCGAGGCGGCATTCGGCAAGTGCTACGCGACCACGATCGGTCGCCAGTTTGCCGAAGGGTTCCTCACCGGCGATGCCGTCACCGCAGCGAACGTGTTCCTGCAAGTGGTCGCCGAAACGGCGTTCACCAACACGCTGTTCGTCGCCATGCCTTCAGAGGCCGCGCGCAACGGCGACTATGCATTGCCGACGGTGTTCCTCTCGGTGCAGTCCGACGAAAGCCGGCATATCGGCAACGGCCATTCGCTGGTGATGTCGGTCATCAACGACCCGGACAACCATCTGTTGCTCGAGCGCGATCTTCGTTACGCCTTCTGGCAGAACCACGCCATCGTGGATGCGGCAATCGGCACGTTCATCGAGTACGGCACCACCGACCGGGACAAGAACAAGGAGTCGTATGCCGAGTTGTGGCACCGGTGGATCTATGAGGATTACTACCGTACCTACATGCTGCCGCTGGAGAAATACGGCATCAAGATTCACCACGACGACGTAGGGGCCGCATGGGATCGCCTGGTGAAGAAGAATTACGTCCACAAGGTCGCGCAGTTCTTCTCCGTGGGCTGGCCGGTCAACTTCTGGCGTATCGAGGCGCAGACGGAAAAGGACTTCGAGTGGTTCGAGCACAAGTACCCGGGCTGGTACGCCGAATTCGGCGACTACTGGAAGTGGTACGCGAAGAAGAGCGTGCCTGGCGAGACCAACATGCTGTTCGACCAGGAGAACGGTTATGTGTACCCGCACCGCTGCTGGAGTTGCCTGGTGCCGTGCCTGATCCGGGAAGACTTCGTAGTCGACGAAGTGGACGGCCAGCTGTACACCTATTGCTCGGAGTTGTGCCGCTGGACCCACAAGGTAGCGTTCGCCTCGGAATACGAGGGGCGGCCGACACCGGCCATGGGGCGCTTCAGCGGACGCCGCGAGTGGGAGGAGTGCTACCACGGCTGGGATCTGGCCGATTGCATCAAGGATCTCGGTTTCGTGCGCAGCGACGGCAAGACCCTGGTGCCGCAACCGCATCTTCGGTTCGACGACAGGAACATGTGGACGCTCGATCATGTTCGCGGTCACATCATCCAGAGCCCGATCGTTCTGCTTCGGGGCATGACACCGGAGCAGCGCGAGAAGCACATCGCCGAATATCGAGCCGGTTTCAAGATTAATCCGGTTAACTGACGAAGCGATGCCGTCCGGGAGTGAATGAGTGGGTGATTACCGCTCCCGGACGAATGAGGAGGGCACGATGAGCGACACGCAATGGAAGAGGGATGCCATGCCGGAAACAATCGACTACCAGACAGTTCATACCGTGCGATTCGAGCCTGTCGGCGTCGAGATGGAGGTCGCGGAGGGCGAGACCGTGCTGGATGCCGCCTTCCGCCAGGGCATCTCGGTGATGCACGGATGCAAGGAAGGGCAGTGCAGCAGTTGCAAGTCCTTGTTGATCGACGGCGATGTCGAGATGAAGAAGTACTCAACCTTCGCGCTGCCTGACTATGAGCGTGATACGAATCACATCTTGCTGTGCAGGACGCTCGCCTTCAGTGACCTGACGGTCGAACTGCTGAACTACGACGAAGACCTGATGCGCCGCTCTATTGCGGTGAAGGAATTCGGGGCGACGCTGACGAAGATAACCGCTCTCACGCACGACATCAGGCTGCTCGAAGTGGAACTGGATCAGCCGCTGCGGTTTTGGGCCGGCCAGTATGTCGACCTGACCATTCCGGGGCTGGACATTACCCGATCGTTCTCCATGGCGAGCGTACCAAGCGAGCCACGGGGCCAGACGAGTCTTGCGTTCATCATCAAGAAATACCCCAATGGCGCCTTCTCTTCTCAGCTCGACGACGGCCTCAAGCCGGGCGACCGGCTGGTGGCAAAGGGACCGTATGGCACGTGCTTCCGGCGCGAAGAACAGCCGGGGCCGATGGTGCTGGTGGGCGGCGGTTCGGGAATGTCTCCCCTGTGGTCGATCCTCAACGATCTCGTCCAGAGCGGCGAGCAAAGGCCGGTGCGTTTCTTCTACGGCGCGCGTACCCGTCGCGACTTGTTCTATCTCGACGATTTCGCCGAACTCGCGGCGAAGCTGCCTGACTTCCGCTTTATACCCGCGCTTTCGCACGCTGAAGCAGGCGATGACTGGACCGGCGAGACCGGCTTCATTCACGAGGTGCTCGGACGGACCTTGCGCGAGGAAGCGCTCGCTGGCGAGATCGACGCTTATACGTGCGGTCCGACACCGATGATCGATGCGGTGATGCCCGTATTGCAAATGGCCGGCGTTGCACCCGAGCGGCTTTATTTCGACAAATTTACTCAGGCCGTCCGCTGACCGGCCCCTTTGCAGGGCTCCCGATTGCGGGATGTTCCGATAACTGAAAGACGAAGGAGGATCAACATGAGCACCTCGATAGAGCAACCGGTACCGCTTGCGTCAGGCGCGGCGGGTGCGGCCCAGTTTGCCGGTTGGGACAGCCGCAAGTACAACTACTACGAGCCGAAGGGGCGCAAGGCGACGCACTACGAGGACATGACCGTCGACGTTCAGCCGGACCCGAAGCGGTATTTGCTGCAGGACTGGATCATTTCGTTCGCCGATGGCACGCCGACCTATTCCGAAACCTGGACGGCGGCCAAATGTACAGACTGGCACAAATTCCGTGCGGTCGACGAGGAATGGGAGCGCACCCACTACCAGCGCCAGTCGACGATCATCGGCATGATCAGCGGCGCTATCGGCAATGCCCGGCGCTCGGGGGCGGTCAAGCGTTTCGACAAGGCGTGGCTCAAGGTGTTGGAGCAGCATCTCGGGGCATACAAGCATGCCGAGTTTGGCCTGGGTACTGCGACCATGCACGCGCAGCGCTATGGCGTGACGCAGATGATCAATAGTGCCATCCTCACGAATGCGTCGTACAAGCTGCGTTTTGCCCAGGACCTCACGCTGTATCTGGGAGAGATTGCACTGGACGCGCCGAATCTCGACCTCGATGCCGGTAAGTCTCACTGGCTGGACGATCCGATCTGGCAGGAAACGCGCCGGGCAGTGGAGGCCATCGGCGGTGCAACCGACTTCCTTGAAAAGTACTTCGCGGTAAACGTGGTCTTCGAACCGCTGGTGGCCGACCTGTTCCGCAGCGGCTTCATCATGCAGATGGCCGCATCGCAAAACGACTTCCTGACGCCCACGGTAGTTTCCGCGGCCGAGGGCGACTATGAGCGCAACCTGGCCAACGCGGTCGAGCTGTTCCACATGCTTGCCAACGACCCGAAGCACGGCGACGCCAACCGCAAGTTGTTCGGCGAGTGGCTGGAAAAGCACGGCGCCCTGGCGTCTGCCGCTGCGAAGCACTTGCAACCGATATGGTCGATTCCGCATGCCAAGGTGGTGCAGTTCAGCGACAGCATGAACAGTTCAATCGAGCGCGCCGAGATGATCGCCCGAGAGATCGGCATTCATTTTCCTCTGGCGATCCAGGCCTGAGCCATTCTTTAGTAATACGATCTAACCGGGAAGAGGAGTACGCAATGTCAGTGCATACCGACAACATCTTCAAGTCGATGAAGGACGTTCGTTTCGAGCAGACTATTTCTCATCAGTGCGGCGTCACCATGAACGATAGTGTCGAGGCACGCGCGATTGCAGAGTTAATGGCGCACAAGCCCGGCATCACGGTGACCTACCTGCCCGCCATGATTCGTATCGACGGGCAAGGGAAGATCGAGTTCAAGATGAGCGAGATCAGCGAATCGCTTGGCCGCGAGATGACCCCGCATCTGTTCGAGATTTCCACCTCGACCCATTACGGGCGGATGGTGATGATAGACGACGACACCGTCGTGCTGTTCGGCAATATGGACGACGCCATGGCTTACGAGTGACAACGTAACCCGCTATTGAACCTCGCGACCGGCTTTGCATGCCGTGAGGCAGGTCGCTCTCGCACAACCATGGAGACAATGTCATGTATCGAACCAAGGACGGTGAAGAGATCTTCATCATCGACGGGCACGTCCACCTTTGGGACGGCAGCAAGGCCAACTTGAAGAACGTTCATGGCCAGCAGTTCATCGATTGCTTCTATGCCTATCATTCGAACCTGAGCCCCAAGGAGTATTTGTGGCCGAAGGAGAAGTTCGACAAGTACGGCGAAGAAGTCATGTACAACGACCTGTTCGTCACAGGCTACGACGACATGGCGATCTGTCAGCCGACGTATCTGACGGACTTCTACAAGAACGGCTTCAACACGACCGAGGCCAACTACGTGTTGAAGGAGAAATACCCGAATCGGTTCATTGTCAACGGCGCGTTCGACCCTCGCGACGGCGAAGCCGGACTCGATTACCTGGACGAGTTGTCCGAGCGCTACAAGGTCAAGGGCGTCAAGCTCTATACCGCCGAATGGCGCGGCGACAGCAAGGGTTACAAGCTGTCGGATCCTGGCGTGCAGAGGTACCTCGAACGCTGCGAAAAGCTGGGTATCAAGAACATCCACGTCCACAAAGGTCCGACCATCCTGCCGCTGAACCGCGACGCCTTCGATGTTGCCGACGTCGACGACGCGGCGACCAGCTTCCAGAACCTGAACTTTATTGTCGAGCACTGCGGCTTGCCGCGCCTGGACGATTTCTGCTGGATCGCGACCCAGGAAACCAACGTGTATGGCGGCCTGGCGGTGGTGCTGCCGTTCATTCACACCCGTCCCGAGTATTTCGCCCATGTAATTTCAGAATTGCTCTTCTGGATCGGCGAAGACAAGATCCTGTACGGCAGCGACTACGGTATCTGGTCACCCAAGTGGTTGATCGAGAAGTTCATGGCATTCGAACTGCCTGAATCCGTCAGCAAGGAGACGGGCGTTCAACTGTCGTTGACAGCGAAGAAAAAGATCCTTGGGCTCAACGCGGCGCGCTTGTATGGCGTCGACATAGAAGCGCAGAAGAAGCTGCTCGCCGACACCCGGCAGCCGGCTACGGCATGACCATCATGCTCGCCGAAGCTGCCGTTGAGCGTACTGCGGAGGTGTGGGCGCGGCTCCAGTCCGTCATCGATCCCGAACTCGACGAATCGGTGACGGAACTGGGTTTCGTCACCGGCGTCGACGTCGATACGGGCGGTCACGTTCGCATCGATTTCCGCTTGCCGACCTACTGGTGCGCTGCCAATTTCGCGTTCCTGATGGCCGACGACATGCGTATTGCCGTCGCGGCCTTGCCGTGGGTCACGAAGGTCACGGTGGGCCTCGGTGAGCACATGTATGCCGACGAGATCAATCGCGGCGTCGCGGCCGGCCTGTCGTTCCAGGCGACTTTCGGCGATGAAGCCAGCGGAGAACTGGAGGAGGTTCGCCGAACGTTCATGGTCAAGGCTTTCCAGCGAAGGCAGGAAGCGCTGCTAACGTATCTGCTCGATCATGGGCATGAGCCAACGGTGCTGCTGCAGTTGAGCGTGGTGGAACTTGCCGCGCTGCCGTGCGATTCAGCGGGTCATCGTCTCGTCGAACGCTATCTGGAGCGGCGCACGGTCGTCCGATCGAGCGCAGATGAGATGGCCTTTGTCGACCACGAAGGCGCATTGCTCGATGCCGGCGAAATCCACGCCTACCTGCGCGCCTTGCGACGGATTGGCGTCAACGCCGAATTCAACAGCGCGATGTGCCGCGGCTTACTGGCCACCCGATACGGCGCAGCATGCACGCCTCAAGTGGAGGTCAAACCGGTGCATTTCGTTCGTTCTATCAGCGCGGTCAGATCAATTTAAAATGGTTTGCAATCCAAATCAATCATAAACGGAGACAGGCAATCATGCCGAATATCATGTTGCATGACGATGAGGCCCGCATGGCTCTCGGCCGCGGAGTCGCCAAGCTCGCCAAGGCGGTACGTGGCACGCTTGGGCCCCGCGGGATGAACGCGATCATCGACCGTCCGATCGGCACGCCGATCATCTCCCGCGACGGTGTGAGTATCGCCAATGAGATCGAGCTGGAAGACGTGTTCGAGAACATCGGCGCGCAGGTCGTGCGGGAAGTATCGAAGCAGACCAACGAAGTGGCCGGTGACGGGACCACTACGGCGACAGTTCTGGCCGACGCGCTGGTGCAGGATGGCCTTGCCTGTCTCGCGGAAGGGGCCAACCCCGTCGAACTGGTCCAGGGACTCGAGGCCGCTGTAACCGAGGTCATTGCGGCGCTCAAGCGCACAGCGACCCCGCTGCGCGGAAGCGAAGAGGTCCGTGCGGTAGCCATAGTGGCTGCGAACGACGAGGTCACGGGCGCGATGGTGGCCGAAGCGCTGGAGCGGGTAGGTCCCGACGGCATCGTCGACGTCGAATATGGAACCACGGTTGAAACCCGGCTGGAAGTGGTCGACGGCATGGCCTTCGATCGTGGCTACCTGTCTCACCACATGGTCACGGACCTTGAAAGAATGCAGGTGGTGCTCGATAACCCGCTCATTCTGATGACCGATCAGCGGCTGCAGTCGCTGGAAGAAGTGGCGGCAATCCAGGCGCTCGTGGCAAAAAGCAAGCGCCCGCTGCTGATCATTGCCGAAGAGGTTGCCCCTGCGTGTGTGGTGAGCTTGCTCGCCTGGCGAGACAATGGCGGGGTGCCCGTGGCGGCCATCCATCCGCCCGAATACGGGCATTGGCGCAAGGCGATGCTAGAGGATATCGCCATCGTCACGGGAGGCCGGGTGATCGCCCGCGATCTGGGCGGAAAACTCGAGACCACGGAACTGCGAGATCTCGGCAGTGCCCGGCAAGTGCGCATTTCCGCAAACCAGACCATCATTACGGCCGGTGGCGGCGATCCGGTCGGCATCGTCGCACGTCGCCAGCAGGTTGCGCGCCAATACGAGATGGCGCCGGAGAATGTTGAACGGGACAAGTTCCAGGTGCGCCTCGCCAAGCTATCCGGCGGCACCGCGATGATCCTGGCCGGCGGAGCCACGCCGGTCGAACAGAAGCGGCGGCTTCATCTGATCGAGGATGCGATCAATGCCGCGCGCGCGGCGATTGCCGAGGGCGTCGTGCCCGGAGGGGGGATGGCGTTGCTGCGGGTGTCCTCCGAGCTTGAAGGGATCGTTTCACGAACTCAGGGCAGCGTCCAACAGGGCGCGAGACTGCTGCAGCGGGCGCTGATGAAACCGCTGTATCACATCGCGACGAACTGCGGCCTGAACGGTGACGCCATCGTGGCCGAGGCGGTGCGATCGAAGCCGGGCATGGGACTCGATGCGCGCACCGGTGCCTTCGTGAACCTGGTAGAGGCGGGCATTATCGATCCGGTGAAGGTCAGTTACAGCGCGGTGCGCAATGCGGCTTCGGTAGCCGGGTTGATTCTGACCACCCAGACGCTGATCGCCAAGAAGCCGGAGTCCATCGATCCTACTGCCGGGCCAGCCCTTGGTGGCGGCGCTGAAGTGTTCGGCCGGAAGTAGCCGTGCCGTCGCCGGCCTCTGTGTGGAGACCGGTGAAATAGCTATAAATACTTCGGTATCCGAATTTTAGGTCGCTCTTCGTTATCTGAATTCGGACAACCCGAGTTTCCGGCCTGTCCGGCTCATCTGGTACAAGGCAGCCAGTCCGTTTCACGTGAACGCGTGATCCGACTGAGCACGCTTTGTAATAGCCGGCTATTACGCCAATACCCGTTGAGTCATTTCCGCTAAAAATAGCGTCGCAGGGGCTCCTTATATGTCTGCTATGTGTCTTGTGAAAGAATAGTTAGCCACGTTGGCCGGACCGTGTTTTCCCGAGCGGACCTGATCAGAAGCTAGGCATATACTAGTCCGTGGTGTTGCTGCCAGCTTACAGAATCGAACAACGAGAAGCGCCAGCCGCAATGCCAGATAGCGAGTCACGACGAAGCCTGCCGCAGAGGGGTTTCGGGTTGACCAATCGCATCGGAGGAGACTTGTGGCGAGACATCAAATTGACAGTGTGTCAGGTTCTGGCGATCAGGCCGTGATGCATGGCGTGATGGCCCAGGCGCAGCGGGCCGACGTCGTCCACTCTGACCGCAACACAATGCGCGCATGGGAGCGTTTCCTGGCGGGTGATTCATCGTTGTCGGTTCCTTCGGCTCTTGTCGCGTCGTGGCAACGTAGTCTGCAGTCCGGCGTCAATCCTTCTGCAAACCTCGCGCCGTTCGCGGTACACGGCGACGCTGTCGAGGCTTTGCGTTGGCGTCATCGAGAGTTGCTGGCGGCCTCCGATCGTCTTTTCGCCGCGACGGCGGATCTCTTCGCGGATTCGCATTCCATCTTGCTTCTCACCAACCAGGATGGTGTGATTCTCAAAGCCGCGGGCGACCTTCGCACCCTGACGGCCGGCGAGAAAATCCATTTGACGATAGGCGGCGACTGGCGCGAAGGCATGGCCGGCACCAACGGCATCGGCACCGCGCTCGCTACCGGCGAGCCAACCTATATTCATGGTTCGGAACACTTCTGCGAAGGGATCAAGTCGTGGAGTTGCGCGGCGGCGCCGATTTGCGAGCCCGGAACCGGTAAGATCATAGGTGTACTGGACATTTCCGGGCCGCCCTCGACTTATCAGATCAATAACCTGACATTGGCGATCACAGCGGCACGACAGATCGAAATGGTGCTGGCCGAGCAGTCCGCCCGTCAGCAGATGCGTCTATTGGCTTTTTGCCTGCAACGGCTTTCATCGTCCGATGCAGCGGGGATGATCGCCATCGACCGGCGCGGACGGCTTGTTCATACAACCGGCAGGGTGCCGCTTCCCGTCGGCATCGGAGAGCGGTTTCCCGGGATGGACGAAAACTCCGCCGTGGAGGACTGGGCCCGGCACCTGCCCCAAGGCTTGCGTGCCGAATGGTTCAACCCGGTCGTTGTAGAAGGCAGCACGATTGGCGCAATGCTCGTTGTTCCCGCAATGCGATCGCGGCCGACGGCCAACCGGATTGCCGAGCGTAGCGGCACAGTCGGGAATGCGGTCGGGAGCGGGGTGGGCAGCGAGGCGGGAAGCGAAGCCGATCCTCAACGTAACTGCTTCGCCCAGATATTGGGGCAAAGCGCGGCAATGCTCGCCGCCGTCAATCGAGGACACCAGCTTGCCCGCAGGCGCGTGCCGGTGTTGATCGAGGGCGAGACCGGGGTCGGCAAGGAACTGTTCGCGCGCGCACTACACGGAGAGGAATGCGGGGGCGGAGCTTTCGTCGCGTATAACTGCGGGGCGGCATCGAAGGAGCTGATAGGAAGCGAGTTGTTCGGCCATGTGCGTGGCGCGTTTACTGGAGCCACGGCAGAGGGACGGCCAGGCCGGTTCGAACTGGCGCATGGCGGCACCTTGTGTCTCGACGAAATCGGCGAGCTGCCACTCGAATTGCAACCCGTCCTGTTGCGCGCTCTCGAGGAGGGTGTCGTCTACCGGTTAGGAGACACGCAGCCACGGCGCGTCGATGTGCGCCTTTTGGCAATGACCAATCGTAATCTGCACGACGAAGTAAAATCCGGCCGATTCCGCGGCGACCTCTATTACCGCATCAGCGTCACCCGCATACGGATCCCCCCTCTGCGCGAGCGGGACATCGACATCGATCTCCTGGTCGAACATTTCAACCGGCGACTGGCCCAACGCCACGCGGTTCCAGTGAGGCGGCTGAACGCCGAAGTCATGGCGGTGCTGCGAGCCTATTCGTGGCCGGGCAATGTCAGGGAGATGCGGAACATTATAGAAAACTTACTGTTGACGTCGCGCGAGGAGGAGGTGGCGCTCGACGAATTGCCTGCGGAACTGCTCGACGAAACGGGGACTGTCGCCACGGCGGAGCCGGCGCTGCTTCAGTCAACCAGTCTGGAAGAAACGGAGCGCGTGGCCATTGCTCGCGCGGTGCATGGCGCTCATGGCAATCTCGCCCAGGCTGCGCGTTCGCTTGGCGTTTCGCGCAGCACGTTATATCGAAAGCTGGAGATCTATCAACTGGAAGGCATCGTCAAACCGGCCATGGAATGACGGGCTCCAGCGTTGCAAACAGCTATCGACGGGATTGAAAACTACAATCGGGGGCACCCGATCCACCTGCTAGATTTAGATGGGACTGTGCAGGTTCGCGCGACTGCATGGCGAGTCATCGAGACGACCTATATTACAACCGCGCACCCCCCAATACAGGCTTGCATGGAGGTTTAGATGTCGCAACTCAAGGGTTCGAAGACCGAAGAAAATCTGAAAGCAGCATTCGCTGGCGAATCTCAGGCGAATCGTCGTTATCTATATTTCGCAGGCAAGGCGGATGTCGAGGGTCAGAACGACGTGGCAGCGCTTTTCCGCTCGACAGCGGAAGGCGAAACCGGTCATGCCCATGGGCACCTCGAATATCTGGAAGCGGTGGGAGACCCCGCCACCGGTTTGCCGTTCGGCTCGTCGCGCCTGAACCTGCAAGCGGCGGTTGCCGGCGAAACGCACGAATACACCGACATGTATCCGGGTATGGCGAAGACGGCGCGCGAAGAAGGTTTCGACGAAATCGCCAACTGGTTCGAAACGCTTGCAAAGGCCGAGCGTAGCCACGCTAATCGCTATACCAAGGCGCTTGACGCGCTAGTCGACTGACGTGAGACGCGTCGGCGGCAGCGCCGACGTTCCTGATAGACATGGCGCCAAGTATGCGGCGACGGTTCGCAGGCGTCTGCTCGTGTTGGCGTGATGCGTAGCATCGCGCCAGTCATCCGGGATCAAAGCATAAAAGTACAAAAGGAGCATGACGGCATGCCCCACAAAGAAGGCAGTCTCGAAGCACCCACCCGGCATCCGCTGGACTGGCTTTCGGACGGGTTTTACGACCAGGAGGCACTCGATCAGGAGCTGACACGCGTCTTCGATATCTGCGCGGGCTGCCGGCGTTGTGTGTCGTTGTGCGGTGCGTTTCCCACGCTGTTCGATCTGGTCGATGCAACGGATACGGGCGAAGCACACGAAGCCGACAAGAGCGAATTCGGCAAGGTGGTCGACCAGTGTTACCTGTGCGACCTGTGCTACATGACGAAGTGTCCGTACGTGCCTCCGCATCCGTGGAATGTCGATTTTCCGCATCTGATGCTGCGGGCCAAGGCGGTCGACTACAAACGCGGCGACGTGAAGCTACGCGACAAGTTTCTCTCGAACACCGATGCGCTCGGTCATTTGGCGGGCATTCCGGTCATTACGCAGACGGTGAACGCAGTCAATCACACAGTCACGGCGCGCGGCATGATGGAAAAAGCGCTCGGCGTCGACAAGGACGCGTGGCTGCCGGATTTCGCGGCGCGTAAATTCCGCGGTGCAGCAAAAAAATCATCGGCGTCGCAGGCTGTCAATGGCGAGCGTACGCCCGGCAAGGTAGCGATTTACGCCACCTGTTACGTGAATTTCAATGAACCCGGCATCGGCCACGATCTGCTTGCGGTGCTCGCTCACAACGACGTGCCTTACGAGCTCGTCACGAGCGAAGCGTGCTGCGGCATGCCGTTGCTCGAACAAGGCAACTTGCAGGGCGTTGCGGACAAGAAAGAGAAGAACATGCCGGTGCTCGCGAAATACGCGCGCGAGGGTTACGCGATCATCGGCGCGATTCCGAGCTGCGTGCTGATGTACAAGCATGAACTGCCGCTGATGTTTCCCGACGATGCCGACGTGCGAGCGGTCAGTGAAGCCTTCTGGGATCCTTTCGAGTACTTTGTATTGCGTCACCGGGATGGACTCCTGAAGACTGACTTCAAGACCGGATTGGGCAAGGTGGCGTATCACGTGCCATGCCACGCACGAGTGCAGAACATCGGCCGCAAGACGTCTGAAACCTTGGCGCTGGTGCCGGACACGCAGGTGAGCGTAGTCGAACGATGTTCCGGACATGCCGGCACGTTCGGCGTGAAAAAGGAGTTTCACCGCACGGCGATGCAGATCGGCACGCCGGTATTCAAGGCGATGGCGCAGCCGCAGCCCGATTACATTTCGTCGGATTGCGCGCTGGCCGGCCATCATATCGAACAGGGGCTTGAGGAAAATGGCTTGCCGAAAGCGCAACTCGCGCATCCGCTGACGCTATTGCGCAAGGCCTACGGCCTCTGATATTTCGCACTGCAAGGACACCCCGATGAGCATCGCCCGCCATTCGCTGTTGTCGCTCGAGAACTATTCGAAGTCGCGCATCGCCATGCGCACTCAGGTGATCGAGCACAAGAAAGAGCGCACCGTGCCGCTAGGTAATCACGTCACGTTCCTGTTCGAAGACGAGTTGACGATCCGCTATCAGATTCAGGAAATGCTCCACATCGAAAAGATCTTCGAAGAAGAAGGTATTCAGGCCGAACTGGATGCCTACCTGCCGCTCGTGCCGGACGGCAGCAATCTGAAAGCGACGATGCAGATTGAATACGCGAACGAAATCGAGCGGCATGCCGCGTTGGCACGGCTGATTGGCATCGAGGATCGCGTGTTCGTTCAGGTGGAGGGCGAGCCGCCGGTGTATGCGATTGCCGACGAGGACCTGGAACGCGAGAACGCCGAGAAGACCTCCGCAGTGCATTTTGTCCGCTTTGAGCTAACGCCCGCGATGAAAGCGCGCTTGCGCGATGGGGCTGCGTTGCAGATCGGATGCGATCACCCGAACTATCCGGTGCCGGTGCAGACGATCGAGTCCCGGCAGCGGGCGTCGCTCTTGAAGGATTTGACGTGATTGCGGCTGTTGGCCGGCACTGCCGGATGCGGTGACGTTGGAGCGTCTCGGGCAGTTCACTGCGCTGGCCGCACCAATTCAAGCCGGTGAACTGTCTTGCCCGGCAGGAACGGCGTCGTCTCGCCATGCACCCACGCACCATGCCCCGCGAGAAAATATGGCGACAGTGGGTTTCCCGATTGTCCGCCTGGCATCTCGAAGATACCGTCCTGCTCGCGCCCCGGTGATACAACCATCCGTTCGGATGCGCCGAACGTCGGCGTCTGCACTCGTGGCATGTTGAAGTCGCCCGGCAGCGGGTCGCGCGGCGCGCCGAGCCAGCCGCGCACCCACGGGAGCCACGACGGCAAGGTCCGGGCGAACGGATGC
>NZ_AEJF01000228.1 GCF_001028175.1 Caballeronia mineralivorans PML1(12)
AAGCGCCGCTTCGGCGGGCGGCAAGGTTCGATTGTTCGCGGTCCACAAGCGCCCGAGCGGCGGGTCGATCCGCGACGGGTACGCGTCCGGCGCCAGGTAGCCCTGCCAGCCGCGATACGTGGCCGAATCGAACGGCAGGTCGCTGAGCGGTCCGCTTGATGCGTCCGCAGCACCGTCACGTTTTGGCAGGGGACCGGCAAGCGTCCAGCCGATCTTGCCGTGCGAATCGGCGACCATGAAGTTCTGGGTGGGGATCCCGCTGGTTTGCGCCGTATGCAGCGCGTCCGCGACGCTCGCGCTGTCTTCGAGCCGCTGCAGGTTCAGGTTGGTCGCCTGACGATCGTGCGCGACCCAGCGCAGCGCATACGCGTGGGAGCCGACGACGATCTGCGGGCCCCAGCGCGTGTCGACAACCGGCAAGTCGACCGGCAAGCCGCCCTTGACGGCGATCTGTTCATGGTGGACGGTCGCTTGTTCCCAGGTGCCGCCCGCGATCCGGTATTGCAACGGATCGGCGGGATTGCGCTGCAATTCGATCAGGTCGATGAAACGGCCGTAGCTGTTGGTGAAGCCCCAGGCAATCTGCCCGTTGCTGCCGGCGATCACCAGCGGCGCACCGGGCAGGCTGACGCCGGTGATGTGGCGCAGGTGCCCATCGGGTCCCGGCCACGCGAGCGACAGCCGGTACCAGATGTTCGGCAGCGACAGGCCGAGATGCATGTCGCTCGCAAGGAGCGCACCGCCGTGCTCACTGTGGGCGCCATCGACCACCCAGCCATTGCTGCCGACCATCGATTGGGTCTCCGCCAGGCTGCTGTGCTGCGACCCGGCGTTCGACGCCGGGTCGCCTGCCGGTTTCGGCGTGCGCAACCAGTCTGGGCGCGTGGAGGGTGGGCGCGCGGGGGCGTCGCGGGCTCGTCGGGCGAAGGCGGTGCGACATCGAACGGCGCGTCCCAGTGGCTCGTGGCCGGCACGAGGAACGCGAACAGATCCGCCGGCACGCGCTCGTGCAACGCCGCGCGCGACAGGATGCGGCGTATCTCTTCCGATTGCAGGTCGAAGTACATCGCATAGACGGCCAGCAACGTGTCTTCAGGGCGCCACGCTGCCGGCTGCGTGCGCAGCATCCAGTACTCGAACGGGCGTGCGGCCAGCGACGCGAGCCCTTCGTTGACGCCCGCCGTGTATCGATCGAGTAGTTGCCGCTGGTCGGGAGGCAGGGCGTCGAGCACCATCCGCGCGCGTTCGCGGAAACGATGCGGCCGGTTGCGGCGATCGAGCTCGAGCGCGGCCGGACCGACCAGTTCGGACATCTCGCCCGCGGCGACGCGGCGCAGCAGATCCATCTGGAAGAAGCGATCCTGGGCCTGCACGAAGCCGGTGCCAAAGGCAACGTCAGCGCGGGTGCTGCCTTGCAGCGTTGGCACGCCGAGCGCGTCGCGTTCGATCGAGACCGTTGCGGACAGCGCAGATGCAGCGTGCGTGCCGTCGAGCTGCGGCAGGCTGGCGCGCAACGTCATATAGCCCGCGGTCGCGACGACCACGATGATAGCGACGAGGGCGCACAACAGTGTCATCAACCAGGCGGAACACCGCCTCTGTAAGGAAAGGCTCGGACGATTCATTGCAGAAGATGGATGTCGTTGTCACCGTCCTGTCATGCCGGTCAGGTCGGTTGGAGGGCGTATGACCATAGCACGGCTGCGATAAAAACAGTGTGGACAGGCGAGATTGGAGCGAGCCCGATGCAGATCAGATGTGGACTTCGTCTCATGTCACTGCCTCATCGCCGAATGCGTCGCTACGGCGATATCGTTCGCCACGGACGCGAGGGCCCGACTGTGTGCCCTCACCAGGGCGTCGTAACCAGGCCCGTCCGCGGCCTCATGTACTACACTGCGTCCACTAACTTTCTCCCCTCGCTTCGGCGGACGCACCGACCAGATAACCGCCATCGTCACCGTCCCGTTCGTCGACGAATCGAAGGCCTGCACGTCGACGGATATGCGGTAGGCATTGTCGTCCACGCGTTGCGGGTAAGTGGACACAATCGCTCCCGGGATGAACTGCACAAGATCCGCAGCCAGCACGCGTGGAATCTGACTCTTCAACGGCTCTGCCCAGCGAGCGAACTCGTCGATAGACACGCGGTTCGCGTCCAGCGTGGTCACTATCTGCGATCGATTGACCAGTTCGGGAACCGTGACTGGATCGATCGCGATCATGACCGGCTTGGTGCCAGACGACTGCTCGACGACTTGAACAGGACTCAACGTGTAGAACTTCGACGCCGGCGACGTTGCGCATCCCGCGAAAAGAGTCAGCACGATCGCGGTCCACGGGAACCACAGATATCGGCTCATTACTTGTCCTCGGTCTTGCCGCGCAGCAGCGCTTCTGGATGGCGTTCGAGATACTCCGCAAGCGAGCGGAACGAGGCTGCGGTCCGTGACAACTCGCGCATTGTTTCAGCGGTGCTTTGCTGCAATGGCGAGTCGCTTTGCAACGCCCGATTCGCTGACGTGAGCGCCTCGCGAGCTTCAGTGAGCGTAGCTTTCGCCTCAGGCGCCACATCCGTATTGATGGTGTTCATCAGCGTGCTAGCGTCACCGAGCGTTTTGCGCAGGTCCTGGCTGATTCCCTCGAACGGAATCTTGTTCAGTTTGGCGACGAGACTGGTGATGGAGTCTTGCAAGCCCTGCAGGTTGCCTGGCACCGTTGGCAGTTGGGGTGTCTTTTTACTCCAGTCGACGGTCACTTTCGGTGCGGCGGGGAAGAAATCGATCGCAATATACAGTTGTCCTGTCAGAAGGCTCGCGGTCCTCAGTTGTGCCCGCATCCCCTTTGATATCAGGTGGTCCGCAACTACTTTCCGTTCCGACGGAATTTGCTCGACGCGACCTCCCGAGTCGTCGCTCGAGATCAGGCGCTCAGGGAAAATGCTGACCTCGACGGGGATACTGAATTCGTTCCCAGCCAGATCAAAGTGCGTGCGGATCGCCGTTACCTCACCGATGACAATCCCCCGGAAGTCGACGGGCGCACCGATAGCCAACCCGCGCACGGACTCCTTGAAGTTCAGCACGTATCTATCGACAATGGTGTCGTGCTGCTTCATTGCCTCGGCGCGATCGGCGAAGAGCTCGTACTGGCGCCGCGCGTCTGCTTCAATCTTGTTAGTCGTGTCAGGCGGGTTCTCGAATGCGAGGCCGCCAATCAAGATTGATACCAATGATTCGGTGTTGACCTTCACGCCGGTCGTATCCAAGGTCACGTCAACGCCGCTTGCGTGCCAGAAGCGGGTGTTGCTCGTCACGTACTTGTCGTAAGGCGCGTTGACAAAAACGTGCAGGGTCATTCCCGCGCCGTCAGGGTCAAGTGCGTACGAGACGATCTGACCGACCTGAAGCCGCCGGAAGAATACTGGTGAACCTATATCGAGTGAGCCGATGTTCTCACTTTTAAGCACGAACTCGCGCCCTGGCGTGCCCGAGGCCAAGACCGGCGGTGACTCGAGTCCGACGAAATCGCGTCGCTCTTTTTGCGCTGTGCCGACGTCCATTCCGATGTGAGAACCGGACAACAATGTCCCTATGCCCGATACCGTGCCACCTGAAATGCGCGGCCGAACGACCCAGAAGCGAGTGTCGTCGACGAGCATGCTGGAAGCGTTGCGGGACATTTCAGCGCTGGCGAGCACCGTCTTGTGATCGTCGGAAAGTGCAACACTTTTGATCGTGCCAATATCGACGTTCTTGAACTTGATCTTCGTCTTGCCAGCCTCGATACCCTCACCGGTGGTAAAGCTGATGGTGATGGTCGGGCCTTTTTGCCTGATCGACTGCACTGCCAGCCATCCGGCGATCAGGACGGCGACAAGCGGCACCAACCACACAAGCTGTATGCGCCACTTCGACCGTTTGACAACAACTGCTGTCGGAATGCCGGGCGCATCCTGGTCATCTTTATTCACTTTCCGGCTCCACTGCGTCCCATATCAGCCGGGGATCGAATGACAGCGCGGCGAACATGGTCAACACGACAACAGCGCCGAAGGCGATCGCTCCGGGACCCGCCTCGATACTTGCAACCGAACCGAATTGCACGAGCGCGACCAGGATGGTAATGACGTAGATATCGAGCATCGACCATCGGCCGACAAACTCCACCAAACGGTAAATACGTGTTCGCTGTCGTGGGATGAGGGGAGAGCGCAACTGAGTGCTCCACGCGAGATAGGCTAACGACAGGATTTTGAGCACGGGCACCACGACACTGGCGATGAAAACGATAGCCGCAAGCGACCACGATCCTGCGTTCCAGAGATAGACAACGCCGCTCAGGATCGTGTCGGATTGAGCCCCGAACAAGGTGCTGGTAACCATGACCGGCAAAAGAATGGCGGGGATGTAAAGGACCATGGCGCCGAAAACGAATGCCCAGGTGCGTACGAGACTATCGGGCTTGCGCCGATGCAGCGTGGCGTCACAACGCGGACAGATTCCGGCATGGACGTGGGCAAAAAGAGGCTTTGAGAGCAAGCCACAGTCATGACAAACGAATAGACCAGCGCGCGCGGCCGTATCTGCCGTGGCACTTGCCTGTGCCACGTATGACACGCCACGATCGCTCTGCACGGAATCGATACGCGCCCATATATCACGCGGATTAAACGTAACGGCCGCTGCCGCCAGCAGCAACATCACCGCTCCGAATGCCCAGATCGCGACGCCGGGGACAACGGTTGCGATGTGCTGGAGTTTGACGAGCGCGACCAGCATGCCGAGCATGAGCACTTCGATCATGCCCCAGGGCGCAACGTGCCGCAGCACACGAAGGACAAGTTCGGGTCTTTGAGGCAGACCACCGATATGCAGCGGAACGAGCAGATAGACCACAGCCGCTATGTTCATTGACGGCATCAGGATCGTCGTCACGAAGACGAGGCCCGCTATTGGCCACATGCCATGGACGTATAGGGACCAGGCTGCCCCAAAAAGCGTGGTTTCGACCAGTGTTCCATTGACCCAAAGTCCGACGATTGGAAAGCAGTTGGCGAGCACAAACAAAATCGCCGCTGCCGACGTGAACGCCAGTGCGCGATCGAACCTTGCCGGTAAGCTTCGGTAGAGGGCGGCACCGCATCGTTGGCAACGCGCGGTGCCGCCCTCCCGTAGCGGTGCCTCCCACTGGAGCAAATCACATTCGTGACACGCAATTAACTTCGCTTCATTCATCTTCGGCATCCGCTTGGGGCGAGGCGCATGATCCAGGGGCGCGTGCCCTTAGTCCGGCTAGCGCCACAGGCATCGGCTAACTTGAGGGGAACCAGTTTTGTAGGGCGCCGCTTCCGAGAAGGTGCTGTGCATACGGGCGACGCGGGACCGGCCATACTGTAAGCGGGCAATCGTCGTCCGGTATGTCGGCTCATTTAAGTTGCGCAACCAGCGCATCAGCGCCCTTCTCGATACCGGTCTTCGATGCGTTTAGCGACCCGAAGCTCGCTCCGACGTTGTATGGATTCGGGTATTGCTTTGTCACGTAAGCACTGAGGAGTTTGTCGTTCGATGCGTCGTAGATTTCAACGGCGTACATGACGGAACCTGTGAAGGCGCCTTCCTTGCCACGGGCCGTTTGAACCACGTTGTAAATGCCGCCTGAAAGGTCAAACCGTGTGAAGGGGCCGAGAAAAGGAGTGGTTGTTGAAGCACCTGTCAGAGTCAGCTTGACGCGCAACGTGCTCGGACCTGGAGCATTCGCCAGTTCGAAGCGAGCCCGCAGTTTTTCCTCAAACTTGGATTGCATATAGCCGGCGAGCGCTTTTTTGTCTGAGTCGCTCATGTCGCCGAACTGGTTATCAGCGGCTCGATACACGACCACCGGATCAATAATCACCTTCCTGTACTGCTGCCAATCCACCTGAGTCGAGAAGCGATACGGCACACGGCCGGACTTATCCTCTGGATCAGGTTTCAAATAGGACGACGACGTAATTCCAGAATAGGCGACTGGCTGAACGCTTGAGCAACCAACCACAGTTGCGCAAATCGCGATGAGTAACAGATGCCGCGCCTTGATTGACTTGACCATTCAGATCTCCGGGTTCGATGCTGCACCTGTCGGTTTCCGGATCAGGTTCAGACATGACAGCTCATGTGAGGCGCAAGCGTAACACCGCAAATTATTTATGTAAACCGACCAGGCGGTTTGTTTGTAAAATAAATCGCGGAATGTACCGGGGCATCGTCACGATGGGTTTTGCGTCAGGGGAGGGCTTGGAAATGGGGCAAGCACTTCGCGCCCCATTTATCGACACCTTGGGATGGCCGCGGGTCGGTGCCCGGAACGCCACGGTCGTTGAGCGAATCGGCGCCGCGGTTTTGCTTGTGCGGATGTCACTGCAGTCGCAGCAGTCGCTACTGGCGGCCCGTCGGAAACTGACCGTCCATCGCGGATCAGATCCGGATCTGGGCAATTCCCGTTGCCGCTATGCCGGGCAGATACGCGGCTCTCAAGCGCTTTGGTCGCTGTGGCTGGCGCTACGTGATGAAC
Source organism: Caballeronia mineralivorans PML1(12) (assembly GCF_001028175.1). GTDB lineage: Bacteria > Pseudomonadota > Gammaproteobacteria > Burkholderiales > Burkholderiaceae > Caballeronia > Caballeronia mineralivorans. Next base: position 6,553 of record NZ_AEJF01000228.1, read on the forward strand.
GCGCGGAACGCGGTTTTTTGACTTTGACGTCAGGAGAGGATGGCCATTGGTCCTCGTCAAGCAGGCGATCGAACAAACGCCCGCGCTCCTTGTCGGAAAATGGGCAGAGCCCGAAAACAGCCGTCAATGCAAGGCCTCTGGCCGCTGACCAGCGCAACAGCGCCAGCTCCGGGTCGACCGCTTCGGCCTTGATACGCTTGACCTTCTTTGCATCGCCCTCTCGAACCGTCGACAGAAGCTCAGGGTCTTCCACCAGGGCGGCGAGAATGGCAAGGGCGATCGAGTGCTGCTGGGTAGTGGATTCGCGCACTGTCGCAATCTGCGCTAACAGCGCGGCTTCGGGTTTGGTGTCGCCGATCGTAGCCAGGGAGTCTCGATAGAAGTTCTCGAAATATTCGGTCTGGTGCTCAAGCAACGCTTTCAGAACGTTCCCCTTCGTGCGGAACTGATGCATCAGCCCGCCCTTGCTGATACCGCTTTCGCGCGCAATGGCGTCAAACGTGAGCTGACCCGGACCATCCCGGGAAATGATGGTGAACGCCGCCTCGATGGCCAGTTTGCGGGAGCGTTCCGAGCGAGAGGGATTATCCATAATTTTTCTCAAGGGTTAATGCGAGTTCAGGCAGCCAGACAGAAGTATGCGAGAGCATCAGTTGCTATTCAAGCGTTCTGGATCTTTGTCGATGGAAGTACGCGTAACGCGCACGCCGATCATGTCGATGGCTTGCAGATGTCCCTACGGCGCCCTGTTACCACTCGACTGTCGCCGATGACAGGCGTCCGTGACATTACCACGACTGCGGATCCGGAATTTCCCGCTGTTCGGGGCATGTCGGGTTTGTGAGGGCGAAGCGGGCACGCACATTTTATTTTACGGTTTCCGTGGCAGCACGAACGAATACCCGAGTGTGCAATCGCTTGGCCCTTCGTCATCCGCTCCCTCGGTGCCGCCGACCGACGAATACAGGGCCATCGCGGCGAATTGTCCTCGACTTTGCGCACAGTGGCGGCGTCCTCCGGGAATATCGGAACCACAGATCCTTTTCTGCTCTATTTGCCGTGTGATTCTGCCCGGGAGAACCCTGCCGTGATATTTCCTCAATCCGCGCCTATAACAGAATAGCTTCCCGCGAACGGACCCATGCGAGGACATGCCGATCGCGGAAAAAGCAGAACACCACTCGTCGATCTCGACGCGAGCCGAGACATCCGCAGTGGCCTGCGTCGCCAACGCGATCATAAAACCACGCTGTGCACGGATGGATGACAGCCCTGAAGCACAGTCCCGAGTCGTCACGAAAGATTGGCCGGACCGCAGGCGCCGGCTAACCTCAACAGACCTACTAACCAGGAGCGATGCGATCATGCGCATACTCGTGAACGTCCACATACCGCACGAACCGTTCAACACGCTTGTTCGAGACGGCAGCGCTGGCGCCGTCATCTCGCAGATAGTGGAGGAATGCAAGCCGGAGGTGATCTATTTCACTGAACAAAGCAGGAAACGCGGTGCCGTTCTAGTCGTCGATATCGCGGAGCCCAGTGATCTCCCATCGATTGCAGAACCGTGGTTCCTCAAATTCAACGCGGAATGTGAGTTCCGGCTTGCGATGAAGCCCGAAGATCTACAAAAGGCCGGGCTCGATAAGCTCGGCGCGAAGTGGAAGTGACGCGTTGCGTAGTGAATCGGCATTCGTTGGGGTCATAAGGTCCGACGGATGCCGTCTGCGTGGTGCGTCATTGGCGGGATCGTCATTCGAACGATACGTCATGCTGCCGCGCGAAAGGGTCTGTTAAGGGTCTGTTAGCCAAGCCAACGACCTGAGCGGTTTTACTTGACGCATATGCGCTCGATCAACGCTCTATCTTTCCATAGACGCTGCACCATCCGTTCGCACTGACGAATTCGCCCAGGAATATTGCGCAGGGACCTGAACGGTCGGCGGCAAGCCCCTTATAGTGGCGACAGTTCGCGCAAACCTGTCCGCTTACGTACTTGGGGTGTTCGGCTTTGTCGACGGATGTTGCGTCAATCCGATAGCTGAGCAACCGCGCCGTCAGGTCGCTTTCAGAAACGGATCCGGTTTCGGCGAAGGCGTTTGCCCCCGGTACACAAGCGGAGATAAGTGACGCCGTTCGCAAAATGAAGTGACGACGTGAGGGTTTCACAGTTCAACTCCTCAAACATGATCCCCAAGAAGGCGACTGACTACGCAAGATCCCAACGGGGTTGCGATAGATCGACTCAAGCTCAATGGGCTGAATTGCGCGCTTGACGAAGCCATCGCAGCGGCGTGTGCAGCGCATTGTGCGGCCGTGTGACTTACCTGACACTTACCGCGCAGGCGTGGATCGCGCGTGCTTCACTCAAGCCCATGAACCGGAGGATATTAAGTCCGCGCATCAGTTCGGTTAATATTTGTCGCTTGGGCGAACCTTGGCGGGTCATACGCGGCCTGATTTATTTCGAATGATTATGGGAACAGTAATGCCTAGTTTGAAGGAACTACTGGCACGGCGCGAAGCGCTCCAACAGGAGTTGGAGCAAGCCCGTCAGCAGGAAGCAGATCGAACGCTGCGCGAGATCGTCGCGAAAATGAGGGAATACAAGATCACGCTGCAGGAGGTAGTGGGCACCAAAGCTCATGTGCGCATGGTCCCGCCGGCGGCCAATGCGAAATACCGCGACCCGGCCACCGGGGCCACCTGGAGTGGGCGAGGACGCGTGCCCAACTGGATCGCAGACAAGAACCGGGACGATTTCCTTATCCAGCCATCTTTGTTTCGCAGTTAGTGCGGTGTCGCCTCGCGACGAGCCTCAGAGATGAGGACGCCGTATCCCAAGAGCCGCCTCGTCACGGTTCGAAGTGCGGTTGCATCAACGCTTTAAACCACTCTATGAAAGCGATGAGCCTGCGCGAGCGTTGCCTGCGATGCGGATAGAGCGCTGAGACATCCATCGGCGCCGCTCTGAAGGCGGACATCACTTCGACCAGCGCGCCTGAGTTCAGCAGATGCTGCACGTCAAACCGCGGTATTTGAATCAGTCCCATCCCCGCGGAGCAGCAGGCGATGTAGTTCTCCGCATTGTTCACAATGACCCGGCTCGTGACCGGCACATGCTCTTTCCGGTCCGCGATCAGGTATTCCCATCGCAATTCGCGACCGGTCGCGGGGGAGGCATATCCGACACACAAGTGCCGGTCGGCCAGATCGTCGGGGCGTTCGGGAACGCCATGCTCGCGCAGATAACCCGGGCTCGCGCAGTTGATCATCGCAATGCTGCCAAGCGGTTGCGCCACGAGATTACTGTCGTGCAGGTTACCCACGCGAATGGCGCAGTCGACGCCTTCTTGCACCAGGTCGACCGCACGATCGGTCGAGCTCAAGACCAGCCGCAAGCCGGGGTGGCTGCGCAGCAAGCCGGGCAGCGCGGGCACGACAAGGCGGCGAGCGATGCGGCTGGGCATGTCGACGTTCAATTGTCCGGAGATCTGCCGCTGCCGGACCTGGAATAGCTGGTCAATTTCCTCCGCGTCAGCCAACAGCAGCCGCACCCGTTCCAAGAGTTGAGCGCCGTCCGCGGTCAGCCGGACCCGGCGCGTGGTGCGATGTAATAACCGGATACCGACGCTGGCCTCCAGTTGCTGGATGGCGGCTGACACCGAGGCGCGCGGCAGCTCCAGCGCGTGTGCGGCCTTGATGAAGCTGCCCATATCGGCTACCTGGGCGAAGACACGGTATTGATCAAGTTTATCCATCGGATCGTTTTACCTTGATACGCCGTTTTCGACATCACTCTTCGCCGCAGCGCTCACTATCACTTCGTCGTATAGCCGCCGTTGATGAGAATAGTCTGGCCCGTGATCCACCAGCCGTCGCTGACCAGATGGCGGATGAACGGCACCACGTCATTGATATCGGTCAGTCCGGTCTTGGAGAACGACGATAGCGCCGCAGCGGTCTTATGATAAGCGACCGCATCTTCCCCTTCAGCAGGATAGAAAAACGGCGTATCCATCGGCCCTGGGCCCACCGCTGTCACCGAGATGCCGCGTGCGCCGTACTCCTTGGCGGCAGCCCTCGTAAAATGCTCGACAGGGGCCTTGGTGCCGGCATAGGCGGCATAAAACGGAGTGAATGCACCCAGCAGAGAAGTGACCAGCGTGACGATCTTGCCACTGTCGTTGACGTGCTTGCCGGCTTCCTTGAGAAAGAAGAACGCAACCTTTGAATTGACTGCGGCCATCTCGTCATACTCGGCCTCGCTGATGTCCGTGAATGACTTCTTCAGCACCTTGCCGACCGTGTTGATGGCGATGTCAGGCTTGCCGACCGCGGCTACGGCATCGGCAAAGAGCGTCTCTACAGCGCCCGCGCTGATCAGGTTTCCCTGTAAGGCCACCGCCTCGGCGCCCGCAGACCTGATCGCGGCTACCGTGGCATCGGCTTCAGTTTTGCTGCTGGCGCTGTTGTAATGAATGGCGACGGCTTTGGCTCCTTGCGCCGCGAGGTCACGGGCGATCAGGCCGCCAAGGTTCTTCGCGCCGCCCGCGATGAGGACGACTTTGCCTTTGATGGAATGGTCTGCCATGAGGATCTCCTTTTAGTTCGGGAGATTCAAGTCTACTCAGGATTGGCTGGAGAATAAGCGCCCGCAACCTGGATGGATTATCCAGAAAAACAGTCCAATCCTCGCGCCGGTGCCGTTCATGATGGATTGCCCCGTGAACTACCACTCAATCCAATCGAATGGATTATGAAATAATTCATAATTAAATATGAAAGAAATATGCGACGACATGTCGCACATTTATATTCAGTGATCCTGATTGGAGGATCGATCTGGATCATGCATAACGTGAGCATGAATATGATGTCGCGATAAACGCGGCCGCGGCGTCTCGGCCATACGACAGCTTTTTGATTTAACTAGGGTTTTCACTTAGTTGGGGGGCAGTTGGTTTTCGCTCGCGCCGATGGACGGGTTTTTCGTTCGCACTCGGGGTTGGTTTGGATCTGTCGGTGCTCACTGGTCGGGGTCGATGCCGGGTAGCCGCACTATTTTCGTCGCTGCTGGCCGGCCACCAAAGTGCATTCAGTGGTTTTCACTGGTGACCAGTTGCAACGGCGTCTCGATGAAGCGCGACAAGTCCGCCTGCTTCCTTCTTTCAATAAGCGCTTTTAACGCAACGTCGACCCCGAACGCGGCCTGTCTTTCGGCAAACTGATCCATGGACGCGAGAATCCGGCCGTCGTTGAGCAGCGGTCCGATTGCATCGATGTTGTTATAGCCCGTGACATACACGCGGCCGGTTCTTCGCGCGTTGTGAACCGCCTCGACAGCGCCCATGGCCATATTGTCGTTGCCGCACATGAGCGCCCGGATCCGCGGGTGTTCGTTCAGCATCGCCGACGCGGCCTCCTTGCCTTTTCCGTATTCCCAGTCGCCCGGCTGTATGGCGACAATCCTGATGCCCGCGGCGTTCATTGCGTCCTGGCAACCCGTTGTTCGCTGCTGCGCGTTGCGATCGGCGGAGACGCCTTCGATGATTCCGACTTCGTCGCCCGGCTTGAGCTTCCCCGCCAGATACTTTCCTACCATTGCGGCACCTCTGCGGTTGTCCGGGCCGACGAAAGGCACGGAAATGCCGGCGGCATCCTGGGACGTTTCGTCGAGCGGATTGTCGATGGAGATCACAATGACACCGGCGTTGATTCCGCGCGCCACCACGGATATCAACGCTTTTGAATCGGCGGACGCGAGCACGATTGCGTTCGTCCGGGCGCCAATCAGCTCGTCGACGATGCGTGTCTGCGCGAGGGTGTCGGTTTCCGTCGCCGTGCCCCGGACAGTCAGGTCGAACTGCGACGCATAGTGTTTCTGATAGTTCTGTGCACCGCCTGCCATGGCGACGGCAAACGGGTCCGCGAGCGACTTCAGCACGAGGGCAATTGTCAGCTTGCCGTCCTGCGCGGCGTTGGCGCTCTTTGCGACCGGCAGGCCGGCCGCTGCGAGCGCACCGGCCACGAGCAAACGCCGGCGTATCTTTTGTAGCATCGGTTCTTTCCTTGCACGCTCAGCCCGGCATGATATGACGTCGATCGACGACGTGCCGCCACACGCGGATGCTGACCGCAGCCGGCCAGCGCCTTCCTCATCATCCGCGATCGTCATTAAAACGCCATTCCTCGACATCTCATTCGATATTGCACCAGCTTTGTGATTTGTTCGTGTGCCTCAAGAACAATCGCCTGGTGCCGTAATGCTTTAGTGAAAGACCGGCATGCAACTGCTGTGAATCAGCGTCGGTATTGTTCGACGAGATTATTTTCGCCGGCACTGGCCACTCCAGGACAAACGAAGAAGTGCAGGCAGACCGCCATGAAAATCAAGACTCTCACGACCATTGCAACGGCCACGCTGAGCGTTCTGTTATTGCTGCTTCTATTCATTCTGTACCAGATCCTCGATATTGAGCACGACACAATCCGCGGTCAGGAAAAGCGCTTCGAGTCGTTCAGGCTGGCTGACGAATTGCGGCAAAGCTCCGACGATTTGACGCGCATGGCGAGCACTTATATTTCGACTGGAAACCGGCTCTACGAAAATCAGTACTTTGAGATTCTGGATATCCGTAATGGCAAAAGGCCCCGGCCGGCCGACTACACCAGTACGTATTGGTGGCTGCCGCATGACGCGCAGCTTCCGGGAGCACGTGCAGTGCCGCTCAAGGAACTCATGCGCCGCGCCGGTTTTACCGCACACGAATTCGATCTACTTCAGCAATCCCAGTCGCGCTCGGACAAACTCGTCAATATGGAGAAAGAGGCCTTCGCCGCCATGGAAGGTCTGTTCATGGACTCCGCCGGCAACCTGACGGTCAGACGGACGCCGGATGCGGGTTATGCGCGCTCGCTCCTTTATGGCGAGTCGTATCAGGTCGAAAAGGCCAGCATCATGGCACCAATCCAGACTTTTCTGGCCGCTGTGGACGCGCGTACCGCCAGCGCACTGCAAAACCTGGAGCGACGTCAGTTGCTGTACGTTCGCCTGGCGCTTTTCGTGGTGAGTGCTGCTGTTATTGGCATGGTTTCATTCGGGTTTTACATCCGCAGGCGCATCGTCAATCCGGTCTATCAACTGGTCGGGAATATGGAGTATGTCACCACGGGCAAATACGGCGTGCGCAACCGGGAGACAGGCAATGACGAGCTGTCCACACTGGCAAGGGGATTTAACGGCATGGCCGCAGCGGTCGAGCGCCATACCGCGACGCTGGCAGCGGCCAACCTTGAAATGACGGCAACTCACAAGAAAATCGCTGACTCGATAGATTATGCAAGCCTTATACAGACGGCCGTTTTGCCGCATCGGCAGCTTGCTCGCCATTTTGGTGCGCACTATTTCGTGCTTTGGAAACCGCGCGACGTAGTGGGGGGTGACTTTTATGTTTTCCATCAGGACGGTGATAATTTCCTGATAGGGGTCGTGGATTGCGCAGGTCACGGCGTACCGGGCGCACTCATGACGATGCTGGCTCATGCAGCCATCAGCCACGCTATTGCAGAAGTGGGGCTGCATGATCCGGCCGCCATCCTGGGTCGTACCGACACAGCGTTGCGCGCGATGTTGAGCGCCTCACATCTCGACAGCGCGCTGGCAACACATGCAGACGCCGCGCTCATCTATGTGGATCGTGCGGCCGGGCATATGTCATTTTCGGGTGCAAAAATGTCGCTCTATATCTGCGATGACGGCCGGGTTGAAGAGATCAAGGGAGCCCGGCGTCCGCTTGCCCACAAGCGCATGGGTGAGTTCGCCAATACCGCGCTTTCGCTTGCACCCGGGCGTACTTACTATCTCGTGACCGACGGTTATCTGGATCAGGCCGGCGGGGACGACGGCTTTTGCTTTGGCAACGACCGCTTCAAACAGGCGCTGCAGACTCATGCGGACCTGCCCCTGACGGAGCAATCCGATGCGTTCGCCGAGACGCTTGCGCGCTACCAGCGAAGCCAGCCGCAACGCGACGACGTCACCATTGTGTCGTTCCGCCCGATATGACTACGCCACCCACGCTCACCCACGCCGGAGCCGCCATGCACTCCCCAGACCTTTACGCGTTACGCGAAAATTTCAATCGCGAACGCATCATGCTTTGCTTCAACGGGCCAATATCACGCAGCCTGATCGAGGAAATTGGCAATGCGTTGAAGAATTACCTGGCGGCGGACCAGGCGCTTCCGGCGGCCGCCACGGATGTTTTCGCAGCTTATATTGAAATGACCCAGAATATCCGGCACTACGTGGCACGGCGTGGCTACGCAGAGGCGGAAACCGCAGCCACCGTGGTGATCTCGCGCGACGAGAGCGGCCGCTACATCGTCTCGGCAGGCAACCTGGTCGAGGCCGGCGACGGACGCGCGGTGATGAGCCGTATCAACGCAATTGCCACGCTGGATAAAGCCGCACTGAAAGCGGCTTATAAGGAGCAACTGCGCAAGCCGAGAGACCCGGCGCTTACCGGAGGAGCCGGCCTGGGTTTATTGGACATTGCAAGAAAGGCTAGCGAGCCGCTCCAGGCTGCTCTGATCGAGCATGGCGACGATCGCGCGTTCTTTAGTCTGCGCGCGGTAATCTGAACACTATCGGGGCATCGTATCGTGAAGAATATCAATGTTCCCGCAAGCCAGTCCACGCCGGCCATACAGGGCGACTGGCAGGCAGGTGTACTGAAGATGCAAGGGGATTCTTACCCGGAGAATGCTTTCGAGCTGTTCAGCGAAATCATTCAGTGGGTCGAGGATTACCTGACCCAGTCCGCCGATCCGCTTCGTCTGGAATTGCAGCTGCTTTATCTTAACACGAGCAGTATCAAGGCGATGATGGACATTTTCGACCTGCTCGAAGACGCGCACGTGAAAGGTCGTGCTGTCTCGGTCAGATGGCACTATGACAAGCGCAATGAAAGGCTCGCGGAACTGGCCGAGGAGTTCAAGGAAGACTGCACTTTTCCATTCCTGATCACCAGTCATGAATAAGACGCGCCGTGTGATCAAACGTGATCATTTTGCGTTGGAAAAGCATGTCCAGGCGCTTCTGGCCGAGTCGGCCGCTTCACCGTCCGACTTGAGCGAAGCGCTCGCGCAACTCTGGGAGCATTACGGCGAGCAGCTTGCCCGCCTCGAGCGGATCACCCGTTTGTCGGATGCTTATCAAAGCCTGGCGCGTGAACAGGACAACAGCCTCGTCGCGCGTTTTGACAAGCAACTGCGCCAGTTGCAAAAGGTCACCCGGATTTCCGACCGGTACCAGAAAATGATGGTCGAGCTGAATCTGGCGTTGAAAGAGGCGTCCACGCACGATCCGCTCACGGGCTTGCCGAACCGGCGGTTACTGATGGAACGGCTCAAGGCCGAAGTCGAGCACGCCGGCCGGCATCGTGAGCCCTTCGTGGTGGCGATCGTCGATGTGGATCATTTCAAGCAGGTCAATGACACGTACGGCCATGAAGCTGGCGACACCGTACTGCAGGAGGTCGCGCGTTTCATGACCAGCCAGATGCGCGAGTACGACGTGTGCGGCCGGTGGGGAGGAGAGGAGTTCCTGGCGCTGCTGCCAAAATCGACGCTGGACAGTGCGTTGAGTGTGATCGGCAGAATCCATCAAGGGATTCCAGATCACTCCATGGACGTCGGCGGCCAGGCTGTTTCCATCACCGTCAGCATTGGGGTAGCTGAACATCGCGCCGGGGAGGAATGGGAGGGCACGCTCCAGCGTGCAGACGCCCTTTTGCTGAAGGCCAAGCGTGAAGGGCGTAATCGTGCCCTCGGTGAATAACGAATAACGAGTCACCGTTCGGAGTCACCGTTCGCGTCGACGCCGGCGCACCGGGCAAGCCTGTCAGTTTTCTCCTCGCCCGGACGCTTCATCATATTGGCTTACGCCGCCTTCCAGGTTTCCGGCGGTGCGTTGACCGCTGACTCGGCCGTCATTTTTTCGACGTAAGACCAAAGCTGTTCTGCGGCCCGGCCTCTTTGCTTGCCGGAACGGTACAGACGTATTTCCAGTTCAGTCGCCCAGGCGTCCGAACCCGCGCCGACAAGATTCCCTTCGCTCAACTCCCGGGTGATACAGCTCTCCGGAAGCCAGCCGATACCGTGACCCGCCAGCACCATGCCTTTTAATGCCTCGGACATATGGGTTTCGAAGCAGCGATACAGTGCGTACGGTTCGGTGGCGTTCAGCAACAGCATTTCGACCACGTTGCCGAGGAATGCACCGGATGAATAAGCCAGGAGCGGCAGGGGTTTGCCGCTTTTTCCAGGCAACTCGAATAACGGTTTGCCATGGCTGTCGGCGGCAGAGACCGGCAGAACGCGCTCCACACCGAGAGTAAGGAAGGGAAAGAGATTGGGGTCCAGTCCGATGGGCAGGTGCGGATGGTGGTAGCCCATCAGCAGGTCACTGTCGCCCGCGAGAAGATGTTGCACGCCCTCAGGGACATTGACCGCCTGAACCCGGGCCATGACGTCGCCGAATTTGCCGTTAAGCCGCTTGAGCCAGTCCGGGAAAAGCGTGAATACCAGAGTATGAGCCACCGAAAAATGGACGACATGATCGCTGTCGGCGAACTGTTCGTAGCCACCCACCATATTACGGGCAGCATACATACTCTTCAGGATGTCCGTTGCCAGGCTGCGAAACATCCGGCCTGCCGGAGTGAGTGAGATCGGGTTGACGCTGCGGTCCACCAGTTTCGTTCCCATCCAGGTCTCTAGCGCGACAATTCGTCGGCTAAATGCCGACTGCGTTAAATCCCGGTTGCGAGCCGACCGGGAAAAGCTTTTGGTCTCCGCGAGACTGAGAAAATCTTCCAGCCATTTTGCTTCCATAGTCATCGCTCTGTTTAAAGACGTCGACCGCTAGCATGGGCCGATAAGTTTCTCTAGCGTGCCACAGGTCGGCAAACTAGCAATATCTATTTTCGAATGGCGTTAGTCGAAATTTGCATAGGCATTGCGCCCATCAATTTGGCACCATAATTTTGGGTTTCCCTAGCTGAAAGCGGCATGTCGCTCGATATGCCGATACGGGCCTACGTCATCTGGATAACGTTTGTAGCAATGGGCCGTAAGGTTTTGGGTACGCACGCCCAATCCGTCCAGGCTCAGCGCAGCATTGTCAAATTCTGAAAACCGTTCTTAAGTTGGAGACGATTATGGCTACCGCACCCGATCAACCATCCGCTCAATTGCCCGGTGAAGTGGATAAGAAAAGCTGGCTGGAATCCCATGAAGCTGGATACCACAAAACATTAGGTAATCGTCAGGTTCAGATGATTGCAATCGGCGGCGCGATTGGAACCGGATTATTTCTTGGTGCGGGTGCGCGCCTGCAAATAGCCGGTCCGGCCCTGGCGCTCGTTTATCTGGTTTGCGGCGTCTTCTCATTCCTGATCCTGCGTGCACTCGGCGAATTGGTCATGCACCGTCCGAGCAGCGGCAGCTTTGTGTCGTATGCGCGTGAGTTCCTGGGGGAAAAGGCGTCGTTCGTCGCCGGCTGGATGTACTTCCTCAACTGGGCGATGACCGGCATTGTCGACATTACCGCGGTCGCGCTATATATGCATTATTGGGCGGCGTTCAGCGCCGTGCCCCAATGGCTGTTCGCGCTGCTGGCGCTCTGTATTGTCGCCACGATGAACCTGATCGGCGTGAAATGGTTCGCCGAGATGGAGTTCTGGTTCGCCCTTATCAAGGTCGCGGCGATCTCGCTGTTCCTGCTTATTGGTGTCGCTATCCTCGGCACGGGGACACCCGTTGCCGGGCACGCAACCGGATCGCACCTGATCACGGAGAATGGCGGCCTGTTCCCGCATGGTCTGATGGCCGCGCTCGTGCTCGTCCAGGGCGTGGTGTTCGCCTTTGCCGGGGTCGAACTGGTCGGCACGGCCGCGGGCGAGTGCAAGGACGCGCGCAAGGTCCTGCCTCGCGCGATCAACAGCGTGATCTGGCGTATCGCCTTGTTTTATGTAGGGTCCGTGGTGCTCCTCGTCTGCTTGCTGCCGTGGAGCGCCTACAAGGCGGGGCAGAGCCCGTTCGTCACGTTCTTTGGCGCGCTCGGCGTGCCGGGCGTTGGCTCGGTGATGAATATCGTCGTGTTGTCGGCTGCGCTGTCGAGCCTCAACTCGGGGCTGTATTCCACAGGGCGCGTATTGCGCGCGCTGTCGATGGGGGGATCCGCGCCGCACTTCCTGTCCCGCATGAGTTCTCAGTCGGTCCCGTACGCCGGCATCCTGGTGACGGTGGCCATCTACATCCTGGGCGTGGTGCTCAACTATCTCGTGCCGTCGAGTGTGTTCGAAATCGTGCTCAACGTAGCGTCGCTCGGCATTCTCAGCACCTGGGGATTTATCGTTGTCTGCCAGATGAAGTTGCGCCAGGCCGTCGCGCGCGGCGACGCTGAACCGGCCACCTTCAAGATGCCGGGCGCCCCGGTGACATCCTGGCTGACGCTGGCGTTTCTGTTGGGCGTGCTGGTGCTGATGGCGTTCGACTATCCGAACGGCACGTGGACCGTGGCCTCGATTCCCGTCGTGGTCCTGCTGCTGGTAGCAGGGTGGTACGGGGTGCGCCGTCGGGCGCTGACCATGATGAAACCGACGATCCCGTCGGTCACCCTGACCCAAAGCATTTTTGAGGACAACCCGCGCTAGGGTACGATCGCGGTGAGGGCAAGCGCCGCGGTCCCCGTGCTTCCTGGCCGCCCAGGGGGATCCCGGTTCACGCCATGACCGGTTCACAACACGGCAGGGCTGGACATCCCTTTGCAGTCCAGCCGCAACGACGGAGAAGTTACGTGAAGCCATTCGATGAGATGCTGACATCCGGTGACGGCGTTCGCACGCCGTATAACCTGCTCAAGCAATGGCTGGATACGCAGAATCCGGTGAATCTCGCGCAGAAGGCGCGCGACGCGGAAAGCGTTTTCCGCAAGACGGGCATTACGTTCGCCGTGTATGGCGAAGAAGAGGCGGCCGAGCGCCTGATCCCGTTCGACATCATTCCCCGGATCATTTCGGGTAACGAATGGACCCGGCTGTCGCAAGGCATTGAGCAGCGTGTCATTGCGATCAATGCCTTTCTGCACGACATCTATCATCGTCAGGAGATCGTGCGTGCCGGGATCATCCCCAAGGAGCTGATCGCCCATAACGAGGCCTTCTTGCCGGAGATGATCGGCTTTCGTCCGCCGGGGAATGTCTACACGCATATCATTGGCGTGGACATCGTGCGCACGGCCGAAAATCAGTTCTACGTGCTGGAAGACAACGCCCGCACGCCGTCCGGTGTCTCCTACATGCTGGAGAACCGCGAGACGATGATGCAGCTTTTCCCCGAGCTGTTTCAACAGGTCAAGGTGCGTCCGGTCGAGACCTATCCGCAATTACTGCGGCAATCGCTGGCCGCCGTGTGCCCGCCGGGCGGCAACGAAGCCAGTCCGACCATCGCCGTGCTGACGCCGGGCATCCACAATTCTGCGTACTACGAACATTCGTTTCTCGCCGATCAGATGGGCGTTCATCTGGTCGAGGGCAGTGACCTCCAGGTGATGGACGGCCGCGTGGTCATGCGCATGACGGAAGGCTTTCGCGCCATCGACGTGCTCTATCGCCGCCTGGATGACGCTTTCCTCGATCCGATGACCTTCCGGCCCGACTCGGTGCTGGGCGTAGCCGGCATCATGGATGTCTACCGTGCCGGGAATATCACGATTGCCAATGCACCCGGCACCGGGATTGCCGACGACAAGGCGATCTATTCGTACATGCCGGAGATTGTCGAGTTCTACACAGGCCGCAAGTCGATCCTGGAGAACGTGCCGACCTGGCGCTGCGCCGAGCCGGACAGCCTGAAATACGTGCTGGACCATCTTGAGGAACTCGTGGTGAAGGAAGTCCACGGGTCGGGCGGCTACGGCATGCTGGTCGGGCCTGCGGCGTCGAAGAAGGAGCGGGAGGAGTTCGCCGCCAAGCTCAAGGCGCGGCCGGGCAACTACATCGCTCAACCGACGCTGGCGCTCTCGACCACGCCGATATTGACCGAAAAGGGCCTCGCGCCGCGCCACGTCGATCTGCGTCCTTTCGTGCTCGTGTCGGACCGCATTCGCATCACCCCCGGCGGATTGACGCGAGTCGCATTGAAGGAGGGCTCGCTCGTTGTCAATTCGAGCCAGGGCGGCGGTACCAAGGACACCTGGGTGCTCGCGGACTGAGCTTGGGCTTTTTACGCCGTTCATGGCGCGGACGCGAGGGAACCTGGCAGCGGCCCCGGTCCGGCGCAAATCACGAACGCGGCACTAAACAAAACTGGAGTTGGACAGGACATGCTTCTCGGACGTACTGCAAGCGGTCTCTACTGGATGCACCGCTACATCGAGCGCGCGGAAAACATGGCACGGATTGTCGATGCCGGGTTGCGCATGGCGCTGACCCGAACCTCCGACGCACCAGCGGAATGGTCGTCCGTCGTGGTGACATCGGGTACCGAAGACGGCTTTCGCAAGAAGCATGACGTCTATTCCGCGAGCACAGTGTCGGACTATCTGCTGCGCGATGGCGACAATCCGTCGAGCGTGCTGTCATGCATCGAAGCAGCGCGTTCGAACGCCCGCATGGTGCGCACGGCGCTTACCCGCGAGGCCTGGGAGAGTGTCAACGAAGCGTGGATGGTGATAAAGCGGGCGCTGGCGAGCCCGGTTCCAGCCAGCGAGCTGCCTGTGGTTCTCGACCAGATCAAGCGGGAAACCGCGCTCATTCGCGGCACGTTCCACGGCACGATGCTCAGGAACGAGATTTTCGACTTTGCCCGCATTGGGACTTTCATTGAACGCGCCGACAACACGGCACGCATTCTCGACGTCAAGTATCACTTGCTGCTGCCGTCGGTGTCCTATGTCGGCACGTCACTCGACAATTACCAGTGGGAGTCGATCCTGCGTTCCGTGGCCGCGCATCGCTCGTACCGGTGGGTGTACGACGTTCAGTACAAGCCTGTGAATATTGCAGATTATCTGATGCTTAATGGGCGGATGCCGCGCTCGCTGCATTTCTGCTATCTCAACATTGTCGAGAACCTGGGTTATCTCGCTGAAGACTACGGCATCCGTCACGCGTGCCACGACACCGCCGATAACACGCTAGCCACGCTTAAAGGCAACACGATCAAGCAAATCTTCGCGGACGGCCTGCACGAATTCCTCACCCGGTTTATCGGCCAGAACAACCGTCTCGGCTTCGATATCGCCGAAACCTACAACTTCGATTGAGTCCGGCCATGCGTCTCGCGATCCGTCACATCTCCCGGTATCACTACGACCAGCCCGTGCCTTACGCGTTGCAGCGGCTGCGGCTTCGTCCCCAGACATGCCCGGGGCAGAGAGTCATCGACTGGCAGGTTACGGTCGACGGTATCGCGCCGTCAGTTTCCTATTCCGACGGGTTGGGCAATCGTGTCGATCTCGTCCGTCATGAGCGCAATACGCAGCAGATCGTCATCGTGGCGGAAGGGACGGTCGAAACCGAGGACACGGCCGGGATATTCGGCACGGTCAACGGCGTCGCGCCGCCCTGGATTTTTGAGCGGGTTACGACTCTGACCCACGCCGGAGAATGTATTGGCGCGCTCGCGGCGCCGCTTCGTTCGGAAGGTAAGCCACTGGACTCACTGCATGAGCTGATGAGTGCGATTAACAGCAGGATTGCTTACAAACCCGGCACGACCGAGGTCGGCACGGACGCAGAGACGGCCTTGCGCAACGGACAGGGCGTGTGTCAGGACCATGCGCATGTCTTTATCGCGGCGGCGCGTCTGATGAAAATCCCCGCACGCTATGTGTCGGGCTATCTGCTGATGGACGGCATGCCCGCGCAGACCGCGAGCCATGCATGGGCCGAAGCGTATCTCGACGGGCTCGGCTGGGTGGGGTTCGACGCAGCCAACAATACGTGCCCGGATGAGCACTATGTGCGGATCGCGACGGGCCTCGACTATCGAGACGCCATGCCCGTTTCCGGCGTGCGCACGGGGCAGGGTGCGGAGACGCTGATTGTCGAGATCGATGTCGCGCGTTCGCAAGGCTCGCAAGGCTCGCAGGGTTCGCAGGTTCAGGGCTGACGGTCTGGCATGTCGCCACGAACGCCTGGATGAGTACGTTGTGTTTCCTTAACCATGAGCATGAGGTAACGGCATGTCAATTTCCAACAGTGCAGCGAGCGATGTGAACAATACGCCGGCAACGACAACCCCGGATTTTGGCGCCGGATCGACGCCGGAATCCGGCAAGGTACGAGCACGTCTCAAACAGGCCCGGAAGAAGGCGGCCGATGTGCAAGTCGTCGTGATTGAACGGGGACGGAAATCAGCGAGTCTCGCGAACGACTATGTGCATGAGCGTCCATGGTCGACCGCCGGCGTAGCCCTGGGTGTGGGAGTGCTGATTGGGTGGCTGGCCGGGCGGAAATAGCGCTGTCCTGTTCGCGAGGGGGACGGGTGGGCATGGCTTTGCCTGTGCCTGTGCCTTGTTCAGCCCTGTCCGTCTCCCGCTTTCCAGGCAATCGATCATCTCTCACCTGCATCGGTGCATGAATGCGTGACGGCGCAATTTCTATGCAATGTGCGCAGCGAAGCCGCGTTCATCGGGCGCAATATCAGGCCGCAGGGTGAGTTCCGGGATCTCGTACGCACCGGCGTTCTGTGGGCGAAATGATATCGGCGCAGTCTTCCAAAGCGCATCAAGACGTTGTCCGAGCGAGTCACAAATCTTTGAATACCTTGCTTCGTCAATTCGGCCTGTCCGATAGATCATGAACGGTGGCAGGACGTCGAAGCCGGGGTAATACAGAATTCCGTGCTGGATGGGGAACAACAGATCATCTATTGGGCCATTGATACCCCGTGGGCCGTAATGAGGCTCCCATCCGCCCGCAGTGACAATCAGCATTGCTCGCTTTCCTGCCATCGTGCCTTCCCCATAGCGGTCCCCCCAGCGAGCGTCGGAGTGTTCCCCTACGCCATAGGCGAAGCCGTACGCATAGACGCGCTCCACCCAGCCTTTCAGGATCGCCGGCATCGAAAACCACCAGAGGGGAAACTGCAGGATCACAGCATCCGCCCACACCAGCTTGTCCTGTTCGAGCGCGATGTCTTTGGTTTGCAGACCATTCTCGAACGCATGCTTGGAATCAAGGGATGGATCGAAGGGCATATTGGACTGCCTGTGCGTGCTGTCGCACGTGTCGAGCGACGCTTTCCACTTCATTGCATACAAGTCGGATACCTGGACGACGTGTCCCGCATCTTCAAGGCGTTTGACCGAAAAGTCCTTAAGCGAGCCGTTCAGTGACCGGGGTTCGGGGTGGGCGTAGACGAGAAGAACATTCATGGCTGGGCCTCCGTTGCTAGAAGAGGGCAGAATAGGGCTTGATCAGATATATTGGAAATGAATATCCAATATCGCAGGTATTGCCATGACTAATTTAAGAAGGCTGGACCTGAACCTGCTGGTCACACTTGATGTCCTGCTTTCAGAACACAATGTGACCCGCGCGGCGGAACGCCTGAACTTCTCGCAACCATCGGTAAGCGTTCATCTTGCCAAACTGCGGGATGTCTTTGGAGACCCGCTGTTGCTACCGGGGCCACGAGGAATGCGGCCCACCGCGAGAGCCGAAGAGTTGCGCGAACCTTTGCGTCAGGCACTTGACGCACTTGAGCGCGCGGTGTCGCCCGCGCGCTCTTTTGATCCAGCCGAGGCGAGTCATACGTGGCGCGTTGCCGCTGCCGACTATGGCGAATCGACGGTCCTGCTGCCCGCTTTGGCCGGTTTGCGCTCGGCGGCGCCGGGTACCCGCCTGGCAGTCCTGCAACTTGTTCCGCCACGCATCGCCAAGCAGGCGGAACAGGGGGAGATCGATCTTGCCCTCCATACGAGCGAGGACGCTCCTTCTGGATTGCATCGGCGGCCGCTCTTTACCGAGCGGTATGTTCTGGCAGGCCGCGCCGGCCATCCGCGCTTGAAGCGCCGGCCGACGCTTACGCAATTCTGCCAACTCGATCACGTGGTCGTGTCGCAGGATGGCGGGGGATTTCGCGCCATCACGGACGAAGTGCTCTCGCAGGCGGGTCTCGCGCGCCGGGTGGTGCTCTCCGTTCCGCACTTCCTGTTCATGATGTCGGTCCTGGCGAGCACCGACCTAGTGGCGATGTTGCCTTCGCGCCTGGTTCGCGACACCAGCGTGCTGAGGGTAGTGGAGCCACCTGTCGATATACCCGGCTACGAGATGGCCATGCTCTGGCATGAGCGCTCCCATCGCGATCCCGCGCATCAATGGCTGCGTGAGCACATCGCAAATTCGGTGTGATTCCACCCGGGAAAGATTCGGTAAGGCCTTGAGAAGGTCGCCTCCTTTTCGAGGGGTTCCTTCGCTTAAAAACTAGGATCATCGCTTTAACGAATTCCGCTGGCAGGCACACGCCCAGGGGAGGCTTCCCAAGTTGTCTCACGAAGACATCGGCTAGCCGCTCTTGCGATCAGCATTGGAAACTTGAGCGATGAAACGTGATCCTTTGCGAGTCGTCAAACGCGCTTCCGAAAGTCTTCGTGCAACCGTCCGTTCGCGGTTGGAGTCTCAAAAAGCCCGGCCCGGGAAGACCGTGGCGGAAAAGCAGCATGTTCGACAAACGCAATTTTAACGATGGATCGACGGGGGTAGGTATGACAAGGTCAGGTAAATTGAAAACGAAATTGTTCAACGTGAAGCGTGCGGCCGGGACCGTTACGCTGACGTTACTGGTATTGGGCGGCGGCTTGTTATCCGGGTCCGCACACGCAGCGAGTTTCCACTGTGGCAAGAAAGTCTCAAGCTCAGAGAAGCTTGTTTGCACGGACCCGGAATTGTCATCTCTCGACGACAAGCTGGCGATATCCTTCAAACGTGCGAAAGACGTGACTCCTGACGCAGAGGCCTTTGAGGACGACCATGTCAAGCAGTGGCAATGGCGTCAGCACAACTGCAAAGACAAGACTTGCGTGGTCAACTGGTACAACCGCCGTATCAGTGAACTCGATGCGGACTTCAATCAAGGGACGCAAAACCAGATTGTTGTCCTCAAGGCCAATCTGGCAGAGCAAAAGATCACGGATACGGCTCAAGCAGCCGTGTTGAGAATGAAAGGCGATGCAGTTCCCGGATCTTTGCAATAACCTGCAGACGTTGCTTGTTTAGCGGGGTTTTGTTTGACTGTCGGCTGGCTTGGGCACTCCTGAGCCAGCCGACGGAGATTGCCGGTTTTCTTCCATTTCCGCTTTCCGTGAGTTCACGAAAGGCCGGATATTCACATGTCGCGCTCGGGCCGCGTCATCATCGCGAAGTCCCACGCTCGCGGGGGCCCCGCGCCTCGGTCTACTCCTCGTCCTCGATGCTGGAAAAATACCGCGTCGGCGCAGCACCGAGCGCGCTGCGGAACATCGCGGTGAATGAACTTGGATGTTCGTAGCCGACCCGGGCAGCCACCGCCGACACCGACTCGCCATCAGCGAGCCTCGATACGGCATCCAGCAGGCGTGCCTGCTTGCGCCACGCGGCGAACGGCAAGCCCGTCTCCCTGACGAACACCCGCGCGAGCGTACGCGCGCTCGCACCTACCTTCTGGCCCCATTGCTCAATAGTCGCACCGTTCGATAAATCCGCCATCAGCGCCTGGGCGACCCGCAGGGCGCGCGCGTCGCGGGGCAGGGGGAGGAACATCGACGTGAGCCGGGTTTCGGCGATTTCGTCGCAAATCAGGCTGGCGACGCGCTCTTCGCGCCGGCTCGCGGGGTACGGACGCGAAAACCGCGCAGCCACATTGGTGAGTTCGCGCAGCAGCGGCGAGACCTGCACCACGGCGCAGTCGCTTTGCAGCAACGCGCCGATCGCCGCCGGATCGACGTCGATGCTGCGCTTGTCCAGGTCGTCGCGGGCGTGGATCCGGTGCTCCGCGCCGGCAGGAATCCAGACGGCGCATTTGGGCGGCACGATCCAGTTGCCCTGCGGCGTAAAAACGGTCATTACGCCTGAATCGGTGTACGTAAGCCGCGCACGCCTGTGGCTGTGCGCCGCGTGGGAATAGCCGCGCGGCAAGACGCTGGCGAGCGCGACGACAGGCGGCAGCGCGCCGGGAAGTTCGAGCGGATCCGAGGGGCCGAGCAACATGGCAGGTTCGCGATAGTGGTTGTCCGGGTTCCGGTGACGGCGCCCGGGCGATGCTTCGTAGAATGTCGTGAGATTACCGCAAGGCGCATGAAGCCGTCTTGCATCGGACAAAAAGGACCCGTATGAAGATCATCGATATCCGCGAAATCACCCAGCCGATCAAGTCGGACATCCGCAACGCCTACATCGACTTTTCGAAGATGACGCTGAGCCTCGTCGCCGTCGTGACGGACGTCATCCGCGATGGCAAGCCCGTGATCGGCTACGGCTTCAACTCGAACGGCCGCTACGGTCAGGGCACCCTGATGCGCGAACGTTTCATCCCGCGCGTGCTGGAAGCGGACCCGGCTACGCTGATTGATGAAACTGGCGAGAACCTCGACCCGCACAAGATCTGGGCGACGATGTTCATGAACGAGAAGCCGGGCGGTCACGGCGAGCGCTCGGTAGCGATGGGCACCATCGATATGGCCGTGTGGGACGCAGTGGCGAAGATCGCGGGCAAGCCGCTCTTTCAACTGCTCGCCGAGCGTTACGGCAACGGCCAACCCGAGCGCCGTGTGTTTGTTTATGCGGCGGGTGGTTATTACTATCCCGGCAAGAATCTGGACGCACTCAAGTCGGAAATGCTGAGCTACACGGGGCGCGGTTATTCGGTGGTGAAGATGAAGATCGGCGGCGAGTCGCTTGCCGATGACCAGCGGCGCATTGAAGCTGTGCTCGGCGTGCTCGAAAAAGGCCAGCGCCTGGCGGTCGATGCCAACGGCCGCTTCGATGTGGCGACGGCTGTCGCCTATGCGAAGGCGCTGTCGCAATACGACCTGTTCTGGTACGAGGAAGCCGGCGACCCGCTCGACTACGCGCTCCAGGCCGAACTCGCGAACCACTACGCCGGCAGCATGGCCACCGGAGAAAACCTGTTCTCGATGCAGGACGCCCGCAACCTGATTCGCTACGGCGGCATGCGCGCGGACCGGGACTGGCTGCAGTTCGACTGCGCGCTCGCCTATGGCCTCGTGGAATACCTGCGCACGCTCGACATGCTCCGAGAGAACGGCTGGTCGCCGAGCCGCTGTGTCCCGCACGGTGGCCACCAGATGTCGCTGAACATTGCAGCGGGCCTGGGTCTGGGTGGCAACGAATCCTATCCGGACCTGTTCCAGCCCTACGGCGGTTTCCCTGACGGCGTGAAAGTGGACAACGGCTACATCACGATGCCGGACCTGCCGGGCATCGGCTTCGAGGGCAAGGCGGACCTGTACGCCGAGATGAAAAAGCTCGCCTCGTAAGTCAGTCGCCATTCGACGAAGCGCGGCTGGATAACAACTAACGTTCGGATTGGCGCACGAGCACGCTGCACCGTAAAACGTTCGCTCGCGCCAGGCTGGAGGAGACCTCATGGCTAGTCAAAATACACGCGGTGCACACGGTAACGCGAAGACGCCGCTATTGCGCCGGCTGTATGTACAGGTGCTGATCGGGATCGCGCTGGGCATCTTGCTCGGCCACTTCTGGCCGACCGCCGGCGCCGACATGAAGCCGCTCGGCGACGGGTTCATCAAGCTGATCAAGATGCTGCTTGCGCCGATCATCTTCGGCACGATCGTGGTCGGCATCGCGCGCATGGGCGCTATCCACGAGGTGGGCAGGGTCGGTGCGAAAGCCTTGCTGTATTTCGAGGTGATGTCGACGCTGGCGCTCGTGATCGGCCTGGTCGTGGTCGATATCGTGAAGCCGGGAGCAGGCATGAATGTCGACCCCGCCGCACTCGATGCGCATGCGGTAGCGTCGTACACAACGGCCGCGCATACCCAGGCGCAGGGTGTGACCGGTTTCCTGATGAACATCATTCCATCGACGATCATCGGTTCGTTCGCCGACGGCAATGTTCTCCAGATCATCCTGTTCGCGGTGCTGTTCGGCCTGGCGCTGGGACGCATCGGCGAGCCGGCCGCACGGCTGGTCGATATCATCGACAACTTCCTGCAAGGCATGTTCGGCATCGTGCGCATGGTCATGGCGCTGGCGCCGATCGGCGCATTCGGCGCGATCGCCTTCACGATCGGCAAGTACGGACTGGGTTCGCTCGCGTCATACGGACGGTTGATGCTGTGCGTGTACCTGACCTCAATACTCTTCGTTTTCGGTGCGCTCGGGGTCGTGGCGCGGGTCTGCCGCGTCTCGCTGTGGAGTTACCTGCGTTATATCCGCGAGGAGATCCTGGTGACCTTCGGCACTGCCTCGACAGAATCCGTGCTGCCGCAGATGCTGATCAAGCTCGAACAAGCGGGCTGCCCGCGGCCGATTGTCGGACTGGTGCTCCCCGCGGGTTACACGTTCAACGCCGACGGCACCTCGATTTACCTGACGATGGCCGCCATCTTCGTGGCCCAGGCGATGAACATCCACCTGACGTTCTACGAGCAGTTGCAGATCCTCGCGGTGCTGATGCTGACATCCAAGGGTTCGGCGGGCGTAGCGGGCGCGGGTTTCGTCACGCTGGCGGCGACGCTCGCGAGCATGGGCAAGATCCCGGTGTCGGGCCTGGTCCTGCTGCTCGGCGTGGATCGCCTGCTGAACGAGGCGCGTGCCATCACGAACCTGATCGGCAACGGTCTGGCGACAATTGCCGTTGCCCGTTGGGAAAACGTATTCGACGATGTCAAATGGCGCGCGGCGTCCGGAGACCAGACGCGCGCGGCAGGATCGTCCGCGACCGTAAAGTTGGCTGACGTATCTGCCGATAACCAATCTTGACCCACTGAAAAAAGACGTGACATTCATGCGTTTCAAGCTAACGATCAAGTTGCGTTTACTGGCCACGCTGGCGTTACTCGGCGTCTTGCTCGTCTCCACGGGGATACTCGGAATTGCAGGCATGCGCGCCTCGAACGGCGCCGTCAAACAGGCTTATCTGAACGATGTGGCAGCCGCCACTGCGCTCGGCCGCTCCAACCTGAACCTCACGGTCGTGCGCACGACGCTCGACCGCGTGCTTCTGCATCCCGAGGCGCCTGACACGGGCGCGCTCGTAGACAAGGCATTAAGCTATCTGGCGGTATCGAACACGGCGTGGACGGCCTACCAGGCACTGCCGGCCTCCGATGCCGAAGCGGTGCTGTCGAAAGCGGTGTCGGATGCCCGTGCCGCGCTGCTGCATGACGCGATCGAACCGATGATAGAGGCCATCAGGAAGAGCGATCACGCAACGGCGGACAAGCTTGCGATGGTCGACGTTCCGCCGCTATCTGCCGCGCTCACGCAGAAATCCGCGGCGCTGGACAAGTTCCGTAACGAGCAGGGCGCCACGCGTTACCAGTTGGCGCAGGATCGTTACGACACGCTGCAGACGTTCACCCTGATTGCTATCGCCGTGGGACTGCTTGCGTGCGTCATCAGCGGGTTCAACCTGCTGCGCTCGATTTCGCGCCCGCTGAATCTCACACTGCGTCATCTCGAACGGATCGCCCGGGGTGACATGACGGAGAAACTGAACCTCGACGCCGGCGATGAAATGGGGCAACTGGCCGCGAGCGTAGGCACGATGCAGGACGGCATCGCCACGATGATCGGGCAGATCGCGCGAGGCACGGAGTCGATCGCAGCGGCCACGCACCAGATCTCGGCCGGTAATACCGACCTCTCGCAACGCACCGAGGAACAAGCGGCATCGGTAGAAGAGACCGCCGCGAGCATGGAACAGCTGACGAGCGCGGTCACGCAGAACGCGGAGCACGCACGGCAAGGCAGGGCGCTGGCGGAGTCCACGAACGTCGCTGCGACCCGGGGAGCCGACGTGGTCGACAAGGTGGTTACGACCATGGGGCAGATCGACGAAAGCGCCAGGAAGATGGGCGAAATCATCGGCGTGATCGAAGGGATCGCATTCCAGACCAATATCCTGGCGCTCAATGCCGCGGTGGAAGCGGCGCGAGCGGGCGACAAGGGCCGTGGGTTCGCGGTGGTTGCTGCGGAGGTTCGCACGCTGGCCCAGCGTTCCGCGGTTGCGTCGAAGGAGATCAAGGAGTTGATCGACATTTCCGCAGCGCGCGTGGCGGACGGCTCGCTGCTCGTCAATGAGGCGGGCGTGACTATCGGCGAAGTTCGTGCGGCGGTGCGCCGCGTGACCGTCATCATGGGCGAGATCGCGACGGCGTCCGCGGAACAGAGCGACGGCATCGAGGAAGTCAATCGGGCGGTGTCGCAAATGGACGAGATGTCGCAGCAAAATGCCGCGCTGGTCGAGCAGGCTGCCGCTGCGGCAGCGTCGCTCGATGAACAGACGGTCTTGCTCAAGGCCGCAGCCGGGCGCTTTCAATTGCGGCGGCTTGCATAGCGAGGCGGTCTTTTCGTTCGCACTCGGTTGGGGGGCTGGTTTTTTGGGGGTAACGGTCGGGGTTGATGCTGGGTTGCTGCTTCGCGTAGTGGTCCGCTTGAGTCGGATTTTCTCATTATCACTATTAGCCACTGTGCGTGGCGGCACACGTCATTTTTGTCCAAAGCCCCCCATGACGGCCTGACGTGTGCTGGTTGCCTCATTTCGTGGTGGGTTGGCTACGTGGACTGCGTGCCTATTTTCGTGGGCGGTTGTACGCGGATAGCGCGGGATGAACCTGTGGCAGGTTCAGTCACTGGTGGCGAAGCGTGTGGGTATCTGTGTTCGGAGAGGTCGGGCTTCAAACATTCTTGAGTCTGGCGAGCACCGTGCTATCAGGTGCCAGAAACTTCTAGCCTGCACGCTAGGGACACTAACTTGCCGATTGTTTGAAAGCGCTTTCTTTGCTTCTATTTCTTTTTCGCCGTCGGAAAAAGAAATGACGTGCCGCCACGCACAGTGGCTAATAGTGATAAAAAATACAGCTAACTCACGCAGACCACTAACACCGAAAGCAGCAACCCGGCATCACCCCTCGACCACCCGCCCCAAAAACCCCCGCCCAACCCCGAGTGCGAACGAAAAACCACCCGGGCGCTTTCATCATCAAAGCGTCATCAAACGTTCAAGCCGTTAGGCAACTATCTGCTCACTGACACACCGTGTCAGTGACGCGTCCGTCCGCCCCCTTCACCCGGCCGCAAAGAACCGCGCAGCTGCTCCACGAGCAGCCAAGAGCAGTCGCGGCCATGGCACGGATGCCACCCCGGCACCCAGGAGATACGCATGTCTGCAAAATGTATTGCTCTCTCGAACAACGACGTCATTCTTGTTGCATGGACCTTCGAGCACAAGCTTGTTGGCTGCGTCGGCTTCGACGTACGGCGCGTCGACGCGTCAGAAGCGCAGACGGGCAGCAGCGCCCCGCAAGGGGTGTCGCTGCCCGCCATGGCCGGTTTTCCCAGCAACCCCGATTCGGGACACGCCGGGCAGACGACGGCACAGGGCCCGATCCAGAAGTTTTTCTGGAAGGACCTTTATGTCAGCGACGCCCACGCACAGGGCGTCTACGTCTACCAGATCATTCCGCTGCAAGGCAGATTCAGCAAAGATGCACCTCCGAAGTTAGCGCCGCTCGAAGGTGCCCCCATCCTCTATTCGAACCCCGTCGGCCTGACGGCGGAACATGGGCCGCACGAAGACCCCGGAGCCGTGAAGTGCTATTTCAACCGGGGCATCCTCGCGACGCAGGCGCTTGCCCGGCAACTCCCGAAGAGCAAGAGCGATCTGCCGGATTCCGGGGTGCTGCTCAAACGCATTGCGGACCCCACGGATCCGTTGCGCAAGTCACTGGCAGGCGACCTTCTAACGGTCCTGCCGTCGCTGCTGGCGGAGGCGAAAGCTCACGGTGGAAGCTGTTACGCCGCGTTGTATGAACTTGCCGATAAACAACTTGAAGCGTCTCTCGTCGGCAACAAGCAATTGCATCTGATCCTGTCGAATACCGTCGACAGCACGACCCACGACGACGATAAGGAAAACGCCCCGGCGCGTGAAGCGCTGCATCATTCGGGCGTCGACGTGACGGACCGGATGCTTCCCGACGGCAGTCATATCGGGCACAACAAGTTCATGCTTTACGTCGATGCACGCGGCAAGCCGGACATCGTACTGACGGGCTCGACCAACTGGACACCGACCGGTCTTTGCGCGCAGACGAACAACAGCATCGTGCTGCGCTCCCCGTCGCTGGCGAGTGCGTATTCGACGTACTGGGACGCGTTGAAGAAAGACACGCTGGACGCGGGCACGGACCCCCATGCGTTGCAAAGCAAAGCGTTCCGCACGGCAAATGCGTCCCCGGTTGCCGTGGAGATTCCAGGCGCCAAGAAAGCCACGCTCTGGTTTTCGCCCAACACGCTCCAGAAGAACAAGGCGAAGGGTGTTACGCCGCCCGACATGGCAGACGTGTATGCCCGCATCGAGGGGGCGAAATCAGCGGTGCTTTTTCTCGCATTCGATCCGGGGCAGCCCAGCATTGTCGATGCCGCTGCCTCGGCGCAGGAGAAGAACGGAAAGCTCTTCATTCGCGGCGCGCTCACCAACGCGGACCGTGCGGGAAATTTTGTCATCGACCTGCACAACAACAATTCGACGCCAGCAGACCCGGCACAGGTGATTCCCACCGAGGGTGTCAATGACGCGTTCGGCGTCTGGCAAAAGGAGCTGGCCAAGGTCGGCCACGCCGTCATCCACGACAAGATAGTCGTCATCGACCCGTTCGATCCTGACCGATGCACCGTGGTGGTCGGCAGCCACAACTTGGGCAACAAGGCATCGTCGACCAACGATGAAAACTTCATCATCATCGAAGGCAACGTCAGCCTGGCATGCGCGTACGCAGTCCACGTGATCGATGTGTACGACCACTACCGGTGGCGCTATCTGCTTGCGCAGCACGGAACCCAGGATAGCTGGCAGGGCTTGCATGAAGACGACACGTGGCAGAGCGCCTACTTCTCGCCGAGCGGCGAACCGAGCAATGCTGAACTGGCGTTCTGGCTGGGAGCTTCAGCGGCTGGCAAGGGAGAGTAATGGGCACTAGAGCATCGGAAGCAGGGCGAACGCTGGTGCAACAGCGGTACTCGCCGTGGTTGAGCCAATCTGGCTCGACCACGGCCGAAGTTCATCACTTGCGTGCTTCCGGTGTTGCTTCGACCGTATGCGGAACGACGTGCCACTGTGCGCCGCTAGCGCAAGCGGATCTCAGTGGCCGCAAGTCGTTTCACCTGGCCGGTAATTGTTGAAATGGCGAGCGCGGCAAGGGCTCGCCATCGATGAACGCAGTGGCACTGCGCACAGCAAACTCGTAGGCACAATCGCGATTGGCAAACTGTCCAAGATCCCCAAGAGACGTCGCTTCGCCATCTTCCTCCAGGATGGAAACGCGCGCGAGGAACGTGTTGCCTAGTCGTGTTACGGAGGGTTGAATAGCGGCACCGTGGTGATAAAAGACCATTGCATCTCCTTTCATGAATTGCCGGATTGCAATAACTGTAGCGTTGCAATTCGTCGATGTGAAAATGTTACGTTTCCCCACTGAGCACATAACTAACACCGGGCACGCCCCGAGACAATTAGCACGTTCGTTCCATGCGCCAACGCCCTGGCGGCCGATGCAAATGGCGTCTTGGTGGTGAAGTGAGAACATGCAACTTTCGTGCGGGGAGGCTTACGAAGCTACCCCGGTCTAACGACCGTTGTGTGACGCGAGCGGCCGATCTTCGCAACACAGCATTGCGTGCCTGCACGATGGATCGGAGGGAATTCAGTGCCGTATCGGACGGTTGCGGAACGATAGGGTCCTGATGACTGTCTCTGCAGGAACGCGGTGGGCAAGGCCGTGCTTGCTTGTCGCCGAGCCGCGAAGCGCGACTGTCATCATCGCATTGGAGAATGCGGGTTCGATTGCACCGGTGACCGGACGATGCAGAGCGCAGCGTCGTCTTGCATCGCACGAACTCAGGTAATCACGCAGCTTTAAGGACGCGCCCAACCGCATGCATATTCTTCGGCCTCTCAAACCCCGGATCGTGCCAGACGATTCGCTCGCTCCATCGCGATATAACCTGCCGATGTCGAGTTCATGCGCCCGGCGGCAAGGGCGGACCTCTTGACCGGCGCTCACACACGTAACGCCGCGACGATGCTCGCCATGCTGGGGGTCGGACTCTCGATGGGCGTGCCCTTCGTACTAGGCCCCCACGGCTTGTTCACGAGCCTGCTGACTGTGCCGGTGCAAGTATTTCTGGTGCTGGCTGCGAGCGCCGCTGTGAGCGCGCTGGCGAAGACCGGCAAGCTGCACTTGTTGCAAGCGACCCTGGGGCTTCGTCTTCGTTTCCTGCGCACGTTTGCAATCACCCTCGTGACCGATTTCGCCTTCCTGGTCTCGCCCCTTGGAGCAGCCGGATACGGGGTCAATATGGCTTTGCTGCAGCGCGCCGGAGCCTCGTGGGCTATTGCCACTACCGTTGTGGGCGCCGACCAGGCACTCGACCTGACGTTCTTCGCAATAGCGGTGCCGATCGCGCTTGTGTTTTCCGTCGGCCCGCTGGCTTATCTAGCCCCGAGAGTCAGCTTGTCGACAGTCGCCGGGGGGTTGGCAGTCGTCGCGATCCTGATCGGTGTGCTATGGGCATGTCGTGGGTATGTCGCGCGTGCGTTTGACGCGGCGGGCCACCGTGTCCCATGGCTGAAAGCGCGGCGGGCCCGGTGGGACCGGTTCCGCCAGAGTGTGCGCCAGCAGTGGGTGTTGCTATTGACGGGACCGCGCGACCGGTTCGCCGCGTTATTGCTGCTTACTACGCTGCAATGGCTGCTTCGCTACAGCGCCCTGTGGTTCGTCCTGCTCGAACTGGGGTACCGGTTGCCCCTCGGTTTCGTTCTGGCGGTGCAGGCGGTGGTGCTGCATGCGGCGCTCTGGACGGGCGTGCCCGCCGGCGGAGGTGGCGGCGATCTTGCGCTTGCTGCCGCGTTCGCGGCCTGGGTTCCACGGGAGGCCATGGCGACGGCCCTGGTGCTTTGGCGCTTCGCCACGCTCTATTGCCCGCTGATCCTGGGCGCCGCCGGCTTTGTTGCCCTCGCATGGCGGCGCCGCATGATCACGTCAGCTGCCGCTCCCGACTGAGCTCCGCAGGGTAGCGCAGGGTGGCCCAAGGTGGATTACGCCGCGGTATCGCGTGGTCTCCTGATCCGCACGGAGAACGGCGCGTGTCCGGCATGATCGACTCGGAGAGCAAATAGATGACACGTCTGTGACAGGAGGGCGAGCGGGTAAGTGACTTTCAACAAGTCGGCGATCATGCGCCATTCCGCGCGGATGCCTTTCCAGTAGCCAAGTTTTTCAGTCTTGCGGGCTTGCGTGACCTTGGGCCAGTGGGTGACCGCAATCGAGAGCCGGCGCGCGATGATCAGGTGATTCATGAACACTTCGATTCCAAAGCGCGGCAAGCGATGAATTTCCTTCAACGCCTCGCTCAGCAGTTCTTTCCTGACCACGCGCTCTCCCGAAACGAAATCGAGCCCAATCGCACGAAACAGCAGCAGGCTGTTCTGCCGCAGGCTCAGGCTGACATCCGCGGCGCCGCTCAGGACAGGGGCCGCGAGCGCGGTGACGTGTTCGGCGGCGAGCCCCTTGAGGTCCGCATCGAGCAGCATGAGCAACTCGTTCTGGGCGGCGGCGATGCCAACGGCCATCGCCGCGCTCTTGCCGCGGTTCACCTCGCATTGAATCAACCTTACCGATGGAAAGCGTTTGACGACCTCGGCGGTGCCATCGGTCGAGCCGTCGTCAACCACGATGACTTCGCCCAGCAGTGGATGCGCGGACGCGACCGCGAGCACCGCGCCAATCCGCGGAGCCTCGTTGAATGCGCAAATGATGCATGAAACACGGTGACGATTGTGGCGATCGGACAATGTAGAAATGGCGGTCATGCGCAACGGCAGTTGAATGATGAATGATTCGAGGTTTTCGCAGCCATAGGACGCAATAGTCTGCAACGGAAAACGCGGTGATAGAGTAACCGCTTTGCATCGAACCCGCCAAGGAGACAGCTCGATGACCGATAAATTCATATTTCATGCAGGCGAAGCCACCGTGTTCGCCGCCCCTGGCCAGGCTACCGACGCCATGCCGGAAATCCTGATCGGCCGCGTCGACGGGCCGGTCGGCCAGGCGTTTGCAAACATGATGGCGCAGAGCAAGGGGCACACGGCCATGTTTGCCATCCGCGCCTGCAACCAGCTGGTGCGCCCGGTCACGATGCTCGTGCCGAAGGTGACGCTCAAGGACATGGCGACCATCGAATTGTTCGGCGGCGTGGTGCAATCGGCTACTGCCGATGCGGTCATCGACTGCGTGATTGAAGGGCTGATCCCGAAAGAGCTGGCAAACGACCTGTGCATCATCAGCCTGGTCTGGATCGATCCGCGCTGCGTGACGGATGCGAATCTCGACAAGAAGGATATGTACCGCACCAATTACGAAGCGACCAAGCTGGCGATCCGCCGCGCGCTGACTGGTGAACCGACTATCGACGAACTGATTGCCAATCGACACTCGATCAAGCACGACATGGACGACTGGAGCTGAGCTGAAGTAAAGGTCCCGTCACCCTCGTTGGAGCACGATGTATCGACCGCGTTGGCACGTGCTTGCCGATTCGGTCGATGCGTCGTGCCCGGCTGATTTTTTTGGCTGCCGGAGAAACGAATGGACGAAGATGTGCAGCAGTTCGAAGCCGAGTTAGCCAAGCGAGGCGAGGCGGCTGTCCGGGCAGACCTGGACCACACCAATCATTTTGGCGGAAACACCGCAAAGGCGCGAGCCTGGCTGATCAAACAGGAAGCCGGCCGGCAGGATGAAGAACGCCAGGCGATGTTTGCGTCCGTGCGTGCTTCAAGCGATGCCGCACAGGTGTCCAGGCAATCGGCGGAAGCATCGAGACGTTCCGCGTTCTGGACAATGATCGCTGCCATAGTGTCTGCGCTAGGCGTTGCGCTGAACGCCGCTAACGCGCTCGGCTGGCTGGATTGGGCCAAGCACATCTCGCATTGATCCCGCACCGGCAAGAACATGCTTGCCCGGTAAGTTTGACTCCAACGCATTGGCATCTTTGACCGACACATCGGTCGTCTAGGTGTGCGCCGTACGACAAGATTTCGTTCGCGCCAGCGCAAATGGGGCATTTATTGAGTTCATATGATGGTCCGAGCGAGACGCATACCGGGCGCGTGCCTGGTGACGGATAGCCTTCCTTTCATTGGCAAGCTGCGCGGAGCCCGACCAACATGACAACCCTTACGACCCTCTCAAGATCCTGCGCTTGTGCCGCGCTATTGCTCGCAGGCACCGTCGGCCTGAGCGAAACGGCGCTGGCTGCGCCACCCCAGCCCATCGAATTCGTCGAAGCCGTGCATAACCTTGGGTACATCGACCTCTACGTCGGGCAGCACGCGAAGATCTTCGAGAAGCACGGGCTAACGCTGCATCTGACAGCAGCGGGCGGCGACACGCAGGCCTTCGCCGCCGTGCTCGGCAAGACCGCGCAGTTCGCGGTGGGTGACCCCACGATGGTCGAGATGTCGCGGGAGCGAGGCGGTCCCGGGATGGTCGTCGGCACACTGGTGCAGCGTGCCCATTACTTCGGCGTGTCGAAGACCGTTGCCGCGCCGATCACCAATCCCAAGGGTTTCAAGGGACTGACCTTCGTGACCTCGCCCGATCCGAACACGAACTACAGCGTCACCAAGAAGCTCATGCAGGACAACGGGCTGAAGCTTGGCACCGACGCGAAGATCATCGAAGTGAATCCAGGCACGGAGATCGGTGCGATGCTCGCAGGCCGCGCCGACGTGGCCGTCGCATATCAGCCGAATGTCGCGGCAGCGATCGCGCAGGGCGCGAAGGTCGTGTTCGACTTCTCGAGCTACATGGGTCCGTTCTGCAACACCGGCGTGATGGTTCTGCCCGAGTACGCGAAGGCGCATCCCGACGTGGTCCAGGCGCTTGTCGATGCGCTCGAAGAGTCGGCGCGTCTGACCTACGCGAAGCCGGACTACGCCAAGCAGGTAGCGCGCACTGAATTTCCCGACGTGCCCGGCGACGTAGTCGACCGCGCCATCGACATGGAATTGCAATACAAGATCCCGGCGCAGACGATCCCTGTCGACCAGAAGCAGTGGGCCAACCTGATGTCGATGCAGAAGTACCTCGGCAATGTGCAGGCGTCGATTGCATTCGGCGATGTGATCGACAACCAGTACGCCGACAAGGCGGCGAAGATGGCTGCGGCCGGCGGCGGCACGGCCGTCGCCGCCAAGTGAGTGAGCAAGGCCGACATGCCTGAGAGTGAAACACCATACAGCGCAACCGGCACCCCCGGTAAATCCGGTGCGCCGCTGACTGCGCGCAACATCGGCAAGACCTACGGCGATGACGACGACGCGAGTCCGGTCATCGGCGACATTTCGTTCAGCCTGAAGGCGGGTGAGATCGTGAGTCTGGTCGGACCATCGGGGTGCGGCAAGACCACGCTGCTGAACCTGATGAGCGGACTCGTGCGGCCGACGCGCGGCGACGTGCTGTGGCACGGCAAGCCGCTCACCGATGTCCCGAAGGGCATCGGCTACATGCTGCAGAAGGACATGCTGATGTCGTGGCGCACGGCGCTTGCCAACGTCACGCTCGGTCTCGAACTGACCGGCATGCCGCGTGCCGAACGTGAGAAAAAAGCCCACGCGATGCTGTACAAGGTCGGCCTCGGACCGTTCCACGACTACTATCCGACGGCACTCTCCGGCGGCATGCGCCAGCGCGTGGCGCTGGCGCGAACGCTGGTCACCGGCCCCGATGTGATCCTGCTCGACGAACCTTTTGCCGCGCTCGATTTCCAGACCAAGGTCGTGCTCGAAAGCGACATGGCGAAGCTTGTGCGAAG
The DNA here is from genome assembly GCF_001028175.1 of Caballeronia mineralivorans PML1(12). Lineage (GTDB taxonomy): Bacteria > Pseudomonadota > Gammaproteobacteria > Burkholderiales > Burkholderiaceae > Caballeronia > Caballeronia mineralivorans. The sequence goes on from NZ_AEJF01000228.1 coordinate 39,690, forward strand.
CGACGGGCGTTCGGTGTTGCTCATCACGCACGATGTGGAGGAAGCCGTGTCGTTGTCGGACCGCGTGATCGTGCTGACGCATCGGCCGTCGCGCATCAAGGCGATCCACGATATCCGCCTGCAGGGCGATCGCAGCGACATGATGGCAATGCGCGACGCGCCGGGGTTCGCTGCGCTGGTACGCAAGATCTGGTCCGAGCTCGACGTGCGCATGGCTGAAACCTGACCCGGCACCTGACAAGGAAGAGAAGCATGTTCGAGGAAGCAAGCAGCGCGGCGCCGCTGGATTCGTCGTCTCGCACATTGGCGTCCGTCAAGCGGCGCCGCGCGTGGAAGCGATTGCGTGGCAGGCTCGCGGTTCTCGCGTGCCAGTTCGGTTTGCTCGCCGTGCTGCTCGGCCTATGGCAATACGCGACATCGAAGCAGGCACTCAACGCGTTTCTATTCGGTTCTCCTTCAGAGATCTGGGGCTTTCTCGTGAAGATGCAGGAGGACGGCAGCCTCGTTCACGATGCAGGCGTGACCGGCATGGAGACGCTGCTGGGGTTCCTGCTCGGCAACGTCATTGGCACGGTGCTCGGGTTGCTTCTCTGGTATTCGCGCTTCGTCTCGAAGGTCGTGCATCCGTTCGTCGTCGCGCTTGGGTCTATACCGGTGGTCGCGCTCGCGCCGCTTGTGATCATCTGGTTCGGCACCGGGCTTGCCTCGAAGCTCGCAATGTCTACGCTATCGGTCGTGGTGGTGGCGCTGGTGATCGCCTACAAGGGCGCGACCGGAGTAGACGACGACCAGATCAACCTGATGCGCACCCTTGGCGCCGCCAAGCGCCAGGTCTTTACCAAGCTCGTCATCCCCGCGTCGCTGCGCGATATCTTCGCGGGCCTGAAACTGACCGTCGGTTTTGCGCTGATCGGCGCGATCCTCGGCGAGTTCATGTCGTCGGCCGACGGGCTCGGGCATGCCATCTTCAAGGCGGGCAGTCTTTACATCATTCCCAAGGTGTTCGCCGGTGTGGTGGTGACCATCGTCCTTGCGCTTTTTCTTTCGTTTCTCGTCGGACGCCTGGAGCGTTTCCTGATGCCCTGGCACAAGTTCGACTGATCCTGCTCACTCAACGGAAACCGATGAAATCATGAACATTGCGTCCACGCATCATCAGGTCATCAGCAAGCAGCAACTGAAATACGCGCTCGCCGCGACCGACAGTTTTATCGCGGAAGTGGTGCCCGGTGAAACCTTCGAGGTGGAGACGGAGTTGAACATCGGCGGCCATCTGATCACGCATGTGCACGAGAAGCTCGATGAAACGAAGGTGACGCTGCCGTTTGTCAATCCGGCCACCGGGCCGGTGCGGCTGAAGGGGGCGAAGCCCGGAGACATGGTGGTGATCGACGTGCTTGAGGTCGGCGTGCATGGACTCGGTTATACGGCGCTCTGGCCGGGCATCGGGATCTTTCCCGACTGGGTGCGCAAGAAGGAATTCGGCATCCAGAACCGCAACGTCGTGGTGGAGAACGGCATTGTGCATTGGAGCGATACCCTGAAGCTTGAAGCCCACCCGATGGTCGGCGTGATCGGGGTGGCCCCGGTCGCCGGGGGCACGCTCACGATCGACAACGGCGTGCATGGCGGCAACCTGGACATCCAGGAGGTCACGAACGGCAACCGCATCATGTTCCCCGTTTTCCATGAAGGCGCGTACCTCTATTTCGGTGACGTGCATGCCTTGCAGGGCGATGCGGAATGCAACGGCATGGGGGCTATCGAAATTCGCGGTCATCTGACGCTGAGGGTGGACCTCGTGCCGGCGCCTAAACATATGACGTGGCCGCGCATCGAAACGCCGACTCATATCTGCACTGTTGGCTGCGCCCGTCCGCTTGACGACGCCCTGCGCATCGCCTTCGAGGAAATGATCTACTGGCTCGAGGAGGAGTACCGGATACCTGCGTCGGAAGCCTACATGTTGCTGGGACAGATAGCCGAAGCCCGCTGCACGCAGATGGTCAATCCGAAGTTCACCTACGTCTGCAAGGTGGCGAAGAAATACCTTCCGAAGCGGTGACCGTGATAAAGCAATCTTGCTTCTGAGGACAACGACCATGGATTTGCAACTTAAGGGTTTGAAGGCGATCGTTACCGGCGGCACCAAAGGCATTGGCCTCGCGATCGCAAGGACGCTTGCGAGGGAGGGCGCCGATGTCGCGATTTGCGCGCGGGATGCAGCAGCTGTCGAAGCGGCGGTGGTTGATCTGAAAGGAGTTGGCGAGGGGCGTGCGCTGGGCGCGTCAATCGACGTAGCCGATGGCGCCGCCTTGAAGGCATGGGTCGCAAGCGTCGGGACGCAGTGGGACGGCCTTGATATCGTGGTCGCGAACGTGAGTGCGCTTGCGATCGGCAACGATATCGAATCGTGGCGCAAGGAATTCGAAACAGACCTGCTCGGCACGGTGAATCTTGTCGATGCAGCGCTGCCGTTTCTGGAGTCGAGCAAGGCTGGGTCCATCGTTGCGATCTCCAGTGTCTCCGGGCGTGAAATAGACTTTGCGGCCGGACCCTACGGCACCTTTAAAGCGGCGCTTGTTCACTACGTGCAGGGCCTCGCTTATCAATTGGCGTCCCGGGGTATCCGGGCCAATACGGTGTCTCCCGGCAACGTGTACTTCGAGGGTGGCGTATGGGACTGGATCGAGCACAACAATCCGACGCTCTACGCCGAGGCACTCGCGTTGAACCCGACCGGACGCATGGCGAATCCTCAGGAGATCGCCCAACGCGGTGGCTTTCTTGGCGAGCCCTGTCGCAAGTTTTGTCAGCGGGACAAATCTCGTTGTCGATGGTGCGCTCACGCGGGGTGTACAGCTTTGAGCTGGTGGTGAGCCGACCGCCTTCATGCAGTGAAAAGCGCCTTGCGGATGATGGCGTGGACGCCCCAGTTGCCATCCACCACCTGGGTCACGCCAAAATCCACGGCGACCGACATCAGCGAGATCGCTTCGTCCTCGGACAGGCCCTTCGTGGACATGAGGAAGCGCCGCGTCTTGATGAAGGCGTCGCGCATCGCCTGGTCGAGCGTCGACTTCTGGTAGACCTCGCTCTGCGCATTCGTGCCGAATTCAGTCAAATAATTCGGATGACTAAATCCGTGCAAAACCCATTCATCAGCGGTCTCGACCAGCGGATAGGTGAGATCGGCGAACGGCTGGTCCGTCAGCGACTTCTTCTTGTGCAGCACGAGTTCGAAGTCACCAGTCAGCGAGCATTCGATCGCCGTGCCGCACAGCTCCGAATCGCCTTGTGACGCGTGCGGATCGCCGATCGACAGCAGCGCGCCCGGCACGCCCACCGGCAGATAAACGCTCGCGCCGCGTGCGACTCGCCAGTTGTCCAGGTTGCCGCCGAACGCCGACGGCGGAATCGAATCGATCAGGCCGTCCTGCTGTGGCGCTACCGCGATGACGCCGAAATGCGGTCGCACCGGAATGGTCACGTTCTTGAGGATGTCGTGGTTTTCGACCACTGTCGAGTGATCGACCGGCACGCCCGGATAATCGATGGTCGGATGGACCACGCCGAAGGGATCGCGCTGCGGCGTCCAGCGGTAGTTATAGACCGCACGTGCGTAAGCGGTGGTGCTGTCGACCGGTGGTTCCGCGTCGATCTCGTAGATGGTGACGACTTCGCGCGGCTTCGGTTCCGTCAGCAACTCGCGATAGTGAAAGCCCCACCATGCGGCGGCATTGCTGCCGAAAGCACGACCATGGAACTTGGGGTTGGCGCAACGCCGCGCGTGAATATCGATAATGCGCACTTCGAGCACGTCGCCGGGCTCCGCGTGGCGAACGGCGATCGGGCCCGTGCAGATATGCACGCCGAAGCCTTCACCCGCGCCGCGGCCAAAGATCGATGCATCCATCGGACCCGCGCCTCGTCGGTTGACGTTCTTGCGCTCGGCTGTCCAGTGGAAAACGCTTTCCGCGCCGGGATCGCCCGCGACCATGCGTTCCCAATCGTCGGACGCGTGTTGCGTCAATGCCTCGATGGTGACCGTGTCGCCGCTGTCCACTTCAAGCACCGGTTTCAGGTTATGGCTGAAATAACCCCAGTGCACGGTGTTTGCCGTCGCGCGCAGCAGGTGATGACGCGGCTTGTCGCGCGGAGCGGGCGCTGCTATCTGGAGCGCGTCGATGCGGGGATCATCGAGCGCAACGAGCGTATCCGCGTCCGCCTCGGCACTCCCTTGCTTCGCATGCAGGAGCAGGCCGGTCGCGTTGACCGGCAAACCACGCGAGATGCGTCGCACGAGATGGCGCGCGATCTCGAGACTCGCTTCATGACGGAACATACGCGGCGACGCGCCGTAACGTTCGCGAAAGACCCGACTGAAATGCGCAGGATCGTTGAAACCCCAACGAAAGCAAATATCGGAGACGGAAACCTTTTCGTACAACGGATCGACGAGTTCTGCACGGCAGCGTTCGAGCCTGCGCGAGCGAAGGTAGGTAGAGAAACTTTGCCCCGCGGTTTCGAACAGCTTTTGCACGTACCGTGGCGACACACGTTCTTCTTTTGCGAGTGTGCCAACGCCCAGTTCGGGATCGCCGAGGTTTGCTTCGATGGACCGGCACATGCGCGAAAAAATGGCCGTCTGCGATGGCGTAAGCCCACCGAATGAACCTTTGTGCTCATGCCCGGCGAGACTCGCCACGAGGAACTCGGCAAGCGCCAGTTCCAACGGACGCAACTCGCCGGTGGAGAGCGTCTCGACACTTTCCGCTACCGACACGAGAAAACCCGAAAAGACGTGACCGATGCCGGTATCACCCGAGAGACGTGCTGCGCGTAGTGAAAACGGCGACAGCAGGCGCGCGTTGATCGCAGCCCGTGGAACTCGTACCATGAACAGGCGAAAATTCGAGGCAAACACGAGCGATGCCGCTTCCTGTGACGATGCGTAGACGATGTCGCGCACGGCCACACGTTCGCGCAGGCCGTCGGTCACGAGCGTCGCGTCGCCGTCGAGATGCAGGACGATCATGAGGCTGTCGGTGTTATCGGCCTTGAGCTCGAGCGTCTGCGGCACGGAAGCAAGCGACGTGAGCTCGAAGCCGCCCATTGATGTCTGCGACGTCAACGTGCCGTGCAGCGCCTGCTCGGAAGCCCCGAGCCTGGGGGACCAGCCAAGCCGGTCGAGCGCTGCGCTCCATGCGCGCACGCGTTCCACCTCGGGATATGACTCGGTAGTAAAGCGCGACAGATTCAAACAAGGCTCCCCAAGGAAAAGCGCCAGGATGGGGGAATCCGAAGCAACCTTCGCGCCATCGGGCGTTATGGGCCGTCGTGGGCGGGTGGTGCTGTCCCACGCGTGGCTTGCCATAGCGCAGTGCATGGATGCGCCGTTGCGGCGCATCCATGCACGATGCAGGCACTTCGCGTGGGGAGCCCGTGCACGCTCATACCAGCAGTTGTGCGCAGCCAGACAAGTCCCTCGGATTTCGTTCGCATACGCTCTTGCTCGTGCGATACAACATGGCGTGCGTCGTGCGAGCCATTGTTATCAGCCACTTAGGAGCGTCTCAATGCATATCAATCTTTTCGGCCGTGGGCGACGCTTCCTGAGCGCAAGCGCTAATCGCGCACGCTTGCGCCAAGCGATCCTCGGCAGCGTTTGTCTTGCGGTCTTCCTGGTATCCGGACAGGCCAAAGCGGCGGGCCCGGCAACGCCGGCAGCATGCAAAGCGCTACAGGCCAAGTATCCGCAGCTCAAAGGCAAGACGCTCGTCAATGCGATCAATCCGCATACGCCCGGCTACGAGGCCCTGGACCCCAATGATCCGAGCAAATACATCGGCTTCGACATCGATCTGGGCGAGCTGATCGGCAACTGCCTCGGCTTTACGATGACCTACAAGCCCGTCACGTTCGCCGCCTTGCTGACCACCTTGCAGAGCGGCCAGGCCGATATCGTGATCTCCGACATCTATGCGACCGAGGAGCGCGCCAAAGCAGCCGACTTTATCACCTACTCCAAAGTGTTCGATGGCGTTCTGGTGGTCAAAGGCAATCCGAAGAAGATCACCGGCATCAACACGACGATGTGCGGCACGACGGCGGCTGAAAACACAGGCTACGTAGAAGTTCCGCTCATCCAGAATCTTGCCCCGGCATGCAAGGCGCCGGGCAAGCCAGAGGCCACGGTGCAACTCTACGACAACAATGCGAACTGTATCCAGGCGATCCTGGCCGGTCGAGCCGACACATACATCAACGATGTCAACACGGTGGACCAGGCGGTCAAGGCGTTCCCCGACAAGCTCGAGAAGGCGACAGCGGTGACGCTGCCTTACTCGGTAGGCATCGCCGTGCCGAAGGGCAAGACCGAATTCCGTGACGCCATCATGGCGGCACTGGTCACGGTTCAGAAGAGCGGTGCGCAGACCGAACTGCTGAACAAGTGGCAACTCGGCGCGGAGAACCTCGAAACGCCCAAGCTGATCGTATCCAACTAATGGATCTTTTCCTCCATTATCTGCGCTTGCCTTACCTGCTTCAAGGCATCGGCTTTACGATCGCCGTCACTGGCCTGGCCCTGGCCGGCGGACTGGCGGTGGGGCTGCTTCTCGCCAGCATGCAGCTTAGTCGCCTCAGGCCGCTGGCTGCCATCGCCCGGGGCTATACGGTCATCTTCCGTGGAACGCCCCTGATCCTTCAACTGGTGTTCGCCTACGACGCGTTGCCGCACATCGGGCTCAAACTGAGCGCGATGGGCGCAGCGGGTCTCGCGCTGGCGGCTAACGAGGGGCCATTCATCGCCGAGATACTGCGCTCCGGCGTGCTTGGCGTCGACCGGGGCCAAACCGTGGCGGGTCAGGCTCTGGGCATGACGCCCGCGGTTCTGATGCGGCGAGTGATCGCGCCACAGGCGATCCGCACCATGGTGCCGGCGCTCGGTAACGAGTCGGTCAGCGCATTGAAGAACTCGTCGCTGGCTTCGGTGATCTCCGTCGGCGAGCTGACGTTGCGCAGCACGCAGCTCGCCTCATCGACGTTCGACTTTTTCTCCATCTTCTTTGCGTCAGGCCTGATCTATCTGTTCCTGACCGGCGCCATCGCCGCGATCCAGCTTGTCATCGAGGGAGCGCTCGATCTGGATCGGCCGGCATCGCCGAACCGCTTCCTGCGCCTGCTGCCGTGGCATCGCTCGAGCCTTGCCGCCAGGCCGGCTGCCGTTGCGCCGGCTGCATCCCCGGCGGACGCAGCCGGCGACATTTCGTCAGCTTTCGCGCGCGCGACGGTTTCAGACCGTGCTAAACGGTACACCGCGCTGGCACGGAACGGTGCGTCGGTGCAAATCAGCGCTTTGCACAAGCGCTATGGCGAGCAGATCGTGCTTGATGGGTTCGACCTCACGATTCGCACGGGAGAAGTTGTCGCGCTGCTAGGGCCAAGCGGATCTGGCAAGAGCACGCTGCTGCGCTGTATCAATCATCTCGAGCAGTGGGACGCGGGCGAGATACGCGTCGGAGGGCGGCGCCTCGGCTTTCGCGACGACGGGCGGCGGTTGAACCCGCACGACCTGGCGAACGAGCGCGCGAGCGTGGGCGTTGGCATGGTGTTCCAGCAATTCAATCTGTTCAGCCATTTGACTGCACGGGAAAACATCGCCGGGCCGCTGCGCTGGGTGCACGGTATGGCGCCCGCCGACGCCCACCGGCGCGCGCACGAACTACTGGAACGCGTTGGCCTGAGCCATCGCGCGGATGCACTGCCACGGCATTTGTCCGGCGGCCAGCAGCAGCGCGTGGCCATTGCGCGAGCGTTGGCGCCGAATCCTCGTGTGCTGCTGCTCGACGAGCCCACGTCGGCCCTGGACCCGGAACTGGTTGGCGAAGTGCTGGAGGTGATCCGAAAACTGGCGCTCGAGGACGGGCTGACGATGATTATCTCCACGCATCAGCTGCGCTTTGCCGACGAGGTGGCCGACCGCGTCGTGTTCCTCAGCGGCGGAACGGTGGTCGAGGACGGCCCGGCTCACGAGGTGCTCACGCGGCCTCGCCATCCGTTGACGGCCCGATTCCTGAGCGTGATGGGCGCCGACAGCAGGGTGGAGGTCGTGTCGTGAGCTGAGTGCCGTGAGTCCACTAGAGAGCCGTCCCTATCCGAACAATCCGAAAACAGACTGCCACAGCCCGCACGTCACTTCTCGAGGCCCGAACATGAAGCATCACACCCTTCCCGTGTCGCCCGCCACCGTGCATTGGGGATACTTCAGCAAGCAAGTCGCACCATGCCTGACGCTGCGGTCCGGCGACCGGGCCACCATCGAGACGCTGACCCATCACGCGAACGACGACCACGAGCGCATGATTGCCGGCGACCCCGGCGCCGAGAGCGTGTTCCATTGGACCCGGGAGCACAAGGCGGTGTCGCGCCGTGGCGCAGGCCCGACGGCGGGACCCTTCAGGCTCGGCTCAGGTGAGGGGATAGGCGTGCACCTGCTGACCGGCCCGGTGGTCATGGAAGGCGCTGAGCCCGGCGACGTCCTGGAGGTTCGCATCCTGGACGTTCGCCCACGGCCGAGTTGTCACGCTTGTCACGCCGGCCGCTGCTTCGGCTCGAACGTGGCTGCCTCGTGGGGCTTCCAGTACCACGACCTGATCGAAGAACCGAAGCCCAGGGAAGTCGTCACCATCTTTGAGCTCGATACCTCCGGCGAACCTTTTGCGCGCGCCGTCTACAACTACATCTGGACGCCGCAAACCGATCCGGACGGCATTGTCCATTCGATGATCGACTATCCCGGCGTGCAGGTGGACCATGCACTCGTGCGGAGACGGGAGAACATTCTTCCCAACATCAAGGTGCCGGCGCGGCTGCATTTCGGGACCATGGGGCTGGCGCCTTCCGAGTCGGACTATGCCAGCTCGACCCCGCCCAGCTATACCGGCGGCAACATCGACGACTGGCGCGTCGGCAAGGGGGCGACGATGTACTACCCGGTCGCCGTCGAGGGCGCCTTCTTCTCAGTAGGCGACCCGCATGCGGCGCAAGGCGACAGCGAACTTGGCGGCACCGCGATCGAGACCTCGCTCACCGGCGATTTCGAATTCATCCTTCATAAAAAGGATCAACTGGGCGGGACGATACTCGAGGGTCTTAGTCACCCCATGCTCGAAACGGAGCAGCAATGGTCGGTGTACGGCTTCACTTTTCCCAACTACCTGGCCGAACTCGGGCCCAACGCGCAGGTCGAAGTGGCGCAACACGCCAGTCTCGACAAGGCCATGCGCGACGCGTTCCGGAAGCTGCGGCGTTTCCTCATGACGGTGCACCACCTGAGCGAGGACGAAGCGATTGCGCTGATGTCGGTCGCGGCGGACTTCGGCGTGACTCAGGTTGTGGACGCGAACTGGGGCGTTCACGGCTCAATTCGCAAAAGTGTATTTACCGGAACGTGAGTGTGTCCCGGACCTTTGCGATAAGACTTTCATTAAAAAATACATCGCAATCCTAAGTTTTCGTGGCAAACACCGATTCGGCCGCTTGCCTGGCGCCGCGTTTTCACCAGCGACTGCGGAATCAAAAAAAAGCACCCCGAAGGGTGCTTGATTTTGACATGCCTTTGTTTTTCTTCATTGCTCGGCCCCGACGCCCCGACCCCGTTCTCAATGCCGACTGAGCACCGATACATGAATCAGCGCGTTTCAGTGGTGACTTGTAGACGGTTTGTTTTTGAAGTTGTGGAACTGAATATAGGTCAGACGAAAATAATGGTGTGAGGAATCTTCGGCGAAGTGTGGGCTGGCGCACGCAACGCTACAGGCAACCAATATGCGGCCTGCAGGAGCCGGCCAGCAGGGCGCTCAACAACAGTATCTGCCGCCCGGCGGGTGAACCGCGTAGTGACATCTCTACGGCGCGACCATGCACCGGATTCGATACTTGCCTGATCCGCCTGTTCCAAAAATCATCCGCCACGGCTGCAACGAAAATACGCAAGAGATCATTCGTGCTGATCCAAGTCGGTTTTTTGACCCGATCGTATCTTGAGACATCGACGTCACCTGTGTCGTGCCGTCCATAAACGATGGAATGGGAGAACCAGCTAATGTTCCAAAATCCGATCAAGGAAGTAATCGATCTAAGTCACGAAGTCTCCGAGAACATGGAAAATATCTCGGGGTGGACGACTGCATTTCCGATGATGGATACGATCGCCAAGACAAAGCAGCTCAGTGGTGGAAAGGTGGGTTATGCAGCTCGAATGATCCTTATCTCGGAGCACACGGGCACGCATATAGATGCCCCTCGCCATTTCGTCGAGGACGGCATGGACGTAGCGTCTATTCCCGTCCAGCAGTTGTGCCTGCCGGGCCACCTCCTGGACCTCACTCATCGCAAAGTCGGCGAGGCGATCACGGTCGATGATTTCGAGGCGGCCGAGAAGGTGTCGGGAAAGGCGGTGGGTCCGGGTAGTGCGCTTATATGCTGGACGGGTGTCGACAAGGTGTGGGGCCAAAAGAATATGAACCGTATCCGGCCGCATATCCCGGCGGAATCGGCGCGCTGGATGGTCGAGAAAAAGGTCACGCTGTTCGCTACGGACCTCATCGGCATGGATCATCCGGATGAATGGCATGACCCGACACATCTGGCGTGGCTCGAGAACAATATCTGCATGGTTCAGCAGCTTTGTCATCTCGACAAGCTGGTTGACAGGGATTTTCTTTTTTGCGCGTTCCCGATCAAGACCATCGGGGGAACCGGTTGTCCGGTGCGCGCGGTCGCGCTGGTCGTCTGAGTTGGTCATCCGAGACTCGCAAGGCACCTGTGGTACGAACTACTTGGGAGAGATATTGCCATGATCCGCAAGAGCTTCGCTTTACTGATAGTTTTGTTCCTCGTTACTGCGGGCGTTGCCCATGCGCAGGATGCTAAATGCGAGCCGGCCAGGCTTAAGGAGAAGTATCCAAGCCTCGTCGGGAAGACGGTCAAGGTAGCGCTGGATGGCCTGCAGCGGCCGTTCACCTACCGCGATCCTCAAAATCCCGACAAGATCATCGGTGTGGATATCGATCTCGCCAAAGCAACATTCGATTGCATCGGCGTGCCGTGGACGCAGAGCGTCGGCGTGTGGGCGGGTCTGATTACCTCGGTGACCGAGGGTCGCAATGACGTCATGTGGGACACCCTGAACTACACGCCGGCCCGCGCGAAGCAGGTGAACTATGCGCTCTATCTTTCCGCGGCTACGGGCTTCCTCGTACATGCCGGCAACCCCAAGCACGTTGATAGCCTCGATTCGATCTGTGGCCTGAATGCGGCGGCCGGCCTTGGCACGGTTGAAGAGGCGGCGTTTCACGACCTGGGCAAGAAGTGCGTCAGTATGGGAAAGCCCGACATTAATCTGGTCACTTACACTGATCTGAATGCCGGGCTGCGACAGGTCGCGAGCGGTCGCGTGGATGTCATCATGACCGATCTCGCCATGTCGAACATCCTTGTCGCCGACCAGCCGCAGAACCTCGCGCTGGCATTTAACATCCTGAGCGGCTTTCACGTCGGCGTCGCGGTGAACAAGGGCGAGACCGAACTGCTCCAGGCTATTTCCGAAGCGTTGAAGGTCGTTCAGGCGAGCGGCCAGGAAAAGGCAATATTGGCCAAGTACAGGGTCGATCCGTCGCTGCAGTATCCGGTTGAGATCAAGACGGAATAGCGGTCTGCGATGCCGTGCCGGGGCGGCCGGAAGGCCGTTTGTCCAACACGGCATGACGGCAACATACCCGCAATCGGACGGCCGCTCGCGCCTGGCGAAGTGCCGACGTGTCGAATGGAGCCTATCGGACCCGTTTCCGGGAAAGGCCGGCGAGAAGGAATAGTTGCCAATGGCATACCGATCTATTGCCCGAACAAACGCAGGAACGAGAACGCCATTCATCGCACTGCTGGACGTGTTGCGGGGTCTGCTTCTTGTCGGCGTACGGTTCCTGAATCGAAGCGTTCTGAAGCGGACCTTACTGGTCGGGGGATTATTCGCGCTGTCCGTGACATTGGCCTTCGCAGCGAGCGATCTGGTGGGTGGACAGGGAGGAAACTTCGGAAGCGGTGGCTGCATAGTAGGGTGCCCGGACGCTGCATCGACGCCTACAGCAACACCCAAAGCGGCGCCAGCGCCGCCGCCTCCCGCGGCTACTTCGGCCGCAACCCGATCGATGATCACCGTAACGGCGATCCAGGCAGCGATAGGCTATCTCTTCGATCCGTTCCTCGCGAAAGGGGCGCTGCTGGCCATCGAAATAGCCGCCCTCGCGATGGTGGGCGGCGCGATCCTCGGGCTGATCCTTGCCTTGATGCGGCTGTCCAGTGTCCGCGCGGTCAGCAGCGCGGCCTGGTCTTACATCTGGTTCATGCGCGGAACGCCGGTCATACTGCAGATCATATTTCTTTATGACGCGTTGCCCGTGGTGGGCATCGAGCTCGATAGCTTTACCACGGCAGTTCTCGGGTTCATGCTCAACGAGGCCGCTTTTAGCGCTGAGATCATCCGCGGCGGCATTCTCTCGGTGGACCGCAAGCAGAGCCTTGCCGCCGCCTCCTTCGGCATGGGACCGCTCCTGACGCTACGGCGCATCATCCTGCCTCAGGCAATGCGGGCCATCCTGCCGGGCATGGCCAATCAGGGCATTTCCATGATCAAGGGCACGTCGATCGCCTCGGTGATCTTCGTGAACGAACTCACTTTCCGGGCTCAGCAGATCGTCGGACAGAATTTCAAGTTCTTCACGGTCTTCGCTGCCGCTGGTGTCCTCTATCTGGTGATGACGAGCGCGGTCGCCGTGGCGCAATACTATCTCGAGCGTGCCTTCAATCCGGAGACGGAACGCAAACGGCGCCCGACACTGCCGGCGCTTACCGATGGCGTGGACAGACCGGCCGCGCCACCGGCCAGGAACCTGTTGTGGATCGATGCCGTTCGAACCGGCGATACTCTGGTGCCGGTTTCCGAAGATCCCTTCGTCGTCTGCTACAACGTGCAGAAGGCCTATGGGCAGAAGGAGATACTTCGAGGCATCGACCTGGTGATCAAGCGCGGTGAAGTCGTGGTCTTGATGGGGCCGAGCGGTTCAGGCAAGAGCACGCTGCTGCGCCTGGTCAATCATCTGGAACCGCTGGACTGGGGGCAAATAACCGTCGACGGCAAATATGTCGGTTATGAAAAGCAGCTTGGCGGCGGCCTGCGCCCGACCCGCAATCTTGCGAAAGCACGGGCCGATGCCCGTATCGGCATGGTATTTCAGCATTTCAACCTGTTCGATCATCTCACCGCGCTGGAAAACATCGTCGAGGCGCCGGTTCATGTCTATGGGGAACCAATGGCAAAAGCGCACGCGCTGGGCCTCGACTTGTTGAGCGCGGTTGGATTGGCGGCCCATGCAGATCATCTGCCTCATCGTCTTTCCGGCGGCCAGCAGCAGCGTGTGGCGATCGCCCGCGCGCTCGCCATTTCGCCTCGCCTGATGCTGTTCGATGAACCGACCTCCGCGCTCGATCCCGAGCTGGTGGGTGAGGTGCTGGCTGTTATTCGCAGGCTCGCCAAGGCCGGCATGACCATGATGGTGGTCACGCATGAGGTGCGGTTTGCGCGTGAGGTGGCGGATCGCGTGATCTTCATGGACGAAGGACAGGTGATCGAGGAGGGCCCGCCGAATGAAGTACTCGACCATCCGAAGCATGAGCGAACACAGCGATTCCTGAGGATGGTTGAAACGCGAGCCGAATGAACTTCGCCGGGACGACTATTTGCACGCCGGATGTTCCCTTGAGACGTCGGTTGTTTCTGCTTCCAGATAACCTCGGCCCATCTCCTTGGCAAAGCGCGCGGGATTACCTTCCCACACCACGCGGGCATGTTCGAGCACGTAGACACGATCGGCGTGGGGCAAGGCAAAGGTGACGTTCTGCTCGCCCAGCAGCACCGTGATGGGCGTTGTCTGTTGCAGCTTTTCCAGTGCCTTCGAGAGCTGTTCCAGAATGACCGGTGCGAGACCCAGAGTGGGCTCGTCCAGGATCAGGAGCTTGGGTTGCATCATCAGCGCACGTGCGATGGCCAGCATCTGCTGCTCGCCGCCGGAAAGCGTGCGCGCCGTCTGGCTCTGCCGGGACTTGAGGATCGGGAATAACTCGAAGAGCCAGGTCAGTTGTTGCGATCGTACGGTGGAGGAGAGGTGATAACCGCCGAGATCGAGGTTCTCGCGTACGGTCATGTCGCCGAACAACTCGCGAGTCTCGGGACATTGGACTACACCGGCGCGGGCTATAGCCGCGCCGGTCATGCCTTTCAGATCGCGCCCGCCGAAGCGGATGGTGCCCTGGTAGGGCAGCAGCCCGGAAATGGCGTTAAAGAGGGTTGTCTTGCCGGCGCCGTTGAGCCCGACTACCGATACGAATTCACCCTCGCGCACGTGGATGCTCACCTTGTCGAGCGCACGTGCCTTGCCGTAAAAGACACTGACGTCGTCAACTTCAAGGGCTGACACTCTGCTTCCAGCTTCGACAGGCAAGCGTTCCCTCGTCTCGATCTTGCCGCCGATATAAACCCGCCGGACCGTTTCGTTCTGCATCACTTCTTCGGCGGTACCCTCTGCAACATGTTCGCCTAGATACATGGCGAGCACGCGATCAACCAATGCCGCCAGGCTCTTGACGTTGTGGTCGACCAGCAGCACAGCGCGTCCCTCAGCGCGAAAGCCCCGGATCAGCGCTGAGAAGGACTCCGACTCAACCGCGTTGAGCCCGGCAAATGGTTCATCGACGAGAACCACTTTCGGATCGCGCGCTATCGCCTTGGCCATCTCCATGCGGCGAAGATCGGCGAAGGGAAGGCTGGACGGGTGCCGGTGCATCACCGCGCCGAGCTCGACACGCTCTGCGATTTCGCGGGCGCGACGGTCAACATCGGGATCGGCGAAAAGCTTGATCAGCGAATCAGGCAGAAGGGCCAGCTTGATATGTTCGAGCACTGTTTGCCGATGCAGTGGGCGCGAGTGCTGGAAGACGATGCCGACCCCGGCCCGGGCGATGCGATGCGGCGCCCAGCCAGCCATTTCCACGCCGTCAACTTTGACTGAACCGGTATTGGGCCTTTCTATGCCCATGATCAGCTTCATCGCGGTCGACTTGCCCGACCCGTTCGGACCGATGAGGCCAAGTATCTCGCCGGCCTGGATATCGAAGCCGATATCCTTGACGGCAACCAACCCGCCGAAGCGCTTGGTCAGGCCGCGTACTTCGAGGCGAGGCGCGCCGCTCATTCCCGCTCCCTGACACGCAACAGATTGCCGAGAAGGCCGTCCGGAAAGAACAGGATGACCGCTAGCGCCACGGCCGCGACCACGAAGGTATTGATCTGGCCGAGAGGACGCAGGAACTCGCCGGCCACGATGAGAAACACCGAGCCGAGCACGGCGCCGAGTATGGTGCGGCGCCCGCCGAGCACCGCCGCGATAATGATCTGGACACCCACGCCCAGGTCGACCACGGTGCTGACCGACGCGGTTCCTTGATAGAAGATCAGCATGGCCCCGGCCACACCTGAGAACAGCGCGCTGATACAAAAGGCCGCGATCTTGTGCTTGGTCACGTTGAAACCCAGGGCCTGCGCACCGATGGCGTCCTGACCGCTCGCCTGCAGAATGAGTCCAATCGCCGAGCGGGACAAGCCGAAGAGAATGATCGCGCAGACAACGAGAAAACCAAGCGCATACCAGTAGTTGTCTTCTGCACGGACGGACAGCACGTCAGGTACCGTCATGCCGATCTCGCCGCCGGTGACACCCGCGAAGATCACGATAGAGTTCTGCAGCAACAGCACGGCGACCAGCGTGACGAGACCGAAATAGGGGCCGCGCAAGCGCATTGCCGGCACGGCCAGCAGCAGGCCTCCGATCAGCGCGACCAGCCCCCCGGCGATGATGCAGACGGGAATTGGCGGCCCCCACTTGGCATCGAGTATGGCGGCTGTGTAGGCGCCCAGGCCGATCAGGAAAGTGGGCCCGAAGTTGACCTCGCCGGCGAAGCCGAACAGCAGGTCCCAGGCCATCGAGAAGACCCCGAAGTAATAAGCGACCGTCAGGATGCCAAGGATGTAGCCGGACAACCACCAGGGCAGGGTTGCCGCCGCTGCTGCCAGCAGCAGCGCGGCCCACAGCATCGGGGAGCGAAGAAGGTTCGTCATGGTGGCTCTCAGGCTAGCGCCGGCCCAGGAAGCCCTGCGGCCGTACATAGACCACCAGCACTAGTAACAGGAGCGCAGGCAGGGGGCGCAGCGTCGGCGCGATGAGATACGCGGTAATGGTCTCCAGATACCCCACGACGTAAGCGGCCATCAGCGAGCCCGACACACTGCCCAGGCCCCCGAGGACCACGATCGAGAAGGCGCTCGCTGTGAGCTGCCCCGTGTTGTTGGAGCTGACGCCGAGGAAGGAGGCGAGCAGCACGCCGGCGACTCCGGCGAGCACGCCATAAATGCTCCACGCCAGCAAATAGACGCGAGAGAGTTCGAAGCCGAGCAGGGTCAGTCCGCGTGGATTGATCGATGCGGCGAGCAGCGCCTTGCCGGCGCGCGTACGGTTGACGAACACCCAGAGCAAGCCAATCACAACCCAGCAGATCACCGCGATCATGATCTCGTTGAGCGGCGTACGAACGCCAGCAATGCTCACGACGCCCGAGATCAGCGGACGCATTGTCACCGGGTTGTCGGTGAAGAGATAGGCCATGCCCTGCTGGATCATGATGCCCCACAGCAGGGTGCCGGTCAGGACGAAGATCTCTTTCTCCTCGCGCGGAATCGCGGCGGAGCGCTGGATCGGGCGCACCACCATGAGATAGGTCACATAGGCACAGGCCAATCCTGACAGCACGCCCAGCAAGGTGCCGAGATAGGTGCCGATACGGGCTTCGCCAGCCAGCATCCAGCCCATCAGCGCCGCCACCAGCATGACGCCGCCATGAGCGAGATTGAGGACGCCCGATACGCCGAAAATGAGAGTGAAACCGATCGCGCCCAGCGCGTACAGCGAGCTGATCGCAAAGCCGTCGATCAAGATTTGCAGCCAGACCATTCGCGCCCCTTTGGCCCGGCAAGCTGCCGGAATTGCTTGGATGAACGACTTGAACGACTTGCTTGGATGCGTTGCTGGAACGATAAGCGGCCGTGATCCGTACCCATACCGGAGCGCGGCCGTTTTTGGTTTTCCGGGCTAGTTCGCCGCGGCTTGCTGCAGCTTGATGAACGATGGGAACCTGAGCTTCGCGTTAGCCACGCTCTTCGGCCAGATCGCCACTTGCTTGCCGTCTTGCCACTGGAGGTTGATACCGGTAATGAAGCCCGGGCCGTACTTCAGCGCATGGGTGAACTGGTCGTTTTTCCCATAGAACTGCCAGCGGCCGATCGTGCCGACGTAGTCGGTCTTCTCTAGTGCGTCCACCATCTTGTCCGGATCGGTCGCGCCGTGGTTTCGCTTGATGGCGTCCGCGAGAATGTAGACCAGGTCGTAGCTCGTGAACCCGCAGTAGGCCGGGGAGACTCCGAACTGCTTGGTGTAGGCATCGACGAACGGCACGGTCTTCGGCGTAATGGCAACGCCAGGAGCCGCCGCGCTTGCCGTGATGACACCTTCGGTGGCGCCGTTCGTGTCCTTCCAGAAACTGCTGGTCGTTGCCTGCGAACTTTGGCCGCTCATCGGGATCGGCACCTGCTGGTCATGCCATTGCACGGTCGGCTGAACACCGACGTGGCTGATGCCCGTGGTGATCGTATCCGGGTGCTTGCTTTCGATCTGATTGAAGATCGGCGTGAAGTCCGATGTGTCAGGGTTAAAGCGGATGTGGTCGAGCACCTTGAGTCCGGCCTTCGGCAGGCAATCGAGGTAACGCTCGTCCAGCGGTTTGGTCCAGGCGGCATCCTCGCTCATCACCACCGTCGTTTTCATGTGGAGCTGGCCGACCAGGATGTCGTGCGAGAAGTCGCAGATCGACTGGGCGATGAAGGCCGAGGTCATCCAGCCGTGAAACGTGTATTTGTAGTTGTCGTAGTCGTCGTGGACATGCTTCGAGATGTCGTTGCTTGCTGCTCCGGGCGTGATGAATGGCATCTTCAGGCGTGCCGACCAGGGTTCCATTGCCAGCGCCACCTCGCTGATGTAGCTACCGATCACGGCGACGACCTTGTCCTGGGTGGCCGCGCGCTGGAAAGCGCGAACCCCGTCCGACGCCGAGGAGTGGTCATCGTAGGCAATGACCTCGATCATCCTGCCGTCGACACCGCCGTGAGCGTTGATCTCGTCGGCCGCGAGCTTGGCCGCTTGGGTGATCGACGCGCCGGCCACGGCCGACTCCTCACCGATAACCCCGATCTTGATGGGTTCTCCTGCCGCTTGTGCCGAGACGGCAAAGCCCAACGCTGCTAGCAGGGCGCCTGCCCGAACAAGGCTGAGGCTGCACAGGTGCCGCCACGATGAATTCTTGGACATCGTCGGTTCTCCGATTCTTTTGTCGCAGAGTTAGCACCTGTCAGAAAACAAGGCAGCAGATATGTAGGTGCACAAATAACAATAACATTCGCACAAGCAGTCCCAAATCGGTAGTAACGATTATCGGGTCCGCTGGCAGACAGGGTGCTTGGACAAATGGGGCGGCAAGCGCCTCGAGTGCTCAGAACAATCGAACTGAGGACAAGTATTCAGCAAGCCGGAGTGTTCGAAGCGCATGCTTTCAGCCGGTCATCCGGTGAGTGAAGTAAGCGGTGGACGTAGCCTATAGATACCAATGTTACTTAGTCATCCTGTGTTAAGCGAAAGCTAGTCGAACCGCGCGTTAAGGTTCAGCCGCCGCGGGCGCTCCGCCCAAAATACTCATTGAATTTCCCTCAACATGTCGACAAACGCTTTCAGCCCGGACGGCACATGGCGATGACCGGGGTAGTAGAGGAACAATCCAGGGATCAACGGACACCAGTCGTCCAGGACCGTGACGAGTTTTCCCGTCGCGAGAAATGGTTGCGCGCATCGGTCCGGCACGTAGGCAATCCCCATTCCGTCGGCCGCCGCTTCCGCCATTAACCCCGGATGGTCGAGAGTTAGCGGACCCGCAACATCGACAGTCAGTTCCTGGCCGTGCTTGGCGAATTCCCATCTGTAAAGCTTGCCGCTTGGCAGGCGAACGCGGATGCAGGCGTGGTCCCTGAGGTCGTCCGGCGTGAGCGGAGGTTTGTGTCCGGCGAGATAGGCGGGCGATGCAACGGCAAGAAAGCGGAGTTCGCCGCCGAAGCGCACCGCGATCATGTCCTGTGGCACCGCCTCGCCGAGTCTCACGCCGGCATCGAAACCACCGGCGACGATATCGACCAGTCTCCCTTCCGTGACGAGGTCGACTGACATGTCCGGATAACGCGTCAGGAAGGCAGGGACAACCGATTGCATGAGAAGCCGCGCCGCGGGCTCGCTGGCATTGACGCGAAGCGATCCACTGGGACGATTGCGCAGCGCATCGACTTCTTCCAAAGCAAGGTCGAGATCCCTGAGCACAGGTTGCAGGCGCGATACGAGACGTTCGCCGGCCTCCGTAGGCGAGACGCTTCGTGTTGTCCGGTTCAGCAGGCGCAGGCCCATCTTCAACTCGAGCGTTCGCATCATGTGGCTGAGCGTGGAGGGCGATACCCCGAGTTCGTCTGCTGCTTTCCTGAAGCTGCGATGCGTGACGATCGCGGCCAACGCAGTCAAGTCGCCAAGGGCGGGCCGGTCATTCATGGCTAATTTTCACCAAGTCATCCAATATCGTGCGGATAGTATCAGGAATCAGCGACGTCTAGCATGGTCTCCAAGACGCGCCGCAATCCAGCGGTAACGATCTTTTTTGGGGGCAATTCACATGACAAAAACCTGGTTCATCACCGGCAGTTCTTCCGGATTCGGGCGCTTGCTGACTGAGAAACTGCTGGCGCGCGGCGAGCGCGTGGCGGCGACGTTGCGCAAGGTGCACGCCCTCGACGACTTGAAGGCGCAATTCGGCGAGCGCCTCTGGGTGGCGTCGCTGGATGTGACGGATACCGAGGCTGTGCGCCGCGTGACCAGCCGCGCTTTCGACGAGATGGGGCGTATCGATGTCGTCGTTAGCAACGCCGGTTACGGACTGGTAGGCGCAGCGGAAGAACTGAGCGACGAGCAGATCCGGCAGCAGGTCGACACCAATCTGATCGGCTCGATTCAGGTGATACGCGCTGCGTTGCCGCATTTACGGGCGCAAGGTGGCGGCCGGATTCTGCAAGTGTCGTCGGAAGGCGGACAGATCACCTATCCCAACTTCAGCCTGTATCACGCTACGAAATGGGGCATTGAAGGGTTCGTCGAGACAGTCGCCACGGAAGTCGCACCGTTCGGGATCGAATTGACGATCGTGGAGCCGGGTCCCGCAAAAACGAGTTTCGCCGGGGGCATTGTCAGGTCGACGCCCATGTCCCTCTACGACAACACACCCGCCGGAGACGTCCGGCGCGCCCTCGAAACAGGTTCGTTTGCGGTGAAGGGCGATCCGGTCAAGATGGTCCAGGCAATGATCGATTGCGCGGATCGTAGCCCTGCGCCTCGGCGGCTGACCCTGGGCAGCGACGCCTATGACAGGGTTCGCGCCGGCCTGTCGAAACGGCTTGCTGAACTCGACGCGCAACAGAGCATCGCGCGCTCGACGGAACTGGACGATTAACCGCCGCGCTGTGACGCCGCGAGCGGCGGCGGAATCTGCACCGTCGGCACTTTGCTTAATGTTTCGAGTAAATCTCGCTCTCGTTCGCAAACATCTGCGGTCCGCGTCGGATCTTATGTCTTTCTGGCGATCGTCGATGCGTCACTATCGCGGGATCGACCCGTTCGTTCGTGTTTGCGGCCGCGACCTGGTTTACGCCCGACTGCGTCACGGCGCGTAACAGCATGTCGCGCGCTTCGGAATTGGATACGTCGCTTGCCAGAGCGTCGCCTGCCGATCGCAAGACACATGGCATGTCGCGAGCTTTCTCGCAGGCCCGCGCAAGGCCCAACGCCGAGTCTCTTTCACGTTCACGCTGGTTCAGTTCGTCGGCAATTCGCCGGACATCACTGCGTTGATCCTGATTGGAAGGAAGCATCGCCAACTGTCCGCGCGCGGTGTTTAGTTCGCCCCGCACCATGGCCGAACGCGCAGCATCGATTGTTCCCATCACATCGAGTGATGTGTTTTTCGCGCTGACGGGCGAATTGATCTTGCCTGGCAGAGCAGGGGCAGCAAAGCCGTTCGCAAGCGCTGCGGCCACGGGCTTCGTTTCCTGGTTGTAAGGCGACGATCCGTGATTGAGATACGACGCACCCGCGACCAGTCCGATCAAGGCTATCAGGGCGACCCCGGCAAGCTTGAGGCGTTGACCCGCTTGGCCTTTAGAGCCCGGAGCCGTCATTTCCGGTTCTGAGAAATTTGGATAGGGCGAATCCACCGGGGTCCGCTTTCCTGCGAACTGGTCGGAGAATATGTCTTCCGGCGCTGCTTCCGGCGCGGGAGGTTCAGCGGCAATCGGGGTGGCAATCGGAGTTGCAGCGGCAGTTGCAGGTTTTGCGTTGCAGCGCGGACACGCCACATCAGGCGATGCGAGCGGATTGCCGCATACGGGGCAATCATCGGCGGTTTCAGTGGTGGGCACGGTGAAGTCGGTCATCAAAAGCCAGGGCAAGTCGTTTGGAAAAGCATTTTGCGGGCCATAGTGTACTGATTATCGCGCCGCCGCACGGCCAATGCTGAAGCGTTCACCCCAAGTTGAGAAGTATAGGTGCGCAGCACGGTTTCGATCATCCGTCATTGACCTGACCTGCTTTGTTCCGCGAGAGACGGTCGAGTGAACCGGTACAGAAACCATGATCTGAAAGACAGCAATTTTCCCGAAGAGGGGCACTCGCATTTCCTTCGATGTTCTCGACACCGAGCTACGATAAGGCATTCCTGCAAGCGTTGAAAAATTTGCAAGGCACACGCCTGCGCGCCGGGTGGTGCCGCCGAGCGCTCCATCCGCTCAGGCCTGACAGCATCGTCGCCCGGGACTATGCGAGATTCCATGTCGCTTCATCGGCCCGTGAAGCGTGCCCGCTAGCGTATGCGTTACAGTACGCGATACCAGACTTGTCCACCCATGCTGACCATGTCAAAGGTGATATCGCATGCTTTATGTGAACCCTCCCTGCTGGTCGAACGTTCTGTCGGAAATCCGAAAGACTGCTTATGAATGTTCGAAAGGAGGTGTGAGCGATGACTGCGAGAACGATACGCAAAGCGGCCGTTGAAGACGTGCCGGCTCTCACACACATCCTGAACGATGCAATCGCGTACAAGCTCAGTCACGGCGATTCCGCCTGGGGCAAAGTAGGATGGACCGAGGTGGGCGTGCAGCAGAGTCTGGATCGAAGCGAGGTGTATGTTATCGAGCAGGACGACATGCCTGTTGCGACGATGTCACTCTCATGGCAAGACGAAAAGTACTGGGGGACTCAAGAGCCGATCGCCGGTTATGTGCACCGGGTTGCCGTGCGCAATGGCTTTCACGGCCTCGGACTTGGCAGCTTCTCGATCGATTGGTGCGCAAATCAGGTGTGTGCCAGGAATCGACGTTATCTCAGACTTGATTGTGACCACAGGAATACAAAGCTATCTGCTTACTATGAGACGCTCGGTTTCACACGAGTGGCAACCAAACCGATGCCGGAACTTGGCGACTATGTGGCGTCTTTATACGAGAGATCGGCGCGCTAGAACACCTGGGGTGTTGCGGAAAGTGACCCGGGAACGATCAAATATGTTGTTGACCCGGACCTTGGGGTCGCCCTCATGCTGACTGCACTCGGTCAACAACAAAGAGGTGACTCATGAGTTCTTCTCCTTCGTGTTTCAACGCTTCAGAAGCAGCCAGGCGTCTTGGCGTGTCGATCAAAGCCTTGCGGCTCTATGAGCGGCACGGGCTGATAACCCCAGGCAGAACCGCTGCGGGATATCGAGTGTATGGTTCCGGAGATATGGTCCGCGCTACCGAGATTGTGGCCCTGCGCGCGCTCGGTCTCAGTCTCGTCCAGGTTGCACGAGTGTTGGACGGTGACGCTCAAGGTTTGGGAGCAGCTTTAGCTGCCCACGAAACAGCACTGGACGGTGAGGTTCACGAGCTCATCCGTAAGATGGACAAGGTTCGAGCTCTCCGAACTGATCTTGCCCGAGGTCAGATGCCTGCCGACGGGGAACTGACGCGCCTGCTCAATCGCTCTACGGAAGTCAGTGTGGCGTTTGAGCTTCCGTGGCCTTGGGACGGTGAATGGTTCGAACTTCGCGGCATTCGCCCGCTGAACTACATCATCGGACCGCTGGGCAGCGGAAAGACCCGACTGGCCCGTCGTCTGGCAGAGACTTTGCCCGACGCGACCTTCCTGGGTTTGAACCGTCTGGAAAACGGGGGCGCCGCGGCAATGGACCTGCTGACCGCGGATCCGGCGCTCAAGTCTCGGGTCGATCAAGCGCTCAGGTGGCTCGTCGACGAAGGTGCAACAGAATCTGAAGCCTTGATCGCCTTGCTTGTCGGTCTTGAAACTGAAGGCCCTGCCGTCCTGGTCGTGGATATGGTCGAACAGGATCTCACGCACGCTACGCAGGAGGCATTGATCACCAATCTTCGCCAACGCGCGAAAGCCGGGGGACGGACTCTCTTCCTGATGACGCGCTCTTCAGCCATCCTGGACCTGGCGGCAGTCGGACCTGATGAGGCAATCATTCTTTGCCCGGCCAATCACAGTCCGCCCGCTCGCGTTGCGCCTTACCCTTGTGCCCCAGGTTACGAGGCAGTTGCCACATGCCTGGCATCACCCGAGGTACGAGCGCGCATCGCGCGTTGCCCCGAAACAGCGTAATCGCTCGTCTTAAACGGAACCCTCAAGACACTGGAACATGCGCCTGCAATGCGATCAGAACTGGTAGTTGATCGACACGTCGCACACGCCGTCCGTCTTCGTCTGGGTGATTGGGCTACGCGCCGCGCTGCCGAGCAGGCGTTTGAGCGCCCCGTCTGCGGTGACGAACCAGTGCTTGTCGACGAACCAGATCATCGTAATACCGAAGCCGGCGGACTTGAGTCCGGCGCTTGCATCATATTGCCGGTATCCGGACGCGGCGGCCTGCGCCGCATTGACACCGAACCAGCTGTTCATATAGGTGGAATCGGCGAAGGTCACCGACGGACCTGCGAACCAGAAGAACTTCTCCGAACTGCCGGGCATCGGCATGTACGTGCCGAGGTCTGCAGTCCAGCCATTGGAACCTCCGAAGCTGCGCGTGACGGCCGCGCGGAAAACAAGCGGAAATTCCTTGGACACGACGTATTCGCCGGCCATTTTCAGCTCTGGCGCGGGATTGATATTACCGAGGCCGTTCAAACGCGAAGGGTCGTCGTGTCCACGCCGGCCAAGGTCGTAGACGGCAGAAATACTGGCGCGCCAGTTCGGCCCTTGAATTACGTTCACACCAACGCCTTCGCCGGTCGACGCAAAGACCAGATCGCGGTAACGGACGTCGACGCTTGGGCCCACGAGCATGTGATAGCGATCCGAGCCGTCATAGTGCGGCTCGAACGTGGACCCTATGCCAACCCGCAGTTGCCAGTCCGGAACTTTCGGTTGATAAAGTTTTTCGAGCGGAATACCCGCCGAGTATTGCCATTCGCCGAGCGGCGACGGAGTTTGAGCGAGGACAGCCTGCGCGGCGAAGACGGCAATTGCGGCAGTCATCCTTGCCAACAAGGTTGGCATGCCGGTTACGGCGACGCCGCGTGCTTTGCGAATTTGCCTTGCGCAGGTCGTTGACGCCACAACGCCTCCATTTCCTTTGTTGGACAGCATCGACCGCAGTTGGCAGTAACCCGCGGCCATCCAGTTGCTAGCAACGTGACAAACCCTTGCGGATCGAGCGCAACACCCGCGAGTATTTGCCAGCATGCCTTCCCGTTGTTACAACGGGTCAATCCGGTGCGAACAACCCCACAGCCCCGTTACGGGGCGACAACGGTATGTAACCAACCATCATTCAGCGCCGCGATCCACCGTCTGAACTTTTGTCAGATGTGTTATCTCGCTCGGAAGGCCTGAGCAAAAGCCGTTCCACTCATTAGTGCCGCTTCGGTCCTAAAGTTTAGCGATGAACCGCCGGCGGCGCAGACGCGCTTGTTTTGCGCTGAGTTAATCCCGGGTCGCGCGTCCCAGTCTCTCGAGAACCGGGCGCGATCCATGGCAACACGGCAACGAAAGCCAAGGCGTCGCCAGCGCTCAATCAAAGAGCGAATGCCGATATCGCAATGCTCGATCCGGGTCTATAACTCTTAGGGAGCGGCGACATCATCCGACATCGGTTCACGACGTCTCGGTTGTCAACACTCCATGCGCCGATGCATGGCGGAGAGAGCCATGAAACAACTCCTTAAATACCTGACTGCTACGGCAGCCATGCTGATCGCGCTGTGCCTCCCGGCAGCCGGGATCCACGCGCAAACGGCACCCTCGATCGTGGGGTCCTGGTCACTGGTCTCGTTGACTGTTCAAAGGAGTGGGAATCAGTTGAATCTTCTCGGACCCCAGCCCCAGGGCCAACTCATATTCGGGAGCGACGGCCGCTACGTGTTAATGGGGATTCGCGCCGACCTGCCGAAGCTCGCGGAAGGCAGCAGGTTGGCTGGCAGTACTGAAGAGAACAAGTTGATAGCAGAGGGCACCGTGGCCCATTTCGGGACCTATACCGTCGACGAAGCGAGAAGCGCTATTGTTTTCCACATCCAGAAGAGCAGCTTTCCGAACTGGGACGGTGATGTTCAGACACGACCGTTCACGCTCGTCGGGGACCGGCTCACCTATGTCACGCCCGGTTCATTTGGTTATGGAGCCGCGACCGTAGTTTGGCAACGGGCAAAATAGGGATCTTGTCGCTGCGTTGGCGTAGCGGATGGCCCTCGCGCAATACAGTCCAACGAACCGGAGGTTGATCGTTAATTGAACGACGGAAACGACTGAAGCGAATCACCTGACTACAACCCCGGGCAGCCGGGGGCCGTCGCTCCGGCTGCGGCGGTAGTACCTTGACGCACCCACCCCATGGAGGATGACATGTCGATTCGATTAGGAGAAGAAGCTCCCGATTTCACTGCCGAAACAACCGAAGGGACGATCCGTTTTCACGAATGGATCGGCGATCATTGGGTGATCCTGTTCTCGCATCCGAAGGACTTCACGCCCGTTTGCACCACCGAGCTAGGTTACATGGCCGGGCTCAAGCCGGAATTCGACAAACGCAACACAAAGGTTATCGGACTCAGCGTGGATCCTGTCAGCGACCACCAGAGATGGCTCAAGGATATTGAAGAAACGCAGGGACACGCGATCAACTACCCGCTGATCGGCGACGCGGACCTGACTGTCGCGAAGCTCTACGACATGATTCATCCGAACGCAAGCGGCGGGGCGCGCACAGCAGTCGACAATGCGACGGTGCGCTCAGTGTTCCTCATCGGGCCCGACAAGAAGGTCAAGGCCAGCCTCGTGTATCCGATGAGTGCCGGCCGCAACTTCGACGAGGTGCTGCGCCTGCTCGATTCACTGCAACTTAATGCGAAATACACGGTGGCGACGCCCGTAAACTGGAAACCGGGTGAAGACGTCATTATCCCGACGTCTGTTTCGGACGATGACGCGAAGCGGAAATATCCGCAGGGTTTCAAGACCGTGAAGCCGTACCTGCGCTACGTGGCGCAACCGAGGTAACGCCCTCGTCAAGCGAAGCGGCGTCCGCCGGCACCTTGGGGCCAGCGGACGCCGTGACTCGCATCGGCCAGGTCAGCGGCGCCGGTTTTGCCCACTATCTTCAAGTGTTCGCAGAGGCGGACGACGGAGCGTAATTGTGCTGATCTTCAGGCAATTGTTCGACCAGCAATCGTCTACCTACACGTATCTGCTCGCCGACAGCGCGACGGGAGATTCCGTGCTGATCGATCCGGTCTTTGAACAGGTACGACGGGACACGGCCTTGATCGACGAGCTTGGATTGCGCCTGCTTTATACAGTCGATACCCACGTTCACGCCGATCACGTGACCGGCGCGTGGATGCTCAAGCGGCGCACGGGCAGTCAGATTGCGATATCGGCTACAAGCGGCGCTGACGGTGCGGACCGCTACCTGAGCGATGGCGACAGGTGCGGGTTCGGCGCTCGACATCTGACGGTGCGTGCGACGCCTGGTCATACGAATGGCTGCGTCAGCCTTGTGCTCGACGATGAGACCATGGCGTTTACCGGCGATTGCCTGTTGATCAGGGGCACCGGTCGGACGGATTTCCAGCAGGGTGACCCGCGCGCGATGTTCCGGGCGGTCCACGACCGGATTTTCACGCTGCCCGACACTTGCCTGCTTTACCCGGCGCACGATTATCGCGGTCTGAGCGTCACGAGTGTAGGTGAGGAGCGCCGCTTCAATCCGCGCCTCGGTGGTGAACTCTGCGAGGACGATTTCGCCGTCTACATGACGAACCTGCGCTTGCCGCATCCCAGGCAGATCGACATAGCGGTGCCGGCAAACCTGAAATGCGGCGTCGCCGCAAGCGACCCCACGCAGATAGCCGAGCCCGGCTGGGCGCCGCTGGCGTACACCTTTGCGGGCATCTGGGAAATCAATCCGCAATGGCTCGAGGAGAATCTCGATTCGGTGCAGATCGTCGACGTGCGCGAGGCTGCGGAGTTCGAGGGGCCGCTGGGGCGAATTCCCAGAGCCAGACTCATTCCGCTCGGCGAGTTGGCCCAGCGAACCAGCGAGTTCGCACAGGAACGCCCGATCGTAACGGTCTGCCGGGCCGGCGGACGTTCGGCGCAAGCCACGGTCATCCTGCGGCAGGCAGGATTCGAGGCCATCGCCAACCTCGCCGGCGGCATGCTCCGCTGGCGAGCGGAAGGCCGGGTGGTCGAGAACGGTAGCGTGTAGCTGGCTCTTCGCGAATCCTGTGTTACCCGATTTGCTGTTGCGGAACCCGTTGGTCTGTCGCAGGCCGATAGAAAATTATTCTTGGCTATGAGTAATGCTAATCATATTGGTATCGTCTGATCTGTTTTATTTAATGCAACAAAACCGTTGATCACGCGAGGTTCCGCACCGCACTCCCAAACCTAAAGTTATTCCTGCCGCGGCCGATAAACCGATAACCGTACTGCGGTACGGCTGATATTATCTCGTCGGACTTTTAGCTTCTATCCGTGAACCTTGGACTGGAGGGCAGGTGTTAAGAGCCCACCGACTTTACCCCCGCGCTGCACGCCGAGCATGACTGAATCCTATTCGCCAGCTGTGGATCAACTCATTGCGGCGCGTCATCAGAGATACGTCTATCCAACTGAGGCCGCGCTTGCGCCACGCGTCATTCATCGGCATTTCACCGTGGCTAACGAAGCCGTGAGGCTGCAGCTGCCTGCGTGGAGAGACTACGTAGGGAGAACCCTCGATGTACCAATATCGCGCGCACAACTGGCGACCGGGTTTCGAGGCGAAATCGATACCTATGTGCTCAAGGACATGGTTTTCCTGGACACCCGAACTGATCCGGTGGCCCAGGCGCGAACCGCGGCGCGCATTTCGACTGATAACGTGCGCGACTTTGTGTTCCACGTGGCTGTCGATGGAATCGTTGAAACCGTGACAGGTACGCACCAGCCACGAAAATCGGCGCAATTCGTACCGGGTGTCCTGGCGTTGGACATGAATCAGCAGATGCGCATGAACCGTCCCAGTTCCGCGCGCGTGCTAGCTTTCTTTTTGCCGCGCGCAATGGTGGAATTGACAATCCAGGATGCGGAATCGATCCACGGCCAAGTGCTGACGTATACCTCGCCGTTGACACACTTGCTTCGCAGGCACCTACTCACGCTCGGCCAGTGCCTCTCCTCGATGAACGCTGCCGACGCGGAACATACCTTGCGAACGTGTGCGAATCTGCTCATTGCGGCGTTTGGCAAACAGGCTCGCCTGAGTGAAGGCTCGCGGGCGGCGACCCGTGCCGCGATGCTTGACCAGGTGAAGCGCTATGTTCAAGCGAATCTCCATCACGAGAAGCTCTCGCCTGACGGAATTCTTCAGATATTCCAGTTGGCACGCCCGACGCTGTATCGAATGTTCGAACCGGAGGGCGGGTTAAGTGCCTATATCCGCAACTGCAGGCTACGTGAGGCAGCCGACGATCTGCTTCGATTCCCGCACGTGAGCGTAGCGGAGATTGCCTATGGACTGGACTTCAACAGCCACTCCGACTTTACGCGCGCTTTTCACCGGGCTTATGGCATGTCGCCGCAGGATTTTCGGGGCCTCGAACTCGACCTGTTGCGCGAGTAGCTGATCGGTAGAAATCTTTTCGAAATTGACGAACATGCCGACGGCCAGAGCGCTTGTAAGAGCGGTATTGAGGCTCAATCAAAGCGATTACTTCGATTCACCATGCCGGCCCGCGCCCGCAGCAAAGCGGCCTGCGCCGGCGAGACCTTCTGCAAGCACCGCCGCATAACCTCCCGCGCCTTCGCGGCGCAGCGCGTCGGTTAAATCGTCGGAGAATGCGTTGTTGTAGACCGAGCGCCGGTCGGCGCGCATCGCAGCTTGCGGCAACGCGGCCAGTTCACACGCAAGCGCTTCCGCTGCCGCACGTGAACCGCCACGCTCGACCACGCGATTCACGAGACCGATCGCCAGCGCCTCGCTGGCATCGACGGGCCGCCCGGTAAGAATCAGATCCAGTGCGCGCGACATGCCGATCAATCGAGGCAGCCGCAATGTTCCGCCGTCGATCAGCGGCACGCCGAAACGCCGGCAGAAAACACCCAGGACCGCATCCTCTTCGACGACCCGCAAATCGCACCACGCGGCGAGCTCCAGGCCGCCCGCCACCGCATGTCCCGCGATGGCCGCAATCACGGGCTTGCCGAGCATGAGTCGCGTGGGTCCCATTGGCCCTGGCCCGGTGCCGTCGGGATGAATCTCGTTGCGATGCTCGTTGTCGTTCAGCGCGGTGAGATCAGCACCCGCGCAAAACGTGCCGCCTGCACCCCACACCACGGCCACCGCCAGCGACGCGTCGGCGTCGAAGGTTTCGAAGGCTGCGCGCAATGCATCGGCGACTTGCCGGTCGACCGCATTGCGACGCTCCGGCCGGTCGAGAACGACCGTCGCAACACGCGGATCCAGCGGATGCAATTCGAGCCGGACGTGATCTCCGAAGCGAGTGACGCTCGGCGTGGGTCTGGTATTGGGCATGGTCTTTCTCCTGAGCAAATGGCATCCGCGAAAGCATACGCGTCTGGATAGAACAGCGAGGGCCCCGGTTTCGCGCGAGCAAGGCCGGGGGCGGAATCGGGTGACAACCACCGATCCATGACTATTTCTCAGGCGTGGCATAGGAGTTGGTCTGTAAATTAACTAAGTAATCCATATAAATAGAAGACGTCATTAAGAATCAAATGACGGGTTTAAATCCTCAAAAAAGCTTGCATTCTCTGGCGGAAAAACTACCTTAGGTAAACAAAAGGATTCTTCGCAAAAAATCCGCAGCACGGCACCGGAGGAGACAATGCCGGCCACACGTATGATGATTGCGCGTCGAGCGGGCGTCAGCGTGGCCACGGTCGATCGCGTCCTGCGCGACGATCAGGCCGTGCGACCCGAAACGGCTGAACGCGTTCATCTGGCGCTCGCCAATCTGCGCGACGAACGCGCGAGCCGTGGCCGGCCAGCAAAAGCCAATTCCTTCCGTATCGCGTTCGTTCTTCCGCAGATCAACTCGCGCTTCCTCGATCATGTCGAACGCGACATCGCGTTGTCTGCGAGCTTCTTTCGCGAGCACCGCATTACCTCGTCGTTCTACCGGTGCGATTTCGCTGTCCAACGCGACACAGCATCGTTTTCGGAGCAGGCGATCGCCTATGACGCGGTGGTTCTCGCGCCTCTCGACTATCCCTGGGTTGCGCATTTCATTGAAGAACTGAGCGATGCAGGTGTTCCCGTCGTCACTGTGTTCTCGGACTTGCCTGGCAGTCGCCGTGCCGCTTATGTCGGCGTCAACAGCCGCATTGCCGGACGCACAGCCGGACTGCTGATGGGGCTCTTTCTAGGTACGCGAATCGGTACCGTCGCGGTGCTGTCGGGGTCATCTCGCCTGCACGACCAGCTCGAACGGCGCACCGGTTTTTCGCAAGTCCTCGAAGAAGACTTTCGCAACCTGCGTTGGGTTGCCGAACCGGATTTCACGGAAGACGACGGCGGCGCAGGCCTCGCGGTGCAGGGCCTGCTCGCGCGCCATACGGATCTCGTGGGTGTCTACGTGACGGGCGGCGGTATCGCCGGCATTGCGTCGGCGCTGCAGGAATCCGGCGACAAGGAGCGCGTTGTCCTGATCGGCCACGAGTGCACGGCGCAGACGCGCGCGCAGTTGGCCGAGCGCGCAATCGACGTCATCCTGGACCAGGACGTACGCGGCATCGTCCATTGGGCGGGGCTTGCCGCACTCAATTTCCTGAACGACGTGCGGGGCGCACTGGCCATCCCGACGCCGGAAACCCGAATTTACCTTCGTGAGAATGCGCATGCCTGACGCTCGCGACACGCGGACCGATGGCTGAATCCGCAGAGCCGAAACACGGTGCCCGGCGCATGGGCGCCGATCGTCATAAGTATCGGAGACCGAAATAAAAGGAGAAGACACATGTTACGGCTTAAATCACGACTTACGTCGACACGAGTGGCTGCGGCGCTCGCCCTGTCGGTGGGACTGGGCATGGCTTCGGGTGCGCACGCGCAGGCGAAGCAACTGACACTGTGCTGGGCGGCCTGGGATCCCGCGAATGCGCTGGTCGAATTATCGAAGGACTTCACGGCCAAGACCGGTATCAACATGAAGTTCGAGTTTGTTCCTTGGACGAGCTATGCCGACCGCTTCATCAACGAACTGAATTCGCATGGCAAGCTCTGCGACCTCATCATTGGTGACAGTCAGTGGATCGGCGGTGCGGCGGTCAACGGCCACTACGTGAAGCTCAACGACTTTTTCACGAAGAACAAGATCTCGATGGACGACTTCATGCCGGCAACCGTAGTTGGTTATGCGGAATGGCCGAAGAACACGCCCAACTACTGGGCGCTTCCGGCAATGGCCGATGCCGTTGGGTGGACCTATCGGAAGGACTGGTTTGCACGGCCCGAGTTGCGCGCCGAATTCAAGCAGAAATACAAACGGGAACTGGAGCCGCCGACCACCATGGACCAACTCAAGCAGACCGCCGAGTTCTTCCAGGGACGTAAGATCGACGGCAAGACCGTGTATGGCGTCTACATCTTCACCGAACGCGGGTCTGAAGGCATCACCATGGGCGTGACGAATGCGCTCTATGCATGGGGGTTCGAGTACGAGGATCCGAAGAAACCGTATCACCTCGACGGCTTCGTGAATTCACCGAACGCGGTGAAGGGACTCGAGTTCTACAAGACGCTCTATAAATGTTGCACGGCGCCGGGCATGACCAACGCCTACATGCAGGAAGGGCTCGACGCGTTCAAGTCCGGCCAGGTGGCGATGCAGATGAACTGGTTCGCGTTCTTCCCCGGCCTGTACAAGGATCCGAACGTAGGCGGCGACAAGATCGGATTCTTCGTCACGCCGCGTGAGCTCCAGCAGTTCACGCAACTGGGCGGGCAGGGCATATCGGTCGTCTCCTACTCGGACCACAAGGAGGATGCACTCGAATATATCAAGTGGTTCGCGCAAGCCGACGTGCAACAGAAATGGTGGCAGATCGGCGGTTACTCGGCGGCGAAATCGGTCGTGCAGGCCCCGGGCTTTCCAAAGAGCGCGCCGTTCGCACCGGCATTCCTGAAGTCGATGGAGATCGTCAAGGACTTCTGGGCGGAGCCTGCCTATGCGGAACTCCTGCTCGACATGCAAAAGCGAGTGCATGACTACGTCGTGGCGGATAAGGGCTCGGCGAAAGAGGCGCTCGATTTGCTCGTCAAGGACTGGAACAAGGTGTTCAAGCAGGAAGGCAAGTAGTGATGTTCATGCATCGGTACTGGCGGCGGCCGTGTGACCGCGCCAGTACGCCATCAGGAGGACGGCATGTTGGCAGACAAGCCTTTGCTTTCACAAGAGCTGGAGTCCGGACGAGGGACGCGCAGCGGCAGCAGCTTGCGCGGCCTGTCGGACCGGACCATTGCATGGCTCTTCATTCTTCCGACAATCCTGCTTCTGCTCGCGATCAACATCTTTCCGCTGGTCTGGGCATTGCGGCTGTCGTTCACAAATTTCAAGTCGAATATGCCGAGCGTGCCGGCACGCTTTATCGGTATCGACAACTACGTCGATATCCTGACCGACGAGGACATCTGGTACGCGATGCAGGTCACCGCGCGGTTCGTGTTCTGGTCGGTGAGCCTCGAAGTGCTGCTCGGTTTCGGGCTCGCGCTGCTGATCAACCGGCGCTTTCGTGGCCACAGTTTCTGGACCACGCTGATTCTCTTGCCGATGATGCTGTCGCCTGCTGTCGTCGGCAACTTCTGGACTTTCCTGCTTCAGCCGCAGACGGGCCTGTTCAATGAGGTCGTCAGCCTTGTCACCGGCATATCGCCGGCCTCGTTCCAGATGATCGGCGACGTGCCGCTCGCGCCCTGGACGATCGTGATGGTCGATACCTGGATGTGGACGCCCTACGTGATGCTTATTTGCCTCGCGGGTCTGCGTTCGATTCCGGACTATATCTATGAAGCCGCCGAAGTCGACCGTGCGACACCTTGGCGCCAGTTCTGGTCGATCACGCTGCCCATGACCATGCCGTTCCTGATGCTGGCCGTGCTCTTCCGCGGGATTGAAAACTTCAAGATGTTCGACATGGTGAACCTGCTGACCTCGGGCGGCCCGGGTTCGGTCACCGAGACCGTCTCGATCACGCTCAAGCGCGCCGCGTTCGAAAAGTGGCAGACCGGTTATTCGTCGGCACTCGCAATTATTCTCTTCGTCACGGTGTTCGGTGCTGCGAACATCTATATCAAGGCGCTCAACCGGATCAAACAGCGATGAGACAGCCCGGCAATGCTCACTCGGTGGTCGCTGCGTCGGCACGCGGCAAGACCTTTGCGGCGATGGTCGTGATCGTATATGCGCTCGTGACGTCGCTGCCCATAGCGTGGATCTTCATGACGAGCTTCAAGACCCAGGAGGATGCGATCGCGTATCCGCCGGTCGTGTTGTTTCATCCATCGCTCGAAGGCTACGTCAATCTCTTTACCATCCGGTCCCGTCAGACGCCCGAGTTCATCGCGAGCCTGCCGCCTGCCACGAGCTGGTACGAGCGCGATGTGCGCAAGCGCAACATGGTGATCGCGGGTCCGTCGAAGGTATTGCCGCGCTTCGTCAATTCGCTCGTGATCGGTTTCGGCTCGACCTTTCTTGCGGTGTTTCTCGGCACGCTCTCGGCCTATGCCTTCTCGCGTTTCAAGGTCCCGCTGGCAGATGACCTGCTGTTTTTCATTCTTTCTACGCGCATGATGCCGCCCATCGCCGTCGCGATCCCGATCTACCTGATGTATCGCGCGCTGGGACTCAGCGACAGCTACGTCGGCATGATCGTGCTGTACACGGCAGTCAATGTTTCGCTGGCGGTGTGGCTGCTGAAGGGTTTCATGGACGAGATACCGCGCGAGTACGAGGAGGCGGCGCTCGTCGACGGTTATACGCGCCTGCATGCATTCGTGAAGGTCGTGTTGCCGCAGGCGATCACCGGCATCGCCGCCACGGCGATCTTCTGCCTGATCTTCGCCTGGAACGAATACGCATTTGCCTTGCTCCTGACGAGCGGCGACGCGCAGACCATGCCGCCGTTCATTCCATTCATCATCGGCGAAGGCGGGCAGGACTGGCCCGCGGTGGCCGCGGCGACAACGCTGTTCGTCCTGCCGATTCTCTTTTTCACCGTCGTGCTGCGCAAGCATTTGTTGCGCGGCATCACCTTCGGAGCGGTACGCAAATGAAACGTCAACTCGTCGCGCCGCGTGCGCGCTTCCTGCGTCGCGATCATGGCGAAGCCGCGGCGACGGTCGCGATCGGAGCAGGCATCGCGATGCTCGTGCAACCGTTTTCGCTTGCGCTCTTCACGTGGTCGTTTCCCGTGATCCTCGCGGGCGCGGTGGCGTTCCTCATCACCAGCCATTTTCCGGACTGATCCATGTCCGCCATCACGCTCGTCAACCTGCACAAGCGCTTCGACGATTTCACCGCCGTGCGCAACACGGATCTTGTCGTGGGCGACGGGCGTTTCGTGGTGCTGCTCGGTCCGTCGGGCTGTGGCAAGACCACGACGCTGCGCATGATCGCGGGACTTGAATTGCCGACGTCCGGCCAGATCCTCATCGACGGCGAGGACGTCACGGCGCTGCGCGCGCGTCAGCGTGACATCGCCTTCGTGTTCCAGATGTTTGCGCTGTATCCGCACATGACAGTGCGCAACAACATTGCGTTTCCGCTGAAGAACGAGCATGTGCCGCGGCGCGAGATAACAGCTCGGGTGGATGCCGCCGCGCACATGCTACGCATTGAAGATATCCTCGACCGGAAGACCGGCGGCCTTTCCGGTGGCGATCGTCAGCGTGTGGCGCTGGGACGTGCCATCGTCCGCCAGCCGAAGGCGTTCCTGATGGACGAGCCACTCGGCACGCTCGATGCGGACTTCCGCGAACTGATGTGCCTCGAATTGCGCAAGCTCCACGACCAGCTCAACGCGACCACGGTCTATGTGACGCACGACCAGAGCGAGGCAATGGCGATGGCCGACGACATCGTCGTGATGAACCAGGGCGAAGTGCTGCAAGCCGGCGCGCCGCACGAGATTTACCATTTTCCCGCGACGGTTTTTGTCGGCAACTTTATCGGCAGCCCGCCGATGAATTTCCTGCCCGTCGACGGACCGGTCGCAGCCGGCACGACGCAAGTACAGGTGCATGGTGCTGGCATAGCGGTGCCCCATTGCAACGCTGCGGCCGAACGGTTGCTGCTCGGGATTCGCCCGGAGCACGTTGTCATCGACGAACAGGGAGCGCTGCGTGGCAAGGTGATCGCCGACGAGTTCCTCGGCTCGCATCAGGTGCTCATGATCGAGACGGCCGCGGGTGTCGTGCGGGCGCGCGTAGGCAAGGAGGTGCGTCTCGCCGCCGGCGCGCCGGTCGGGCTGTCGTTTCGCAAGGAGCGCGTGCTGCTCTATGACGCGATGTCGGGTCGCCGGCTTCCCGCGGCTGTGCTGGTGGATGCCGAAACGGGAGACGTTCATGGCTGAAGTGCAACTACAGAATGTATCGAAGCGGTTTGGCTCGACGGTGGCTGTGAACGATCTGTCGATTGACGTGAAGGACGGGGAATTCGTCGTGTTGCTCGGGCCGAGCGGCGCCGGAAAAACCACGACCTTGCGCCTGATCGCGGGCCTGGAACGGCCCGATGCCGGCGATGTACTGATCGACGGCAAGCTGGCCACAAACGTTCATCCGTCGGACCGGGACGTGGCGTTCATCTTCCAGCAGTACTCGCTTTATCCGCATCTGACGGTGTTCGACAACCTCGCTTTCCCGCTGCGATCGCCACGCCGGCGCAGCAGCGAGGCGGATGTGCGGATGCGCGTGCAGACCGTGGCTGCCATGCTGCACATGGAGTCGAAGCTCGACAACGTGGCGACGCATCTCTCGGGTGGCGAGATGCAGAGGGTGGCGATCGGGCGCGCGCTGGTTCGCGAGCCGCGGGTGTTCCTGATGGACGAGCCGTTGTCCTCGCTCGATGCCAAGCTGCGGGAGGAACTGCGGATCGAGCTGAAACGCCTGCACAAGAGCATCGGTGCGACCATTGTCTACGTCACGCACGATCAGGTGGAGGCGACCACGCTCGCGGATCGCATCGGGATTCTCGAACATGGGCATCTGGTGCAGCTCGGCACGCCGCGCGAGGTCTACGGCAACCCTGCGTGCGTGAGTGCGGCGCGGCGTCTCGGTTCGCCACCGATCAACCTGCTGCCCCCATCGCTCTTCGATTCGGCGGTTGTGCCTGAAGGGACGGCGACCGTTGCCATACGCCCGGAGGATATCGTCGTGGCTGAAGCTGGCGAGGGCAACGCGATGGATGTGAAGGTGCTCGAATATTCGCCGCTGCGTCATCTGCTGATTCTGGATCGCAATGGCACCGCCGTGGTGGCGACGACCGTGACGGAGCGCAATTTCAGCGCGGGGCAGTCGGTAGGCGTGTCGCTGCCCCCGCGCAGCCTCTTATATTTTCGCGCCGACGGCAGGAGGATCCCGACATGAACGGCAAGACGGTCATGGCGTGCATCGAAGCCGCGCATGCGACGCTCAAGCAAAACACAGACGAGATTGCGTTGCTCGATCAGCAGATTGGCGACGGCGACCACATCTTCAACCTGTTGCGCGGCATGGAGGCGCTGCTCGCGGCGCGCGGTGAAATTGAAGCCACCGCGTTCGGACCATCGCTGGACGTGGCTGCGGCCAAGGTACTGTCGACAGTTGGCGGATCGTCAGGACCGCTATTTTTTTCCCTGTTGAGCGGCATGTCGAAGGGCGCGGCCGCGCACGCGCTCGACGTCCCTGGATTTTCGGCCATCTTTGCCGCTGGCGTGGACGCCGTCGGCCAGCGGGGCAAGACGGGCGTGGGCAGCAAGACGATGATGGACGTACTGATTCCGGTTGCGAATCGCTATCGGGAACTGGTGGCCACGGGAGCGTCCGCGCGAGCGCTGCTCGACGAGTTGCCGCGGGTGGCGCACTTACACATGCTCGCCACCCGCGACATGCTCGCGACCAAGGGCCGGGCGTCGTTTCTCGGCGAACGCTCACGCGGCCATATCGATCCGGGCGCGCGTTCCAGCGAGCTGATGATCGCGGCGGTGTGCGCGTATCTGGCACAACGTATTGAGTGAAGGAGCGCAGACCATGAAAAAATTCATCAACCACGTCGACGATTTTCTCGCCGAAAGCCTGGCCGGATTCGCGGCCGCACATGCCGACCTTGTCGTGCTGAACAACGAGCCCGTGTTTGTGCGCCGCAAGGTGCTCAAGCCCGGCAAAGTGGCATTGGTGTCGGGCGGCGGGTCGGGGCACGAGCCCCTGCACAGCGGTTTCGTCGGCCACGGCATGCTCGACGCAGCCTGTCCCGGTCAGATCTTCACCTCGCCGACGCCCGACCAGATGATGGCTGCTGCCATGGCAGTCGATACCGGCCCGGGCGTGCTTTTCATCGTGAAGAATTACTCCGGCGACGTGATGAACTTTGAAATGGCCTCCGAGATGTCCGAGGTGCAGAACGCGATCGTGCTGATCAACGACGACGTCGCGGTCGAAGATTCGAGTTATACGACCGGGCGGCGCGGCGTAGCCGGAACGGTGATCGTCGAGAAGCTGGTCGGCAGCATGGCGGAAAGCGGTGCGAGTCTCGAGCAGTGCAAGGCGTTCGGCGACCGCATCAACAAGTGCACAGCATCAATGGGCGTTGCGTTCACGAGCTGCGTCGTGCCGGCAGCGGGCACGCGCACGTTCAAGATCGGCGACGACGAGATTGAAGTGGGGGTCGGCATTCACGGCGAACCGGGCAGGCGGCGGGCGAAGATGGCGCCGGC
Source organism: Caballeronia mineralivorans PML1(12) (assembly GCF_001028175.1). Classification (GTDB taxonomy): domain Bacteria; phylum Pseudomonadota; class Gammaproteobacteria; order Burkholderiales; family Burkholderiaceae; genus Caballeronia; species Caballeronia mineralivorans. The sequence continues at coordinate 78,458 of NZ_AEJF01000228.1, forward strand.
CGACGCCATCGTGGCGGAATTGCTGAGCGCTATTGTCGACGACCTGAAGCCGCAGCCCGATGCCGAATTGCTCGTCCTCGTCAACGGTCTGGGCGGCACGCCGCTCGGCGAGCTTTACCTGCTGTTCAACTCGACGCGAGCGTGGCTCGGGCAACGCGGCCTGAACATCGGCCGTGCACAGGTCGGTGCGTTGACCACATCGCTCGAGATGGCAGGTGCATCCATCACGCTCTCAGTGCTGGACGACGAGATGAAAACGCACTGGGATAGCGCGGTCCATGCGCCTTCGTTGCGATGGGGCATGTAAAAAAGTTGGCGAGTCATGTCGATTTCCGGACGTACCGTTCGTCATGCATATAGGGCGTAGGGCTGCGATGTGGCAATGCAAAACGATGTCGCTTTGCGCCCCTATTTATTCATACCGAAACGGAGAGCGTTCATGACTTACGTAGATGGATTTGTCGTCGCCGTGCAAACGGGCAATCGTGAAACGTACAGGAAGCATGCCGAAGCAGCAGCGGTGGTCTTCAAGGAGAACGGTGCGCTGAATGTGGTCGAATGCTGGGGCGATGACGTACCGGAGGGGAAGCTGACGTCCTTTCCGATGGCGGTCAAACGCCAGGACGACGAGACTGTCGTGTTCTCGTGGGTCGTCTGGCCGTCGCGTCAGGTGAGGGATGAGGGAATGAAGGCGGTGATGGCCGACCCACGGCTGCAGCCCGATACGAACGCGATGCCCTTCGACGGCAAGCGAATGATTTACGGCGGCTTCGAAGTGATCGTGGACGTGTGATGGTTTTCAGGTTGCCGCCAACAAACGTTGACGGCAACCTGCGTTCGTCGAAAAGAGTAGCGAGGCTCTCACTACTTCGCAGAAACCCTGCGCCGGGTACCCATGCCCGGAAGCCACTTGATAACACCCGTGGCAAGTGCAGTCCCCACGAGAATAGTCGCGCACGCCTTGATCATTCCCGGCGATACGTGTTCGGAAAGGAACAACGCGCCCCACAGGATGCCGAAGATCGGGATGATAAATGTGACGCTGATCGTGCGCGCCGGGCCAGTCGTCGCGATCAGGCGGAAGAACAGCATATAAGCGATGCCGGTGCACGCGACGCCGAGCGCGATCACCGACCCCCAGGCCTGCGTCGAGATGGGTGCGGCCGGCCACCAGAACACGGCAAACGGCAGTAGTACGACGGTCGCGCCGGTCATCGTGCCGGCGGCGACCGCGAGCGGATCGACGCCCGTGAGATGCCGCTTGGTGTAGCTCGCCGCGATCCCATACAACAGCGTTGCGCCGAGCGCAGCCGCTGCGGC
>NZ_AEJF01000229.1 GCF_001028175.1 Caballeronia mineralivorans PML1(12)
GGTCGCTGCCGGCGTCACGGCCGTCGCCGCGCTCGTGCCCACATCCATCTGGTTCCAGACGAGGGCGACCACACCCACGAAACCGATCACAAGCCCTGCTACGCGCAGCCCGGTCAAGCGATCCTTCAGCCACAGGAACGCGACGATAGCGCCCCACAGAGGCGTGGTGGCATTGATCACCGACGTCACGCCCGCGGACAGTGTGAGTTCGGCATACGCAAACAGGCAGAACGGCGCGGCCGAGTTCAGGATGCCCACAACGAAAAGTGGCCACGCATGCGTGCGCAGCGTATGAAAAGCATCGCGGGCGGACCTGCGCGTGATCAGCACGATCAGCAGGAACAACGCGCCGATGCCAACGCGCAACGCCATCAATGGCGCAACGCCAAAGTCGGTTACGCCGACGCGGATAAAAAGGAACGAGCCTCCCCACAGGGCGGCGAGGATGAGCAACTGGACGATGTTTATAGGATTCATTTTTGTGGGCGTCGAGCGCAGTGGAGTCGCGACGTGAAGCCATCGTAAGGGCGCAGCAGGGCTGGATGGTTCACGCTGGCGTGAAATGAAGACGTCATATGGCTATACGTATACGGCTGGATACGGCTGCCATCGTAGGCGTGCACCTTACACCGGCCAAACGAACATTTCTCACCGTTATGTGAGAAATATTACGATCGGGAAGCGTGGCAAGGGAATTGGCGCTGGTATGTACCGCGTCCTCAGGGTTATCTCTAGTATCTCGAAAATCTTCAAAATTTGTATGATGACCATATCACCCAACAAATCAGAGACTGCATGTTCGATAAAATTCCTGCGCAGGCTTTGAGCGACACGGTCGCGCAGCAGATTCAATTGCAGATCGAAAAGGGCAGCTTCGTGAAAACCGGCAAGCTGCCGACCGAAGCTGTGCTCGCCCAGGAGTTTGGCGTGAGCCGCACGGTGATCCGCGAGGCCATATCGCGGCTGAAGAATGAAGGCATGGTCGAGCCGCGCCAGGGCAGCGGCGTGTTTATTGTCGAGCGCGCGGGTATCAGGCCGCTGCGTATCGACTACGCGCAAGCCGTCGAGCCCGGCGCGGTCGTGCAGATCCTTGCGTTGCGGCGGGCGATCGAAGCGGAAGTTGCGTCGGAAGCGGCGATGCGCCGGACCGACGAGCAGATGGATGTGATCGAAGCGAAGCTGGCGCAGATCGATGTCGCCGCCGCGCAAGGTGAGGACGGCGTGACCGAGGATGTCGAGTTTCATCGTGCGATTGCCAGTGCAACCGGCAATCCGTATTTCCTGACCACGCTTGCCTTTCTGAACCAGTATCTCGAGGCCGGCACGCTCGTTACGCGCCGCAACGAAGCGCTGCGGGAGGACTTTTCGCGGCAGGTCCGCGAGGAGCACGCCCGGATCGTAGCTGCCATTCGCGCCCGCGATCCCATGGCTGCGCGCAACGCCGCGCAGACCCACTTATACAACGCCGCTCGCCGCCTCGCGGAAGCGGGCATTTGCTGATCAGTCAATTCGAAGGATAACGAAATGTCCAGAAACGTCGGAGTAGTCGGCTTGGGTGCAATGGGCTTGGGCGTCGCGCGTTCGTTGTTGCGCGCGGGCTTCAAGGTTCATGCCTGCGACGTGCGGTCCCAGGTGCTCGAAGCGTTCGCGGCCGAGGGCGGTATTGCGTGCGCGACGCCGGCCGAGTTGGGCAGCCAGTGCGAGGTCGTGGTGACCGTTGTCGTCAATGCGGCGCAAACGGAAACCGTGCTGTTTGGTTCCGACACTCAACCCGGCGCCGTCTCCACGATGAAACCCGGCAGTGTCGTGCTGGCCTGCGCGACGGTGTCGCCTGCCTTTGCGGTCGAACTGGGCAAACGCCTGGAAGCGGCTCGGCTGCATATGCTCGATGCGCCCCTGTCCGGCGGTGCGGCGCGCGCCGCGTCCGGCGAAATGACGATGATGACGTCCGGTCCCGCATCGGCGTACGCGGCCTGCGAGGATGTGCTCGAGGCGATCGCGGGCAAGGTTTATCGGCTGGGCGAGGCTCATGGCGCGGGCTCGAAGGTGAAGATCATCAACCAGCTGCTCGCGGGCGTGCATATCGCAGCGGCGGCCGAGGCAATGGCGCTTGGCCTGCGCGAAGGCGTGGACCCGGAGGCGCTCTATGAGGTCATCACGCACAGCGCGGGCAACTCGTGGATGTTCGAGAACCGCGTGCCGCACATTCTCGCAGGGGACTACACGCCGCTGTCAGCCGTCGATATCTTCGTGAAGGATCTCGGCCTTGTACTCGATACGGCACGCACGTCGAAGTTTCCGCTGCCGTTGTCGGCGGCGGCGCACCAGATGTTCATGATGGCGTCGACGGCCGGACATGGCGGCGAAGACGACTCCGCTGTGATCAAGATTTTCCCGGGTATCGAAGTGCCGAAGGGAGCCAAATGATGACGAAGGCCTTGCTAGGCTGCATCGCCGATGACTTCACCGGCGCGACCGATCTCGCCAACATGCTCGTGCGCGGCGGGATGCGCGCGGTGCAGAGCATTGGCGTGCCGGCATCGGATACGAAGATTGAAGCGGACGCGCTGATCGTCGCGTTGAAATCGCGCACCATTCCCGCAGCGGAAGCGGTTGCGCAATCGCTCGCCGCGCTTGAATGGTTGCGCGCGCAAGGCTGCCGGCAGTTCCTGTTCAAGTATTGCTCGACCTTCGATTCCACCGATAAAGGCAACATTGGCCTGGTCGCCGATGCACTGCTCGACGCGCTCGGCGACAACTTCACCATTGCCTGTCCCGCGTTTCCCGAGAACGGCCGCACGATTTTTCGCGGCAACCTGTTTGTGGGAGATGTGCTGCTGAACGAGTCGGGTATGCAGAACCATCCGCTCACGCCGATGACCGATCCGAACCTCGTGCGTGTGCTGCAGCGGCAGACGAAATCGAAGGTCGGGTTGATCGCTTACGACGTGATCGCCAAGGGTGCGCAAGCCGTGCATGACAAGATTACCTCGCTCCGCAACGATGGCGTACGTTTAGCCATCGCGGATGCAGTCTCGGACGCCGATCTCTATGTGCTGGGCGAGGCGTGCTCGGATCTCAAGCTGATCACGGGCGGCTCGGGCATTGCGCTTGGCTTGCCGAATAACTTCCGCGCAGCGAACCTGTTGACCGAAGCCGGCCACGCGTCGGACCTGCCGAAGATCGACGGTAAATCGGTCGTGCTGGCGGGCAGCGCATCGAAGGCGACCAACGAACAGGTCGCGCAATGGCGGGCGACGAGACCGAGCTTTCGCATCGATCCGCTCGCGTTGTCGCGCAGCGAGCCCGTGGTCGAACAGGCCGTTGAATTCGCGTCGAAACATGCCGGTGAACCCGTGCTGATCTACGCCACGTCCACGCCGGACGAAGTCAAGGCCGTGCAGAAGGAACTGGGCGTTGAGAGAGCGGGGCATCTGGTCGAACAGGCGTTAGCATTGATTGCAAGCAGGCTTCGCGATGCGGGCGTGCGCAAGTTCGTGGTTGCGGGCGGCGAGACCTCGGGCGCGGTCGTTCAGGCGCTTGGCGTGAAGTCGCTGCGCATCGGCGCGCAGATCGATCCGGGGGTGCCGGCGACGCAGTCTATCGGCGAAGAACCGCTTGCGCTGGCATTGAAGTCGGGCAATTTCGGCACGAAGGATTTTTTCGTGAAGGCGCTGAAGTCTCTCGACGGAGCCGCTTGATCATGACGACCATCGAAAGCCGCATCCGGGAAGAAATCTGCGAGACCGGCGCGAGTCTTTACGAACGGCGTTATACCGTCGGCACCGCTGGGAACATCAGTGCACGGCTCGACGACGGCTGGCTCATCACGCCGACCGATGCCTGCCTCGGACGCCTCGATCCAGCGGACATTGCCAAAGTCGATACCGAGGGTAATCACGTGTCCGGCGGCAAGCCGTCGAAGACGCTGGCGCTGCATCGCAAGATCTATGAGAACAATAGCGAGACGCGCGGCGTCGTCCATACGCATTCCACGCATCTGGTCGCGTTGACGCTTGCCGGTGTCTGGCGTCGCGACGACGTGCTGCCGCCAATCACGCCGTACTACGTGATGAAGGTAGGCCATGTGCCGTTGATTGCTTATCGGCGTCCGGGTGACCCTGTAGTCGCGGAACAAGTTGCGGCGCTTGCATCGAAGGTGCGCGCCGTATTGCTCGAAAGGCTCGGACCGGTCGTCTGGGAAAAATCGGTCAGCCACGCGTCGTATGCGCTGGAAGAGCTCGAGGAAACGGCTCGGCTCTGGCTCCTCGCGCGCTCGACCAACGAACCGCTTCCAGAACCGCTCGAGGAAGCGGACATCGAGGATTTGCGCAAGACCTTCAACGTGCGCTGGTAGCGCCTTGCCTGGTCGAATCACCAACACGAAACTGCCTCCCGGAGACAAGCATGACCCCTGACCAAGCGGTGCCTGGCGGCTCGCGCACGCCTGTAGCATCTGGCTACGAAATCGAAGAACTCACTCGCACCTATTCGAAGGTGTTCTGGCGCATCGTGCCGTTCCTCATGCTGTGTTATGTGGTGGCGTATCTGGATCGTGTGAACGTTGGTTTTGCGAAGCTGCAGATGTCGCAGGATCTGGGTTTCAGCGAGACCGTATTCGGCCTCGGGGCGGGCGTGTTTTTCTTCGGATACTTTTTATTCGAACTGCCAAGCAATATCCTGATGCACAAGATCGGCGCGCGGATATGGATCGCGCGGATCATGATCACCTGGGGCATTCTCTCGGCACTCTTCGTGTTCGTGAAGACACCGACGCAGTTCTACATTCTCCGTTTCCTGCTCGGTCTGGCCGAAGCGGGTTTCTATCCGGGCGTGATCCTGTACCTGACCTATTGGTTTCCATCGCATCGGCGGGCGAAGATTGTCGCCGTGTTCATGTCGGCTATTCCGGTGGCCGGGATCTTTGGTAATCCGCTGTCTGGCTGGATCATGCAGACCTTCTCGGACAGCAAGCACTTCGAAGGCTGGCAGTGGATGTTTCTGATTGAAGCGGTCCCGGCGCTGCTGATTGGCATCGCGACTATTCTTTATCTCGACAACAACATCCGCAGCGCGAAGTGGCTTAGCGAACGCGAAAAGCGCCTGCTGGAAGATGAAATCAGCGCGCAGCCACAGCATGCTGGCGACAGGACGAAACATTCGCTGCGCGCGCTTTTCGCCGATAGCCGCATGTGGTGGATGTCGCTCATCTACTTCGCGTTCGTCACCGGGCAATACGGTCTCACGTTCTGGATGCCGACCTTCATCAAGTCAACGGGTGTGAGCGGAGCATTCAATATCGGTTTGCTGAGCGCCATTCCGTTTCTTGTCGCGATCGTCGTGATGAACGTACTGGGACACAGCGCGGACAAACGCCGTGAGCGCCGCTGGCACCTGATCGTGCCCGCGCTTGGAGCGGCGGTCGGCTTCTCGGTGGCGGCATCGTTCGCGGGTAGTACGGCGGTATCGATCGTGGCGCTCTCGGTGGCCGCGGCTGGCGTACTGACCTGCGCGCCCTTGTTCTGGTCGCTGCCGACTGCCTTCATGTCGGGCGCCGCGGCGGCCGCCGGGATTGCGGTCATCAATTCGATCGGCAATCTGGCGGGCTTTGCGAGCCCCTACATGATCGGTTACCTGAAGGACCTGACGCACAGCACGGCGACGGGCATGTACGTGCTCGCCGGCATGCTGGTGATCGGCGCAATCGCCACGTGGCTCGTGCCGGCCAAGCTCGTGAATCGCTGAACTCATTCAAGGAGTCGATGTTATGCCCCGTTTTGCCGCCAATCTCACGATGATGTACACCGAACACGCGTTCCTCGACCGCTTTGGCGCTGCAGCGAAGGACGGTTTCAAAGGCGTGGAGTTCCTGTTCCCGTATGACTTTGCCGCAACCGATATCAAGGCTCGGCTCGACGAACACAGCCTCACGCAGGCCTTGTTCAATGCTCCGCCGGGCGACTGGGCGGCGGGTGAACGCGGGATCGCGTCGCTGCCGGGACGCGAGGAAGAGTTCGCGCGTGCGCTCGATAAAGCGTTGGAATACACCGCCGTGCTCGGCAACAAGACCTTGCATGTGATGGCCGGTCTCATCACGCCGGAACAGTCGCGCGAAAAACATCGTGCGGTCTATCTTAAGAACCTGGAACGGGCGGCGAGCGCTGCACGTGCAGCCGGTATTACGATCGTGATCGAACCGATCAATACGCGCGACATCCCCGGCTTTTTCCTCAACCGCCAGGACGACGCGCAGGCGATCTGCGAGGAGATTGGCGCAACGAACCTGCAGGTGCAATTCGATTGTTACCACTGCCAGATCGTGGAGGGCGATCTCGCAGTCAAGCTCAAGCGCGACATGAAACGCCCACATGCGGGCATCGGCCATATCCAGATCGCGGGCGTGCCGGAGCGGCATGAACCGGACCTGGGCGAACTGAATTATCCGTATTTGTTCGACCTCATCGATTCGCTCGGCTACGAGGGCTGGATCGGCTGCGAATACAGGCCGAAAGCAGCAACATCCGACGGACTCGGCTGGATTAAACCTTATCTGCAACGTGCGTGAGGGCACCATGAAAATTCTTATTACCGGCGGTGCCGGTTTTCTCGGACAACGGCTGGCACGCCGTCTTCTCGAGCGCGGCAATTTGATGGGCAAGCCGATCACAGGGCTCACGCTGCTAGACGTCGTGCGTCCGCCGGATCTTGGTGACGAGCGCGTGCGAGCCGAGACCGGCGACATCGCGGACCGCAGTGTGCTGGAACGGTGCGTTGGTGCTGACACGCAGGCTATCTTTCATCTTGCCGCGATCGTGAGCGGTCAGGCGGAAGCGGATTTCGACCTTGGCATGCGTATCAATCTCGATGCATCGCGGCTGCTGCTCGATGTGTGCCGCTCGCTCGGACACGCGCCGCGGGTGCTGTTCACGAGCTCGGTCGCGGTGTATGGCGGCACGCTGCCAGACGTGGTTCGCGACGATACGGCGCTGAACCCGAAGTCATCGTATGGAACGCAGAAAGCGATCGCTGAATTGCTGCTATGCGATTACTCGCGACGCGGTTTCGTCGATGGCCGCGTGCTGCGCTTGCCCACTATCAGCGTGCGCCCGGGGCGGCCTAATGCGGCGGCGTCATCGTTTGCCAGCGGCATCATTCGCGAGCCGCTGAATGGCGAGCGCGCAGTGTGTCCGGTGAGCGGCGATGTTCGCTTGTGGCTGTTGTCGCCGCAAAAGGCGATCGAGTCGCTGATCGCTGGTTGCGAACTCGAGCAGGAGGCGCTCGGCACATGGCCGGTGGTCAACATGCCGGGACTCTCGGTCAGCGTGGCGGAAATGGTCGATGCATTGAAAGAAGTGGCGGGGGAAGAGGTCGCTTCGCTGATCGACTGGCAACCGGACCTGAAGATCGAAAAGATCGTGGGAAGCTGGCCGGGTGCCTGGGAGACGTCGCGAGCCGAGAAGCTGGGACTGGCGGCCGATCGTAATTTCAGCGACGTCATTCGGGCTTTCATCGCAGAAAGCAAAGCTGCTTGAACGATCGAGGGGGGCGTCTCGTTTGGCGCAGACGCTGGACGAGACTCTTGCCCGCTAAAGCTCCAGCCGATACCCCACGCCGTACACTGAAACAATCGGCTCGCTGTCCGGGCGCACGACCTGGAGCTTGCGGCGTAGATTCTTGATGTGACTGTCGATGGTTCGATCCGTCACCACGCGATGGTCATCGTAAAGCTGGTTGAGCAGGTAATCACGCGGGAAGATCCGGCCCGGCGATTTCATCAGCAACGCCAGCATGCGCAGCTCGACCGGCGTGAGCTTCAGTTCCTCGCCGTCGAGCCGCGCGCTATGGAATTGCTGGTCCACTTCAAGGCCCGTTGCAACCGGTGCAGCGGCCACAGCCGGGGGGGCCGCGCGGCGCAGAATGGCCTTCACCCGGGCGACCACCTCGCGCGGACTGAACGGTTTGCAGACGTAGTCATCGGCGCCAATTTCAAGTCCACGCAGGCGATCCGCTTCATCCACGCGCGCGGTCAGGATGATCACCGGAAGGGTCGAAAACTGCCGCAGTTCACGGCAGATATCCACGCCATTGCGTCCCGGCAACATCAGGTCGAGCAGCATCAGCGAGGGTGGGGTGGTGCGAATGAATGGGATCACCTCAGCGCCGTCGCTGATCGACGTTGTTTCGAATCCCTCGACATGCAGATAGTCCGCCATCACCGCCGCCAGCTTCGGTTCATCCTCGACGATCAGGATTCGAACGCCGCGTCGCTCGGTACTCATGAAACGCCTCCTTCCGGTTCAAAATGTGCCGTTATCCAGACGCCGCCCAACGGCGACGGCCGCGCCATCGTGGTCCCGCCGTGCGCCGTCACGATCGCCCGGCACAACGCGAGACCGAGGCCGGCGCCACCGCTCTGGCGGCTGCGCGATTCATCGACGCGATACAGGCGCTCGAACAGATGCGGCAGCGCTTCGGCGGGCACGCCCGGCAGCGAATCCTGAACATCGAGTTGCCAGCCGCGGGGGCCGACCGACACCGAGACGCACACGCTTCCGCCCGGATCGGTATAACGCAGCGAATTGAGCAGCAGGTTTTTAAGCAACTGCACAAAGCGGGCGGGATCGACCTGGAAGGTCAGGCCGGACGTGCCATCCGCAGGGGACTCGCTGGACGCCTCCGGCAGCGTCAGGCTCAGCGCAATCTGCTTGGCCCTGAACGATTCCCGCATCGACTCGACCGACGCGCGGACAAGCTGGCCGACGTCAGCCGGCACTTTCCGGTAGCTCAACGCACCGACATCGCTCAACGATAACTCGTAGAGGTCCTCGATCAATTTGTTCAGCATCGCGACCTCGTTTTGCAGCGAGGCCAGGGAATGGCGATCGAACGCATGCACACCGTCTTCGATCGCTTCCAGTTCGCCGCGCAACACCGCCAGCGGGGTGCGCAACTCGTGCGAAATATCCGCGATGAAGTCCCGGCGCGAGCGCTCCGCGCGTTGCAGCGAATCGGCGAGCACATTGAAATCGCCCGCGAGCCGGTCCAGTTCGTCACGACGCCCGGCCGCGACCCGCGTGGTGTAGTCGCCGCCCGCAAGCCGGTGGGTCGCGATCATCAGCCGCTTGACCGGCGCCAGCACGATGCGCGCGAGCAACATGGCGACCAGCGCGGCCAGGATGACGGCCACGCCGGCGATCTCCCAGGTCGCGCGCGCCTGCTGGGCCTGGAAGGCGATATCGGCGGCATCGGAGAGCGTATTAGGCGCATTGGCGGCGACCCAGCCGACCACCTTGCCGTTGTAGACCACCGGCTTGAGCATCGCGTCGGGCGGTGGTTCGGAGTCCGTCGTAGCGACCAGATCATGGTTGGCGTCGAAGAGCGTGGCGGGCTGACGGTCGCCGCGTCCTCCCCGTGCCATCGGCGGCATGTGCGGCGGCGGACGGTCATAGGGCGGTTCGTCGAGGACAACGCTCCTGTCGACCCGGTCGTGGCTCGCCACCACGCCGGAGTCGGCGAACGCCGGGGCGGGCAGGCGCATTCCCCAGTGCGGACCTTCCTCCTTGCCCGACAGGGGGCCAAGCAGTTGCTGCACGCTGGCGCTGCCCGGAAAGGTGCGCCAACTGGGCAGCTTGTTCGTCTGCGCCTCGACCATTTCCTGCCGCAGCGCCTGGTCATGCGCGGCGTCGAGCAGCGCAACCCATTCTTCGGGATGCTGACGCAGGAAGTTCCAGCTGCCGTGAGCGGCGTATTCGGCCGTCACCTTCGCCATGACGGCGTTCAGACGCCCGGCGTCGCGCGCACGGACGTAATGCAGGAAACCGTTCTCGAAGCTCAGGCGCAGCGCATATCCCATCGTCAGGGAAATGGCGAGGCAGGCAATCAGCACCGCCAGAAACATTTTCCACGTAATGCCGAAACGAAACTTCCCGGCCCCCGCCCGCGAGCGGTTTCCGATCACTTTGAGACAGTTGCGCGAACCGGGGCCCTGCAGGTCGCCGGATGGTTCGGCCGGCGTTTTTGGGGCCGCTTCACCGGCTGCTCCGCCTAGGGGTGCGCCGAGTAGTTCGCTATGGGTTTCGCTGTGCATTCGCGGATTCTAGTGGAAACAGGGGGGTGTTTTACGTTTCCGCGACGTTCCCGCGCAACCTCCACGATTTCTCCTTCTTTTGTTCATCGTCAGTGCGAGATGCCTGACTACTATTTGATCCTGCCAATGGCGTCATTCCACCTACGCCACTTATCTGCCAACTTATCCGCCGATTTTGGAGAGAACACACATGCAAACCGCTTCGAGCGTTCAGCGCACCCCATCGAAGGTCTTCGGGCGCGGCGCGGTATCGCCCCGGAACAACGATACGCGGCCAGCGGCTGATGCGCCCGAGGCCGCGTCAGCGACCGGTGCGCACCGGGTCATCAAGCTGCGTGGCGCGCGCGTCTCGGACACGTTGCCGCGGGCCTGGGGCGAGTGCTGCCGGATTGTCGAATGGGTCAATCGCGAGGGGCAGTATTCGTGTCTCGCGGTGCCGGGCGACGCGTCGGAAGAAGAGATTCGTCATCGCATGCGCTCGCACAGGAATGGCCCGCAGCATCTCGTGACGGACGATCGGGAGTTGCCCGCTCGTGTCGTATTACCCCGCGTATAGCGGCAAAGCGATGGTTGGGCACGCTCGTTGAAATTCAGAAAATCCTTCAGGAAGTCGTCCAGGAAACACAGATGAAAACACGCATCTTTTTTGTCGAGGCCAATCCGGCGGTCCACGGGAAGCTGCGCGATGTCCTCGAAAGCCGCTACAAGGATGTCCATACGCTTGGCAGCGGTTACGCGTTGATCAGGCGCATGGAACAGGACGTCCCCGCGCTGATCGTGCTGCGCGACGGCTTACCCGACATGAGAGCCTCGGCGGTGCTGCAGGCGCTGCACCAGGCCGGCCACGACACGCCGGTTATCGTGATCGGAGACACGATGAGCACGCTGGGCTCGGTAGATTTGATCGTGTGCCTCGAACTGGGTGCCGACGACTACGTGAGAATGCCTTGTCACCCGCGTGAGTTGCTGTCGCGTGTCGAGAACGTGCTGCGTCGCGTGCCGCACAAAGCGCCTGCGCTTGCCGGTGCCCTGGGGCAGTGCGACATCGGCCAATTTGTCCTCGATTTCCACACCCGCCGGCTGACGCGCAACGGCGTGCCTGTCGCCATGCATTCGAGCATGTTCGCGTTGCTGTGCCTGTTCGCGGAACATCCGCTGGAGGTGCTGTCCCGGCGGGTTATTGCCGACAGGTTGCGAGGTGCCGGCGAAGGGCACTGCGACCGTTCGCTGGACGTGCTTGTCTGCCGGCTGCGGCGGATTGTTGAATCGGACCCGTCGAGGCCTCGTCTGATTCAGACCATCAGGGGGCGGGGTTATGTCTTTACCCCAGCTGGGTTGGGTGCCGCTCCGATTGAATTCGACGACGAGCCGCGTGTTATGCCACCGGAAGCCGCTTGGCAGCGGGCCACTGCCGTCAGGAGCTACGCGTAGCGGGCGGGGTTGGTGCTGGGTTGCTGCTTTCGACCTTAGCGGTCTGCGTGAGTTAGTTGATCTCTTGATCACTATTAGCCACTTTGCGTGGCGGCACGTCATTTTTGCAAACACGCAAAGAAACGAAGCAAAGAAACGCGTTTCCAACCGTCGGCAAGTTAGTGTCCCTAGCGTGCAGGCTAGAAGTTTCTGGCACCTGATAGCACGGTGCTCGCCAGATTGACGGATGTTTGAAGCCCGACCTCCGAACACGGATACCCACACGCTTCGCCACCAGTGACTGAACCTGCCACAGGTTCACCCCACGCTATCCGCGTACAACCGCCCACGAAAATAGGCACGCAGTCCACGTAGCCAACCCACCACGAAATGAGGCAACCAGCGCACGTCAGGCCGTCATGGTCTAGGGGCTTTGGACAAAGAAATGACGGGCGGCCACGCACAGTGGCTAACAGTGATAAAAAATACAGCTAACTCACGCAGACCACTAAGGCCGAAAGCACCAACCCGGCATTGACCCAGCCCCACGACCGCAAGAACCCCAAACCAAACCCCGAGTGCGAACGAACACCCCGCGAACGAGCTAACCTGCCTGCCGGGTCAGCCGCGCAAACGCCGTCAGGACCCGGTTGCAGGTCAGCGTGTGCCGCCAGAACCGCTCTTTCAGGTACGCGGTGGGCACCCACTGCCACGGCAGCACCACATCGACGAGACCCCACGCGGGCCGCCACCGCTCCGCCACCCGGCGACGCCGGAACAGGCTGATGCTCGGAATGCCGAGATTCGATGCCAGATGCCCGATGCCCGAGTCGTTGCCGATGAACCACCCCGATTCGTACACCCAGCAGGCCAGCTCGTGCAGGTTCGCGAAATGGGGCGCGGGGATATCGAACTTCTCCAGGTCGCGCCAGCGTTCGCGCTCGTGCGGCGCGATCACGAACTGCACGTCATAACCGCGCTTGCGCAAGCGCTGGGCCAGCCTGACGAACCGATGCGAGAACCAACGTTTGTCCTCGGTGCTGGCCTCGGGATGGATCATGACGCGCTTGGCGTTTCTCCGATGCTGGAGGCTCGCAGGCGCTGTAATCCCGTTATCCAGCACCGGTGCAGTGAGTGCCAGATCATCACGGCAGAAATCGGCGAAACGCTGCGCCATGCAGCCTGGACGGTCGCCGAACTCCACGTCGTGCAACGTCAGTACGTGCGGATGGACATCGACAAGATCGACCAGCGGCTGGTTCCATTGCATCTGGAAGAGCGTGTCATAAGGGGCAAACGCGGCTCCGATGTTTTCCTGCGGAAGCGGAAAGATAGCCACGCTGGGAAACCATTGCCGCAGCGCATGCGCCGGGGTGCCGTAGACGGTGACGTCGAAACCGTGGTCGATCAGGTTCCTAACGATCACCATGGAAACCAGCGTGTCGCCTATCGCGTTGGAGGCGACGAAAGCCACCCGGCCGACTGGGGCGCGAGGAGCGGGTGAAGTGTGAGTATTCATGCGTTGGCAGTGAGTGCGCGTAGCCGGTCGAACGCATCCGCCACCTTGTTGACCGACAACATGTATTTCCAGTAACGCTCCTTGAGCCGCCCAGTCGGCAGAAACGCGCTGCCGATCAGCACCTGACCTACCCCCCAGCCCGGGCGCCATGTGCGGGCCGTGCCGCGGCGCATGAAGAGCGAGAGCGTGGGGATCTGAAGGCTCGATGCAAGATGGCCGATGCCCGAATCGTTGCCGATGAACCAGCCGCATTCATACAGCCACGCGGCAACCTGGTCGAGCGGGCCCAGATCCGCGAGCGTGAGCCCCAGGCGCTCAATATGCGTCCAATGCTCGCGCTCTTCCGGCGCAACAACGAATTGCGGGTCAAAACCGCTGTCGCGCAGCTTGATCGCCAGGCTGATAAAACGGGACGGCAGCCAGCATTTGTCGGTTGTGCTCGCCATGGGATGGATCGCGACGCGCAGTGGGCGGTGCCGGTGCTGCAGGCCGGGCAGGGGCGTGATGCCATTGCCTTTGTCGACCTGGGCGAGGCGCAATTCGTCGCGGCAGAAGCGGGTCAGGCGTTCCGCCATGGAATCCGTCGAATTGGCGCTGCAAAGATGGGCGAGGATGAGGACTTTCGGATGCAGCCTTTCAAGATTGATGAACGGCTTGTTGGCGTGAAGTTGAATGACCGTGTCGAAGCGGGCGAGTTTTGCCGCGCAGTCGTCCAGTCGCAATTCGGGTTCGATGTCGATGCCGGGAAACCAGCTACGCATGTTATTGATCTGTTGGCCGAACACCGTGACCGCAATACCGTTCAGTCGAAGGTTGCGTGCCACAGTCATCATCAACAGCGAGTCGCCGAGCGCTGAAGACAGGATCAATGCCACGCTGGAAAGTGGCTGGGTTGCGTGCGGCATATATGCCTCCGGCGACGCGCTCCGCTGTCGGGGGAGTGCATTCCGCTCAAGTTGTATCCCTGAGCCGGAGGGAGTCTAAGATCACGCTCCATTACTTGGGTTACGGCATAACTTACCAATACTTAAGAGCACCATATTCTGAGGCAAAAAAATACCGATGTCGCGAGAATTTTTTATGATGGAGGGCCATCGAGTCTGGCGCTGATTAAGTGGGTGCGGTTTCAGGCCCGGCTGGCGTTACCGACCCCGAGGCGTACTTTAACAAAGTGCCCCGACCACGGGGCGCTCATGAGCGATTCCAGCGGCTGCAAATGCCGGTCGCTGGTTACATGCTGGTTACATAAATATAGTGCGGGGCCGCTGGCCTCGGGGACGAAAGCGAGGCGTGTCGGTGTGGCGATGGGCAGGGTGAAAGGTGCCCCACAATGACACCATCGGCACGGGGCTGTGTCGCGGGATGCGCTATCTGCGAGGAACCGGTAGCTCAAGAAATAGCCGCAGCCGGCTGAGTCCACGCGACCAGTTGCTGCAATGCTTCGTCCACGTTCAGATCGGATGTGTCGAGTGTCGCGTTTGTTAGCTGATAGAGACTCTCGCGCGCATCGAGCATCCTGTGGATGTGTTCCAGCGCCTCGCGCTGCAACGCCGACGTGGCGATCCGCGCGTCGTTTTGCGCCATCACGCGCGCGAAATGGACCTCCGGCCGCGCCTTCAGCCAGACGGTGAAAAACGTGCGCAGCAGGAGCTCGTAAGTCGCGGCCTCAGCAACGATGCTGCCCCCAGGCGCGAGCACCACGCGCGGATGGGTATCGATGATCCGTTCAATACATCGCCGCTCCAGCCGGCGCATGCCGGTCTGCCCATAGAGCGTAATCACTTCCCCGATCGCGATGCCCGCTTCCTGCTCAATCAGCTTGTCCAGCTCGACGAAGGGTGCATCGAGCTGTGCCGCAAGCAACGCACCGAGCGTCGATTTGCCGGCGCCGCGCAAGCCGATCAACGCAATGCGGTCGCCATGACCCATGCCCGAAAACCCCGGCGTCGAGATCAACTGTTGCCGCAGCCGCGCCAGCGTGGCGGGTGACTGCTGCTTCAGGAACTGCACGAGCATGGTGAGGTCGGCGTTCTGCGCGGCGGCATCGGAGAGGAAATCCTGCATGGGCACGTTGAGCGCCACGGACAGCTTGTGCAGCAGCGCCACCGACACGTTTCCTTCTCCGCCTTCCACACGCGCCAGATAAGGCACCGATACGCCCGACTGTTCGGCGAGCTGCTTGCGTGTCATGCCGCGCTGCGCCCTCAGGATGCGTACGCGCCGCGCCAGATGGCCGAGCAGGGTGTCCTGCGCGGACTTCGTGGTCGGCAATGGCGAAGCGTCACGGGTCTTGGTCGCCATATCGGTTCTGGAAGGGAAAGCCGCATTTTACGCGAGCGTCGCGCTGTTTTCGGGGTCGATGCGGGCGCAGTCATGCGCTGGATGGCCTTGGGTCTGCGTCATGAATAAGTATATTAAAAGATATATATCCGTGTATACGGTGATAGATGATCATCCATTTACGGATCAACGAGCACAAAATTTAGGGGTTTACGCCGAATTCTCACTTTTCGATTGCTCATGAAAAAATATCTTATAAGATATGTTCATCGAACAACCCTGGTGAATGAATGGCACACGAACTCCTCAACGTGCGAATCGACGGCGCGATAGCGCATGTCGAGTTGCATCGTCCCGAGAAGCGCAACGCGCTCAACAACGCGCTGATCGAGGCGCTCCATGCCGCTTTTGCAAGCTTCGGCGATGAGGTCAGGGCAATCACCCTGTCGGCGTCGGGCGCGCACTTCTGCGCCGGCCTCGATCTCGCGGAGAACAGTGTGCGCAGCTCCATCGAGGTACTACGCACATCGCAGCGCTGGCATCAGGTGTTTCAACGCATCCAGTTTTCGGACAAGCCGGTCATCGCCGTCATGCAGGGTGGGGTGATCGGCGGCGGGCTGGAACTCGCGCTTGCCGCGCATGTGCGCATCGCCGAAGTGGACGCGTTTTTCCAGTTGCCGGAAGCGCAGCGCGGGATTTTCGTGGGCGGCGGCGCGTCGGTGCGTCTTGCCCGCGTGATCGGCGCGGATCGCATGACCGAAATGATGCTGACAGGCCGCAAATATTCCGCCGCCGATGGGCATCGTCTGGGTCTCGCGCATTACCTCGCCGAGCCGGGTGGCGGGCGGCAGATGGCAGCAGAACTCGTCGCGCAGGTGGCAGCGAATGCGCGGTTATCGAACTGGGCCGCAATCAATGCGGTGGCGCGGATTCAGGACATGTCAATGAGCGAGGGTTTGTTCACCGAGTCGCTGACCGCCGCGTTGACGCAAAGCAGTCAGGATGCGCCCGAAGGGATGAAGGCGTTCCTGAACGGCGGCCGTTCGCCGGAGAGGGGGCAGGGATGAGTACCGAGACTGGTATCAAGCGCGTTGCGGTTGTTGGCACCGGCGTGATTGGGGCGAGTTGGGCCGCCTATTTTCTCGCGCAGGGCCTTCAGGTCAGCGCCACCGATCCGGCTCCGGGTGCGCGCGAACGGCTCACCGAAGCAGTCTTGCGGCATTGGCCGACACTGGTTGAAAGCGGGCTTGAAACGGGCGCGTCGTTCGACAATCTTAGCTTCCACGACACGCTCGAAGCCGCGCTCGAAGGTGCCCAGTTCGTGCAGGAAAACGGTCCTGAGCGCGCCGATCTGAAGCTCGCGTTGTTCGCGCGCATGGATGCAGCGCTCGACCAGAACGTCGTCATTGCATCGAGTTCTTCCGGCTTGTTGATGAGCGATGTACAGGCGGCGTGCCGCCATCCCGAGCGTGTGGTGCTCGGACATCCGTTCAATCCGCCGCATCTGATTCCGCTGGTTGAAGTGATCGGCGGGAGGCGGACATCGGCAGAAACGATCCAGCGGACGCTCGATTTTTATCGTGCCATCGGCAAGCGGCCGATCAATCCGAAGAAGGAAGTCAAAGGTCATATTGCGAACCGGCTGCAGGCCGCGTTATGGCGCGAGGCGTTCCATCTGGTGGCGATTGGAGCCGCGAGCGTGAGCGACATAGACGATGCCATCGCCTACGGTCCCGGCTTGCGCTGGGCTGTCATGGGGCCGTTTGCAAACCTGCATTTGTCGGGCGGCGAGGGTGGCATGCGGCATTTGCTCGACCACCTTGGCGGACCGATCGAAAGCTGGTGGGGTGACCTGGGCATGCCGGTGCTGACGCCGGAACTCAAGCAGAAAGTAGTCGACGGTATCGACACCGAACTGGCGAACCGAAGCGACACACAGATCACAACCGAGCGCGACGAACTGATCCTCGCGATGCTGCGCGCGAAGGCGGCGGCAGCGTCGATCCCGTGACTTGGCTGCATTGGAAATCAAAAACATTCGACGGAGACAAACATGAGCAAACCCAAAGTCATAGTGACCATTGCGCCAACGGGTGGCATGGCCAGCAAGAAGCAGAATCCCAGCCTGCCTACGCAGCCCGATGAAATTGCACGTGATGTCTACGACTGCTATAACGCCGGCGCGAGCGTGGTCGCCGTGCATGCACGACGACCCGACGATGGCGCGACTTGCAACGCGGATATCTATCGCGACATCAACACGCGGATTCGCGCGAAGTGCGACATCGTGATCAACAACTCGACCGGCGGTGGCGTGCACGGCGACATGATCGCGCAGGCGCCGAACGGGTACTGGGAAATCCTGTGGGAAGAGCGCCTGAAGGGCATGGATGCCGGCGCGGAAATGTGCACGCTCGACGCGACCACGATCATCGCGACATTCGGCGATAAGGAGTTGCTCATGCACACGTCGCCGGAACGGTCGAAGCATCTCGCCATCGAGATGAAAAAGCGCGGCATCAAACCGGAGTGGGAAGTCTTCAGTCCGACGCATATCGTGCAGGACGTCGCCGCACTGACAGCCGCGGGTTTCGACGACGAACCGTTCTTCATCAACCTGGTACTCGGCGTTCATCGCAACTTTCAGAACGCGATGCCTTATACGCCACGCGTGTTGCAGTCCATGGTCGATCTCTTGCCCAAAGGCAGCATCTTTTGCGTAAGCGGGATCGGTCCGGCACAACTGCCGTCGGCGATGAACTCGCTGTTGCTCGGCGGGCATGTACGCGTTGGGCTCGAAGACAACCTGTACTACGGCCCCGGTGAACTCGCGACCAATCTGCAACTGACCGAACGCATCGTCAGGCTCGTGCGCGAGATGGGCTACGAGCCGGCCACGCCAACTGAAGCGCGTGAAATCATGGGACTGCCGCGCAAGAACGGTCCGAGCCCCGACTTCGCGATGCGCTGAGCCCGACCGCCCCACAACAATAAAGCAGGAGACAAACGATGTCACAGTCACGCCGAAAGCTAGCGTTGGCCTATGGCGGTACGGGTCGCGCGCTGGTCGTTGTCAGAGGTGGCCAATGGGTCCTGAACTGAGCGCTCCGATTTGCAGGTTGCGCGAAGGGCTCGCGCAACCCGATATCGCGCGGGAAACGAGGCCCGATGGCAGTTTCGTGCTGCGTTCGCGTACGCCGCTCGCGCCGTTCCGGCGCAGCGTGATCGACTGGCTTGTGCATTGGGCCATGCTCACGCCCGATGTGCCGTTCCTCGCAGAACGGGTTCGCCGGCAAGGTGAAAGCGCAAGCTGGCGCGTGGTGACCTATGCCGATGCGCTGCGCCAAACGCGCTCGATCGGTCAGGCGCTGCTCGACTTGACGGTCGCTCCCGAGCGGCCGGTGACCGTACTCTCCGACAACAGCATCAATCATGCATTGATGACACTCGCGGCCATGCTCGTCGGACGGCCGAGCGCGACGGTGTCGTCGGCTTATGCGCGGGTGGCGAAGGACATGACGAAGCTGCACGGCATCTTGAGGCAACTCGATCCGGCGCTAGTTTACGTCGAAGACGGCGATGCTTACGGCCATGCGCTCGCCGCTGCACCGCTCGATTGTCCGATCGTCGCGACCATTGCGCCGAAGGCTGGATGGCTGCCATTCGATGCGTTGCTGTCAACCGCTGCAAGCTCTGACGTCGATGCGGCTTATGCGCGGATCGCGCCTGACGATATCGCGAAGCTGCTGCTGACATCGGGTTCGACGGGCAGGCCGAAGCTTGTCATCAACACGCACGGGATGCTGAGCGCGAACCAGCAAATGATCGCGCAGTGCTGGCCTTTCGTCGATGGCGCAGCGCCGGTCGTGGTCGACTGGCTGCCGTGGAGCCATACCTTCGGCGCCAATCACAACTTCAATCTGGTGCTGCGCAATGGCGGCACGCTGCATGTAGACGATGGACGTCCGGTGCCGGGTCTCATCGAACGCACGGTCGAGAACCTGCGCGACGTGGCGCCTACGCTGCATTTCAACGTCCCGCGCGGCTTCGATGCGCTCGCGCCGTTTCTCGAAGCCAACGACTTGTTCGCCGCACGATTTTTCGAGCGCCTGCAGATGTTGTTTTATGCAGCGGCGAGCCTGCCGCCCGCGCTGCGCGATCGTTTCGAGCGAGTGGCCGTGCGCCATCGCGAAGCACCGGTTTTCTTCGCATCGGCATGGGGTTCCACGGAGACTTCGCCGGTCGTCACGAGCGTCCATTTCCATCATGACGTGGCCGGCAACATCGGCGTCCCGACGCCCGGCAATGAGCTCAAGTTCGTGCCTTGCGCCGGCAAACTCGACATGCGGGTGCGCGGTCCGTCGGTGTTTCCCGGCTATCTGAACGATCCGGCGGCGACGGCAGCCGCCTTCGACGAAGAGGGTTTCTATCGCATCGGCGACGCCGGCAAGCTCTGCGATCCAGAGGATCCCAATGCCGGTGTGGTGTTCGACGGACGCATTGCAGAGGACTTCAAGCTGTCGAGCGGCACATGGGTATCGGTGGGCACGCTTCGACTGAAAGCCGTTGGCACACTCGCGCCTTTCGCCCTGGACGTGGTGGTCGCGGGTCATGACCGCGATGAAATCGGCCTGCTGATTTTCCCGACACAGGCGTTGCGCGCGCTTGCGGCCGACCTCCCTCTATTGGAAAGCACGGGGGAGCAATTAGGTCGTCATCCAGCCGTTCGCGAGACCGTGCTCGAAGGCCTGCGTCGCATGGCACGCGATAGCGGCACATCGCAACGCGCCGCACGGGCTGTGATCCTTTCCGGCGCGCCTTCGCTCGAGGCGGGTGAGATTACAGACAAGGGTTACGTCAACCAGCGAGCTGTGTTGACCCTGCGCGCAGACGAAGTGCAACGGCTTTTCTCCCACGCGGACTCGGTGATCGTCATCGAGTAACGCGAACCGAAGCACGCAAAGAAGGAGGTCAAGAAACCGATCGCATCCATCGCGATAGCCGGAGCCACATCCGGCGTCGCAAGGGGACGGCTTGTCCACGTTTTACACACAACAGGCCTGCGTGACGTCGTAAGGACGTGATTACTACCGCGTAGGGAGGGCGCGATCGGGCAATGAAAAAGGATGCCCGTGTCGCGCCCTGTTCTACCTATGTCATCGCATGCGATGCTTGAAATAGATCGTTGAACAAACATTTCTTCAGCATGTTCAAACAGCCGGCAGGGCGTTGCCGGCGCGTTTCGACGCAGGTCCGGGAAAACCTTCGCAGAAACCGGTTGATTGGCTAGCGTTACGAACTATATTTAAGAGAATAAAGAACACGGTCATGCAGGCGAAACGTTTAACTGCGGCTTACTCACTGTTTAACCACGTGTTTAACCGCGGTTTAAATATCGGCCTAATGCAGACCGGAAAGGCGAGCGAATAGACAGACCAAAGCGGCATCGATCGATCGCCGTGCTTGATCTATTCGCGCAAGGCGGGTCCCCGCCACGGCCGGCAACAGACACGTTGCAATCCGCGGGGGTGTCACAAAATCGCCAGCAGGCGAGGAGGTTCCGCCATGGATCCGGAAAGCGCCATTCCGTATGGCCGCAAAACTCAGCACGCCCCTGCACTGAAGGAAGTACACATCCTGTGGATTACCGCGGGCCTCGGTTGCGACGGCGATTCAGTATCTATTACCGCCGCTACGCAGCCCAGCATTGAAGACGTGCTGCTCGGCGCAATCCCTGGACTGCCGAAGGTGCATCTGCACAACCCGGTGCTGGCGTATGAAAACGGCGCGGAGTTCATGGCCCCGTTTCATGCTGCGGCGCGGGGTGAGATGGACAACTTCGTGCTCGTCATGGAAGGCTCGATTCCGAACGAAAAAATTAATCGCGAAGGGTACTGGGCCGCCATGGGAACGGATCCCGACACGCACGAACCCATCACGATTCCGCAGTGGCTCGATCGCCTCGCGCCCAAGGCGCTGGCCGTCGTCGGCGCAGGTACGTGCGCGACTTACGGCGGCATTCATGCGATGGAAGGCAATCCCACGGGTTGCATGGGCCTGGCGGACTATCTCGGCTGGGACTGGAAATCGAAAGCGGGCTTGCCTATCGTCAACGTTCCCGGTTGTCCGGTGCAGCCGGACAATTTTTATGGAGACGCTGCTGTACCTGCTTTATCAACTTGCAGGTCTCGCGCCCATGATTCCGCTCGATGCCGCGCTACGTCCGAAGTGGCTGTTTACGCGTACCGTGCACGATGGCTGCGACCGCGCGGGCTCCTATGAGCAGGCGCTGTTCGCGACGGAATATGGGAGTCCGAACTGTATTGTCAAGCTGGGATGCTGGGGACCGGTGGTCAACTGCAACGTGCCGAAGCGCGGCTGGATCAACGGCGTTGGAGGCTGTCCGAACGTGGGCGGAATCTGCATCGGCTGCACGATGCCGGGGTTCCCGGACAAGTTCATGCCGTTCATGGACCAGCCACCCGGCGCGGTCCTGTCATCGAATCTCATCAAGTCTTATGGCGGGCTGATTCGAAGTTTGCGCAAGCTCACCAATACGACCATCAACGATGAACCTAAATGGCGGCATAACCGTCCTGAGCTGACGACTGGCTATCGTCGCTGAACGGCTGCGCGGAACACATGGAAACCGCCGCTGGATGAAGGGTAATGAACCTAACGGCGGTCCCAGCGAGAGACAGAAGTATCCAGGAGGGGGTCATGGCGGACATTGCAGCACCTGAACTAAAGTCGGGCAAGGCATCACAGCCTGCCAAACTGGTCGAGATGAACTGGGATCCGATCACGCGGATCGTCGGCAGTCTCGGCATCTATACGAAGATCGATTTCGAGCAGCGCAAGGTCGCCGAGTGCTACAGCACGTCGTCGATTTTTCGCGGCTACAGCATCTTCATGAAGGGCAAGGATCCGCGCGACTCGCACTTCATTACCAGCCGTATCTGCGGCATCTGCGGCGATAACCACGCGACCTGCTCGGTGTATGCGCAGAACATGGCCTACGGCGTGAAACCGCCGAACATGGCGGAGTGGATCGTCAATCTCGGCGAAGCGGCCGAGTACATGTTCGACCACAACATCTTCCAGGACAACCTGGTGGGCGTGGATTTCTGCGAGCAGATGGTCAAGGAAACGAACCCGGGTGTCTGGGCGAAAGCGCAAAAGGCCGCCTCGCCACATGCGGAGATCCACGGCTACAAGACCATCGCGGACATCATGACCGCGTCGAATCCGTTCACCGGCGAGTTCTATCGCGAGACGCTGCATGTCAGCCGTTATACGCGGGAGATGTTCTGCCTGATGGAAGGACGTCACGTGCATCCGTCGACGCTGTATCCCGGGGGCGTGGGGACAGTGCCGACCGTGCAGTTGTTCACCGACTACATCACGCGGCTGATGAAGTATGTGGAGTTCATGAAGAAAGTCGTGCCGTTGCACGACGACCTGTTCGACTTCTTTTATGAAGCGCTACCGGGTTACGAGGAAGTGGGTCGCCGGAGGATTCTGCTGGGGTGCTGGGGATCGTTCCAGGACCCGGACGTGTGCGACTACAACTACAAGACCATGACCGACTGGGGCCGCAGCATGTTCGTCACGCCGGGCGTGGTGGTGGACGGCGAACTAGTGACAACCGATCTGGTCGAGATCAACCTGAACATCCGCATCCTGCTCGGCAGCTCGTTCTATGAGGACTGGGATCACGAAGAAACGTTTGTTCGTCAGGACCCGTTGGGCAACCCGATTGACCGCAAACATCCCTGGAACCAGACCACCTTGCCGCGGCCGCAAAAACGCAAGTTCGACGGCAACTATACGTGGGTGATGTCGCCACGCTGGTACGACAAACGCACCGGCGATTACCTTGCACTCGATACCGGCGGCGGTCCGATCGCACGTTTGTGGACGACCGCGCTCGCAGGTCTGGTGGATATCGGCTATGTGAAGTCGACGGGCCACAGCGTGAAGATCTATTTGCCGAAGACGGCGCTCAAACCCGAAGTCGAGTTCGAATGGAACATTCCAAAGTGGAGCAACGCGATCGAACGTGACCGCGCGCGCACTTACTTCCAGGCGTATGCGGCAGCTTGTGCGCTGCATTTCGCGGAGAAGGCGCTGGCCGAATTGCATGCGGGCCACACGCGCACCTTCACGCCGTTCCAGGTGCCCGATGAAGCCATCGGCTGTGGTTTTCATGAAGCGGTGCGTGGGGTGCTGTCGCATCACCTCGTGATCAAGGGCGGCAAGATTGCGAACTATCATCCGTATCCGCCGACCCCGTGGAACGCAAATCCGCGCGATATCTACGGCACGCCTGGACCGTACGAAGACGCGGTGCAGAACACGCCGATCTTCGAAGAGAACGGGCCGGACAAGTTCAAAGGCATCGACATCATGCGCGCGGTGCGCAGCTTCGATCCGTGCCTGCCGTGTGGCGTCCATATGTACGTGGGAGATGGCAAGACCGTCGATGTCGCGCATTCGCCGACCTTCGGCGTTCCGTCGGGCATGAAACCGGGAGGGCACTTATGAGCGGCGCGCGCGTGCTTGAAGAACAACAACAGCGCATCGACGAACTGATTGCAGCACTGGCGGCGCTGGACAACAAGCATGCGCGAGACATTGCGCAAGCGTTGCTGCAGGTGGTGCTTGATCTGCATGCAAGTGGTCTTGCGCGGCTGGCCGAAATCGTGACGGAGGCAGACGGCGCCGACGGGCCGATTGTCGCCCGGCTCATGCAGGACAAGCAGGTCAGCGCATTATTGTTGCTGCATGGACTGCATCCGCAGGATCTGGCAAGCCGGGTGCGGCACGCGGTCGAAGGGCTGCGCGCCCCGCTCGGTGCGCAAGGCATGGGGATCGAACTGGTCGATGCGCGGGAGGACCTGGTACGCGTTCGTCTGGCGGGCGTGCTGACTGGCAAGCACGTCACGCCTGCCGATGTGCAGAACGATATCGAGCGGGCAATTTTCGAACAGGCGCCGGACGTAGCGCACATTGAAATAGACGGGATGCCGGACGTCAATGTCCATGAGCTGCGGTTTGTTGCAACGCTGCCTACATCATGAACGCGCGCGGGGAGGGTCAACCCGGGCAACCCGGACAACCCGGCTGGGTTGCCGCGTTGCGGACGTTTGCCCGGCCACCGGTGACGACGTTATGCGAACTGTGTGGCGAACCGCTCGACAATGTCCATCCGCATCTGGTCGAACCGGAGCAGCACGCGCTGCGTTGCTGCTGCCGCGCGTGTGCGCTGCTGTTCGGCAATCAGCAGAATGCGCGATATAAGCGGGTGCCGGAACGCGGTACCTGGCTCGGCGGCTTTCATCTCAGCGACGAACAATGGGACGCGCTGGCGATCCCGATCGGTATCGCGTTTTTCTACCGGGATTCGGCGGCGCAACGCGTGATCGCGATGTATCCCGGTGCGGCCGGTGCGATGCAGTCGTCGCTCGATCTGAACGCGTGGGATCGTCTCGTTGTCGATAACCCCATCCTCGATACCCTCGAACCCGACGTTGAAGCGCTGTTGGTCAACCGCGTGGAAGGCGCACGTGAGTATTATCGCGTGCCTATCGACCAGTGTTATGCGCTGACCGGCGTGATTCGTGTGCGCTGGCGTGGCTTGTCGGGCGGTGTCGATGCATGGCGTGCGATCCATGCCTGTTTCGCCGCGCTGAAAGCGGGCGAGCGTTTGCCCGAGGGAGTGCCGAATGCCTGATCTTGACTTCGTCGTCGAGGGTGCAGAGGTCGCGCTGCATTCGGTGTCGCCGCTGCTGTTGTTCAAGCTGCGGGTGACCAATATGAAAACACCGAACGCGTCGAACACGCACGACGAGATAGCGAGCCTCGCGCTGCATTGCCAAATCCAGATAGAAGCGACCCGGCGTAGTTACGAGCCGGTCGATCAGGCGCGGCTTAGCGAATTGTTCGGCGTCCCGCAACGCTGGTCGCAAACATTGCGGACCCTATTGTGGACGCATGCGAACGCCGCTGTTCCTTCGTTTGCCGATACCTGCACGGTCGACCTGCCGGTGCCGTGCACGTTCGACTTCAATGTCGCGGCGACGAAGTATTTCGATGCGCTGGGAGACGGAGAGATTCCGTTGATGCTGCAATTCAGCGGCACTATTTTTTATCGCGACAGCGACGGCACGTTGCAAGTCGCGCGTGTTCCGTGGCACAAGGAAGCAGCGTTCCGCCTGCCGGTCGCAACGTGGCGCGCGATGCGCGATTACTACTACCCGAACAGCGCATGGCTGTGCGTGCAGCGCGGCGTGTACGAGCGGCTGGAGCGCTACCGTATCGAGCGGGGATTAACCGGCTGGGACGAGGCACTGACTGCCTTGCTGGACGATAGTCGCAGCGAACAGGCGTGGCCCGCGCAGGGAGGGTTGCAATGAACCCCATCGACGGGATCGTTCAGGCCGTGCTGTACGAGGGATACATGCTGTATCCGTACCGTGCGTCCTCGGTCAAGAACCGGCAGCGCTGGACCTTTGGCAGCGTGTATCCGCGAGCATGGGCCGACTGGTCCGGCAGCGATGCTTCGATGATGCAGACCGAATGCGTGATCGAAGGCGACGACGAAACGAGTGTAACGGTGCGTCCGTGTTTCCTGCATCTGATCGAACGGGACGTGCGTGAGTTGAACGAACCTGCGGCTGCATGGACGGGCGCAGATGAATTGTCGTCGCGGCCGGTGGCGTCGCTGGAAGTGGGCGGGCGGCGTTTCGACGCGTGGCAGGAGGCCGGGGAGCAGCACGTCGAGGTTCCGGCGCTGACGCTGGATGAATTGTGTATCGCGGGGCTGCGCCTGCCGTTTTCGCTACCCGGAAGCCGTGTTGTCGAACCGCTGATGGAGGCGGACGGCCGCGTGCTCGGCGCGCTCGTGCGTACAAGGGCGGCTATCGATGGCCGTGTGGAATGCTGTGCAACACGACTCGCTGAGCGCACCTTCCGGCTCACGGTACGCATAGTCAACGCCACGCCGGTTGACGAACCGCAGCGCTTGAATCGCGATGCGGCTTCGTCGTTCGCCTTGCTGTCATGCCACGCAGTGCTGGCGGTGGAGGGCGCCGCGTTCGTCTCGTCGATCGAGCCGCCGGACGAGCTCGCCGAAGCGGTTGCCTCTTGCATGAACATCGGTTTGTGGCCGGTGCTGGTCGGCTCCGCCGAGCGGCGCGACACCATGCTCGCGGCGCCGATCATCCTCTACGACTATCCCCAGGTAGCGCCGGAAAGCGCCGGCGATCTCTTCGATGCCACCGAGATCGACGAGATCCTGACGCTGCGAATCCTCACCATGACGGACGCCGAGAAACGCGAGATGGCCGCGGGCGACGAACGTTCGCGCGCGCTGCTCGAACGCACGGAAAACCTGTCCGCGAGCGACTTGCAGCGCCTGCACGGGACCTTGCGCGAAGTGCGGGTGGATACGGGGGGCTGGCCGGATGTATCGGAGGAATCAGGAGACCAACCCAACGCCGCTGCTCCATGGGCCGAGCTCGACGCCAAGCCGCGGCTCGTTTGCGTCAACGTCGACGGCGTGGCGTTGCAGGTAGGCTCACGCGTCGTGCTGCATCCCCACGCGCGCGCCGATATCTTCGACCTGGCCTTGCGCGATCAGATAGCGACCATCGAATCGATCGAGCGCGATTTCGAGGGCAACGTCCATGTGGCGGTAACGATCGACTGCGATCCGGGGCGCGACTTCGGACTGGCGCGCATGCCGGGTCATCGCTTCTTTTTTTCGCCCGACGAGATCGAACCGTTGCGCGAGGAGCGGTCGTCATGACCTCGATCCTGGTGGCCGGAGTCGGCAACGTATTCCTTGGCGACGACGGTTTCGGCGTCGAAGTCGTGCGGCGTCTGCACGCAAGACGACGCGATGCCTGGCCGCCGGATATTCGTGTGATCGACTATGGCATCCGGGGGATCGATCTGTATTACGCGCTGCTGGACGGCGTAGACCTTGCCATCCTCGTCGATGCAACGCATCGCGATGGACCGCCCGGGACGCTGTACGTGATCGAACCTTCTACAAATAACACTAATGAAGGTTTCAAAGGCGATGCCCCGCCCGTTCTGTTATCACCGCACGATCTGGATCCGGCGAAAGTCCTTCAGGCAGTGGCGGCGATGGATGGCGAAGTGGGGCGTATCGTCCTGATTGGTTGTGAGCCGGAAAGTCTGGGCACGGAGGAGGGGCAGGAAGGTCGCATGGGACTGAGCGAACCCGTCGCGGCGGCAGTGAAGGAAGCGGTAGAAACCATTGAAACGATGCTCGAAAACACGCAGGCGCAGACCACCGTGGTCAACGCCGGGCGCGTGTCGCAAGACCACTGGAGAGCATGATGAAGCTCTTGATGAAGTACTTGTTATTGCCGGCATTGATTGTCGGCATTGCGGCGAACCTGAAGGATATCCGCCGCTATATCCGCATTCGCAACATGTGACGGGCACGGCCATGAGCCCGTGCCCGTCACCGGTTCGCGACGAACCGCCCGTGATATCGCGGGTCGGTGCGGTTATTCGTGTGCGCGGACTGGTGCAGGGTGTGGGTTTCAGGCCAGCGGTATGGCGCCTTGCGCGCGATTGCGGTGTGAGTGGCGATGTATGCAACGACAGCGAAGGCGTGCTGATCCACGCATGGGCCGACGCAACCACACTCGATGATTTTGTCGCGGGCTTGCGCAGCGGCTGTCCGCCGCTTGGGCGGATCGATGCCATCGAGCGTTACGCGCTCCACCAGATACCGCCGCCTTACGGCGGGTTTCGGATTGTCGCGAGCGAGGGCGGGCAGGCGCATACCGGGGTGGTGCCGGACGCGGTAACGTGCCGTGCTTGTATCGACGAGACCTTCGATCCGTCGAGCCGTCGATACGGTTACGCGTTCACGAACTGCACGCACTGCGGGCCGCGCTTGTCGATCGTTCAGGCGATCCCTTATGACCGCCCGAATACAACGATGGCGGTGTTTCCGCTATGTGCCGCGTGCAGAAGCGAGTATGACGATCCGGCCGACCGGCGCTTTCATGCGCAACCGGTTGCATGTCCGGCTTGCGGACCGCACCTATGGCTGGAGCGAGCCGATGGCGCGCTCGAACAAGGTGATCCGCTGGATGCCACGCGTTGCTTGATCCAGCGCGGCGAGATCGTCGCGATCAAAGGGCTTGGCGGTTTTCAGCTTGCGTGCGCCGCGGCGGATCATGCGGCAGTTGCGAAATTGCGTGCGCTGAAACATCGCGAGCGCAAGCCGTTCGCCCTGCTGGCGCGTGACGTGGCGATGATCGAACGTTACTGCGTGGTGAGCGACGCGGACAAGGTCCTGCTGGCAAGCGCAGCCGGGCCGATCGTCATCATGCCGATGATCGATCGCGGCGCAAGCGATCCGTTTCCGGGCGTTGTACCGGGCATCGCCACGCTCGGTTTTATGCTGCCTTCAACGCCGCTGCATCATCTGATGATGCAACCGCTCGACAGCCCGGTCGTGCTGACCAGCGGCAATCTCGCCGACGAACCGCAATGCATCGATAACGACGAAACCCGCACACGTCTCGCAGGCATGGCCGATGCGTTTCTGATGCACGACCGCGATATCGCGCGGCGCGTGGACGATTCCGTCGCGCGGGTCATGGGCGGCGTACCGCGGTTGCTGCGCCGCTCGCGCGGTTATGCGCCCGCGCCGCTGCGTTTGCCGCGCGATTTTTCTAGTGCACCCGCGATTCTTGCGATGGGCGCGCAGCAGAAAAACACATTCTGCCTGCTGCGCGATGGCGAAGCGGTCGTCTCGCATCACATCGGCGAACTGGAGAACGGCGAGACGTATCGCGATTACATGGCGTCGCTCGCGCGTTATCAGCATCTATTCGAACACGACGCGCGTTTTGTCGCGGTCGACCTGCATCCCGAGTATCTGTCGCGCAAGCTTGGCATCGATATCGCGCGGCAACGGCATTTACCGCTGGCCGAGATCCAGCACCATCACGCGCATTTTGCAGCGTGTCTTGCGGAAAACGATATCGGCTTG
Source organism: Caballeronia mineralivorans PML1(12) (assembly GCF_001028175.1). Taxonomy (GTDB): domain Bacteria; phylum Pseudomonadota; class Gammaproteobacteria; order Burkholderiales; family Burkholderiaceae; genus Caballeronia; species Caballeronia mineralivorans. The sequence continues at coordinate 29,344 of NZ_AEJF01000229.1, forward strand.
GATACGGAGGTGCTCGGCATCGTGCTCGACGGGCTGGGCATGGGCTTGGACAACGCGCTTTGGGGCGGCGAATTTTTGCTCGGTGGATACGTGGATTTCGAGCGATTGGCTAACTTCACACCGGTCGCGTTGCCTGGAGGTGCGCACGCGATCCATGAGCCGTGGCGCAACACGTATGCACATCTGCGTGCCAGCCTCGGATGGCGGCGTTTCGTGAAGCAGTACGCGAAACTGGAACTCCATCGTTTCCTCGCCGACCGGCCGCTGACGGTCCTCGATCAGATGATCGACGGCGGGATCAATAGTCCGGCCGCGAGCTCGGCGGGCCGTCTGTTCGATGCTGTCGCCGCGGCGCTAGGCGTCTGTCGCGAACGTGTGCAATACGAAGGACAGGCTGCGATCGAACTCGAAGCGCTGATCGATACACGCACGCTCCATGACGAAGACGATGCGCTGGCGTATCCATTCGGCATCGTGGAAACGAATGGGCCGTCGTTAATCGACCCGCAGCCGATGTGGATAGCGCTGCTCGACGACTTGCTGCGTCCCACGCCGGTACCGGTAATCGCCGCACGTTTTCACAAGGGCCTCGCGATCGCCCTAGTGCAGATGACCAGCCGTTTGCTTGCATCCACGAAGGTCAATACCGTCGCGCTCTCCGGCGGCGTCATGCAGAACCGCGTGCTGTTCGAACAACTCACCGTGCGCCTGGCAGCGCGCGGCCTGAATGTGCTGGCACATCGCCAGGTGCCGTCTAACGACGGCGGCATCGCGCTGGGGCAAGCGGCAATAACTGCCGCGCGTGCCCTTGCGTCCGCGTATGTTGAACCACGGAGTACGTCATGTGCTTAGGCATTCCGGGACAGATCGTCGAGATCCGCGACGCGGACAATAACCTCGCATTAGTCGATGTAGGCGGGGTGCAGCGGGTCATCAATATCGCGTTCGTAGTGGATGACGACCGGCCGCTGTCCGCGTGTGTCGGTGACTGGGTGCTCGTGCATGTCGGCTTCGCGATGAGCCGTCTCGACGAGGCCGAAGCCATGCGCACGCTTGCGCTATTGCGTGAACTCGGCGAAGCGCAAGCGGAGATGGCCGCGATGATGGAAGGGGGCGGTGAGCTGCCACCCCCTGAGCAGTTTTACAACCACAACGGAGCCCGCCATGACTGAACATCGGGCGCTACAGGGGCTATATCCGTTCCTCCACGGCGATCATCAGGACGCGGCGAAACTTGATGCCGCGCTGCTCGAATCGATCGCGCAGAAGGCGCAGGCGAGCATCGACGCGAAGCGTACGTTTTTCGCGGATAACGCCGCGGCCGTGGTCGCCGTCGCGCATGCGATTGCGGATGTTTATCGTCGTGACGGCAGGCTATTTTCAATGGGCAACGGAGGGTCGAGTTGCGATGCCGCGCACATCGCAGTGGAGTTTCTGCATCCCGTAACTGCCGGACGTCCGGCGCTCACCGCTGTCAATCTCGTCGCCGATACCGCGATGATGACGGCCGTGGGCAACGACGTCGGTTTCGCGCATATCTACGTACGGCAACTGGTAGCGCAGGCGCGTCGCGGCGACGGGTTGATCGGTGTATCGACGAGCGGCAATTCCGACAACCTGCTCGCTGCATTCGCCAAGGCGCGCGAGATGGGCGTGGTGACCATCGGCCTCGCAGGGCACGACGGCGGCAAGATGGCAGCGCCGGGTGCGCTCGATCATTGCCTTGTGGTACCGAGCGACAGCATTCATCGCATCCAGGAAACGCACGTCGCGATTTATCACATCTTGTGGGACCTCGTCCATACGTTGCTCGCCGATGAACGCGGCAGCCTGGGTGTTCCCGACGCAGCGGAGCGCGCGTCATGAAATACGTCGACGAATTCCGCGATCCGGACAAAGCGCGCACACTTACGCAGGAGATCCGCAAGCTGGTCGAGCGCATCGTGCGCGACCGTGGCGGCTTAAAGCGGCCCTTGCAGATCATGGAAGTCTGCGGCGGCCACACGCATTCCATTTTCAGGTACGGGATTCACCAGATGCTGCCGCCCGAGGTCGAGTTCGTCCACGGCCCCGGATGCCCGGTCTGCGTCTTGCCGATGGGCCGCGTGGACGATTGCGTCGCGCTCGCCGAGCGGCCCGAAGTGATCTTCACGACCTTCGGCGACGCGATGCGGGTACCCGGTTCGCGCAAGAGCCTGCTGAAAGCGAAAGCCGATGGAGCAGATGTACGGATGGTCTATTCGCCGCTCGACGCGCTTGCGCTTGCACGTGCCAATCCGCATCGCGAGGTGATCTTCTTCGGGTTAGGTTTCGAGACCACGATGCCAAGCACCGCGATGACCGTGCTCCAAGCTCACGCCCAACGCATCAATAACTTCTCGCTGTTCTGCAATCACATCACGATCATTCCGACGATCAAGGCCATCCTCGACTCGCCCGACCTGCATCTCGACGGTTTTCTTGGACCCGGACATGTCAGCATGGTGATCGGCACGCGACCGTACCGTTTTATTGCCGAGCATTATCGGCGGCCAATCACCGTCGCCGGGTTCGAACCGCTCGATGTGCTGCAATCGGTGTGGATGGTGCTGCGGCAGATCGCCGAAGGCCGCTGCGAAGTGGAGAACCAGTACGGCAGGATCGTGCCGGAAGACGGCAATGCGCAGGCACTGTCGGCGATCGAGCAGGTGTTCGAGTTGCGCGAGTTCTTCGAATGGCGTGGCCTGGGATCGATCGATCATTCAGGCGTACGGATACGCGAGCCGTTCGCCGCATTCGATGCCGAACGCAAGTTCCCCGTCGCCAACCTGAAGATCGCCGATCCTAAATCCTGCCAGTGTGGCGAAGTGCTCAAGGGCGTTATCAAGCCGCAGCAGTGCAAGGTGTTCGGCACCGCGTGCACGCCGGAGACGCCGCTCGGCTCGCTGATGGTGTCAAGCGAAGGCGCATGCGCGGCGCATTACCGTTATGCCCGCATCGATACATCGGCGTTGTATGCGCGCGGTGCTGCGTCGGACAAGCTCAAGCAGGGAGTACAGGCATGAATGACCGGATCGGCAGGCTACGCGATGTCACGATCAATCTTGCGCACGGCGGCGGCGGCCGGGCAATGCGCGATCTGATCGAGGACGTGTTCGTCATCGCCTTCGATAACCCCGCGCTCGCCTCGCTCGAAGACCAGGCGGTATTTCCGCTCGCGGACCTCGCGCGGTTGGGCGACCGGCTTGCGTTCACCACCGATAGCTATGTCGTCGACCCGTTGTTTTTTCCGGGTGGTGACATCGGCACGCTAGCGGTATCGGGCACGGTCAACGACCTCGCCATGTCTGGTGCAAAACCCCTGTTTCTATCGTGCGGGATGGTGATCGAAGAGGGGCTTGCAGTGGATGTTCTGCGTCGCGTGGCAGCCAGCATGCAGCGTGTCGCGATCGAAGCCGGCGTGTCGATTGTCACCGGCGACACCAAGGTCGTCGAGCGTGGCTGCGCGGACAAACTGTTCATCAATACAGCAGGCATTGGCGTCGTTCCACCGGGAGTGAATATATCTGCGCGCCGTGCGCAAGCGGGCGACGTGGTGATCGTGAACGGCTTTCTCGGCGATCACGGCGCGGCAATTTTGGTCGCGCGGCAGCAGCTTGCACTGCAAGCCGATATTGCAAGCGATTGCGCGCCGCTGGGTTCGCTGGTCGATGCGATGCTGGGCGCGTGCAAGGACATTCATTGCATGCGCGATGCGACGCGCGGTGGCGTTGCTACGGTGCTGAACGAGTTCGCGGTGTCGTCCGGTGTGGCGATCCGCATCCAGGAAAACGCGCTGCCCATTCGCGAGGAAGTGAAGGGCGCCTGCGAGATCCTCGGCCTTGATCCGTTGTATCTCGCGAACGAAGGCAAGCTGGTTGCGCTGGTTCCTCCGTATGCCGCGCAACGCGTGCTTGCGGCGATGCATGCGCACCCGGCTGGCACACGGGCGGCGATCATTGGCGAAGTGGTAGCGGAGCCCACGGGCATCGTGGTGCTGCACACAGTGTTTGGCGGACAGCGCATCGTCGACATGCTGACGGGCGAGCAATTGCCGCGGATCTGTTAGCGAGTTTCGGGCACAAGGGGCGCAGCGTCATGCATGAACTGAGCATCGCGAATAGTGTCGTCGAGCTGTGCGCCGAACGCGCGATGGGCGCACGGGTGCTGAGCGTGACGCTGGAGATCGGCCGGTTGTCGGCGGTGATGCCCGACGCGATCCGCTTTTGCTTTGACGTTTGCGCGAAAGATACGGTGGTGGAAGGCGCGGCGCTGGAGATTGTGGAGACGCCGGGGCGCGCTCGCTGCCTGGACTGTGGCGGTAGCGTGGCCATGACCGACCTGCTAGATCGATGCGAGTGCGGAAGCGTCAACCTCGAACTGCTGGCCGGCAGCGAGCTGAAGATAAAACAGATGGAGGTGGTCTGATGTGTACCACATGCGGTTGCTCTAAAGGCGCAGGCACGGTCATGACAGACCCTGAGACCGGCGAGCGGATTGAAACGCCGGCGCAAGGGGAAAGCGGTGCTGCGCGCGAGCCGGGTTCGTGGCGGAAGCTTGCGGCCGGGCCGGGCGTCGGGAGCGTGGCCGCGCATCTGCACGCGCGGGCGCATCAGCATGGTCATGCTCACGCCCATGCTCATGCGCATGGTGGACACGAGCACGTTCACCACCACTATATGCAGGCGCCCGAAGCCGGCGCTGCGCACTTGGAAAATCACCCGAACACTGAACACGCGCCCACAACCGAAGCCGCGATCTCTGCTGCAACCCACGGCACGACGATCGCACTCGAACAGGACGTGCTCGCGAAAAACCAGTCGATAGCCGAACGCAATCGCGGCTGGCTGGCAAGCCGCCGGATCACCGCGCTGAATCTGGTCAGCTCGCCGGGGGCAGGCAAGACCACGCTGCTTGAACGTACTATCCGCGATCTGCACGATCTACACGACACGCAACCGATCCAGGTAATCGAAGGCGACCAGGCGACCCTCAACGACGCCGAGCGAATCCGCGCGACCGGTTGCCGCGTGGTCCAGATCAATACCGGTACTGGCTGTCATCTCGATGCCGGCATGGTGTCGCGTGCGCTGGAGCAACTCGACCCGCCGCGCCATTCGTGGCTGATGATCGAGAACGTCGGCAATCTCGTGTGCCCTGCGTTATTCGATCTCGGCGAGCAGGCGAAGGTCGTGATCCTGTCCGTCACCGAGGGCGAAGACAAGCCACTCAAATATCCGCACATGTTCCGCGCAAGCCGCCTGATGCTGCTGAACAAGATCGACCTGCTGCCGCACTTGCGTTTCGACGTCGAGCGTTGCATTGCGTATGCGCGGCAGGTGAATCCTGTAATCGAGGTACTGCAGGTATCCGCTGAAACGGGCGCAGGGATGGAGGCGTGGTATGCGTGGTTGCAAGCGACAGCGTTAGCCGAAGTTGGAGAAACAGTGCGTTAAGGCGTGAACCGGGCGGTCGGAACGTGAAAGGTATGAGTGCGGGGCTCATGATGCTAAAAAACATGTCTCAGCTTTTCAACGACCGCCCGACGAGTCTTCGGCACAAGATTACCGGCATCTACGCGTTTCTGCTCGTGCTGAATGTAGTGGCGTGGGCATGGGCGCTAACGGCTTTTTACGGGCAGCCGGCACTGCTCGGCACGGCGCTTCTCGCCTATACGTTCGGGCTTCGCCACGCCGTGGATGCGGACCACATAGCCGCTATCGATAACGTCACCCGCAAGCTGCTCCACATCGGCCGCAGTCCGCTCGCCGCCGGCTTGTTCTTCTCGCTCGGGCACTCGACGGTCGTGGTCGCGCTGACCGTCGCTGTAGCCTTCGCGGCCACTGCGCTGACGACGCATTTCGATGCCCTGAGAGGCATCGGCGGCCTCATCGGCACCGGCATTTCGGCGATGTTCCTGTTCGTCCTGGCCTTCGCGAACCTGGTTGTGCTGGCGTCCGTGATCAGGACGTTTCGCGCCGTTCGCCGCGGTGAGCCGCTGGTCGAAACGGACCTCGACCTGCTGCTGAACAATCGCGGTTTCCTCTCGCGTTTGCTTCGGCCGTTGTTCAAGCTGGTATCGCGCAGCTGGCATCTTTACCCGGTGGGTTTCCTGTTCGGACTCGGATTCGACACCGCGACCGAGGTGGCGTTGTTCGGCATTTCGGCTGCCCAGGCGTCGCACGGCGTGTCGTTCTGGTCGGTGCTCGTGTTGCCGATTTTATTCACCGCGGGCATGTCGCTGGTCGATACCACCGATGGCATCCTGATGCTCGGTGCTTATCGCTGGGCCTTTGTCCGGCCCATGCGCAAGCTTTACTACAACATCACGATCACGTTCGTGTCGGTGGTGGTCGCGGTGCTGATCGGCGGTATCGAGGTACTGGGTTTGCTTCAAGACCGCTTGGGGCTGAAGGGCGTCTTCTGGGATGCGATCGGCAGCCTCAACGAGCACTTCGGGCTGTTGGGCTACATCGTGATCGGCGTATTCATCGTGAGCTGGATCGTCTCCATAGCCATCTACAAGCTGAGGCGCTACGACGATATCAACGTGAAAACGCTATGACGTCAGCGCTGGAATAAATTGTAAGGAGTATCTACAGCCCAGTGGATCCAGAGTTTCCATGGGCCTTCGTGAACGCCTCGCGCCGCAAGAGCAGGTAAACTCTGCGGACTACAACCCCCAACCCGGACCGCCGGGGAGTTTTCTGCTAGCGTATAACCGGTTATCGGCATCAAAGAAGGAAGACGCATGATCAAACTTCATCCGAGACTGCAACTCGATCCGGATGCAGCGTCCGAGCGTCGCTGGCCTGTTACAGGATATCCCCTCACACTGAAGGTCACTGCTGCCTGGCACGCGCTTGCGCTGGCGGGCTGCGCCGCCGCGCCTGAAATGTGGCCATGGTGGCTGGCAGGCACGGCGCTCAACCACGCGACAGTCACGGTAGCGGGACTATGGCCGCGTTCGACGCTGCTCGGTCCCAACTGGACGCGCTTGCCTGCCATCCCCCGCAATGCAAACGCCATTGCGCTCACGCTGGACGACGGTCCCGACCCAGTCGTGACGCCCCAGGTCCTCGATCTGCTCGATGCATACGAGGTACGCGCCACGTTTTTCCTGATCGGCGAACGTGCGCGCCGCTATCCCGCGCTGACCCGCGAGATTGTCGCGCGCGGGCATAGCGTGGAGAACCACTCGCAGAAGCACGTGCATACGTTTTCCGTGACGGGCATGGGCGCGCTGAGCCGGGAAATCGATGCGGCACAGCGCACGCTGACGGAACTGACCGGCGAGCGGCCGGCTTTCTTTCGCGCACCGGCGGGCTTGCGCAATGTCCTGCTCGAGCCGGTCTTGCAAAAGTTCGATTTAAGGCTGGCCGCCTGGACGCGACGCGGCTTCGATACGCGCGAACGCGATCCGGAGGTCGTCGCACAGAGGTTGCTGCGCGATCTGGCACCGCGGGACATCCTGCTGCTCCATGATGGCGACGCCGCGACCACCGACGACGGTCAGCCCGTCCTGCTCTCGGTATTACCCCGTGTCATCGGCGCCGCTAAAAAGCAAGGGCTGCACTTCGTGACATTACGGGAAGCCTTCTGACTTCCCGGCTGCAGCTCGTACGCGAGTCGTCCGGGAAAATCGGCAGACGATTAAGTAAGAGACGTTACGCATTGTACGAAGCTGAGCGAGCCATCGATTAAGTCACGATTGCCTGACTTAATGCGCGCGGAACGCTCGGCAAACCGCTTGGCACGACATAGCGCTCTACGCGAAGCCTGCCGCTTCAGCGCCGTCGCCATGATCGACATGGCGAAACCGTGCATCGCGGATGCAGCCAATCAGACGCGGCATAGCGGCTTCAGTGCCCTGACAATGCCAGTGCACCGAGCGCAATGTACATCCCGTAACTTTTTCGACTTGGACAAGCTGCGAAAGGCGGCTAAATTTCCATGACCCAAGAGAGGAAACCGGTTGGCTTTTAAATGAATTTCTGGCGTTTCGTCGTATATGTGAGACTGATACGCCCGGATACTTTTTTCCGGCTGATTTAGCAGGCAAATTTCAGTATGATTTGCCCTCCATGCGGAGCTGATCCAAGTTCAAATAATTCATTTACCCGCATATGGCATTAAACAATCGGCACAAACTGCCGTTAAGTCGGTACGGGCGCCGGACTATCTGCCGGTCATCTTCTGATAGCCGATTAAAAATCCTCCGGCCAGAGCGGGCCCATTCATGTGCTGCCCGCGCAGGCGGGTCCTCATGAGGTGCTGGTGCCTTTCAATTCGTAAACATCGTATGCACGATCTGCGCTGGACCATGCCCGTTGCCCGATGGTCTGCCACCGCTGCCGCTGTCGCCGCCGATATTAGCTTCATCGAGCCGATCGTCCGCCGTCGTCTGAGCAGCCTGTCCCGTATCGCCCTCAAGGTCGCCCACGACTGCGTGGCTGAGCGCGACCGCGTGCGAGTTGTATTCGCGTCCCGGCACGGCGAACTAAGGCGCACCACGGACATCCTTCGCGCCATCAGCGCGGGCGAGCCGGTGTCTCCGACTGCATTCAGCCTGTCCGTCCTCAACGCAATGACCGGCATATTCGGCATCGCCCGCGGCGACCGTTCGCCCGCCAGCGCGATTTCCGCCGGCGCGGAAACGCTCGGGTATGCATTGCTCGAAGCCCATGCGCAGTTCGCGGCGGACCCCTCGTCGCCCGTGCTCATGGTGTATGCGGACGAGCCGGCCGATGCCGCGTACGGCACGATTGAAGACGAGGTGCAAGGCGGAGCGCTCGCGATCCTGCTCGACACCCACGCGGCGGCAGGACGTCTTGCATGCACAATATCGGGTACAGGGGGCCGCTCCGACGCTCCGGCGCCGACATTGGCAGCGACATTGGCTCCGGCTCCTGCGCATGACAACTTCCGTACGCAGAGCGAAGCGGTCCAACGTTGTCTTGACACGCATGCGCCCGCAGCATGGCAAAACGCCGGCACCACCTGGCAATGGAGCTGGCATGAAGGCGCGGCTTAACTACGGCTGGCGCCTGGTCGCCACGGGCATGAGCTTCGTCGTGTTCGGCGTCTGCGGGCTATTGTTCTCGGTGCTGGTGTTTCCGCTCGCATGGCTGTGGCCGCATCGTGCGTCGCGTCAGCGTGCGGTCACGACCATCATTCACTGGTTCTTCCGTGCGCTGGTCACCGTCTTGCAGTGGATCGGCGTGATGGAACTGGAAGTGAAGGGCGCGGCCGCGCTACGTGCGAGCGGGCCCGTGATTGTCGTCGCGAATCATCCGACCTACCTCGACGTGGTGGTGCTGCTCGCGCTCACGCCTTCTGCGTGCTGCGTGGTCAAGAACGCCCACTGGGGTAATCCGTGTTTCTGGGGCATCGTCCGGGCCGCCGAATACGTGAGCAACGTCGACCCGATCGAACTCGTGGAAGCGAGTGCACGCCAGATTGCAGCGGGCTATACCATGATCATCTTCCCGGAAGGCACGCGCAGTCCCGCGCCGAACCGGTTGCACGCATTCTCGCGCGGTTTCGCGCACATCGCCCTCAAGGCGGGCACGCCGATCCTGCCGGTGCTCATGGATTGCGACCCGCCGGCATTCACGAAACAGATGCGCTGGTATCACGTGCCATCGCGGGCGTTTCGCATCCGCGTGAACGTGCTCGAGCCGGTCGCGGCCGACAGGCTCGAGGCTCACGATTCTTCTTCCCCGGCCCTTGCCGCGCGCACTTTGACCAGCGCTATTGAGGCACACATTAACCAGCGCCTGTTCGACTATGGATTCTTTGAAACTGGAAATTAAGCAGCTTCTGATCGATGCACTCGATCTGGAAGACCTGACACCTGCCGACATCGGCGACGATGCGCCGCTCTTCGAAACCGATGGCATCGGGCTCGATTCGATCGACGCGCTCGAGATCGGTATCGTGCTGCGCAAACACTATCAATTGACTATCGCGGCGAACGACGAACGCACGCGGGAGCACTTCCGTTCGATCAGCACCCTTGCGGCGCTTGTCGCCAGCCAGCAAGGCGGGTTGAGCATCGCGAACGACACCGGGGAAAAGGGGAATAAATCGTGACCGAGACAGAGATCCTTGAGCGCATCCGCGCCATCTTCAAAGAGAACTTCGCGATCGAGCCTGACCGCGTGACGCCGCAAGCGCATCTGTACGAGGACCTCGACCTCGATAGCATCGACGCCGTCGATCTTGCGATCAAGCTGCAGGAAATGACCGGCCGGCGCATCAAGCCGGAAGAGTTCAAGTCGGTCCGCACGGTCGGCGATGTGATCGGCGCCGTGGAGTCGCTGCTGGCGGAACAGGGGTGATGCAAGCGGAGCATTCACGTTCCGGCATGCAGGATACCGCGGCGGATAAACCGGCGGCGGGCGAGGCCTTGACCTTGGGCGTTAAGCCTCTTGGCTGGATGCGGGCAGTCCTGCAAGTCGCCTTGAAGCTTGCTTACCCGATCATGATCTTGTGCGCATGGCGCTGGGATTCGCCGCGTTACATCGGCGCCGCACTGTTCGCGCTGCTGTGGCTGCAGCGCTGGGCCGGGACGGGCAGGTTCGCCACGTCGCTGCGGCAGCTTACCGCGACGGACTGGTGCGTAGTGGGCCTTCTGAGCTGCGCATCGGCGGCGATCGTGTTGTCCGGCAGCGTATTGCTGCTGCATCTATACCCCTCACTTGTGAACCTTGGCCTGCTGGTCGCGTTCGGCTCGACGCTCGTGCGTGGGCAAACGATGATCGAAAAATTCGCGCGCATGGGCAATCCAGAACTCGGTGAGCATGCGGTGCGGTACACGCGCCGGGTGACTCAGGTCTGGTGCGTGTTCTTTGTGCTGAACGGCGCGTTTTCCGCGTATACCGCGTTGTTCTGGCCGCCGGCTGCGTGGTCGCTGTACAACGGCGCGATCGCGTATGGCCTGATCGGCGTGTTGCTGGCCGGCGAGATCGTATGGCGCTATCTGGCCGTGCTGCCGCGAGCCGCGCGGTCGGAGGCCGCATGATTGCGTTGCACGATGTATTGTGGGCCAAGCGCGATGCCGGCACGCCGGTTTGCCGCGACGGTGCCGACATGCTCGATTTCGCCGGGTTCCGTGCGCGAGCGCTGGCCATCGCCGCGTGTTTGAGCGAGCAGCCGGCGCGACGCTATGCGTTGTGTATCGACGATCCATTCGACTTCGCCTGCGCGCTGTTCGCGTTATTCGCTTGCGGCAAGGAGCCGATGATTCCGGCGCATGCCGCGCCCGGTTATCTGGCCGATCTCTCCAATGCCTACGATGTTGCACTGACCGATGCCGACATGCCTTCGCTGGTCTCGCTGCCAGCGTCTGCCCGGATGCCCGCGTTGATCGATCCTCACGCGCCCCTCACGCTGTACACCTCCGGCAGCAGCGGCACACCGAAGCCGATCCGCAAGACGCTCGCGCAATTCAACGCCGAAGTCCATACGCTCGAGAAGCAGTGGGGCGAGCTTGTCGGCGACGCAACGGTGCTTGGCAGCGTCCCGCATCATCACATTTATGGACTGCTGTTTCGTGTGTTCTGGCCGCTCGCTGCCGGGCGCGCATTCGACCGTGCAATCAGCATCGAGCCACAACATTTGCAGGCGCGGATCGCGCAATGCGGGCAGGGGGGATCGGTCGTGGTGTCTACGCCCGCGCAACTTTCGCGCTGGCCCGAACTCGATGGTTTCGCAAGCCTGAGTCCCGTGCCGCGCGTGTTCTTTTCGTCGGGCGGTCCGCTTGCGGCAGAGGCAGCCAGCAAATATGCCGAGGTCTTCGGTGCTGCGCCGGTCGAGATCTACGGCAGCACGGAGACGGGCGGCATTGCGTGGCGTCAGCAGGATAAAACGGATGCGTGGCAAGCGTTGACCGGTATCGAGGTTCATCGCGGCGACGACGGTGCGCTTAATCTGCGCTCGCCGCATCTGGGCCACGACGACTGGCATCGTACCGACGACACCGTCGCGTTCGACCCCGATGGCCGTTTCCGGCTGCAAGGCCGCCTCGACCGCGTGATCAAGCTTGCGGGCAAGCGCGTGTCCTTGCCGGAACTCGAAGCACGGCTCGCATTGCATCCGTATGTAGGGCAGGCGGCGGTGGTGTCGCTTGAAGGGATGTCGCGCGAGCGTGTCGGCGCGGTGGTGGCGCTCACCGAAGCCGGCAGCGAAGCGCTGCTGGAACGAGGGCGCGTGGCGCTCGCGAAGATCTTGCGCCGCCACCTTGCGGTGTATTTCGACATCGTCGTGCTGCCGCGTTTCTGGCGCTTCCGTTTCGCGCTTCCCTTCGATGCCCGCGGCAAGTTGCCGGCGGCCGCTGTTGCCGCAGCATTCGACGCGCGCGCAGACGGTCTCGAAGTGCTCTCCGAAGCCCGCAGCGAGAAGGCGTTGCACTACGAGCTCCGCGTGCCGCCGACGCTCGTGCATTTCGCTGGTCACTTCCCCGGCTTGCCGATCCTGCCGGGTGTCGTACAGGTCGACTGGGCGATGCGATTGGCGACTGACCATGTGCCGGGCGTCCGCGCGCTGGCATCGATCGATCAGTTGAAGTTCAAGGCGCCGGTGCCACCGGGCGCGCTGCTCGATCTCACGTTGACGCATGACGCGTTGCGGCAGCGTGTGCAATTTGCGTATCGGCTGAGCGGTCGGGATTGCGCGTCGGGTGTTTTTGTTTATCGGGTGATCGCATGAGCTTCGCGCCGTGCATCGTCATCCCGATCTACAACCACAAGGACGCGATCGGCGCGACTGTCGCGAATCTCAGCGTGCACGGCTTGCCGCTTTTTATCGTCGATGATGGCAGCGATGACGCCACCCAGCACGTACTCGCCGCGCTTCGCCAACAGTACCCGGACAAGCTCAAGCTGATCCGTTTGCCGGTCAACGGCGGCAAGGGCGCAGCGGTGATGGCGGGCCTGCGGGCCGCGCTCGAGGCTGGTTTCACGCATGGCTTGCAGATCGACGCCGACGGACAGCATGACGCCGCCGATGTGCCGCGCTTCATCGAAGCGGCGCGTGCGGGGCCGGGCGCGGTAATCCTCGGTCGTCCTGTCTACGACGAATCCGTGCCGAAGTCGCGTCTCTACGGCCGTTATCTGACGCATGTGTGGGTGTGGATCGAAACGCTCTCGTTCACGATCCGCGACTCGATGTGCGGCTTCCGCCTGTATCCGCTCGACGTGGTCTGCGCGCTGATCGATGACGTCCGGTTGCCGACGCGCATGGATTTCGACATCGAGATCCTGGTGCGTTTGTACTGGCGCAGGACAGCGTTCCGTTCGATTCCGACACGCGTCACGTACGCGAGCGACGGCGTTTCACACTTCGACGTGCTGTGGGACAACGTGCGTATCAGCCGTACTCACACGCGGCTTGTCGCGGGCATGCTGTGGCGGCTGCCGATGTTGCTTGCACACAAGCTGATGCCGCGAGCTTCGGCCACATCGGCGGATGAGAACGATCAGCACTGGTGGCATATCGCGGAACGCGGCAGCCATCTCGGCATGTCCTTGCTTGCGCTGAGCTGCCGTCTCTTCGGCACGCGCTTCACGGCGTTATGGCTGCATCCGATCGTCGCGTATTTCTTGCTGACAGGGCGCAGTGCCCGGGCTGCATCGCGCAGCTACTTCATGCATCTTCAACAGGCAGCGCCGCAAGACGGGACACCTCGGCCGGGATGGCTGTCCGCGTATAAGCACATGCTGGCATTCGCGCAATCCGGCTTCGATAAACTCGCCGCATGGTCGGGCCGCGTCAACATAGAGGACGTGAAGTTCGACGATCCTGCCGCGTTCGAAGCGTTGAGCGCGAGCGGGCGCGGTGCACTCGTGATCGGCGCGCATCTCGGCAACCTCGAGATGACCCGGGCGCTCGCCACGCGCGGTGCGCACGCGAAGGTCACCGCTGTTGTCTATACCGAGCACGCACGCCGGTTCAACAGCGTGCTGGCATCGGCGAATAGCGAGTTCGCGCAGCGTCTTGTCGAGGTCAGCGACTTCGGCCCCGAGACGGCGATGATGATGCAGGACCGTGTGGATGCGGGCGAGTTGCTGGTGATCGTCGGCGACCGTGTGCCGGCGCATGATTCGGGCCGCACGACCGAAGCGCAGTTCCTGGGTTCGACGGCGCCTTTCGCGCAAGGGCCTTATGTGCTCGCCCATGCACTGGGTTGCCCCGTGTACCTGTTTTTCTGCCTGAAGGAAGCGCAGGGTTACCGGCTCTATTTCGAGCCGTTCGCGGAGCGTATCGAGTTGCCGCGCCGTGAGCGTGCGCAGCATCTCGCGGCGTGGGCGCAACGTTATGCAGCGCGTCTCGAACACTATTGTCGCAAGGCGCCTTATCAATGGTTCAATTTTTTCGATTTCTGGGCGCGTCCCAATGGCAATGGAGGCGCGAATGGCCGAACATGATCTGAGTCCCAACGTACGTAACGTAGCGCTTATGGCCGACGAAGCAATCGTCATCGGCGGCCGGCGGTTGACTATCGAAGAAGTCGTTTCGATTGCGCAGCGGCGCATGCCGGTTGCGTTGAGCGCCGATCCGGCATGGCGGGCACGCATCGAACGCGGCGCCGAATTCTTGCGCCGGCATTTGGCCCAGGGCGCGACCGTCTATGGCGTCAACACCGGTTACGGCGACTCGTGCGTGGTCGATGTGCCGATGGAACTCGTCGAAGTCCTGCCCCTGCAACTGCTGCGTTATCACGGCTGCGGCATGGGCCAGCATCTCGACGACGCGCAGACCCTCGCGGTCATCGCCGCACGGCTCAATTCGCTTGCATACGGCTTTTCCGGCGTGCGGACCGTGCTGCTCGAACGGCTCGCCGACCTGATCAATCATCGTGTGCTGCCCAGGATTCCATCGGAGGGGTCGGTGGGGGCGAGCGGCGACCTGACGCCGTTGTCCTACGTGGCAGCGGCGCTCGTTGGCGAACGCGACGTGCAGTACGGCGGCGAGTTGCGCGATGCGCGCAACGTCTGGGCCGAACTGGGCCACGCGCCGCTTACGCTCGCGCCGAAGGAAGGGCTCGCACTGATGAACGGCACCGCGGTCATGACGGGGCTGGCGTGCCTCGCGTTCGCCCGAGCCAGTCATTTGACGCGGCTCGCCGCACGCCTGACCGCGCTGTCCACCGTCGCGCTCGACGGCCGCGCTGCGCACTTCGACCCGATGCTCTTCGAAGTGAAACCGCACGCGGGCCAAGCCGAAGCCGCGACATGGATTCGCGAGGATCTCGCCGGCCGCGAGGACACGCCGGGCCATCGCCTGCAAGACCGCTACTCGATCCGTTGTGCGCCGCATGTGATAGGCGTCGCGCGCGACGCGCTGTCATGGGTGCGTCGGGACGTTGAAAACGAACTGAACAGCGCCAACGACAATCCGCTGATCGATCCCGACGGCGAACGCGTGTTGCATGGCGGCAACTTCTACGGCGGCCACATTGCCTTCGCGATGGACTCGCTGAAAGTCGCCGTCGCGAATCTGGCCGACCTGATGGATCGCCAACTGGCGTTGCTGGTCGACGATAAATTCAACAACGGCCTGCCGCGCAGTTTGTCGGGCGCGGCGCCGGAGCGCGCATCGATCAATCATGGCTTCAAGGCTGTGCAGATATCGTCGTCGGCGTGGACGGCGGAAGCGCTCAAGCTGACCATGCCCGCCAGCGTATTTTCTCGTTCGACCGAAGCGCATAACCAGGACAAGGTAAGCATGGGCACGATCGCCGCACGCGATTGCCTGCGTATCCTGGAGTTGACCGAGCAGGTTGCCGCGGCCCATACGCTCGCGACCGTGCAGGCTGCACGTTTGCGTCAACGTTTCAACAATACGACGCCCATCCCCGCGCCACTGCACGCATTCATGGAGAGCGTGACGGCCGCATCACCGTTCGTCGATGAAGACCGCGCGCTCGAAAGCGACCTGCGCGCGTTGACTGCGCGGATCGCGGCGTGCGAGCTGGTGAGCGGTTATTGTGGAGAAGGACAGCATGACTGAAGCTGAGGCACCCAAGGTCCTGACGGCGAGCGCGACAGTCGAAGTGCCGTTCCACGACGTCGACGCCATGAACGTCTGCTGGCATGGGCATTACTTGAAGTACTTCGAGATCGGCCGGGCCGCGCTGTTGCGCGTGTTCGACTACGACTATCGCGAGATGCAGGCGTCGGGATATCTCTGGCCCATCGTCGAAGCGCATCTGAAGTACGTGCGTCCAGCCACCTATGGGCAGCAGATTGAAGTCCGCGCGCAATTGCTGGAGTATGAAAACCGCCTGAAGATTGGCTATGAGATCGTCGATGCCGCTTCCGGCGAGCGGCTAACGAAGGGTTACACGATCCAGGTTGCCATCGACGCAGCGACGCAGGAACTGCAATTCGTGTCTCCGCCGGTGGTGTTCGAGAAGCTGGAGCGCGCATGGGCACGTTGAAGCTGCGCAGTGTCATAAGTGTCATAGCGGCTGCGTTTATCGCGTTCTCGCCGGCGGTGCTGGCCGCATCGGCGAATGATACGGGCCTCGTTTCGCAGATAGCGGCGCATCTCGCGCAAGCGAAGGGCGTTCGCGCGCAGTTCACGCAAACCCAAACGCTTTCAGCGATGAAACAGCCGCTCGTCAGCACGGGTTCGCTGATTTTCTTCCGCGAGCGCGGCGCGATCTGGCAGATCGATACACCGTACAAAGCGACCTACGTCATCACCGATATCGGGGTGAGCGAGGTGAACGCCAGCGGCCAGCGCACGAGCACGAATAGCGGCAACGGCGTGCGTGGTGTGGCGCAAGTTTCGCGGATGATGCGCGCGATGCTGGGTGGCGATCTCTCGGCGCTCTACGCACAATTCGACGTGCACGCCGACGGCACGCCCGCGCAGTGGCGTATGCAACTGACGCCGAACCAGCCGCAGCTCGCCCAGTCGATCAAGGGCCTGGAGATGAGTGGCGGCGGCTATTTGCAGGCGTTGCGCATCACGCTCGCGAATGGCGACATCACGCGTATCGACTTCGCGAACAGTGCGGCGGTGAGTGAACTGGCGCCGACTGAGCGCACGCTTTTCGGAGCGCCGTAATGCAGGTGCCGCAATCACGAGCCGCGAAACCGGTGTGGCGCACACGTGCCGCATGGCTGCTGCTCGCGCTTGTCGCAGCGCTTTATTGTGTGTGGCGTTTCGCCGGGCCTTCGCCGCTGCAGACGAACCTGCTTGCGTTATTGCCCGCGACGGAAGCCGATCCGGTCGCTGAAAAAGCCGTCGATACGCTAGCCACCGCGCTCGGTGATCGTACGGTTTTTCTCGTGACCAGCAACGACGCAGCACATGCGAAAGCTGCGGCGAAACAGCTTGGCTCGACGTTGTCTGTAAGCGGGGCGTTTGGCTCGGTAACCGCAGAGTTGCCGCCGTTCGATGTATCGAAGATTGCCGGGCTCTACATGCCATATCGATTCGGCTTGCTTGCACCGGCCGATCGCGCGGCGCTCATGGACGGCACCGTCTCTCTGCACGACACACTCGCGCGACGCCTCTACAGCCCGCTGCGTAGCGGCCTCGCGACTGAGCTCGCCGACGACCCGCTCGGCTGGCTCGAACACTGGCTTGCAGGCTTGCCGCTTGCGACCTCAAACCTGGAGATTGAAGACGGGATGCTGGTTGCGCATCGAGGGAATGCAACCAGCGTTCTTGTGATGGCGACGTTGCCGGGTTCGGCGTATGAATCAAAGGTTCAGCATGCCGTCCATGACTCCGTGGCGCGCAGTGAAGGTGCGCTCAAGCACGATTTCCCCGATGTAACCCTGGCCCGCACCGGCGCTGTTTTCTACGCCGAGGCGGCGCGTGCCGCCTCGGAGCGTGAGGTACATCTGATCGGCGTCGCGTCGGTCTGCGGGATTGCGTTGCTGATGTTATGGGTGTTCCGTTCGCCGCGGCTGATTCTGCTCGGGTTCGTTTCGACGGCGCTTGGTATCGTGTGTGCGCTCGCTGCCACCATGCTGATATTCGGCAAGCTGCATCTGCTGACGCTCGTGTTCGGCGCGAGTCTGATCGGCGAGGCAGTCGATTATTCGATCCAGTATTTCGTGGTCTATCTCGGTGCAGGACGTGACTGGGATGCACAGCGCGGCGTGCGTGCCGTGCGGCCGGCGCTGATGGTCGCATTGACGACGAGCCTGCTGGGCTACACCATCCTCACATGGGTGCCGTTTCCCGCGCTCAAGCAGATCGCGTGTTTTGCAATCGTGGGGATCTGTACCGCGTTCGCGTCGGTGTTGTGGTTGTTGCCGGCGCTGCTGGTTCGAGCGCCCAAGCGCAGTCCGCAGCGCGTATTCGCCGGAGCGGCGCGTCTGCTTGCCACGTGGCATGCGTTGATTGGCGGGCGGCGGGCCTGGGGTGTCGCGGCTCTTCTGCTGATCGTTGCAGCGCCGGGCTGGCTACGGCTCACGAGCGACGACGACATCCATCTGCTGATCGAACGCGATCCTGTGCTCATGGCGCAAGAGCAGAAGGTGCGCGACGCGGTCGGTGTCGACAACAGCACGCAGTTTTTCGTCGTGCGCGGCGAGACGTCCGAGATCGTGCTAGAGCGTGCTGAAGCGCTGGGCGCGAAGCTCGACGGTTTGACGGGCGCAGCGAGGCTGAGTACCTGGCAATCGGTGACGTCGTTCGTACCATCGGCGAAGCGGCAGGGTGAGGACCATACGCTGCTGAGCCAACGCGTATTCAGCGATCCGGCCGCGTTGCGCGCGACGCTCGTTCAAGCCGGTTTCCGCGATGAAGTGGCCGATGCATGGCTCGCGGCCTACGCGAAGTCGGGCCACGCGGTGCTAACGGTCGATAGCTGGCTTGCGGCGCCGTGGTCGCAGCCGTTCCGTCATCTATGGCTCGGCAAAATGGACGTTGCTGGCTATGCCGCCGTCGTGATCCCGCAGGGCGTTACATCCGCGAACGAACCTGCGCTGATCGCAACCGCGCACACGCTGCCGGGCGTAAGCTTCGTCGATAAAGCCGCGAGCGTCTCGACGCTGTTCGGCGCGTATCGTGTCGACAGCGGCATCTGGCTCGCGGGCGCGCTGTTGCTCGTGCTCCTGCTGATGATGGTGCGCTACCGGCTGCTCGGCGGCATCGTCGTCACGCTGCCAGTTCTGCTGGCGGTCGGCGTGACGCTCGCGGTGTTTGGTTATGCAGGCGTGCCGCTGAACCTGTTCAACTGGCTCGCATTGATGCTGGTGCTCGGCGTGGGCGCAAACTATGCGGTATTTCTGCGCGAAGGCGCCGCGCGCGCCGACGCGGATCTCGGCGCGGTGTGGACGGGCGTGCTGTTATCGGCGGCAACGACCTTGCTTTCCTTCGGTTTGCTCGCCATGAGCGCGATGCCCGCGCTGAAAAGTTTCGGCGCGACGCTGGCGCTCGGTATCGCGGTATCGGCGCTGCTTGCGCCGGTCGGCATGCCATCGGAACGAAGGAGGGCCACATGAACGCGCCACGTGTTTATCTGCATGCGCTGGGGTTGATCAACGCGCTCGGGGGGAGTGTCGACTCGATCGTGCCCGCGCTCGCCGCCGGTGTTGCACCCGGCATGGGGACGATCCATACCGGTATCGGCGATGCTTTTGTCGGTAGCGTGACCGTGCCGCTCAACGTCGCGCCGCCGGAATCGCTTGCGCGTTACGACTGCCGCAACAACCGGCTGTTGCTCGCCGCGCTCGCGCAGATCGCGCCGGCTGTGGAGGCCGCCCGTGAACGTTACGGCGCGCACCGGATCGGCGTGGTGCTTGGCACGAGCACGTCGGGCATCGAAGCGGCCGAGGCTGCGTTCGTCTACCAGGCACAAGCGGGCAAGTTGCCGCTGAGCTTCGACTACCGGCAGGTGGAGATCGGCACGGTGGCGCCGTTTGCCGCGGCTGCACTCGACATCCACGGCCCCGCATTCACGATCTCGACCGCGTGTACGTCCAGCGCGAAGGCGTTCGTCTCGGCACGCCGGTTGTTGCAATTGCACTTGTGCGATGCGGTCGTGGTCGGCGGGGTCGATTCATTGTGCGAGTTGACCGTGCAGGGTTTCGCGTCGCTCGAATCGACCAGCGTGGTCCGCTCCAATCCGATGAGCCGCAATCGCTGCGGGATCAACGTGGGTGAGGGCGCGGCCGTGTTCCTGATGAGCCGCGACGAAGGCCCGGTAGTCCTCACCGGCGTGGGCGAATCGAGCGATGCGCATCATATCTCCGCCCCCGATCCGCACGGCGCGGGCGGTGAAATTGCATTGCGTGCTGCACTGGCGGACGCGGGTCTCGCGCCGTCTGATATCGCTTACGTGAACCTCCATGCAACGGCGACGCGCAAGAACGACGACATGGAAGCGCATCTGATGGCGCGGGTATTCGAGGGCGGCGTAGCGGCGAGCGGCACCAAGCCGCTGACCGGGCATCAACTCGGCGCAGCGGGCGCGACTGAGCTGGGGTTCGCGTGGCTTACGCTTGCGCGCAACGACGTCGCGTTGCCGCGTCATCTGTGGGACGGCGAGGCCGACCCGGCTTTGCCGCGGCTCGATCTTGTCGAAAACGCGCGCTATCTGCCACGCGCGACGGGTACGACGGGCACGCAGTACGTGATGAGCAATTCGTTTGCGTTTGGCGGCAGCAACGTCAGCCTGATTCTCGGCCGGTGATGACCATGACGATCCATACGACCGGCCACGGCTTCGGCCCTATTGAAACGATCTTGCCGCACCGGGGCACGATGCTGCTGCTCGACCGGGTCAGCGACTGCACGGACGAGACCCTGACAGCCTACGCAAGCGTGCGCGCCGATGCCTGGTACGCCGATGCCGATGGCGCGATGCCGGCGTGGATCGGCATCGAACTGATGGCGCAGGCGATTGCCGCGCACGTCGGTTTGCTCGCGATGCGCGCAGGCGGTCGGGCACGTCCCGGCGTACTGCTCGGCTCACGCCGATACGAAGCGCATATCCCGGCATTTGCACGCGGCGCCCAACTGCGCATCGAAGCGAAAGAACTGCTGCGCGGCGACGATGGCCAAGGCCACGGCGCCTACGAATGCGCGATCCATCACGACAGCGTGTGCTGCGCCGAGGCGGTCATCAAGGTGTATCAACCGGCTGATTTTCAGTCGTTCATCGAAGGGAGTTTCGGATCATGAGCCGGCGTGTTCTTGTAACGGGCGCAAGCCGCGGCATCGGCCGCGCGATCGCGTATCAACTCGCGGCGGATGGCTTCACGGTCTCCGTGCATTGCCGCAGTGGGCGCACTGAAGCCGAAGCTGTCGCGACCGGCATTGCCGCGCAGGGCGGCACGGCAAAGGTGCTGCAATTCGATGTACGCGACCGTGCCGCGTGCCGCGAGGCCCTGGAAGCGGACGTGGCGACGCACGGTGCGTATTACGGCATCGTCTGCTGCGCGGGCGTGACGCGCGATGCGGCGTTTCCAGCGCTTACCGAAGAGGACTGGGACATTGTGATCGAAACCGGCCTCGACTCCTTTTATAACGTCGTACATCCGCTGACCATGCCGCTCGTGCGGGCGCGGCAGGGAGGGCGCATTGTGACGATCGCCTCCGTCTCGGGCGTGATGGGCAATCGCGGCCAGGTCAACTACAGCGCAGCGAAGGCCGGATTGATCGGCGCCACGAAGGCGCTCGCCGTCGAACTGGCAACGCGCAACATCACCGTCAACTGCGTGGCGCCTGGACTGATCGATACCGGCATGCTTGATGGTGTGCCGCTCGAGCAGGCGTTGAAGACGGTGCCGATGAACCGCGTCGGGCAACCGGCCGAAGTGGCGTCCGTGGTGAGCTTCCTGATGTCGGATGCGGCCTCGTATGTCACGCGGCAGGTGATCGGCGTCAATGGCGGGATGATTTGATGAAACGCGTGGTCATTACCGGCATGGGTGGCGTTACGGCGTTCGGCAACGCCTGGGACGAGATCGAAGCGAAGCTGAAAAGCGGTCGCAACGCCGTGCGCCGGATGCCCGAGTGGGACTACTTCGAGCTGCTGCATACGCGGCTTGCGTGCCCATTGCCCGACTTCACCGCACCGGCACATTATCCGCGCAAGAAAACCCGTTCGATGGGCCCCGTCTCCCTGTATTCGGTGCGCGCGAGCGAACTGGCGCTGACCGATGCGGGTCTCGTCGACGACCCGACGATCAAGGACGGGCGCATGGGCGTGGCCTACGGATCGTCGTCGGGATCGGTGCAGCCGATTCGCGCCTTCGGCACCATGCTCGAAACCGGTTCGATGAGCGACGTGACATCGAATAGCTACGTGCAGATGATGCCGCACACAACGGCCGTCAACGTCAGCCTGTTCTGGGATCTGAAAGGCCGCATTGTGCCGACGTCCTGCGCGTGTGCATCGGGCAGTCAGGCGATCGGTTACGCCTACGAGATGATCGCGGCCGGCAAGCAGACGCTGATGCTCGCGGGCGGCGCGGAAGAACTGTCCGGGCCGGCCGTTGCTGTGTTCGACACGCTTTATGCCACCAGCACGCGCAACGACGAGCCGCATCTGACGCCGCGCCCCTTCGATGTCGCTCGCGATGGCCTCGTGGTCGGTGAAGGCGCAGCCACTTTAGTCCTTGAAGAGTATGAACACGCGCTCGCACGCGGGGCGCGCATTCATGCGGAGATAGTCGGCTTTGGTTGCAATTCCGATGGCGCGCACATGACGCAGCCATCGGCCGAGACCATGGCCTTCGCCATGCAGCTCGCACTGCGCGACGCGCAGCTTCCCGCCGAAGCAATTGCTTATGTCAACGCGCATGGCACGTCGACGGATCGCGGCGATGTAGCCGAAAGCCACGCGACCGCGCAGACCTTCGGCGCACGCATGCCGATCAGTTCGCTGAAGAGCTATGTCGGCCATACGCTGGGCGCATGCGGTGCGCTGGAGGCGTGGTGGACCATCGAGATGATGAAACGCAACTGGTATGCGCCGACGCTGAATCTGACGCAGGTCGATCCGGCTTGCGCGCCGCTTGATTACATCTTGGATAGCGGCCGCACGATCGATGCCGACTATGTCATGAGCAACAACTTCGCGTTCGGTGGCATCAACACATCGCTGATTTTCAGGCGCGTGCCATGAGTGCGGTTATGCCTACACCTACGCCTGCGCAGCGCGGCTTGTCACGCGTGGTCGTGACCGGCATGGGCATTGTTTCCTGCCTGGGCAATACGCTCGACGAGGTCTCCTCGGGTTTGCGCGAAGGCCGTAGCGGCATTACGCGCGTCGATGCGTGGCGTGAACGTGGTCTCGCAAGTCAAATCGCGGGCGTGGCGTCAGTCGCGGGCGAACCGCCATTCGATCGCAAGCTCGAACGCTTCATGGGCGACACGGCTCGTTTTGCATGCCACGCAGCGCGCAAGGCGATAGACGATGCGGGACTCGATCCCGCCACGTTACGTTCGCCGCTTGCTGGCGCGGTGATCGGTTCGGGTACCGGCACGATCTCCGCCTACGATGCCGCAATGGCGATTGCCCACGCGCGTGGTATCGAAAGAGTGTTGCCGTATGTGGTCCCGCAGGTGATGGGCAGCACGGCATCGGCGAATGTTGCGCAAGTGTTCGGGCTCGAGGGCGTGACGTATTCGCCGTCCTCGGCTTGCACGACGTCGGCGTTGGCGATCGGCCAGGCGATGCAACTGATCCAGACCGGCCGCCAGCAGATTGTGCTGGCCGGCGGCAGCGAAGGTTTGCACGACAACATGACGCTGATGTTCGACGCCATGGGCGCATTGTCGAGGCATTTCAACGACACGCCGGAACGTGCATCGCGGCCCTATGACAGCACGCGCGACGGTTTCGTGATTGCGTCGGGCGGTGGCGTGCTGGTGCTTGAATCGCTGGACCATGCGTTGTCGCGGGGCGCACGCATCCATGCGGAATTGACGGGCTTCGGCCATTGCACGGACGGCGCAGGCATGGTGACGCCGCACGCATCGGGGATCGCGCGCGCCATGCGCGGCGCACTCGATGAAGCAGGCACGCGCCCGGCCTATATCAACACGCACGCACCGTCGACACCGCTTGGCGACATCGAAGAACTGCATGCGTTGTCCGCTGTATTCGGCAGTGACATCCCGTTGTTTTCATCGACGAAGAGACTGTCGGGTCATCCGCTCGGAGCATGCGGCGTGCACGAGGCGATCTATACGTTGCTGATGATGCGCGATGGTTTTATCGCCGGAACGGGACCGATCGAAACGCCCGATCCGTGCTTGAACGACATGCCGATCGTACATACAACCCGCGCGATGAAGATCGATACTGCGATGTCAGTTTCATTCGGATTCGGCGGCAGTTGCGCCAGCCTGATCTTCGATGCGTGGAAGGGTGTCTGAAGTTTCCGATGACCGTAACGAACATAACAAACACAAAGACCGTAACAATAACTAACCGGGGAAACACGATGAAGAGCAAGTATGCGTTGGGCGGGCTGATGGTGGTTGTAGCGACGTTGACCGGGTGCGCGACTCAAGTGAAGTCATTGCCGCTTGCGCCGGTTGTCGCTCAGTCGGCGCCGGGCGCGCAGGTTGCGTTGTACTTCGGCTCGCAGGCTCATCCTGCGGTGCAGAGTCAGTTGGGACAAACCTCGACGTCGGTGCGTATCGCGCGTGACGCGAACGGGCAGGATGCGTCCTGCAATCGGGCGCTTGCCGATGCGTTGCAGAAGTTGCGCGCGTACGCGCGTGATCACAACGCGAATGCCGTCATCAACATCGGGACGAGTTTTCATAGCACTGAATCGGCGTCGGCGACCGAGTTCACGTGCGGCGTGAGCATGAGCGCAGCGGCTTTGCGGGTGCGTGGGGATATGGTCGTGCTCGACGCGCAGTAACGCTGAATCGATGCAAAGCTGCAATCAACTGACCTTGGTCGCAGCAACATTGACGAGCGTTTCACGACGCTTGCCGGGCAGCGGCCGATGCAACCCGAGCCGCTCAAGGAGTCCGAAGTCAGCCGCACGGCTCCACCACAGGTAAGGCATGGAAACGTTCTGTAAACCGAATGTGAACCCGGCATCGTGGATCATATCGAGGTAACCGTTCGCACTTTTCTGCACGTGCATGGGATGGCGAAACAGCAGCCGGATCACCCAGGACTTGATGTAGGCATCGGTAGATTCGGCGAATAGCAAAACCCCGCCGGGTTTCAATACCCGGCGAAATTCATCAAGGGAACGGCCTTGCTCGACGAGGTGATGAAAGGTCTGGTGGCAGAACACGATGTCGGCGCTCGCATCGGGCAAGGGCAGCCGCGCGCAGTCGCCGTGCAGCAACTCGATCTCGCCGGTCCAGCCGTCGTCCTGCAAGCAAGCCCGTGCGGCCTCCTGGGCTTCCACGAGCGAAGGCTCATGGAAATCGACTCCAATGATCCGGCCGGGCCCGAACGCCTTTCCGAGCAGCCGGAACGATTGGCCTTGCCCGCAACCCACGTCGACGATCACGGGGGCCTCGGGCAGCGTTGTATCGACCAGCCGCTTGAGGTCGTTGATCGCCACGCGCAGTACGTGATGTTCCCAGATAGCGGTGCGCAGAAACCAGAGCCCGAAGGCCGTCTCCGGCACAAAGGCAACGCGGGATGTTTCGGATGACGACACGAGTTGCTCTCCGGCAGGAAATGACGCGATCAGGGCGCACGTCATTGTAATGGCAAGTAAGGCATGTGCAGAAGCACGAGATTGACAACGTGCGCCGCACGACCCTCAGAGATAGTCCCAGACAAACGAGGTCCCATTGAATACCGATTCATCGCAGCAAAACATGACCGTCGATGTCGCTATCATCGGCGCGGGTCCCTCGGGTGCGGTAGCGGCCGCGCTGCTGAGAAAGGCGGGCCGCTCGGTCCTCGTGCTGGAGCGCCAGCATTTCCCGCGCTTTTCGGTCGGCGAGAGCCTGCTGCCGCAAAGCATGGCGTACCTCGAAGAGGCCGGCATGCTGCAAGCAGTTGTCGAGGCCGGCTTCCAGTACAAGAACGGCGCGCATTTTGTCTATCGGGACCAGTCGTCGTCCTTCGATTTTCGCGATAAACACTCGCCGGGCTGGGGCACGACGTATCAGGTCGAACGCGCCGTATTCGACGATCTGCTGATCCGGTGCGCAGCGGAGCAGGGTGCCGAAGTGCGTTTCGGCCACACCGTGCAGGCGATGCAAACGGGTGCCGAACCCGAGCTGGATGTCATCGATGAAGCAGGTGAAGCGTACCGCGTGCAAGCCCGTTTTGTACTCGATGCAAGCGGCTTCGGCCGTGTCTTGCCGCGTCTTCTGAATCTCGAAGCGCCGACGCGGATGCCCACGCGCGCGGCCATCTTCACGCATGTTCGCGACGGCATTCCGGCCGGCGCCACGGACCGCAACAAGATCTGCGTCGCGACCCATCCTGAGCATCGCAATGTCTGGTTCTGGATGATTCCACTGGCGGGCGGACGCTCGTCGGTCGGGTGCGTAGCCGAAGCGAGTTTCCTCGAGTGTCCCGAGAGCGAACGCGATGCAAAATTGCGTGCGCTGATCCAGCAGGAGCCGACGCTCAACGGGCTCATCGGGCAGGCGCCGTTCCTGATGCCGGTGCGGCATATCGGCGGGTATTCGGCGAACGTCGAGCGGCTGCACGGTCCGGGTTATGCGCTGCTCGGTAACGCCGGCGAATTCCTCGATCCGGTGTTTTCATCGGGCGTGACGATCGCGCTGCGCTCCGCGCATCTGGCGGTGCAGACGCTCGAGCGGCAGCTCAACGGCGAGACGCCCGACTGGCAAACGGCTTACGATGTGCCGCTGCGAAAGGGTATAGATACGTTCCGTGCGTTTGTCGAACGGTGGTACACGGGCGAGTTGCAAGACATCATTTTTTATCCGCATAAAACGCCTCCTATCCAGCGTTTTATCAGCGCGGTGCTGGCGGGTTACGCGTGGGATGAATCGAATCCGTACGTGGCCGATCCGGTGCGCAGGCTCAACGCGCTTCACGAGATATGCAAGGGCGCCTGATCGCCGATGCATGAGTCTTGCGGGCATCACTCCCTGTCCCGTGAAGCCTGCGGTGCGCGGTAAGCACAGGCTTGTCCAAGCCATCGCCATGCCGCGTAAACTTTCGTTCCGTAAGGATCGGGCCGTGCAGACATAGGCATTAAACGGGTAGCATGTAACGCCTCGGCAAGCACACGGACCCTGCTTGGCCGAGCCGATCCTGCGTTCGCTCGCGGCGTCGCAAACGAGCATCGTAGATAAAAAACGTGCCGTACCGGAGGAGACAAAGTATGCGCAAGATGCGTTGGATGGTCGTATTTCTATGCTTCCTGGCAATCGCGATCAACTATGTCGATCGTGCGAACCTCGCTGTCGCCGCACCTCAGATAGAGAAGGCGCTCAATATCGGCCCCGCACAAATGGGCCTCGTGATGAGCGGCTTCTTCTGGACCTACGCGTTGATGCAGATGCCGTTCGGCTGGTTCGTCGATAAAGTCGGCGCGCGCATTGCGTTACCGCTCGCCGTAGGCTGGTGGTCGGTGTTCACCGCGCTGACGGCGGCGACCACGAGCGTCGCAGGCATGTTCGGCTGCCGCCTGATGCTCGGCGTCGGCGAAGCGGGCGCGTATCCGGCGTGTGCGAAGCTTGTCGCGCAATGGTTCAAACCGGCGCAACGTGCGTTCGCCACCAGTATCTTCGACAGCGGCTCGCGGGTCGGCTCGGCACTCTCCATCCCCGTCGTTGCGCTGATCATCAGCGGGTTCGGTTGGGAAGCATCGTTCGTCGCGACCGGAGCGGTCGGTCTCGTGTGGGTGCTCGGCTGGTTCCTGATCTACCGCAATCCGTCGCGCGGCGACCTGACCGGCGCTGAAAATGCAGCGCCCACACCGCGTGAAAAAACATCGAGCCAGAACGTCACGTGGGCATCGCTGTTCAGGCATCGCACGCTGTGGGGCATGATGCTCGGCTTCTTCTGCCTGAACTTCGTGATCTACTTTTTCATCACGTGGTTCCCGAGTTATCTCGTGCAGACACGCGGTTTTTCGCTCAAGTCGCTTGGCACGCTCGGCATGATTCCGGCGCTTATTTCGATTCCTGGCGGCTGGCTGGGTGGCATCGTTTCGGATGCGCTTTATAAACGCGGCTGGAGCCTGACGAAGTCGCGCAAGACCTGCATGGTCGGCGGCATGCTGCTCTCGTCGATCATCACGCTGTCCGCGTTCACCACGAGCACGTATGTGATGCTCGCGTCGTTCGGCATTGCTTACGGCAGCCTCGCGTTCGCCGCCGCCAGCATCTGGTCGCTTCCCGGCGACGTCGCGCCAACGCCGGATTACGTTGCATCCATAGGCGGCATCCAGAACTTTGCGTCGAACCTTGCGGGTATCGTCATCACGACGTTCACCGGCTTCATGGTCCAGCTCACCAAAGGGTCGTTCACCATTCCGCTGGTTGTCGCGGGCGGATTCTGTTTCCTCGGTGCGTTCAGCTATCTCGTGATCGTGGGCAAGATCGAGCCGCTTCGGATCCGCGATGGCGAGGCGTGCGACATCGCTGCATCGCAGGGTGCGGAGGGGGCTTAGCGCTGTGGGGGTGTAAGTCCGCTGTGGGGGTGTAAGTCTTGAGCCAACTGGACCGATACCCCACAGCAGCCTTTGCTGCGTCGCACGAGAAAATTTCGCATCGTCCGATGTTTCGTTGTATACTGCGTCCCCGATTGAGCAAACGGTTGTGGAGCAAGGCTAACCGGCCGTGCTGACCTCGTCTTCGATCGTTGCAAAAGATGTAAAAAAGGAGTGGTAGTTCAGTTGGTTAGAATACCGGCCTGTCACGCCGGGGGTCGCGGGTTCGAGTCCCGTCCACTCCGCCAGCATTCACGAGAAAGGCGAACTCCGGTTCGCCTTTTTTATTGCCCGCTGCTGTAACATCGGGCGTTTCGTATTAGGCAGAATCGTCACGCATGCTCGACTTTTTCCGTAATCACCAACGCCTGATGATGGCCCTGTTGATCCTGATCGTCGTGCCGGGATTGGGAATTGTGGGTATCCAGGGCTTCAGCAGTTTCTTCGACGAAAACGCCAATGTCGCCAGCGTCAACGGCCACAAGATCACGCGTGTCGAATTTGACGGCGCAATGCGCCAGCAAGTCGATCGCGCGCGGCAAATGCTCGGCGCCCAGTTCGACCCGAAGATGTTCGAAACGCCGGAAATGCGCGCCTCGCTGATCGACAGCCTGGTGCAGCAGCGCGTGCTCGCCGACGAAACCCAGCGGCTCCATCTGACCGCCTCCGACGAAGCCGTGCGCCGCGCATTGCTGGCCGACCCGACCATCGCTTCGCTGCGCAAGCCCGATGGTTCCATCGACGTGGAACAGTACAAACAATTGCTCGCCATGCAGGGCATGACGCCTGAGCAATACGACGAACGCGTGCGTTATGGCCTCGCTTCCCAACAGATTCCAGGCAGCATCCAGGCCACCGCCTTCACGTCGAAGACGCTGGCGCAAAGCCTGACCGAGATCGCCGAGCAACGCCGTGACGTACAAGGTCTCGCGTTCCGCACCGTCGATTACACAGCGAAGATCCAGCCCACCGACGCGCAACTGAAGTCGTATTACGACGCGCATCGTACCGAGTTCGCGACACCTGAGTCGGCGACGATTCAATACCTGGTGATGTCGCCGGCTACGTTGTCGGCAGCGGTTAAGCCGTCCGACGCCGACTTGAAGAAGTATTATGACGACAACATCGCGCGTTTCAAGACGCAGGCGCAAGTCCGCGTGAGCCACATCCTGATCACGGCGCCGAAAGACGCAAGCGCCGCTGACAAAGCCAAGGCCAAACAACAAGCCGAAACGCTGCTCGCGCAGGTCAAGGCGCATCCGGACCAGTTCGCGCAGATCGCGCAGAAAGATTCGCAGGACCCGGGATCGGCGTCGAAGGGCGGTGACCTCGGTTATTTCAGCCGCGGCATGATCGCAGGCGGCCAGGCATTCGACGACGCCGCATTCGGCCTCAAGAAGGGTGAAATCAGCTTGGTCGTGCAAACCGATTTCGGCTATCACATCATCGAAGCAACTGACGTGAAGCCGTCTGTCACGCAGTCGCTCGACGAAGTGAAGGACACGATCACGAGAGACGTCGTCGCGCAGCAAGCGGCGAAAAATCTGGCTGACGACGCGGAAGGGTTCACCTCGACGGTGTACGAACAATCGAAGTCGCTGCAACCCGCCGCCGATAAATACAAGCTGCAAGTCCAGACCGCGACCATTGGATCGAAGCCCGATCCGAAGCTGCCGCCCGATAGCCCGCTGAACAATCCGAAGTTCCTGGCTGCCGTATTTGCGCCCGACTCCGTGAAGCAGCACAACAACACGCAGGCTATCGACGTCGGCAGCAGCACGCTGATTGCAGGCCGTGTGACGGACTACAAGCCGGCAGCAATCCCCGCACTCGATGCGATCAAGGACGCGGTACGTACCAAGGTCGTGGCAGAACAAGCGGCACAAGCTGCGCGCAAGGACGGCGAAGCCAAGCTGGCCGAACTGCAGAAGTCGAAAGCGACTACGGGTTTTTCGTCGGTATCGAAGGTATCGCGTAACGACGCGCAGGGCATGCCGCCCGCCGCGCTCGCAGCAATCTTCAAGGCGGATTCATCGAAGTTGCCAACCTATGTGGGCGTCGATCTGGGTGCTGACGGATACGCTATCTATCGTGTGAATGGTGTCGAAAAGCCTGAGCCGGTGA
This sequence comes from Caballeronia mineralivorans PML1(12), assembly GCF_001028175.1. Lineage (GTDB taxonomy): Bacteria > Pseudomonadota > Gammaproteobacteria > Burkholderiales > Burkholderiaceae > Caballeronia > Caballeronia mineralivorans. The sequence goes on from NZ_AEJF01000229.1 coordinate 60,090, forward strand.
CCGCGGATCGTCTGACCGGGGCGCAACAGCAAGTAGCGCAGGTGTACGCGCAGGCCGAGATGGAGTCGTATCTCGACGCATTGAAGGAACGCTCGAAGGTGAAGATCACGAACGTGCCGACCACGGCCGATCAGACGCAATGATCCTCGTGATCTAAGCTTTGCGACATCCATAAAAAACCCCGCTGGCGCAAACCAGCGGGGTTTTTTCATATCGGGCTTCTTCAAATCGAAGGCGCTCGATGGAAGGGTTGAAAGAAGACCTGAAAGGTCAGAGGCAAGCCTGGATGTCGCCGGTGGTGTCGCTGCCGGCCGCGCCCGCAGCGCGGAAACCGACCCATGAGCCCGGACCCGAATAGTTGGGGCGTACGACGGCGGCAGCGCCGTTCGGCGGTTGCTGACCCGGAACATAGACATCGGTTGCCATGTCGTTCGCGAGTGTGTCCTGCGAAATGACTTGTTGCTGTGATTTATCGGCCCATTTCTGCGCGATACATTGTGCGACGGCTTTCGGTGGTTGCTGGCTCGTGCCAACCTGGCTGACGCCAGGGGACATGGGCGCGGCGCAAGCCGACATCGCAACGGTCAAAGCGAGAACTGGTAAATATTTCACGTTACCTCCTTTCAATGCGCTCACAGCGGAGCCGGGGTTTTTCAGGGTTACGCGAAAGTCTTGATACTGAATCGTGGCCCTATTCCGCGCATGGCTGAAAGCCAACCGGGCGGCGCGCTGACAGGATTCAAGCCGGGGCGATATCATTGAATTGCTTCAATAGTGAGGTCCCCCGGTCATTTCGATGGCGCGCCCAGCAAAGGTCTTAAAACTGGCCAGACGTTGTTCAATAGCAAAGGCTGGGCCTGAGGGGTCGGATGAATCTGGTCGGCCTGGAACATTTCCGGCTTGTTTTCAATACCCGCCAGTAAGAACGGGACCAGCGGCACGTGTTTTTCTTTCGCTAATTGTTCATAGACGCCGTGAAACTTTTGCGAGTAGTCGAGGCCATAATTAGGCGGAACGTACATGCCGACGAGTACGACTGTCGCGTTGATCGCCTGGGATTTCTCGACAATGCTCCGCAAGTTCGCTTCGGTCGTTGTAAGCGGCACGCCGCGCAGCGCGTCGTTGGCGCCGAGTTCCACAATGACAATCTTCGGCTTGAGCCGGTTGAGCGCGGCGGGCAGGCGGGCGAGGCCGCCGCTGGTGGTGTCGCCGCTGATGCTTGAATTGGCGACGCTATAATCGAAGTGCTCCTGCGTCAGCTTCGTGCGCAGCAACGCTACCCAGCCTGTATCGCGCGGCAGGCCGTATTCCGCGGAAATGCTGTCGCCGAGGACCACGATCGACGGGTTGCCGGCCGTGGCCGCCACTGCGGCCGCGTTAGTCGTTGTGTCCGCAGCAAGGACACGCGTAGCGCACGTGCATACAAGCAAGGCCAGCGTGGCGCGGGTTGTCCAGTTCACCTTAAGTCTCTCCATGCAAAACAATATCGAACCAGTCATTGAAGTACGGGGTTTAAGCAAGCGGGTGAAGGACGCGACGGGCGAATTGATCATCCTCGATCAGATCGACCTGTCGATCGAAAAGGGCAGCAGTGTCGCCATCGTCGGCGCGTCGGGCTCGGGCAAGTCGACGCTGCTCGGTCTGCTCGCCGGTTTGGACAGCGCCACCGGCGGCTCGGTTCGCCTGCTCGGGCGCGACCTGGGCACGCTCAACGAAGACGAGCGCGCGGCATTGCGGAGCGGCTCGGTGGGATTCGTATTTCAGTCGTTCCAGTTGATGCCGCATCTGACCGCGCTGGAAAATGTGATGCTGCCGCTCGAATTGCGCGGCGACGTGCCGCATAAGGAGATCGCGACGCGTGCACGGGACCTGCTCGAACAGGTCGGTCTTGGTCAACGCACGGCGCACTATCCCAAGCTGCTGTCCGGCGGCGAACAACAACGTGTCGCGCTCGCGCGTGCATTTGTCACGCATCCGGCGGTGCTTTTCGCCGATGAACCCACAGGCAGTCTGGACGCAGCAACGGGTTACGCGATCATCGACCTGATGTTCGAGATGAACCGGCGCAATGGGGCAACGCTGATCCTCGTTACGCACGATGCTGAACTCGCCGAGCGATGCGACGCGACGGTGACGATAGAAGCCGGGCGTCTCGTGAACGGCTTGAACGTGTAGTGGGTTGCGGGCGTCTTCTCATGCGAAGACGCCCGCAACTCGACAGCAGCGCTTACAGACTCTTCAATGCAGCCTGCGCACGCGCGATCAATGCCGACGTCGACGAATCGTGCTTGGCGGGATCAGCCTTCTCGCTGGTGATATCGGCTTCAACCACCTTGCCGAGAATCTTGCCCAGCTCCACGCCCCACTGATCGAACGAGTTGATGTCCCACACTGCGCCTTGCACCAGCACCTTGTGCTCGTAGAGCGCGATAACTGCGCCGAGCGTCTCCGGCGTGAGGGCATCGAGAATGATCGTGGTCGTCGGGCGATTGCCGGGGAAGCTCAGGTGCGTCGCGAGTTCTTCCTTGCCCGGTCCCGCAACCTTCTTCGCTTCTTCCAGCGTGCGTCCGAGCATCAGCGCTTCGCTTTGCGCGAAGCAATTGGCGAGCAGCTTGGCGTGATGATCGATAAGCGGATGCTCCGGCGTCAACACCGCGATGAAGTCGATCGGAATCAGCGTCGGACCTTGATGCAGCATCTGATAAAACGCGTGCTGGCCGTTCGTGCCGGGCTCACCCCAGATCACGGCGGCGGTCGGGTAGTCGACCATGGTGCCATCGAGCCGCGCCGACTTGCCGTTGCTCTCCATCTCCAACTGCTGAAGATACGAAGACAGGTAACGCATGGCTTGCGAGTACGGCGCGACCATCACGCTTTGCGACTCGAAGAAGTCGCGATACCAGATGCCGATCATGCCCATCAGCACGGGCAGGTTGCGTTCGAACGGCGCGGTGCGGAAATGCTCGTCCATTGCATGCGCGCCGGCCAGCAGCTTTTCGAAATTCTCCGGGCCGACCGAGATCACGATCGACAAGCCGACGGTAGACCATAGCGAGTAACGGCCGCCGACCCAGTCCCACATCTCGAAGACGTTTTCCTTCGCGATACCGAACTTGACCACTTCCTCAGGATTCGCCGATACCCCCACGAAGTGCTTCGACAGCGCTTCTTCAGGGCAACCGCTTTTCAAGAACCACTCGCGCATGGAGCGCGCATTTGTCATGGTTTCGAGCGTGGTGAACGTCTTCGATACCACGATAGCCAGCGTCTCCTCGGCATTCAGGCCCTTGAGCACGTTGTAGATATCGGCGCCATCGACGTTGGAGACGAAATGCGTGTCCAGACCCGGCAATGCGAGGTGCTGCAATGCATGCACGACCATCTTCGGCCCGAGATCCGAGCCGCCAATACCAATGTTCACCACATGCCGGATCCGCTTGCCCGTATAACCGGTCCACGAGCCGTCGCGCACCTTGTTCGCGAACGCGGCCATCTTGGCTTTTTCAGCGCGGATTTCTTTCTGGAACGGGGAGTGGTCGTCGGTTGCGCGCAGGGCCGTGTGCAGCACCGCGCGATGCTCCGTGACGTTGACGATATCGCCGGCAAACACGGCGTCGCGCTTTTCCGCGACCTTTGCTTGCTGCGCGAGTTCGACGAGCAGCTTGAGCGTGGCTTCGGTGATGCGGTTCTTCGAGAAATCGATGGAAATGCCGCCGCCGTCAAAAGTCAGGCGCTCGGCGCGGGAAGGCGTTGTGTCGTTTTGCGGCGCGAACCAGTCGCGCAGGCGCTCGTCACGGATGGCATCGTAATGCGTCTGGAGCGCCGGCCAGGCAGGGAGCGAATTGAGCGTCATAACGGTCCGTTTGTCAGAGGGTGGCGGGGAAATGCGAATCGCACATCGAATCGCACATCATCACGCGGGGTCTGATTATGTTCCATCCCGACCCGCTTACGCGCGAGTCAACAAGTATAGCCACGATGGATGAAAGAATGCTTGCATGGCGGCAAAGGCATGCTGCCCGGGGTTCCGTGCGCCACGAATGAATGTCTCGCGCGGCCTGGTCACGCCGCGTAGAACAGCCGGTTGAGCAAACTGCGCACCTTCGGCGCCAACTCGCCCGCGGTCAGTCCCGCCGGTCCCTGGCCCTCTTGAGTCAGCACCTCCGCAGCCAGCCCATGCAGATAAACGCCTGCAAGCGCGGCTTCATAAGGGGGCAGCCGCTGCGCCAGAAACGCGCCGATCAAGCCGCCGAGCACGTCGCCCGTCCCGCCCGTCGCGAGCGCTGCGTTGCCGGTGGGGTTCACCGAAACACGGCCATCCGGCGACGCCACGATCGTGCCCGTGCCTTTCAACACAGTCACCGCGCTGTAACGCGCCGCCAACTGCCGCGCCGCCGAAATGCGGTCCACCTGCACCTTTTTAACATCGGAGCCGAGCAGCCGTGCCGCTTCCAGCGGGTGAGGCGTCAACACGCACGGATCGCCGCGAGCACCCCGTTCAGCCACCCCGGCTGCCAGCTTTTCATCCGATGAAATCAGGTTCAGCGCGTCGGCATCGAAGAGCTTGGGGACATGGAGTGCGAGGACATCGGCGAGAACCTTCTTGGCGCGCTCGCTCTGGCCCATGCCGCAGCCCACTGCGAGCGCGTCCATTTTGTCGAGGGAAAGCTGGTCCACGTGGTGGAGCATCAGTTCGGGATGCGGTGGGTCGTAAGGCGGCGAATCGGTGCCGATGAACGCCACGTTCACCTTGCCCGCGCCCCCGTACAACGCCATGCGTGCCGCCAGAATCGGTGCGCCGCACATGCCGGTGTCGCCGCCGAGCACGGCTAGCGTGCCGAACGTGCCCTTGTTGGTCGCGTAATCGCGAGGTGGTAAATGCGTGCCGAACAACGACGGCGCGTTGAGCACGATGGACGGTTCGACCGGCGGCTTGACGCCCAGATCGGCGATATAAAGCTTGCCCGTCAGGTCGCGGCCATCGCCGGTGAAATGACCCGGCTTCGCGCCGATAAACGTCATGGTGTGTGTGGCGCGCACGGCTTGCGGACGGCCGTCGGCGCTGCGGCTGACCGGTTCGCCTGTATCGCTCGACAAGCCGCTCGCGATATCCAGCGCAAGCACGCCGCCGCTCGCTTTCGAGCGCCGCGACAGGCGCGCGGCAAGATCCGCGAATACGCCTTCCAGCGGCCGTCCGAGACCAATGCCGAACATGCCGTCGACGAGCCAGCCGAAGTTATCGAAGAAAGGGGGCGGTTCGGTCGTGATTTTCACGCCGGCTTTTTTGGCTTCGGCCAGCGCCCAGCGGGCGTCGTCGGGTTTGACTTCCACCGGCAGGCAGACTTCCACGTCGATACCCGTTTGCTCCAGGCGCGCCGCCATCACAAGCGCATCGCCGCCATTGTTGCCGGGGCCGGCTACGATCCAGACGGGAAGCCCGGCGAGATGCGGAGCGTGCCTGTCCGTATCGACGACGAATTGCGCCGCCGCAGCCCCGGCGCGTGCCATTAGCGTATTCGCGGGCAGGGCGGCCGCCGCGCGGTGTTCGAGCGAGCGGAGTTCATCGAGTGTGAGGAGTGCCAGCGCGTGATCGCGTGGCTCAACATACAGCGGGGGAGTATTTGAGGTAGCGTCGGTCATGGCGGCAGCGGAGGAGAAGTGCGTGAGCTCACCGCAATTATCACGCCCAAATGCCCGCAAGCGTCGAACGCCGTGGATTTGTAAAGCGCCTTGCTTCCGCTAAGGACGCTTACGACCCCAACATCGTGCCCGATGCCCGTCAAACCCTCCTAGAACCGGTCCATCCGCAACGCGCTCAGCGTTTCCATGGGTACGTCGGGCATGGTCCCGGAGACCATCGCCGCGATCACTTTAGCGGCCCCGCAAGCGATGCCCCAGCCCGCCGGACCATGCGCCGCGTTGACAAACAGACGGGCGTGCGCGCTCGGACTCACCACGGGCAAACCATCGGGCGAGATCAGCCGGATGCCGTCCCACGCCCGCGCCGCCGATACCTTCGCCGCTCCCGGAATCCAGTCGTGTGTCGCCTGGCCGAGCAGCGCCAAGGCGCGGCGCGTCATGCTTTCGGTCATCGGCTTGTGCGCCTTGGCCACGCTTTCCAGTACCGCGCCGCCCGTCACGCGCATGCGCTGGTTGATCCGCGTCATCGTGATGCGTTTCACCGAATCGACGACCGTGATGTGCGGCGCGCGTTCCTCGTAAGCAATCGGCGCGGTCAGCGTGTGCAGGCGCAGCGGATGCAAGGGCAACGCGATTCCCAGAGTGGCCAGCAAGGCTGGCGTGCCGGTACCGGCCGCCACCACGATGGCATCGGCGCCGATCAGTTCCACATCGCGGGACTTGCGGCCCCGGCCGTCGACTTCACCCGCGCGCGGTCCGAGTTCCACGGCGGCGCGCTGGGCATCGGCGCGGATGGCCGTTACTTCGCGGCCAAGCTGAAACTGCACGCCGCTGTCTTCCAGCACCTGTTTCAGCAACTTGGTGAACAACGGGCAATTGGCGGTGCGGGCATCGCCGAGCAAGACCCCGCCGGCGAGCGGCGGATCGTCGGGAATGGACGGCTCGGCGGCCACGCATTCGTCGGGTGTCAGCATCTTGTGTGGCGTCTCGAAGCGCTGCAGCAACGCAATGGCCGACTGCGCCAGTTCGAGATCGCGTTCATCGCGGAATACGTGCAGCACGCCGGTGCGTTGTTCGTAATCGAGCGCGTATTTCGTGTCGATATCTGCGATGACATCGCGCGATATCTCCACCAGCGGCCGCAACGCCGCGTATTGCTCCGTGAAACGCTCGGGATCCTTGAGCAGCGCAAGTTGCTTCGCAAACTCGCGGGTATCGGAATTGAAGCCGGGTTTGAACACGACGCCGGTTTTTGCTGCGCGGCGCGTCTGCATGAAGGTTGGTCCGAACCACACATCGAGCGGCGAGGGCAGCACGGAGCCGCCATGACCGTAGGTCGCGCCCTGCGCAACAGTGGCATGGCGCTCGACCACGCAGACGCGGTGCCCGTTTGCACGCAATTGATACGCGGTGGCGATGCCGGCGATTCCGCCGCCGATGACGATGACATCCATGATTCGTTCTCGCCCGAAGGCGCAAGACCAGACTGGTTCACGAGCCGGCGCCCGAACATGACCGGGCGCCCGGGATTCGCCGGGATTCTCGTGAGAGAAGCGAGCCGGCGTTTAACGACGACTACGCCGGTCGAGGAAAGCGCGCCATGATAGCGCCAAACGCGCGCCGCCGGGACGGCGAGAGGCCCGCCGCAGGCCAGCCGAAGCCCCATCCGGCAGCGGAAAACCCAGGCGTGGCAAGGCTTCTGAAGCGCATCGCAGCACCTTCGCAAAAACATTACAGCGGCATTTGAGAGATCGGGGCATCCCCTTCGGGGCGTTTCACGGCTTGGCTGCGGGTCCGTTTTCGAGACACTTCCGGGTTATAATCCGGGTCTTCTCACCGCCAAATGCGGCACTGCCGCAAGCGGCTCCGACGTCGCTCGTCTTGACGTCTGCCTCGGCGTCTCAGACGTCATTTAAGCACCGTGACAATGGCCCACTTCTCGTGTTTCCCCGGCGCTTCGGCCCTCTCCGATTTCCGTCAAACCCGCCTGCTCGAAACATTGACGCGCATCGACCCGAATATTGTCGGCGTGCGCGGCCAGTATCTGCATTTCGTGAACTCGATCGAACCGCTCTCCGATGAAGACAGCAACCGCATCCATGCGCTGATGCACTACGGCACGCCGTTTGAGGCAATAGCCGAACGCGGCGCGCACGAAACCTTCATGGTTGTGCCGCGTTTCGGCACCGTGTCGCCGTGGGCGAGTAAGGCCACCGATATTGCACATCACTGCGGCCTCACGCAGGTCCGCCGGATCGAGCGCGGTATCGAATATACGGTTTTGCTGAAGGGCGGATTGCTCGGAACCGGTATTGGCGGCAAGAAGGCGCTGAACGAGCAAGAGCGCACGGCGGTTGCCGCCGCACTGCATGACCGGATGACCGAAAGCGTGGCGCCGTCGCGGGACCACGCGCTGCATCTCTTCGACGAACTGCCGGCCCAGCCGTTGCAAGCTGTCGATATCCTCGGCCACGGCCGCGGCGCGCTGGAAACGGCGAACGCCGAACTGGGTCTGGCGCTCGCGGATGACGAAATCGACTATCTCGTTGATTCGTTCAAGCAGTTGCAGCGCAACCCAACCGACGTCGAACTGATGATGTTCGCGCAGGCCAACAGCGAACATTGCCGCCACAAGATTTTCAACGGGCAGTGGACCATCGACGGCGAGCCGCAGGACATTTCGCTCTTCAACATGATCCGCAACACCGAGAAGCTGAATCACGCCGGCACAATCGTCGCGTATTCGGATAACTCGGCGATCATGGAAGGCGGCACGGCCGAGCGCTGGTTCCCGCGTGGTTCCAACGAGCATTACGGCCGTCACACCGAATTGACGCACACGTTGATGAAGGTCGAGACGCATAACCACCCGACCGCCATTTCGCCGTTTGCGGGCGCCGCGACGGGCTCGGGCGGCGAAATTCGCGACGAAGGCGCAACCGGTCGCGGCGCGCGTCCGAAAGCGGGTTTAGCGGGGTTCACGGTATCGAACCTGGACTTGCCCGATGCACGCCAGCCGTGGGAAAACGCCCGCGACAGCGCCGTGCCGGTGCCGCAGCGTAATCCCTCCGATGCCCACGAGCCGTATGGACGGCCGGAGCGTATTGCATCGCCGTTGCAGATCATGATCGATGGTCCTATCGGCGCGGCTGCGTTTAATAACGAATTTGGCCGACCCAATCTGGGTGGCTATTTCCGCGCTTATGAGCAGAACGCCGCCGGACGCGTGCGGGGTTATCACAAGCCGATCATGATCGCGGGCGGGATCGGCAACATCTCGGATCAGCACACGCACAAGATGGATTTGCCTGCGGGGTCGTTGCTGATCCAGATCGGCGGTCCGGGCATGCGCATCGGTATGGGTGGCGGTGCGGCGAGTTCAATGGCCACCGGCGCGAACACCGCACAACTCGACTTCGATTCCGTCCAGCGCGGTAACCCGGAAATCCAGCGTCGCGCGCAGGAAGTGATCAACGCGTGCTGGCAGTTGGGCGCCGAGAACCCGATTCTGAGCATCCACGACGTGGGCGCGGGCGGGTTGTCGAATGCGTTCCCTGAACTGGTCGATGGGGCGGACAAGGGCGCGCGTTTCGAACTGCGTCGTGTTCAGCTTGAAGAATCCGGTTTGTCGCCGCGTGAAATCTGGTCGAACGAAGCGCAGGAGCGCTACGTTCTGGCGATTGCGCCGGAAAGCCTCCCGGCCTTCGAAGCCATCTGCACGCGTGAACGCTGCCCGGTAGCCGTGGTGGGTGTTGCGACGGAAGAACGCCAGTTGCAGTTGATCGACGACTTGAAGAGCACGGACGAAAAGCTCGAACCCGTCGATATGCCCATGGAGGTCCTGCTCGGCAAGACGCCAAAGATGCATCGCGATGTGAAGCGCGAGGTCTTGAAGTTCGAACCCGTCGATGTGACCGGCATGGTGTTGTCGGAGATCGCGGTCAGCGTGCTCAAGCACCCGACGGTTGCGAGCAAATCGTTCTTGATCACGATTGGTGATCGGTCGGTGGGCGGCACGACTGCGCGTGATCAGATGGTCGGTCCGTGGCAAGTGCCCGTCGCCGATTGCGCGATTACCACGATGGACTACGCTGGCTTCCGCGGCGAAGCGATGACCATTGCCGAGCGCACGCCGTTGGCTGTTATCGATGCACCGGCGTCCGGCCGCATGGCCGTGGGTGAAGCGGTGACGAACATTGCGGCGGCGCCTATCGAATCGTTGAACAAGCTGAAGCTGTCCGCTAACTGGATGGCTGCATGTGGCAGTCCCGGCGAAGACGCAGCGCTGTTTGACACTGTGAAGGCCATCGGCATGGAATTGTGCCCGGCGCTCGGAATCAGTATTCCTGTCGGCAAGGATTCGCTGTCGATGCGCACCAAGTGGCAGGACGCCACGGGCGCGGCGAAGGAAGTGGTGTCGCCGGTATCGCTGATCATCTCGGCGTTCGCGCCGGTTGAAGATGTACGCCGCCAGCTCACGCCGCAGTTGCAGCGTGGCACGGATACTGTGCTGATCTCCATCGATCTGGGTCGCGGCAAGAACCGTCTCGGCGGCAGCATTCTGGCGCAAGTGACGCAGCAAATCGGCGATACGGTTCCTGACGTCGATGACGCCGAGGACCTGAAGCGTTTCTTCAACGCGATCCAGTCGCTCAACGCCTCAGGCAAATTGCTCGCGTACCACGACCGATCCGATGGCGGCCTCTGGGCGACCGTCTGCGAAATGGCGTTCGCGGGGCACGTGGGTGTGTCGCTGAATGTGGACATGCTGATACTCGATCCCAACCACGAATCGGATTACGGCGATGCCAAGGACTGGGCGAAGCAGACTAGCGGACGTCGTGAGGACCGGACGATTCGCGCGTTGTTCGCCGAGGAGTTGGGCGGCGTGATCCAGGTGCCTCTGGCCGATCGCGATGCTGTGCTGGCGGTGTTGCGCGAACACGGGCTGTCGGCGTGTTCCGAAGTGATTGGCAAGCCGAACGAGCGTGATGCCATCGAAATTTATCGCGACGCGAAGAAGATCTTCGACGCGCCGCGCCATGAATTGCAGCGTGCGTGGAGCGAAGTGAGCTGGCGCATCGCACGTCTACGCGATAACCCCGCCTGCGCCGATGCCGAATACGACGCGTTGCTCGACCCCGCAGATCCGGGCATTTCGCCGGTTCTGACTTTCGATCCGGCGCAGGATGTGTCGGCTCCATTCGTTGGCAAAGGCGCGCGTCCGCGTGTCGCGATCTTGCGCGAGCAGGGCGTCAATTCGCATCTGGAAACGGCTTACGCGTTCGACCGGTCGGGCTTCGATACGCACGACGTTCACATGAGCGACTTGCTGGAAGGCCGCGTCACGTTGGCGGACTTCGCGGGCGCGGTGGCGTGCGGTGGTTTCTCCTACGGCGACGTGCTCGGCGCAGGCGAGGGCTGGGCGAAGACCATCCGCTTCAATCCGCGGCTTGCTGACATGTTCGCCGAGTTCTTTGGCCGTGCGGATACCTTTGCGCTGGGTATTTGCAACGGTTGCCAGATGATGAGCAGCCTCGCTTCGATGATTCCCGGCGCCGATGCATGGCCGAAGTTCACGCGCAACAAATCGGAGCAATTCGAGGCGCGCTTTTCATCGGTTGAAGTACAAAGCTCCCCGTCGATATTCTTCGCCGGGATGGATGGCTCGCGAATTCCGGTCGCGGTTGCACACGGTGAAGGCTTTGCGGATTTCTCGCAGCAAGGCGATTCGGCGAACGCTCTAGTCGCCATGCGTTTCGTCGATAACCAAGGCGCTGCTACCGAGCGTTATCCGTTTAATCCGAACGGCTCGCCGCAGGGGATTACGTCGGTGACAACGCCTGATGGACGCTTTACGGTGCTGATGCCGCATATGGAGCGTGTGCACAGGAACGTGCAGATGAGCTGGACGCCGGATGAATGGACAGAGGACGGGAGCCCGTGGTTGCGTGTGTTCCAGAACGCGCGGCGCTGGGTGGGATAAAGAAGGAACGGGTGCCCTTGGCTAAACCAAACAAGGGCGCCAACTACGGAACTGAAAGCGCAATGAAAAAGCCCCGCTGGCGCAAACCGGCGGGGCTTTTTCACATCGGCGAAAAGCCGACAATTACTTGATAACAGCCTTTTTCTGCAAACCTTCTTCAAAAGCCTGCAGCTTTTCCTGCTGAATCTGCTTCGCAATCTGATCCTTGACTTGCTCAAGCGGAGGCGGCGCAACATCGCGAATATCGTCCAACCGAATGATGTGCCAGCCGAACTGCGTCTTCACCGGCGTATCCGTCATCTCACCCTTCTTCAGCTTCTCGGCAGCCGCACCAAACTCCGGCACATAAGCCTGCGGGCTCGACCAGTCCAGATCACCGCCATTCTTGCCCGATCCCGGATCCTTCGAATACTGCTTCGCCAGATCTTCAAAGCTCGCGCCAGCCTTGATCTTCGCAATCAAGTCCTTAGCCTGGGCTTCATCGGCTACCAGGATATGGTGCAGGTGATATTCCTTGCCACCACCGGCTTGTTTCACCATATCGTCGTAACGCGCCTTGATTTCAGCATCGGTCGGCGCATTGGTCTTCACGAAATCTTCAATCAATGCCCGCAATACCACCGTCTGCTGAGCCACGGCAATCTGCGCCTTCACGTCAGGACGCGTCGCAATACCGCGTCGCATCGCTTCCTGCATCAGGATCTCGCGATTCACCAGCTCTTGACGCACGGCCGCCTGCAATTGCGGCGTGTCCTGCTGACCCTGCTGAACGAGCTGCGCAACGAGAGCATCCACACGGGACTTAGGAATCGGCGTGCCGTTCACCACGGCAATGTTCTGAGCAAACACAGGCGCCGCCGCGAACGCGGCCAGCAGCACCCAGATACGGGGATTTTTAAAAATCATCAATAGTTCCTGATCAGAACGAGGGCTGGGAATCTTGGCTGAAAGCACAACTGAGCTGAGGGACGGTTACTCGGTCACTCGAACTGTTCTGCGAATTCTTCGGGTGTAAAAGCCTTGATGGCAAGTGCATGAATTCCCTGCCGCAGCTCGTCGGCCAGCGCATCATACACCAGCCGGTGCCGCGCCACGCGTGGCTTCCCGGCGAATCGGACCGCCACAATAGTGACCGTATAGTGGCTGCCCGCCGAGGCTCCGGCATGGCCGGCGTGCGCCGCGCTGTCGTCGTCGATATGAACCGACTCGGCATCCAGCGCCGCGTTAAGCCGCGCTTCAAGATAGGCAATCTTGCCTTCAGCCGACGCGTTGACGAAGTTCTCGATAAAGCCGGGATTGCTCATTTCCCTTCATCCTCTTTCATGTACTTCGCGAGCCACAAACTCTGCGCGACGATAAACACCACCAAACACCCGGTCGCGCCGAACAGCTTGAAGTTCACCCATTGATCCGTGGTGTAGTTGAAGGCGACGAACAGGTTGACCACGCCGAGGATGGCGAAGAACAAGGCCCACGCGAGATTCAACTGACCCCACACGCGATGCGGCAATACGATCTGCTTACCCATCATCGCTTCAATGAGGTTCTTCCCGAAACCGACCTGCGACACGATCAGCGCGCCGGCGAAAAGCCAGTAAAGCGCGGTAGGTTTCCACTTGATGAACGTGTCGTTATGCAGCACGAGCGTGGCGCCGCCGAACACGACCACGACACCGAGGCTGACCCACAGCATAGGGTCAACTTTGCGATGCCGGAACGCGACCCACGCAATCTGCACGAGCGTGGCGACAATCGCGACAGCAGTCGCGGTGTAGATGCCCCAGATCTTGAATGCGACGAAGAAGAGGAGGATCGGAAACAGATCGAACAGAAATTTCATGTCGTAGGGACGAGGAGGGCATCGATTTGAAAGCGCGCACGCATCGCGCGTAACCGAATCACAACCGCAGGTCATGACCGGCACGCGACGACGCCTGGCGAGTGGATAACCGCAGGTCAGGCCGCATTTATCTGAAAGCGCGCGGCGAGTTGACTTGCCGCGGCAATGCCGACTGACTGGCTCACTCGCCTGACGCTTACTTGGGTTCGAATTGTAGCGCAGCCGAGTTGATGCAGTAGCGCAGGCCGGTCGGCGCGGGACCGTCTTCGAAGACGTGGCCCAGATGCGCGCCGCAGTTTTTGCATTGCACCTCGATACGCAGCATGCCGTGCGCGTGGTCGGTCTTTTCCTTGATCACTTCGCCGTTGATCGGCTTGAAGTAGCTCGGCCAGCCGCAGCCGGCATCGAATTTCGTATCCGATTCGAACAACGGCGTGCCGCAGCACACGCAGTCATACACGCCACGTTCCGTGTGGTCCCAGTATTCGCCGGTGAACGGCCGCTCGGTGGCGGCGTGGCGCGTCACCTGGTACTGGATATCGGTCAATTCCTTGCGGTAGGCGGCGTCGTCCTTCTGCAGCGGAGCAACGGGGTCCTTCGTAAGGTCGTCTCGGTTCATGGTTCTATCTCCAGAGCTTGAGTTGCGCCTAACAAGGCGGCTCAATTATTTGGGGGCTGTTTCAGGAAGAGCAACTGACTTCCAGGTCGCTCGCCCAGTCGGGCGGCAGGCCGGCATACGCTTCAAATTCAGGTTGTTCGTCAAAGGGACGGCGCAGTACGCGCGCCAGTCGCTCGACCTCGGAAAAATCCTTTTCCTTCGCCAGCCGGATGGCGTTTTCGGCCAGATGATTGCGTAAGACATACTTTGGATTCACGGCGTTCATCGCACTTGCACGCGCTTCGTCGCTCTGTGTTTCCTCCGACAAACGCAGCCGGTAGTCGTTCGCCCAGACATCGAAAGCGGCCCGATCGAGGAACAGATCGCGTACCGGCGCGTCGCCGGAAGCATCCGCCTTGCGCATTTTGGCAAGATTGCGGAACGTCAGCGTGAAATCGGCGCGATTCGCGTTCATCACTTCGAACAGGCGGTTGACGAGTTTGTCGTCGCCTTCGCGGATCTCGGCCAGACCGAGTTTCGCGCGCATCCGGCGCTCGAGCGCGGGCGCGAAACGGTCCTTGAACCCTTCCAGCACCCGCTGCGCGTCTTCGATGACCTGTTCGTTGCGATTGTCGCCGTCGTATTGCGGGCCGAACAGCGGCACCAGCGCCTGCGCGAGGCAAAACAGATTCCAGTAGCCAATCTGCGGCTGCATTTTATAAGCGTACCGGCCCTGCGAGTCCGAGTGATTGCAGATGTGATTCGCGTTGAATCCATCGATAAACCCAAACGGGCCGTAATCGATCGTCAGCCCGAGAATCGACATATTGTCCGTGTTCATCACACCATGGCAAAAACCAACGGCTTGCCAGTCCGCCATCAGGTCGGCGGTGCGTTGGGTGACTTCGTTGAGGAGCGCGAGATAAGGATCGCCGGGATCGTCGGCTACGCGGCAGTGCGGGTAGAACCGGTCGATCACGTGATCGGCGAGCTTTCGCAGTTCGTCCACGCGGTCGTTCGCGTAGAAGTGCTCGAAATGCCCAAAGCGCACGAAACTCGGCGCGACCCGCGTCACAACGGCCGCCGTTTCCATGGTTTCGCGCCTGACCGGCTGGTCCGATCCGATCACGCACAACGCCCGCGTGGTCGGAATGCCAAGATGGTGCATGGCCTCGGAGCACAAATATTCGCGTATCGATGACCGCAGCACCGCGCGCCCGTCGCCCATGCGCGAATACGGCGTGCGTCCCGCGCCTTTTAGCTGCAGCTCGAGGCGCTTGCCGCCATGCTCGATCTCGCCCAGGCCGATCGCGCGGCCATCGCCGAGTTGACCGGCCCACACGCCGAACTGATGCCCCGAATACACCGACGCATAGGGCAACTTCTCCGCCGGCCATTCGCGCGCGGGATTGCCTGCGAATAACTCGGCAAACGCCGGATCCTGCGCATCCGCGGCGTTGAAGCCGAGTTGCGCGGCGATATCGGCGGAAATGCCTACCAGATAAGGCTCCGGCAACGGTGCGGCGGGCAGGCGGGTGAGGAAGGCGGAACCGAGTGAAACGAACGCATCGGGCCTGTCGGTTTCGATCGACGCGAGCAGCGAATCCACGGGCGCAGGGCTTGCCGGTTCGGCAACTGCTGCGGTGCTGCTTGGGGAAAACGACATATTGAGCACCTCATGATTAACCGATATTGTAAATCCGCGCCCGCGCCGCTGCACAAGCGCGCGCCACGCGGCGTCGGCATTGGGCTCCCGCATTAGATTAAGAATCAACTCAGGAGTCGAAAAAGACATCAATT
The DNA here is from genome assembly GCF_001028175.1 of Caballeronia mineralivorans PML1(12). Lineage (GTDB taxonomy): Bacteria > Pseudomonadota > Gammaproteobacteria > Burkholderiales > Burkholderiaceae > Caballeronia > Caballeronia mineralivorans. The sequence continues at coordinate 75,954 of NZ_AEJF01000229.1, forward strand.
CAGTCGTAGATCAGGCATTAAATCCCGTGCATCCGGACTTGTGAGGAACTCGCCCATGACGTCGCCGCTTTTCGGCCAGATGATGGATGTACCGCTGCTCGCTTCATCGTTGATATCCCACGCTGCACGCCATTTCGGGGATACCGAAATTGTCTCGCGCCGTATTGAAGGCGATATTCATCGCTATACCTGGCGCGATTGCGAAAAGCGCGCGAAACAACTGGCGCAGGCGTTGACCGGGCTCGATGTCAAACCCGGCGAACGGGTGGGTACATTGGCGTGGAATGGATATCGCCATCTGGAATGCTATTACGGCGTGACCGGCATGGGCGCCGTCTGCCACACGATCAACCCGCGGCTTTTCCCCGATCAGGTTGCGTTCATTGTCAATCACGCTGACGATGAATACATCGTCTTCGACATGACGTTCAGCGCGCTCGTCGACATCATTGCGCCGGAGTGTCCGAACGTGAAGGGCTGGATTGCGCTGGGCGACGAGACCTGCATCAGTACCCATCTCGCTAATATGGCCACGCCCGTGCTCAGCTATGAAACGCTGCTGGCGAAATACGACGGCGACTATACGTGGCCGGTCCTCGACGAACGTTCTGCATCGTTTCTCTGCTACACGTCCGGCACGACCGGTAATCCAAAGGGCGCGCTCTACACCCATCGATCCACTGTGCTGCACGCGTTCGGCGCCTCGCTCCCGGACGCCATGGGCTGTTCCGCCCGCGACGCGATCCTGCCTGTCGTGCCCATGTTCCACGTCAACGCGTGGGGCATTCCACACGCTGCGCCGCTGGTCGGCGCGAAGCTCGTGCTGCCCGGCAACTGTCTCGATGGCAAAGCGCTCTACGAACTGATGGAAGCCGAAGGCGTGACGTATTCGGCAGGTGTGCCAACAGTCTGGCTCGCCTTGCTGAACTACATGAAGCAGGCGGGGGTGCGCTTCACTACGCTCAAGCGCACGGTGATTGGCGGCTCGGCGTGTCCGCCGGCCATGCTGCGCGCATTCGAGGACGACTACGGCGTGGAAGTCATTCACGCTTGGGGCATGACGGAGATGTCGCCGCTCGGCACGCTTGCCAAACTGACCTGGAAACAGCAGCAACGCTCGCCGGAAGAACAACGGCATCTGCGTGAGAAGCAGGGTCACGTGATGTTCGGCGTGGACATGAAAGTAGTCGGCGATGACGGCAGCGAGCTGCCGTGGGACGGCAAGTCGTTCGGCGACCTGCACGTGCGCGGGCCGTGGGTGATTGACCGGTATTTCCGCAAGGACGATTCGCCGCTGATCGACGGCTGGTTTCCGACTGGTGACGTAGCGACTATCGATGCCGATGGTTTCATGCACATCACCGATCGCAGCAAGGACGTGATCAAGTCGGGCGGCGAGTGGATCAGCTCGATCGATCTGGAAAACGTGATGATGTCGCACCCGCAGGTGGCGGAAGCGGCGTGTATCGCGTGTTCGCATCCGAAGTGGACGGAACGGCCGCTGGTGGTGGTCGTGCTGCGACCGGAAGCGACCGTCACGCGTGAGGAATTGCTCGCGTTCTACGACGGCAAGGTGGTGAAATGGTGGAAGCCCGACGACATTGTTTTCGCCGATGAACTCCCGCATACGGCCACCGGCAAGCTGCAAAAGCTCCGGCTTCGCGAGTTATATCGTGAACATGTGCTGCCGACCGTTGCCGAAAAAGTCGTCTGATTTTGATTGAGGAAAGCAATTTGCACATTGCTGGTTCGGATAAACCAGTTGCGAGACGCCCAGCCGGTCATCAACGACGTAGGGATGGCCGCGCTGGCATTATTGGTGGCCGAGTCAGCGCCGCCCCAAAAGGAAACCATTGTTCGGTTAATCGAGAACATGCTTGCACTGCCGCAGCGAGCCTGAGTCGTATAGCGCTCCGTTGATTCATACACATTTCCCTCGATATCCACCCGTTCCCTCCCGGGCTTCTTCCATCTCAAAAATAACGAAATTGAACGAGCGTTCTTTTTGTGTATTCTTGTCAGGCAACTCACAATCACAGCAACAGGATAATCAGCGCTTTCCGGGCATTTCCCGGAAAATCTGGTTAGCGCAGGCATCGAATGGAGGTAGACAAATGGCAGTGGATTACACGACCCGCGACGGCATCGCCGTTATTACGCTGAACAATCCGCCGGTGAACGGCCTTGGATTCTCCACCCGGCTGGGCTTGGTGGATGGCGTCGAGCGCGCGCAGGCGGATGCGTCCGTCAACGCGATCGTGATCATCGGCGCGGGGAAGGCGTTTTCCGGCGGCGCCGATATCACCGAATTCAACACGCCCAAAGCGACGCAGGAACCCACGCTTCACACGGTCATCAAGGTCGTGGAAGGCAGCGCGAAGCCTGTAGTCGCGGCACTCCACAGCGTGGTCATGGGCGGCGGCCTCGAACTGGCGCTGGGCGCGCATTATCGGGTGGCGTCGGCGGGCGCGCAGGTCGCGTTGCCCGAAGTCAAGCTCGGCCTCCTGCCGGGCGGTGGCGGCACGCAGCGCTTGCCGCGCGCGGTCGGCCTGGAAACGGCGCTCAACATGATCGTGTCGGGTGCGCCGGTGTTGTCAGAGCAACTGGCGGGCACGCCGTTGTTCGATCACATGGCAGAAGGCGATCTGCTCGACGAAGCGATCAGGTTCGCGCAAAAAGTAAGCGCGCAAAGCGGTCCGCATCCGAAGGTTCGCGATCGCAAGATTGAACATCCGAACGCGGAAGGTTTTATCCAGTTCGCGCGCAACATGGTCACGCCGGTGGCGAAGAACTTTCCGGCGCCGCTCAAATGTATCGATGCAGTGGAAGCCGGCGTGAAGCTCGGTTTCGATAAAGGCCTGACTGCCGAGCGCGAATGTTTCGTGGCGCTGGTGCAGACGCCGGAAAGCCGCGCGCTGCGGCACGCGTTCTTCGGTGAACGTGCGGCGAGCAAGATTCCGGACGTGCCTTCGACCACCCCGGTGCGCAAGATCGAACGCGTTGGCGTGATTGGCGCGGGGACAATGGGCGGCGGTATCGCGATGAATTTCGTCAACGCCGGCTTGCCGGTCACGCTACTGGAGACGAAGCAGGAAGCGCTCGATCGCGGTCTCGCCACCATCCGCAAGAACTATGAAAGCGCCGTGAAGAAGGGCCGTCTGACGCCGCAGAAGCTTGAAGAGCGGCTTGCGCTGATCACGCCGACGCTTTCCTACGATGCACTAAGCAACGCGGACCTGATCATCGAAGCGGTATTCGAAGAACTCGGCGTGAAAGAGCAAGTGTTCTCGAAGCTCGATCAGGTGGCGAAGAAGGGTGCGATCCTGGCATCGAATACGTCTACGCTCGACGTCGACAAGATCGCCGCGTTCACCAAGCGTCCCGAGGACGTGGTCGGCATGCACTTCTTCAGCCCGGCCAACGTCATGAAACTGCTGGAAGTCGTGCGTGGCGCGAAGACGTCGAAGGACGTGCTCGCGACCGTCATGCAACTCGCCAAGAAGATCAAGAAGACGGCCGTAGTGTCGGGCGTCTGCGATGGTTTTATCGGCAACCGGATGATCGAGCAGTATCTGCGCCAAGCGCTTTTCATGCTTGAAGAAGGCGCGTTGCCGGCGCAAGTGGATCGCGCTATGGAAAAGTTCGGCTTTGCAATGGGACCGTTCCGCATGAGCGACCTGGCGGGTAATGACATCGGCTGGGCGATTCGCAAACGGCGTTATCTGGAGAAGCCGGACCTGAAGTATTCGAAGATCGCGGACCGTTTGTGTGAAACCGGACGCTTCGGACAGAAGACCGGCGCGGGCTGGTACGACTACAAGCCGGGCGATCGGACTGCACAGCCCTCGAAGACTGTGGACGAAATGATCGTTGCGTATTCCAAGGAACGAGGTGTCACGCGCCGCAAGATTTCCGATGACGAGATTGTCGAGCGGCTGGTGTTCGCGCTCGTCAACGAAGGCGCGCTGATCCTGGAGGAAAGGATTGCATCGAAGGCATCGGACATCGACATGGTCTACCTGACCGGCTACGGTTTCCCGCTGCATCGCGGCGGGCCGATGCTGTATGCGGACACGGTCGGCCTGTACAACGTCGAGCGCGCGATGCGCAAGTACGCCGCGCAACCGAACGGCGATGCATGGAAACCCGCGGCGCGCGTGACCGAACTGGCTGCGGCGGGCCGCGGCTTCAACAGCTAGTGACTACCCGGTGAGATCTGCAATGAAAGGCGCTGACGAAGTCCTGCTTGTGATAGATGTCCAGAATGATTTCATGCCTCGCGGCGCGTTGCCGGTCGCTCACGGTGACGAAGTCGTGCCCGTGATCAACCGGCTGGCGAGTGCGTTTTCGCATGTCGTGTTGACCCAGGACTGGCATCCGGCGAAGCATATTTCATTCGCCGAACATCACCCGGGGCGCGCGCCTTTCGACATGGCCACGCTGAGCTACGGTCAGCAAGTCCTGTGGCCGACGCATTGCGTGCAGGACACGGACGGCGCGGCGCTGCATCGCGATCTGCATGTGCCGAACGCACGGCTGGTGATTCGCAAGGGTCATCACGTGGATGTCGATAGTTATTCGGCCTTCATGGAAGCCGATCGCAAGACGCCGACGGGCCTCACGGGGTATCTCCGCGATGTCGGCGCAAAGCGCGTCTATTGCTGCGGGCTGGCGACGGATTATTGCGTCGCGTGGTCCGCACTCGATGCGCGCAGCGCGGGCTTCGAAGCGGTCATTATCGACGACGCCTGTCGCGCGATCGATCTCGACGGCTCGCTTGCGCGGGCGTGGGAGCAGATGACGGCGGCGGGTGTATCGCGGATCGGATCGACGGACTTGCTGCGCTGAACACGGTGGACCGGATGATCCGGATAAACCAACAACACTATTCGTATTCGAAGTGGAGACAAGCATGACTGACGCGGTAATCGTATCGACGGCACGCACGGGCCTCGCCAAATCCTGGCGCGGCGCATTCAACATGACCCACGGCGCGACGCTCGGCGGCCATGCAACGCAGGCGGCTGTGGCGCGAGCGGGCATCGACCCGGCGCGCGTGGAAGATGTGATCATGGGTTGCGCAAATCCGGAAGGCGCGACCGGCATGAACATCGCGCGGCAGATCGCGCTTCGGGCGGGCCTGCCGGTCAGCGTGCCGGGCATGACCGTCAACCGCTTTTGTTCGTCGGGGTTGCAAACCATCGCGCTGGCGGCGCAACGCGTGATCGCCGGCGAAGGCGATGTGTATGTGGCGGGCGGCGTGGAATCCATCTCGTGCGTGCAGAACGAGATGAACCAGCACATGCTGTTCGACGGGTGGTTGAAGGAACACAAACCCGGCATCTACTGGTCGATGTTGCAGACGGCCGAGAACGTCGCTAAACGCTACGAGATCTCGAAAGAGCGGCAGGACGAGTACGGCGTGCAGTCGCAATTGCGCGCGGCGGCGGCTCAGGCTGCGGGCAAGTTCAACGACGAAATCGTGCCGATCACGGTGCTGGCCGGTGTCGCCGATAAAGCCACAGGCCGCATGTTCACGAAGGAAGTCACGCTATCTTCCGATGAAGGCATTCGCGCCGATACAACGCTCGAAGGGGTATCGAAGATTCGCACCGCGATGCCTGGCGGCGTTGTATCGGCGGGCAATGCCAGCCAGTTTTCCGATGGTGCGTCGGCGTGTGTCGTGATGAACGCGTCGCTTGCCGAGAAGGAAGGGCTGAAGCCGCTGGGAATTTTCCGGGGTTTCGCGGTTGCGGGTTGCGAGCCGGATGAAATGGGTATCGGACCGGTGTTCGCGGTGCCCAAGCTGCTGAAGAAAGCGGGCCTGAAAGTCAGCGATATCGACTTGTGGGAACTGAACGAAGCGTTCGCCGTGCAAGTGCTGTATTGCCGCGATACCCTGGGCATTCCCGCCGACCGCCTGAACGTGAACGGCGGTGCGATCGCGGTGGGACATCCGTATGGTGTCTCGGGTGCGCGGCTCACGGGGCATGCGTTGATCGAAGGCAAGCGGCGCGGCGCGAAGTTTGTCGTGGTGACCATGTGCATTGGTGGCGGGCAGGGTGCAGCCGGGTTGTTTGAAGTGGTGTGATTTTGTACGGTCGCCCGGCGTTTTGGATACGCTCGGGCGACCCGTCGCGGCACATCATCACCCCCGGCCTTAAAAGGTTTAGCCAAAGGTCTTCCTCAGCGTCGCCACCGAGATGTGCGGCCATCCCAGGTTCACGAAGGCAGGGGGGGTAGGCGGGACGGTCTGAGCTGGGTTAAGCAGATGAAATATCGGGAAGTCCAGCAGCACCATTTGCGCGTATTGCAGTTGCATAAATGAGTGACCGGTGTTCTCGTTCGTCGCGGTTTCGATCCAGAACGTGGCATAGACGATAGCCGTCTGAGCGTTTTCTTCCGGTTGCGGGTTGCCCCCGACGGTGACGGTCTCTCCGACGAGAAACTGAATATTTTCGATGCCGCCACCGAACTGTGGCAAATCCACAGGCACGGTAGGGCCTCCTGCCCCAATATTGGCCGTGGCTAAGAACGTGACCGGCCTTTGGGTGGCAATGTTGAGGGCAGTTCCTTTAAATGTATAACCTTCATTGACTAGTTTTTGGATATCGTTTTGTAGAAAGACGATAGGGTCGTTCACCAATGCCTGATTTTGCGGCGTGTTCAGTATCGGAGGTTCTGGCGGAACCGTTTCATATGGAGTTCGGGTGTTAAGGTTAAAGATCGCCTGCAAGGGCGGCGGAAGTGGCGTGGGGGCAGGAGGAATGCTGAGATCGTACTGCGGGAACGGTGTCGCCGGCGCCTTTATAGTGAGCTTTTCTGACGATCCGGCTGCGTTGAAAACAACACCCGGTGCATTCGGCGGCACCCCAAAAGGCGTGCTGTTGAAAGATGGAAATTTCGAAAAACTATATTCAGAGCCTGGAATCTTCAGCACCGGGGGGCCAGTGAAAGGCTCGGCAATACCTTCCGCGAGCAGTGAATTCCCGTGTGGAATCGTTCCCATGCGAGCAACGAGTTGCGCGGGACCGGGGATACTCTCGGGTGGAAAAGTGGTGTCCGGTTGCGTGATCCAGATACCCGGTTCAATGTGCAGCGCCCCGTCATGGCCGGCGTCGCTGATCTTCTGCAGATAGGTTAAGCCGAACAGCGGAATGTCGTCTTGTCCAAAGCCGCGATTAGGAATCACTGATCCAATAGGGTCCAAAATCAGGGTTTCGCGAGTATGGTTCAATTGAAGGTAAAGATCCGTTTTATCATGAAAATCCGGACGGGCTATTAGATTGAATCCGTGTCCCTTCCACGTGCCTGCGAGGGCTGCCAGCAGCCCCAAGCCAGCGGTGATGTCACTGGGAGTGAATCGTCCTGATGATATTCTGGGCATGACAAGTATCTCCATATGTCGATTGAAAAATCCCGGCATTTATCCCGAGCGCGACTTAACTCGTGGGTGTTATGCGGGGTGTTACGCGTTAACCTTGCTTGCAAGTACGGTCAGCTTTTTATATGCACGGACCGCTTGCAGCCACTATGCATTCGACCATCAGCGACGGATTATTAATTTATAATAGTGATTCGTTTTATTTTTATGATAAATGTGATTCGATATATATTTGAATAATAATTTTATTATGAATCGCACTGATCAATTTTTCGAATATTCGACTTCCGTTGCTTATTGCTATAAATTACCCCGATCTAAAAATTGATCCACAGGCATTACTACTGATTCGCTTAGCGTTGATGCGCAAACGTTTGCTAAAAATCGTATTTTTATATCGAAAATATTTAAAGTAACTTGCTCCCTTTGCAAGGGAGCATATGTGCGTTTGCGCACATTCAGTGACAGGCTTTTTTAAATTTACAAGTCTTAAAACCAATCGAAAGTTTCCCGTTTTATCGCCTGCAGCCGACGAGACGAGTTGATCTCCTGCCAGACCAACTCGCAGGCTTCATCGCGGCGCTGCCTCGCCTGCTGCTAATTGAGGTCGGATAGTCATCGATCGCGAAGAGATTTCCCTTCCCATCAATCCGAAAACGATATCTGCACAGCTTCGACTCACTGGGTTTAACCTCCAGGTAAAAGCCGTGGGAATCTGTTAATTTAATGGCCGCGCCGTTTGGCATCGCTCGCCGGATGTTGATGCCGGTCAAGGCAGCAAGACAGCATGTAGCGTTCCCGTCGACGGATGTCCGAGCCGAACGATATCCCCTTCAGTAGGCGCTTGTTTCCCGACGCATGGCGACGGGCAACACATGAAGATGAACAGCCGTTTATGCCGATGGCAACGCCAGAAGGGCTTAGCGGAGATTTATTGCACACTAACGAACGAAGGTGAACAGGTTGCTAAGACACATCGTCATGTGGAAGTTGAAGGAAAGCGCCGAGGGCGCCACCCGCGCTGAAAACATCGTCAGGCTCAAAGCCAAACTCGAAAGCTGCCGCAGCATCGTTTCGGGGCAAGGCCACTTCGAAGTCGGCGTTGCACAGCCCGGCTATGAAGCCACGTACGACGTGGTCCTCGTCTCCGATTTCGACAATCAGGAAGCCCTCCAGGCCTATCAGGTCCATCCCAAGCACCTGGCGATCAAGGACTTCGTTGCAGCGGTACGTGAATCGCGCCAATGCATCGATTACGATGTCTGAGGCCATGACCGATTTTTCCACACTCCCCGAAAGCCCGTTCGTCGATTCGCTCGGCGTGCAGCTGGTCACCGCTGAAGATGGCTCAAGCGAAGTCGTGCTGCCATTGACCGGCACGCACATGAATACCTGGGGCATTGCGCACGGCGGCGTGACCATGACCCTCGCCGACGTAGCCCTTGCGATGGCCGCGCGCAGTCTCGCCGATGACGGTATCGGCGTGGTCACTGTCGAAATGAAAGTCAACTTCATGCAGCCCGGCCGCGGCGAACTCCGTGCATTTGCCCGCGTGCTGCACCGCTCTACCACCATGGCGTATTGCGAAGGCGAAATTCGCGACAGCGAAGGCCACTTCGTCGCAAAAGCGCTTGGTACGTTCAAATACATGCGCAAGCTCGCCGTCGGCCGCGATATCGCGCAGCAACGCCTTCGTTCCGATCCGTCCGCAACACCCGGTCCCAGCGACGCCTGACGCCGCTACTGGGGCGCGGCTCGCGCCCCGGCTTATCCCGGGACCGTACAGGAGCATCACGATGTCAGCACACAATTCAATCAATCGCCAGATCCTCCTCGTCTCGCGCCCGCAAGGCGCGGCAAGCGTCGAAAACTTCAAACTCGTCGAAACCTCGCTCGAGCCGCTGGCCGACGGTCAGGTGCGCGTGCGCAATCACTTCCTCTCCCTCGATCCGTACATGCGCGGCCGCATGGACGAGTCGAAGTCATACGCCGCATCGCAGCCGCTCAACGAGGTGATGATCGGCGGGACGGTGGGCGAAGTGGTGGAATCGAAGAATCCGAAATTTGCTGTCGGCGACAAGGTGGTCGGGATCTACGGCTGGCAGGAATTCGGTACATCGGATGGCAAGGGTCTGCGTAAGGTCGACGATACCCATATCCCGCTTTCAGCCTATCTCGGCCCGGTCGGCATGCCCGGCGTGACCGCGTGGCTCGGGCTCAACAAGATCATCGAGCCGAAAGCAGGGGAGACGGTCGTCGTCAGTGCAGCGAGCGGCGCGGTGGGCAGTGTGGTCGGCCAATTGGCGAAAGCGGCAGGCTGCCGCGCGGTGGGCATCGCGGGCGGGGCGGACAAATGCCGCTATGTCACTGAGACGCTCGGCTTCGACGCGTGCGTCGACTATAAAGCCGGCAACCTCTATGAGGACCTCAAGGCGGCGTTGCCTAACGGCGCCGACGGTTATTTCGAAAACGTCGGTGGCGAGATACTGGACGCCGTGTTGTCGCGCATGAACGCGTTCGGCCGCATTGCGTTGTGCGGAATGATTGCCAATTACGACGGTTCGCCGATGCCGCTCAAAAAACCCGGCCTGCTACTCACGCAACGGTTGAAGGTGCAGGGTTTTATCGTCAGCGAATCTCCGGAAGTGTGGCCCGAGGCGCTCAAACAACTCGGCGGCCTCGTTGCGCAAAACAAGCTGCAATATCGCGAGACCATCGCGCAGGGACTGGAAAATGCGCCTGAAGCGTTTCTCGGATTGCTCAAAGGCAAGAACTTCGGCAAGCAGCTCGTCAAGCTGATCTGAACGTTCGGGTTTATAAGATCGAAAGGAGACACAGTGGACCAGTTCGACGGCAAGGTGGCCGTGATCACGGGCGCCGGCAGCGGATTTGGCCGCGAGTTCGCCTTGAAGGGCGCGGCGCTTGGCATGAAGCTCGTGCTCGCCGATGTCGATGTGAAAGGCCTCGCGGAAACGGTCGAGATGGCGCGCGGTTCGGGCGCTGAAGCGCTCGGTGTGCCTACGGACGTCTCCGATGCAACGCAGGTCGACGCCCTCGCACGCGCCACCATCGATGCATACGGCGCCGTGCATCTGCTCTTCAACAACGCGGGCGTCGGCACGGGCGGCTTCGTCTGGGAAAGCAGCGCGAACGACTGGGCGTGGGTGTTCGGCGTCAACGTAATGGGCGTCGCGAACGGCGTGCGCGCGTTCACGCCGTTGATGCTCGCGCAGAACGAACCCGCGCATATCATCAACACGGCGTCGGTGGCGGGTTTGCTGTCGGCGCCGGGGATGGGCGTCTATAACGCATCGAAACATGCGGTCGTCGCGTTGACGGAGACGCTGTATCACGACTTGAAGATTGTCGGCGGGCCGGTGGATTGTTCGCTGCTGTGCCCGGCATTCGTGCCTACAGGCATTGCAAACGCCGAGCGGGTGCGGCCCGAGGGCTTGCGCAACGATGAACCGCTGACGGCTTCGCAACGCACGGCCGGCCAGCAGCTCACCAAGGCAGTGGAGGGCGGCAAGTTGAGCGCGAAACAGGTAGCGGAATTGACCTTCGAGGCCGTGCGCGAACGGCGGTTTTATGTGCTGACGCATCCGAAGATTCTGGCGTCGGTGCAACTGCGTTTCGATGACATCACGCAACTGCGCAATCCAACCGATCCGTTGTCGTTGAAGCCTGAGGTGAAGACGCGGACGTAGGGTGATGGTGAATTGACGCCGGCCTTATGTCATCATCGCGAACTTTCAACGCCAGTCACTGCCCATGCCGCTGAATCCCGCCGTTGCACAGGTACTCGAACTCATCGCGAAGGCCAAGCGGCCGCCGTTCCATACGCTTGAGCCAACTGCCGCGCGGGCTTCCTACGAGCGCAGCGCGCTGATCCTCGACATCGCGCCGGCAGAGATGTTCAACGTTCACGAATTCAACATCCCCACGCGCGATCACGCATCCATCCGAGCGCGCCTCTATTACCCTGTCGAACCCAACTGGGCCGCACCTACACCAACGCTGGTCTACTTCCACGGCGGCGGTTTCATGGTCGGCAGCATCGATACCCACGATTCACTGTGCCGACGCCTCGCCGCTGACTCCGGTTGCGCGGTGGCATCGGTCGATTACCGGCTCGCACCCGAGCACAAGTTTCCAACCGCCGTGCACGATGCCTTCGACGCCCTCACGTGGGTCCACGCACAAGCGCCGTCGCTTGGCCTGGACAGCACGCGTTTCGCGGTCGGCGGCGACAGCGCGGGCGGCACGCTAGCCACCGTGTGCGCATTGCTCGCACGCGATGCCGGCATCGCACTACGCCTCCAGTTGCTGATTTATCCCGGCGTAAGCGCGCGGCAGGACACGCAATCTCATGCGCAATTTGCCGAGGGTTTCGTGTTATCGGCGAGAACTATCCAGTGGTTTTTCTCGCACTATCTACGCAACGATAAAGACCGCGACGACTGGCGTTTTGCCCCGCTGGATGCGCGTGGACCCATGCCGGATTTCACCGGCGTTGCCCCTGCGTGGATCGCCGCCGCCGATCACGATCCGCTCTTCGACGAAGACATAGCGTATGCGGCCAAGCTCGAAAGGGCAAACATCCCGGTCGAATTGATCCGCTATGAAGGCATGACGCACGAGTTCTTCAAGATGGGTGGTTTCGTGCCGGAAGTGGCGAAGGCACATACGGACGCAGTAAATGCGTTGCGCCGATACCTGGACGTCAGTGAGGGCTAGAGAGGGGCGGCAAAAACTTTACGCGCACAAAGTTTCGCTCGAAAGTCCTAAGCCACCCGCACGATCGTGAACGCATCGCTTCGTTTGAACGCACCGGGGCGTTTGATCTGATGTGAACCGTCGTCGTCGCTGAGTTCTTTGATTTGCAGCGTCAATTCGCCGTCGACGGCCGCTACCCGCAGGGCAGTCGTACTGCGCGTGCCATAACCTTCCGCCTCGATAAACGCCGCCGACAACACGCGCTCACGCTCAAGCGAGAGACCGGTGGACGGCAGCAGGTGGTCATCGGCGAGTTGAGGGTTGCGCATGGTCTCGATCAACTGGTCCAGCGACGGCCTCTCGTCGACATGAACCAGGTCTCTTAGTGCCTCGCGTTGCGCGACGAGCTTGGGCCAAGGTGTGTCGAGCAGACTATTCGACAGCCCGTGAATGCCCGCGTCGAGCAGCGAAGGCGGGGCATCGGCGCGATTACCGTACCAGGCGAGTTCACGCCGCGTAAAGTCGCCGACAATCAGATTGAAGCCGTTGTACAAATGCCCGTCGCGCGCTACGGCGTCCAGATAGGCCATCGGCGCGACCGGTTCACTGGATAAAAAATCACTGACCAGCGTGCCGCGAGTGGGCGCGTTGGGCCGCATTTCCGCGGGCGCCCGATAATTCGTCAGCGCAGCAAAACGGCCATCGCGCGTGACGCCAAGCCAGGTTCCGCCGCCCGTGAGATCGCGTCCAGCTAGCACGCCCGGTGCGTTTTTCCACCAGTGCAACGGCTCGGTTTCGCGATGAAAAAACTCGTCGCGATTGGCGGCGAGTGTGAGCAACGGACGGTCAAACCCCGACGACACCGCGTCCAGTTGCCAATCGAAGACAATCAGGCACATGAGCGAACCGTCCGCGATAAGTCAGGCTTCGCTCGGCAGCGCATACGGCAGCGGCGAAAATTTGAGCGTTGGGCCATCGGCTGCCCCGACGTGCACCGAGCCCTGATCCAGCGCCGCGAGCTTGATTTCAACCAGCGCATCCACGCCGCCTTCGGGCGCGGGCGCTACGTTGACCACGAGGCCGCAAGGCTGGCCGGGGTCGTCGGAGTGGAACAGTTCGTCTCCGGGTTTAGCGGCATCGGCATGAGCGAGTGACGTCCGCCGCTTGATCGTGCCGCGATATTGGCTGCGCGCGACAACCTCCTGCCCCGGATAACACCCTTTCTTGAAATTGACGCCGCCGAGCACATCGAAGTTGACCATCTGCGGGACGAATTGCTCCGCAGTCGCGTGCGTGATGCGCGGCTCGCCGGCGTGAATGTCGAGCCAGTCCCATAGCTCGGCCGGCGCGCGCGTCAACTGGTTCTCCATCGCGGCGAGGCGCGCTTCGACTTCGGCTTTCGGGCCAACCCACAAAAAGCGCGGCCGGCCTGCGGCATCGGGGACGCGGATCAGCGAGCCCAGCGGACCGTCCACTTTCACATGCACGCCGTCAGGCATGGCGTCGAACAGATGGGACAGCGTCTTGCGGACATCGCCGGCAAAACCGACGGCGGCGAGCGACGGCGTCGCATCGACGAGCTTCGCTTTCGCGCGCATCACGAACATCGACAAGCGTTTTTGCACCGATACCTGCACGTCGGCGGCGAGCATCAACCGCACTGCGTCACCGCAGCGCCACATCAGGAACGACGCCAGCAAGCGGCCTTTCGGCGAGCAATAACCAGCCAGACGCGCCGTGGATGCATCGAGATGCTGGACATCACTCGTCAATTGCGTGTGAAGGAAAGCGGCGGCGTCGTCGCCGGTGGTGTCGATGATGCCGAACTGCGTCAGCGGCACGAACACGCCTGCATGAAGGACGGCATCGAAAGGGGATGAAAGCGATGAGACGGTCGGGGAATTCATGAACCTGACTTTGACGGATGCGAACAAAGTTATTATATGGGTCTAATCCCGAGCGTGTTTCGCATGTCCCTTTTAAAGAAATGTTTGATCGCGGCTGTCGTCGCGGTCGTGGTTGCCGGTGCGCTCGTTGCGGGCATGCTCAAGTGGGCGAACAGCCCGGTCGACCTGGCCTCACCTGAACTCGACATCACCATCAAATCCCACAGCACGCTGCGCAGCGTGGCCCTCCAGCTGGACCGCGGCGGCGCGCACGTCCAACAGCAGTTGTTCGTGCTGATGACGCGCGCGCTCGGTCTTTCTGCGCAGCTCAAGTCCGGCAACTACGCGTTCAAGACGGGCATCACGCCGTATGAGATGCTGCAGAAAATTGCCCGCGGCGACGTCAACGAGTACGTGGCGACGGTGATCGAAGGGTGGACGTTCCAGAAAATGCGCAACGAACTGGACAGCAATCCGGCGCTGCAGCACGACACCGCCGGCATGACCGACACCGATTTGCTGAAGGCGATCGGCGCGCCGGACGACGTGATTGCGCGAGCGAGCGCGGAAGGCCTGTTTTTCCCCGACACCTATCTCTTCGATAAAGGCACCAGCGATATCGCCGTCTATAAACGCGCGTACAAGCTGATGCAGCAGCGCCTGAGCGAAGCCTGGAATACCCGCGCGCAGAATCTGCCGTACAAGACGCCGTATGACGCACTGATCATGGCGTCGATTGTCGAAAAGGAAACCGGGCACGCTGCCGACCGGCCGCTGGTCGCGGCCGTGTTCGCCAACCGGTTGCGCATCGGCATGCCGCTGCAGACGGACCCTTCGGTGATCTACGGCCTGGGCCCTGCCTACGGCGGCCGGCTGCACAAAAAAGATCTGCAAACCGACACTCCGTACAATACCTACACGCGCATGGGCCTTCCGCCCGGTCCGATCGCGCTGCCGGGCGTCGCGGCGCTCGCGGCGACGGTCAATCCTGCGTCCAGCACGGCACTCTATTTCGTGTCGCGCGGCGACGGCAGCAGCTTCTTTTCAGACAATCTCGGCGACCACAATCGGGCCGTCGACAAGTACATCCGGGGTCAATGATGGTGCGCGGCAGATTCATTACGTTTGAAGGCATCGACGGGGCGGGTAAAACGACGCACCTCGCGTGGTTTCGTCAGCGCCTGGACGAAAAAATCGCATCGACGGGCCGCTCGGTCGTGATCACGCGCGAACCCGGCGGCACGACGCTGGGAGAAAGCCTGCGCGACTTGTTGCTCAATCAGCCGATGGACCTCGAAACCGAAGCGCTGCTGATGTTCGCCGCGCGCCGGGAACATCTGGCCCAGATCATTGAGCCGGCGCTGGCCCGGGGGGACTGGGTCCTGTCGGATCGTTTCTCCGATGCCACCTTCGCCTACCAGGGCGGCGGCCGCGGTTTGCCGCGCGACAAGCTCGAAGCGCTGGAGCGGTGGGTGCAGGGCGGTTTTCAGCCGGACCTGACCGTGCTCTTCGACGTGCCGACGAACGTAGCCAGCGAACGGCGCGGCGCGGTCCGCTCGCCGGACAAGTTCGAGAGTGAATCCGATTCGTTTTTCGGGCGCACGAGGGCCGAGTATTTGCGGCGAGCCGCGGAGTCGCCTGAACGGTTTGTGATAATCGACGCTACGCAGTCGATTATCGATATACAGAAACAACTTGAGAAAGTTATCGCAAATATTTGATTTTTATAAATATACTTGAACATAGAAACTACTTTAAGTCTCCGTGCCCGAAGGCTCTTGATCGTTAAAGCAGCGCCATACCGATCTCGAAAAAACTTCAAATATTGTCAACAAGTATTTGAATTCATTGAATTTCACTTGCAAGTTAAAGTAAATTGAAACTTGCAGGATTGCGTCGCAAACATCTGATCCAAAAGACTTTTCATGATCTATCCGTGGCAAACCGATGACTGGTCCCGTCTTGAGCAACTGCGTGCAAGCTGGCCGCACGCGCTGCTCCTGCACGGCCGCGCGGGTATCGGCAAATTGCAGTTCGCGCAGCATCTTGCTCAAAGCCTGCTCTGCGAATCGCCGACTGAAACGCGCGAACCGTGCGGACATTGCGTTGCCTGCCTGTGGTTCAGCCAGGGTAACCATCCCGACTATCGCGCGCTGCTGCCGGAGGCGCTCGCCGGCGAATTGATCAGCGACGACAAGGTGGCGGACACCGAGGACGGCAAGAAATCGAAGGTGCCGAGCAAGGAGATCAAGATCGATCAGGTGCTCGGACTGATGAATTTTTTTAGTATCGGTTCGCATCGCGGCGGTTTGCGGGTCGTGCTGGTGTATCCGGCCGAATCGATCAACGTGTTCGCCGCGAACGCGCTGCTCAAGACGCTCGAAGAGCCGCCGGCCGGCGTGGTATTTATCCTCGTGACAGCACGCATTGACCGCTTGCTGCCGACGATCATCAGCCGCTGCCGTCAATGGCCGATGAGTCTCCCAGCCACCGAGCCCGCCATTGCGTGGCTGGCGCAGCAGGGCGTCGAGCGTCCGGCGGCTTTGCTGGCGGAAGCGGGCGGTGCGCCACTGACTGCACTCGCGCTCGCCACCGATGAAAATCGCGCGCTGCGCGATTTCGCGCTGGCACAACTGGCCGCCGGTCCCGCTTGCGATGCTTTTGCATGCGGCGAAAACCTGCAGAAGCTGGCGGTGCCGATGGTGCTCGGCTGGCTCCAACGCTGGCTTTACGATCTGCTCGCTCAGAAAACGGCGGGGCGGCCGCGCTACTTTCCGGCGGCATCGAAGGCGCTCGAGCGCTGCGCCGCGCAGATCGATACCGAGCGTTTTGCCCGCTTTCAAAAGATGGTGACGCGGCAACGCGCGGTGGAAAATCATCCGCTGAACGCGCGACTGGTCTTCGAGGAACTGTTCCTGGGCTATCGCGACGTGTTTAACACCGCCTGATTAGCGACTCACTTTTTTGCACACGAACACACTATGAAACCCAATTTCCGCGACGCTACGCTCGACGATCTCCCCGGCATCGTGGCCATCTACAATTCCACGGTGCCGTCGCGTCTCGTGACCGCCGATCTGGAGCCGGTCACGGTCGAAAGCCGGCTCGCGTGGTTTCACGCTCACGGCCCGCAGGCACGCCCGCTATGGGTGGTCGAAGAAAACGGCACGGTGGTCGCGTGGCTGAGTTTTTCCGATTTCTACGGCCGCCCAGCCTATCTGCGCAGCGCGGAAGTCAGCATTTATCTCGCTGAAAGCGTGCGCGGCAAGGGGCTTGGGAAGCAGTTGCTGCAAGCGGCGCTGGAACGCGCGCCGGCATTGGGTATCAATACACTGCTGGGATTTATCTTTGGCCATAACGAACCGAGCCTGCGCCTGTTCAAGGGCTTCGAATTCCAGACGTGGGGTACGCTGCCGCGCGTCGCGGTGCTGGATGGCGTTGAACGAGACCTCGTGATCCTCGGCCGACGCCTTGGCTAGAGACTCAGCCCAACCCGCTTTAACGGAACCCCCATGTTCGTCGATTCGCATTGCCACATCAATTTCGAAGGCCTGGCCGACCGTCTCCCCGAAGTGCTCGACAAGATGCGTGAGCTGAAGGTGACGCATGCGCTGTGCGTGTCGGTGGATCTGGAAACGCTGCCTTCCGTGCTGAAGATCGCCGAGGAAAACGAGCACATCTACGCGTCGGTTGGCGTACATCCCGATCACGAGGACGCGCGTGAACCAAGCGTGGCCGATCTCGTGGAACTGGCGCGGCACCCGAAAGTGGTCGCTATCGGCGAGACGGGGCTGGATTATTACCGCTTGGAAGGCCGCAGCATCGCCGATATGGAATGGCAGCGCGAACGTTTCCGCACGCATATTCGCGCGGCGCATGCGACCGCGAAGCCGCTAATCATCCACACGCGTTCGTCGTGGGAAGACACCTTGCGGATCATGGCCGAGGAACGCGCGAGCGTGCCGGGCGGCGTGATGCACTGCTTCACCGAACCGTGGCACGTCGCCGAGGCGGCGCTCGCGCAGGATTTTTACATTTCGCTGTCGGGCATCGTGACGTTCAAGAGCGCGAAAGAGGTGCAGGACGTCGCGGGACGCGTGCCGCTCGAGCGTTTGCTGATCGAGACCGACTCGCCGTATCTCGCGCCGGTGCCGTATCGTGGGAAATCGAATGAACCTGCGTACGTAAGTTATGTCGGACGCTTCATCGCGCAATTGCGCGAGATGCCGGAAGACGCGCTGGCCGCCGCCACCACGCGTAACTTTTTTACGCTGTTCAAGATCCCGCAGCCGGCCGGTCACTGAGCCCGCAACGGTCGTGCTTGAACGCTTGTTTGACTGACTATTAGAACGTTAAGTAATCCCCAAGGAACACATGCTTACATTTTCGACGGTTTCCTCTTCGACCACTTCAACGCCCTCGGCTAATCAAACCGCCTTGCTGAGCAAAACGTGGCGGACCTTCGTGACGGGCCTGGTGCTGACGGCCGCCGCCATCGCGCAACCGGCCTTCGCCGCGCCCGCCGATTCAATGATCAAGGCCGTAAAGTTCGACGACGTTTCGGCCGTTAAAAAGCTATTGGCGCAGGGCGTGGACCCGAATCTGGTCGATAACACCGGCGCGCCGCTGCTCGTCATCGCAGCGCGGGAAAAGTCGGACAAGGTCGGCAAGCTGCTCGCCGACAACCCGAACATCGACCTTGAAAAGCTGGATTCCGCTGGTGAAAACGCGATGATGCTGGCCGCGCTCAACGACGACCTGAACTTCGTGAACATGCTGATCGCGAAGGACGCGGAGGTGAACAAGAAGGGCTGGACGCCGCTGCACTACGCCGCGACCAACGGTCACGACGACGTGGTCAAGGTGCTGCTCGACCATTCGGCTTACATCGATGCAGGTTCGCCCAACGGCACGACCCCGCTGATGATGGCGGCGCGCGGCGGCCATTTGTCGACGGTCAAGTTGCTGCTCGATGAAGGCGCCGACTTGCGGGTGAAGAACCAGATTGGCCTGACGGCGGTGGATTTCGCGAAGCAATATCACGAAAAAGACGTGGCGGAAGGGCTGGCGGCGCGGCTTGCATCGATGCAAAACCAAGGTGCAACGGGCGCATCCGGGGTCCCGCAAACCGGTACAAACAGTGCAAAATGACGCTCGCGCGGCGAGGAACCTGACTCAGGTCTGACGCAAGTCTGATGCAAGTCCGACTGACAACAACAGGTCC
Source organism: Caballeronia mineralivorans PML1(12) (assembly GCF_001028175.1). GTDB lineage: Bacteria > Pseudomonadota > Gammaproteobacteria > Burkholderiales > Burkholderiaceae > Caballeronia > Caballeronia mineralivorans. Next base: position 95,164 of record NZ_AEJF01000229.1, read on the forward strand.
CGTCCGCGCGATACGAGGAACAGCGAGCAACTATCCGGGGAACTGCGAGCCCAGGGAGGGCGTCACTCAGGGTGCGCTCGCTGAAAAGCCGGGCTTTGGCCAATAAAAACGCGCTGTTTTCAATAGCGTTTCCGGGCCGGCCCGCAACCGCCAACATAAGAAAGGATCATCATGCAGCGGGTTTTTGTCATGGCCAGTGTGCTCGTGTTTCCGCTCAGCGCGGCCGCGTTCACGGGCAACGATCTGAACATGCTTTGCACCAAGACGGACACGGCCTCGCGCAGCGCATGCGCGGCTTACATAGAAGGTGCCGCCGACGGCATCTACAACACCATCGAAGCCATTGGCGGTACGTCGGGACCGCAGGTGGGCCAGTATTTTTGCCTGCCAGTCGATGTCAAACCCCAGGAACTGACGGACGCAGTGCGCAAGTTCATCGCCGACAATCCCGCGCGCAGCAACTTCAACGCTACGACCATGGTGTCGCTCGGGCTCGGCAAGGCTTTTCCCTGCAAGGCTGACAAGTAAGCCGCGGCCTGAAGTGACAGGTTCGTTCATGCCGCGCGCCGGTTCATCGGCTGGCGCCGGCGTGTCCCATGCTGTCATGCAATAGAATAGTCATCTCATCATGCGCCACGCTGGTCAGGTCGACCGGCCGTTGGCGCCGCTGCGCCCAAGGCGCAACCGGGTTTCTCACCATCCCGCGTCGTATGCATCTCTCCGATATCACCGTTCAAGGCTGATTCCACGACGACGATGATCTCTTTCGACTCCTTCGGGCGGATCGCTTCCGCCCCGCTCAATTCCTGGCCCGGCACGTTCGTCGTGGCGGCGCTCGCCGTGGTGTTTGCGATCGGCGCGCATTGGATCGGCGCGCGAATCCTGGTGCGGATTGCGCGGCCGTATCCGTTGATGAGCGTGGTATTGCGCTTTGTCGACAACCCCGCGCTCGCGCTGCTGATCATTCTCGCGCTGGGTTTCGTGGTGGTCGAAGCACCCGATACGCTGCCGTTCGCCGCGGCACTGCGCGACTTGCTTACCGTACTCCTGATCGTCGCGCTGACCTGGCTTGCCGTGCGTTCGGTGGGCGCGGTGGCCGAGGCGCTGGTGCAGGCCCATCCACTCGATAGCCAGGACAATCTGCAAGCGCGCCGGATTCACACGCAGGCACGCGTGCTGGCGCGGTCGGTGATGGTGGTGATCGTGATCATCGGCTTTGGCGGCGCGCTGATGACATTTCCCGCCGTGCGGCAGGTTGGCGCGAGCTTGCTGGCGTCGGCTGGCGTGGCGGGACTGGTCGCCGGTATCGCGGCGCGACCGGTGCTGGGCAATTTGATCGCGGGATTGCAGATCGCGCTGTCGCAGCCCATCCGGCTCGACGATGTGGTGGTGATCCAGGGCGAATGGGGGCGGGTGGAGGAGATCACCGGCACCTACGTGTCCATTCGCATCTGGGACCAGCGGCGTTTGATCGTGCCGCTGCAATGGTTTATTGAGAATCCGTTCGCGAACTGGACGCGCAACAATTCGCAGATCATTGGCACCGTATTTTTCTACGTCGATTACCGCATGCCGGTCGCGCCGTTGCGCGAAGAACTCGAACGCATTTTGCAGAGCGCGCCGGAGTGGGACAAGCGCGTGCAAGTCTTGCAAGTCACCGACGCCACCGAAAAGTCCATGCAGATTCGCGTGCTCGTCAGTTCGTTCGATTCCGGCTTGAACTTCGATCTTCGATGCCGCGTGCGCGAGGGTCTGCTGAACTTCGTGCAATCGACGTATCCGCAGTTCCTGCCGCGGACGCGAGCGGATTTCTCACCGGAAGGCGAGCACGTCGACTTTGCCCCGCCGCTTGAACGCGGCGTGGCGGATGGCGCAAACGCCACAAACGCCACAAACAGAGCGATCAGGCCGCCGGCATCGAGCCGGACAGCCAATACGGAAGCCGATCCGGTGGCAAGCCGGGGAGAGCGTTACGGACCGGATGCATCGGCGCATTCGGCGGCGACCACGGCCCCGAACGCACCTGCCGGCACTGCGGCCAAACCGGCGGAACGGCGTTGAGGAAATGCCGTGGCATCGAGATTGCGGGCAGATTGCGGGCAAGCTCATGAAGCGAAAGTACGCGGCCACGGAAAACCCGAAACGCGACAAACCTTGAATTGAGATTGAACAAATGCCCGCGCATTCCCCCCTGCTCGAGCGGGCAGGTTTGGCTTTTCCCTTGGTTGCCGATTTTTGAGCGTGCGCCTCAGTGCCCGA